>NZ_QGTF01000018.1:0-94906 GCF_003182025.1 Nocardiopsis sp. L17-MgMaSL7 | reverse complement strand
TCCTTGCGCTGATGGTACTGCCCTGTTGTGGGGTGGGAGAGTAGGTCGCTGCCACGGTTTTTCTTGGTAGGGAGGGGAAGGGCTTGTCCTTTGGGGCGGGTTCTTCCTCTCCTTTTTTTGTTGGGGTTGTTTGTGCGTTTGTGAATTGTGGTTTTGGGGGTCGTGGTTTTCGGGTCGACTTCCATGGGGTGTCGGGGCTGGAACCCCTGGGGGTGTGTGTGGGTGCCAGGCCTTGACGGTGGGGGTTGCTGTGGCGGGGAACCAACCCGTTTTTCCCATTAGCTAAAGGCAGTCTCGTGCGGGTTCAACCGTACCCCTTGGGGTTTCTCGGTCTATTCAGGGCGGGGTGGGTGGATGGTGCTGTGCCCGCACCGCACTTGGCGGATGTGTGCTCTGGTGCACGTCTGGTAGTTCAGGGCCAAGTACGGACACGGGCCACCCCCCAGGACTACTGACGTGTTCTAGAGATGCGTGTCCCCAGCACTGGTAAAAACCCCCGCCGTCCGGGCGCCGCTTGCCGCTCTACGGCCAACCCGCACGCCTGAACCTAAGCACACAGGTGCACGTTTGTACCCCGCTGTGTCTGAGGGGATTTGCGCCGTGCGGGTTCAACCAGCGGTCTCCGAGCTTCAAGCGCACCCCCTGGGGGTGAGGGAGCTGCGCACCCCTTGGGGGGTGAGGGGGGTGGTGCCGTGCGGGTCGCAACAGCACGTGGTTCGACCCCCTGCGGGCCACTGCTTCACAACGGCGGTGTGGGGTGCAGTAAGTGGTACCCGCAGGAGGGCGGGGCGCTCGTGGGTGCGGTGCAGCTCCGAAGAGGGGGTCAGTCCTCGTCGGCTTCTGGTGTGTCTATGAGCTGCCGCAGCAGCGCAACGAAGTCGTCCTCGCTCAACGTCGACCAGTCCACGTGCTCGTTCATGTTCAGCGGTCTCCCCAACTTCCACGTCCGTAAGCCTCTGTTCGGCGTATTGGTTCGAGAAGTCTGGGTTAACGGGGAGTTGGTGCAGGTGGGGGAGGTGGCCGGAAGAGGACGGGGTGGTTCAGACCCGCTGTTGGAGGGCGCCGCGGCACTCGGGGCAGCGGCAGCGCTTGTTGTAGCCGGTGACGCTGCCGTGGGGGAGTGAGGGGTCGCGCTGGCTCGTGAGCGTGGCGTCGAGCTGCTCGCCGAAGGGCTTGAGGACTCGCGCCGTCGAGAAGACCTGCTTGGGGCTGATGTCCAGCTCCTTGGCGGCGTCGTCGATGTGCTTACCCATGCGGAGTTTCGCGATCAGGCGTGACCGGGTGCTGGGTGGCATCTGGGCCTCCGCGTTCGCGATCAACTGCTCTGCGTCGTCAAGCGGGTAGCTCATGGGTTTCCTCTATGTGTGCGGGTACGCCCTCAAGCATCGTACGCGCTTTCCAACTGTGGGTTCGTGTGGCGGATGTGGTTACTTATCGTAACAAACCTTCGGTTTTGGCTTTGAGGTCCGTCTCGTAATGCATCGAATCGGTCGCTCTTTTCTAGAAACTCATTGCTAGATGCTAGGTGTCGTGTTTCGCTGAGATACCCGACACTCTGCGTCATTGGATCAGTGCTATGACTAGCCCCACTGTTCGCCGACGGCGACTGTCCGCCGAACTCCGACGTCGCCGTGTCCAGGCGGGCATGACCCTCAACGACGTGGCGGAGGAGTTGGAGTGGTCGCCGGCCAAGCTGGGTCACATCGAGACGGGTATCCGCAAGTGGCCCTCGGTCATGGAGATCTCCGCGCTGCTGCGGTTGTACGGGGTCACCGGGGGGCAGCGGGAGGCTGTCCTGACGCTGGTGCGGGAGTCGCGGCTGAGGCCCTGGTGGACCGAGTACGAGGACGTGCTGTCGTCGGCCTACGTGGGGAACGAGGCCGGAGCCGTGTCGTTGAGGTCCTACGCGGGCATCCTGGTCCCCGATCTGTTGCAGACACCCGACTACACGGCCGCCCTGGCGCGAGGGCTGGGGCACGGGGACCACGCGGCGGAGCGGATGGTCGCCGCGTACCTGAAACGCCAGGAGATTCTCGACTCCGGCTCCCTGGGGCACTACCACGCGGTCGTCGAGGAGGACGCCCTTCAACGCGTCTCCGGTGATCTGGGCCTGTTGCGCGGGCAGACGAGGAGGATCGTCGAGCTGGCATCCGAGCCGCATGTGACGGTCCAGCTGCTGCCGACGTCCGCGGGACCCCATCCGGGGTTGGCGGGCCCCTTCTCCATACTGGAGTTCGAGGAGGACGAGGCCGACCTCGCGTACGTGGAGGCCACGCAGGGCGGGGGGATCGTCGAGGCGGAGGAGTCGCTCCGTTCGTGCCGGAGGGTCTGGGAGAAGCTCACCCGGATCGCGGCCTCCCCCCAGTCCACGGTCGGGATCCTGGGGCGGATGGCGCTGTTGACCTGACCGTACGGAACCCCCTCAGGGCGGATCAGCGGAAGAAGACGGTGTGAATCCGTCCACCATGGCAGGGACCGCCCGCCATGGCTTGCTAGTCTGCTAGGTGACAACCTCATAAAGTTGCCCACGGGGCTCTCGTTCAGGGAGCCCGTGCGTACGACCGGTTTTCCAACAGTGAAAGGGTCCGGACAGTGAAGAAGATCATCGTTCTGGCGCTGGTGGCCCTCGGGGCTTTCGCCGTCTACCGCAAGATCCAGGCGGACCGCGCCGAGCTCGACCTGTGGACGGAAGCCACCGCGGCCAGCGAGAGCTGATCGCCCTTCGGCCTTCATGAGGGGCCGAGAGCTTTCCAGGTGACACGAAGACGTGGGTGGGCCGACAATCCCGTGGTGCGACCCACGGCTTTGTGCTGTGCGGCCCCACGATGCGGGTATGCTCTCGGAGTGGCCTGGAAGTTCCCGGGCCCGACGGGGCCATAGCTCAGCTGGCAGAGCGCCGGTTTTGCATACCGGAGGTCAGGGGTTCGACTCCCCTTGGCTCCACCCCTGAAGCGGTCCTGTGCTTGGCACAGGGCCGCTTTTTCGTTTTTTGGTGGGAGTCACACCCGAGACCCGTCTCACGGTCATCCAGTAGGGGGCGGACACGCCGGTGATGTTCTCGTTGGCGCGTGCGGGGGCCAGGACCACGCTGTTCGATCGGGGCGCCGCGAAGCAGGTCCTGGTGGACCGCCGCGAATCATGGACCGTGAGCCATTCGTGTCGAAATCCCGGGGCTGGGACCTTTGGTCACATTGGTTGGGGTGCCCCGGAACGGTCGGGCGAAAAATTCCACGAAGTTACTAAACAGTAGTTCTGTATGTGTTCGTGTGGGAGTGAATTGGGGGACCTGTGTGGTTGCCCTGCACGTCTGTCCGGGGCGTCCGCATAGCCCGATCGGGTGGGTTCGGTGACAGCCTGTCCTGTTGGGGCAGGCCTGTCGCAGTGGGGACAGTCGCTCTTGGGATGGCGTGAAGTCGCAGGTCATCATGCTTTTCAGGGAATGGTCTGAGACCGACCTTTCATTGTGGTTGCGCAGGGGTGCTTGTATCACATGCAGTGACTCTCCGTGTGTGTATGATGACACTTCCTGAAGAGGCAATGGTCCTAGTGGGCCATATGAGAAATAGGCCTCTTGGGGCCTGTTGGTGAACTCCGGCGATCCGTAGTTTCGACACCAACGACAACGAGAAAGACAGCGCGCCGAAACGACGACCCCCGAAGGCGAGCCGCGCGGCCCCCCGCCCGGCATCGTGCACCGTCCTCGCTTCGGTCCGCTGTTCCTCGTCCACCGGAAGGCCTGAGCCGTCCGGTGGGATTCGAACACCACACATGCTGATCTTGGGAGTGGGGCAACATGTGGAATGAGAAGATGGCGGCCCGAGCCAAGTGCCGCGAAATCGACCCTGACGCCCTGTTCGTTCAGGGTGCCGCGCAGAACCGCGCGAAGCTCATCTGCCGGGGATGCCCGGTGCGTACCCAGTGCCTCGCCGAGGCGCTGGACAGTCGGATCGAGTTCGGTGTCTGGGGAGGCATGACCGAACGCGAGCGCCGTGCCCTGCTGCGTCGGCGCAAGGACGTGACGAGCTGGTTCGACCTGCTCACCAGCGCCGAGCGGCGCTACGAGGAGGATCGGACCGAGCAGGAGCCCGTGGCGCGTCCCGGGGTGCCCGCGGCCGCGCGTCAGTGAGGTGAGACCCGTCTGGGAGGGGAGCCCGGACGGATGACGGCCGGCCACGGGGATGCTCGCGCCCATCCGTGACGGCGACCGCGGCGGTGTGTGGCGCGTTCCGACCAAAGTCGATGCCGGTCTCCTCCCTTGGGGGGAGGACCGGATCAGGGGAGGATCAGGGACGCCCCCCATACCCGCGCCGCGTGTGATGCCGCATCATGGAGGAGGGCGCGGTCATCCTCGTACGGCCGTGCTCACCGAGCACACTGGGAGTGGGGATGGCCGTGCAGAACCCTCAGAAGCCGCCGAGGCGGAACCCGTGGGATCAGAGCCCCGCCGTTCCCGATCCGCAGATCCGGCTGACCCACGCCGACCGCGACGCCGTGGCCGAAGTGCTCCGCGAGGCCTACTCGCAGGGACAGTTGGACGAGGACGAGTTCGGTGACCGGCTCGACCACGCGATGCGGGCCAAGGTCAGCGCCGACCTCGTGCCGCTCACAGCCGACCTGGGGGTCAGCGTCTCGCCCGGCGGGACCGGGAACGCCCACGGGGCCGCGGGCCCGCAACAGGGCAAGGGAGAGAAGGAGCCGCAGCTGACCACCGACAACCCGGTGGAGAAGGTCGGGGCGGCCGCGGGACACCTGTCCGCGTTCTTCCTTCCCTTCCTGGCCCCGCTGGTACTGCTGCTCATCGGCGGGGAGCTGTCGCCGTACCTGCGGCGACAGGCCATGGAGGCGCTCAACTTCCAGCTCTTCTGCCTCGTCGGCGCGATCGTGAGCCTCCTGCTGGTCTGGCTGGTGCTACCGGCCCTCGTCCTGGTCGGAATCTTCCTCGGCTGGTTCATCCTGCCGATCATCGCGGCGGCCGGAGCCCTGATGGGCCGGAGTTGGAAGTACCCGCTGGTCTACCGCCTGATCAAGGACAACTGACCCGAACACGACTGAGGCCGCGCCGATACCTCGACGCGGCTCACAGAACGGACCGGTCGGCGGGCCCCTCCCGGAGGGGCCCCGCCCTCACCGGGAGGGGGATGTCAGGTCCGGGACGTCAGTCCTTCTTGGCGGCGCGGACCGTCTCCTTCGCCTTGGCCTTGGTGGCCTTGGCGGTCTCGGTCGCGGTGTCCGCGGCGTCCGAGGCCTTCTCCTCCAGGTGCTCACGGGTCTCACGGACCTGCTCGCGGGCCTGGTCCAGGTGTTCCTGCCACTCGGCGTCCTGTGAGGCCTGGCGCATACGGATGAGCGAGTACACGATCACGCCGCCGACCACGGCGGCGCCACCGATCAGCACCCCTCGAGGCACACGGCGGTTCCCGCGCCGGAGCAGCCGCAGCCCGCGGCGACTCGGCTTCGGGTCGATCCGCTGCGCGGCCGTGGTCAGCAGCCCGGCCACCCTGGGCGCCACAGTGTCCTCGACACGGAGCGCGGCGGTCTCCAGTCGAGGAGCGGTCCATCCACGCGCCTGGAGGAGCCTGAGCGCCGCCTGGTCCCGCGCCTGGTCTGCGTACGGGCCGAAACGGTCGGCCTGCTCCTTGGCCAGGTCCTGCAAGCGGGCGAGGCTGGCCTCGGCCTCCTTGCGTGCCTTGCGACGCTTGGCAGTGATAGGCACGTCGTCAGCTCCTTCGATCGATCTCAGGTTCGTTGGGTTCCTCCACCCGGCGGCCGACGCGTGCGGCCCCCCGGGCGGCTTCCCGTCGTCCTTCCCCGTTATCCGGGTGTTATCTCAACATACGTCCTCTGCGTCTGTGATCTACGTTTCGACACCGTCAAGGGCCGATCGGGTTCAGGCGAAACGCGGTGGACGGACGGGTAACGTGAGCACGTAAATCTCACTCGACCGAAAGGCACTGAGGTGTCGGACTCCACGGGTCAGCCCACCGCGCGGCTGAACACCTCCAAGGGAACCATCGTCGTCAAGCTCTTCGAGGAGCAGGCGCCGGAAACGGTCGCCAACTTCATCGGGCTGGCCGACGGTTCCAAGCAGTGGGTGGACCCCACCACGGGCAAGCCGTCCAACAGCAGCCTCTACGAGGGCACGGTCTTCCACCGCGTCATCGACGGCTTCATGATTCAGGGCGGGGACCCGCTGGGCACCGGTCGCGGCGGCCCCGGCTACAAGTTCGGGGACGAGATCCACCCGGACCTGAGCTTCGACCGTCCGTTCCTGCTGGCCATGGCCAACGCGGGCCCGGGCACCAACGGTTCGCAGTTCTTCATCACCGTCGGTGAGCCGTACTGGCTCAACGGCCGTCACACCATCTTCGGCGAGGTCGTCGAGGGCAGTGACGTCGTCAACGAGATCACCAAGGTCTCGACCGACGCGCAGGACCGTCCCCACGAGGACGTGGTGATCAACAGCGTCGAGATCACCCGCTAGACCGGGAACCACAGCGGTGAGACCCAGAGGAGTGACGACCCACCCATGACCGCGTATCCCCCTCCGCCAGGAAGCCCGTCCGAACCCGGCTCCGAGCCGGGAACACCCCGTACCTGCTACCGGCACTCCGGTCGGGAGACCGGCGTCAGCTGCACCCGGTGCTCGCGGCCGATCTGCCCGGACTGCATGGTCGAGGCGTCTGTCGGGTTCCAGTGCCCCGAGTGCGTGGCGGAGGGGAACCGGAGCGTGCGGTCCGCACGGACCACCTTCGGCGGCCGGGTCGTCCAGAAGCCCTACGTGACCTGGACGATCCTGGCGCTGATGGCGGTGGGCTTCCTCGTTCAGCTGGGCACCTCCGACCCGGTCGGCCAGGCCGGGCGGTCACCGCTGGTCGTCGAGTTCGGGATGCACGGCTTCGCCGCGATCCTGCAACACGAGTGGTACCGGCTGATCACCGCGGCGTTCCTGCACGGCGGTGTCATGCACCTGCTGTTCAACGGGTACGCGATGTACCTCCTGGGGCAGCAGTTGGAGCGCTGGCTCGGGCACGGCCGGTTCGTCGCGCTGTGGGTGACGGGCGCCTTGGCCGGGTCCGTCATGAGCGCGCTCTTCGCTCCCGGTCAGCTCTCGGTGGGTGCCTCCGGCGCGATCTTCGCCCTCTTCGGGGCGGTCTTCGTGATCGGTCGGCGCCTCCGGCTGGACATGCGGATGATCCTGGTCCTGCTGGCGCTCAACCTGGGCATCACGTTCCTGGTCCCCGGCATCTCCTGGACGGCGCACATCGGCGGCCTCGTGGCGGGGCTCGCCCTCGGCGCGGCCTTCGCCTACCTGCCGTCCGGGTCGTCGGGTCGGGAGGGGCGGCGGACCCTGACGCACACGGTCCTCGTGGCGTCCTTCGTGGTCCTGCTGATCGTGCTGCTGTTCCTGGCGCCGGCGCTCTGGTTCTCGGTGCTGTCCGTCTGAGCCGACCCGATCGGTACCAGGAAGGCCCCCGGAGGAGTTCGACTCCTCCGGGGGCCTTCCTGGTACCGGGGCCGCACCGCCCCGGGACGCTGGTCGGTCGCTTCCGTTTCCGGGCATGCGAACAGAGCTACCCACAGCCTGTGGATAACCCTGTGGAAAACCTGATCAAGGCTGGTGGAACGCCCACGGGGGACGTCGGCGCCGTTGTCGGACCGCTCGGGTCGGGGGTGCCGCGCGGTGCGCGACGGGGGGTCAGTGCCAGCGCGTGGACAGGATGACGGCCACGATGATCCCGCTGAAGCCGATCAGCAGGTTCCAGTTGTGCCAGTCCTGCATGTAGGGCACCTGGGAACCCGCGATGTAGTAGACCGCGATCCAGAGAATGCCCAGGATGAAGAACCCCAGCATCGTCGGCACGAGCCAACGCGGACTGACCTTCGGCTTCTCTTTGGAAGGAGGCGGCGTGTAGACAGCCTTCTTCTTGCGGTCGTTGCGGGACTTGGGCACGGTCGTTGCTCCAAGGATTAGCGGCGGTTCGGAACGAACACAGTCTACGGGTCGGGTGGGGCGCACGTCACTGGAGGAAGGTTCCAATAGCCCAACGCCTCGGGCTTGCGGAGCGCACACGACGGCGGGCGGGGCTCCTCGGAGCACCCGCCCGCCGTCGTCTCAACCGTGTCCTAGTTCCTGCGGAAGACGAAGTCGTCCCCACCCGGGCCCGGGAAGTCGGGGAAGGTCGGCACGTCGGGATCACCGGGGTCGGTGGGCTCCCCCGGGTCCGTGGGCTCCTCGGGGTCGGTGGGCTGTTCTGCCGGGGCCACCGCCAGCGTCACGGTCACCGTGCTTCCCGTGTTCACGTTCTGCCCGGCGGAGGGCGACTGACTGATGACGGTCCCCTCCGGGGCGTCGCCGTTCTCCTGCTCCTGGAAGTCGCCGCTGAGCCCCGCGGAGCTGAGCGCGTTCTCCGCCTGCTCGCGCGTCATCCTCTGGAGGTCGGGCACCCCCACCTGGTCGGGGCCGGAGGAGATGATCAGCGTGATCTCCTCGGAGGGGTCGGCGTCCGTGCCCGAGTCAGGCTCGGTCCCCACCGCGTTGCCCTCGGCGATGCTGTCGTCAGCCCTGCGGTCGGTGGTGACGTTCTCGAAGCCGGCGCCGTTGAGCGTCGACAGCGCGTCGGCCTCCGACTGGTTCTCCACGTTCGGGACCTCCACGGCCCCGGGGCCGGAGGAGACGTAGACGACGATGGAGGTGGTGGCCTCGATCTCCGATCCGGCCGTGGGGTCGGTCTCGATGACCGTCCCCTCCTCGACCTCGTCGTCGGCCCTCTGCTCGGAGCGGAAGTTCTCGAACCCGTCCTCGGTGAGCTGGGCCTCCGCTTCCGGCAGTGTGCTCCCGGCCAGGTCGGGGACGGCCATCGTCGCCACGTCGTCCCTGCTGTTCTGGCTCAGCAGGAAGAACACCAGGATGATCGAGCCGATCACGCCCAGGGCCAGCAGGGTCCACAGGGCCGCCTTGCCCCCGCCGCCCTTCTTCTCGTCCCGGTAGTCGTCGTAGTCGTCATCGTCGTAGTCGTCGTACCGGTCGTCACCAGCGGGCGGCATCGCGGTGGTCGCCCCGGCCGCGGCCATCGCCATGGTGCCGGCCTGGGTGGGCATCCCGGCCAGACCGCGCTGGATGTCCGCGCGCATCTCGGCGGCGTTCTGGTACCGCTCCTCGCGGTCCTTGGTCATCGCGCGGAGGGTGACGTCCTCCAGCCACTCCGGGATCTGCCCGTCCAGCTCGGACGGCGGAACCGGGTCCTCACGGACGTGCTGGTAGGCGATCGAGACGGGGGAGTCGCCGGTGAACGGCGGCCGGTTGGTGAGCAGTTCGTAGAGCACGCAGCCGGTCGAGTAGATGTCGCTGCGGGGGTCGACACGCTCACCGCGCGCCTGCTCAGGGGAGAGGTACTGTGCGGTGCCGATGACCTGGGAGGTCTGGGTCATCGTCGCCTGATTGTCGTCCATCGACCGGGCGATGCCGAAGTCCATCACCTTGACTTCGGCGTTCTTGGTCAGCATCACGTTGGCGGGCTTGATGTCCCGGTGGACGATCCCGTTGTCGTGGCTGTACTCCAGGGCCTTGAGGATGCCGTCCACCAGCTCGGCCGAACGCTCCGGCAGCAGCTTGCGGTCGTCGTCCAGGAGCTCCTTGAGCGTGCGCCCGTCCACGAACTCCATGACGATGTACGGGATGGAGACCCCGTCGACCATGTCCTCGCCGGTGTCGTACACCGCGATGATCGCCGGGTGGTTCAGGGACGCCGCCGACTGCGCCTCCCTACGGAAGCGCGCCTGGAAGACGTGGTCTCGTGCCAGGTCGTGGCGGAGCGTCTTGATGGCGACGAGCCGGTCGAGCCGGAGGTCGCGTGCGCGGTGTACCTCGGCCATGCCGCCGCGCCCGACCACCGTGTCGAGTTCGTAGCGGCCGCCGAGAAGCCGGGGCTGGGACATGTCGTGCACTCATCCTCGTGTCATCCGGAAGCCGCCCGAGGGCCGCCGCCTACCCTGATCGTCTCTGGCTCGTTCCCTCTTCACGGAGGATTGTTGCCACCGCCCGAGCCGGGCGGGGGTTCGTTGCCCCCGCCTTCGCCGTCACCGGGGGCCTCCGGGTCGGGTGCGGGTTCGTCGGTGCCGGGATCCTCCTCGGATCCGTCGCTCTCGTCGTCCTCGGGGACGGTCGGCTCCTCCTCGCCCTCATCGGGCAGGGGGCTCTCCGTCTCCTCCCAGCCGCCGGGATCGGGCGTCCAGTGCGGCGTGTCGTCCACCGGCACATGGGGCTCGATCTCCTCGTCCTCGTCCTCGTCCTCACTGGGGGTGGGCGAGGGGGAGACCTCGGAGGTCGGGGGCTTCGTGCTGTCGTTGACATTCTGGGTGTCGCGGTCCGGGCTGAAGACGAACCCCGCCACGGCCGCGGCCACGATCAGGATGGTCGCGGCCACCGCGGCCAACACCACGGGGGCCCGGATGCGTCGCTCCGTCCCCGAACCCTCGGCCAGACTAGCCGAATCGCCGCCCTGAACAGGGGTTACGGCTGACTGTCCGGCGGTTCGCCGCACGGTTCCGGACGGTCCGGTACGGGGTCCGCCGTCCGACACGGAACCGACCACCATCGTCTGGGCCATGCCGTGGAAACCGGTGGAGGGGGTGGGCGGCCCGGTGCCCGCGTTGGAGCGGATGACCGCGGCCAGGTGCGCGACCTCGCCGGCCGAGGAGGGGCGGTCCTCCGGGTCCTTCTGCAACATCGAGAAGACCAGGTCGTCGATGTCGGCGGGAACGTACTCGGGCAGCTCGGGCGGATCGTCGCGGGTGTGCGCGAGCGCCAGGGCGACCGGGCTGTCCCCGGTGAACGGGGGCGTCCCCGCCAGACACTCGTAGGCCACCACACCGAGCGCGTACACATCGGAAGCGGCGCTCGCGGGCCGACCCGACGCCTGCTCGGGCGAGATGTACTGGGCGGTGCCCATGACCATGCCGGTCTGGGTCAGGGTCACCGACGTGTCACCCCGGGCGATACCGAAGTCGGTCAGTTTGAGCTGGCCGTCCTCGGTCACCAGGAGGTTGCCCGGCTTGATGTCGCGGTGCACCACACCGCGGGCGTGCGCCGCGGCGAGCGCCTTGGCCGCCTGGCACACGAAGTCCAGGGTCTGGTCGGAGCTGAGTTGGCCCTGCTCGCGCAGGACCTGAGACAGCGGCTCGCTGACCACGAGTTCCATGATCAGGAACGCGCGGCCCTCCTCCTCGCCGTAGTCGAAGACCTGGGCGATCCCCGGGTGGGACAGGCCGGCGGTGATCCGGCCCTCCGTCCGGAAGCGCTCTCGTGCCGTCGGCTCGGCCATCTGGGCCGGGTGCAGCAGCTTCACCGCGACGGAACGGTTGAGCAGTGTGTCGGTCGCCCGCCACACGGTGCCCATACCGCCGGAGCCGATCTGCTCCTCCAGGCGGTAACGGTTGCTCAGAACGGCCCCGGCCAGTCCACCGGGGCCGTTCTGGGAAGACGGCTCGTAGGCGCTCACTACTGGACCACTGCCTCCATCATCTGGCGGGCGATCGGCGCGGCGAGTTCGCCACCGCTGCCGCCGCCGTGCTCGATCACCACGGCGACCGCGACCTGCGGGTCGTCCGCGGGTGCGAATCCGATGAACCAGTTGTGCGTTCCGCTCTCACCGCCGGTCTCGGCGGTACCGGTCTTGCCCGCGACGTCGATGCCCCGGATGGCGCCGTTGGTGCCGGACCCGTCCGGGCCGGTCACCAGGACCATCATGTCCGTCAGGGTGGACGCCGTGCTGGCGCTCATCGCCTGGCTGTAGACCTCGGGGGTGGTCTGGGTGACCACCGAGCGGTCCGCGTCGCGCACCGAGTCGACCAGGTACGGGTGCATGACCTCGCCGGAGTTGGCCACACCGGCGGCGACCATGGCCATCTGGAGCGGCGTCGCCTCGACGTTGGACTGCCCGATGCCCGCGCGCCCCAGGATGTTGCGGTCGTCCTCGACCGGCGCCAGGCTCGGCACGACGTCCATGGGGACGGTCAGCGTGTCGCGCTCGTCAGGGGTCTTGGAGAAGCCGAACGCCGAGGCCTGGTCCGCCAGGGCCTCCCCGCCCATCTCGATCGCCCAGTTGGCCATCGAGGTGTTGCAGGAGATCTGGATGGAGTGGGCCAGGGTGTCCGGCTGCCCGCCGTTGCAGGTGCCGCCCGGGGTCGCGTTGGGCAGCGAGTGCCCCAGCTCCAGGACGTCCGGGGCGTCCATGGTGCTGTCCGCACCGGCGTCCAGGTGCTCGATGGCGGCGGCGGCCGTCACGATCTTGAACGTCGAACCCGGAGGGTAGCGCTCGCGCAGTGCCCGGTTGAGCAGCGGCTGGTTGGGGTCGTTCTCCAGAGCCACGTAGTTCTCGTTGGCCTCGGTGACGTCGGTGATGCTGGAGACGTCGTTGCCGTCGTAGGACGGGTAGGAGACCGAACCGAGGACCGCTCCGGTGTTCGGGTCCAGGGCCACGGCGGAGCCGTTCTTGCCCAGCGCCTCGAAGCCCCGGAAACCGGCCTCCTGCACAGCCGGGTCGATGGTCAGCTCGATCCGCGCGCCCTCGGGCTCGCGGCCGGTGATGATGTCGCGGAAGTTGCGCACGGCGAGACGGTCGTCGCTGCCGTCCAGCAGGGCGTTCTCCGTGTACTCGATCCCCGAGGCGCCGAACCGGCGGAACGAGCCGACGACGGGGGTGTACATGCTGCCGCCGACGTACTCGCGCTGGTAGCGGGCCGGGTCGCCCTCCTCCGAGATGTTCGTGGAGGAGGCGACGTTCTCGTCACCGATCACGATCGGTCCGCGCTGCTCGCTGAGGCGCTCGGTGTACTGGCGCGCGTTCAGCGGGTCGTCGCGGATGGCCTCGGCCTGGAACCCCTGGATGTAGGTCAGCTGGACCATCAGGGCGGCGAACAGGATCATCGAGAAGACGCTGAGGCGTCGGATGGGTGTGTTCATCGCTGGATCACCTGGGTGGCCCCCTCGTCCTGGATGGCCTGCGGCGCCGGGCGCCGCGCGTTGTCGCTCATCCGGAGCAACAGGCCGATCATCAACCAGCTGGCCATGAGGGCGGAACCACCCGCGGCCATGAAGGGCGTGGTCATACCGGTCAGGGGGATGAGCCGGGTCAGGCCGCCGAGCACCACGAACACCTGGAAGCACATGACGAAGGCCAGGCCGCTCGCGAGCATCTTGACGAACAGCTCACGGGAGGCCAGGGCGATGCGCATGCCCCGCTCCACCAGGATGAAGATGACGATCAGGATCGCCATGAGGCCGGTCAGCCCGAGGTCCTCCGAGAGGGAGGCCAGGATGAAGTCGCTGTCGGCGGCGAAGATGTTGTGGGCCTGGCCGCCGCCCATGCCGGTGCCGAACAGTCCGCCGTACGCCATGCCGATCTGGCCCTGGACCAGCTGCATGCTGCCGCCCAGACGGTCGTAGACCTCCTGGTCGAAGGCGTTGAACCAGATGTCGACGCGCTGGCGGAAGTGCCAGAAGAGCTGGAAGGCGAGCGCGGCCGCCCCGAGGAACACGGTCAGGCCGATGATCACCCAGGAGGAGCGCTGGGTGGCGACGTACAGCATCGCCAGGAAGGTGCCGAAGAGCAGCAGCGAGGTGCCGAGGTCCTTGGTGATGACCAGCAGACCGATCGCCGCGACCCAGCCGACGACCATCGGCATGAAGTCACGGGCGCGCGGCAGGTCCAGGATCTTGAACCGGCCGATCTTCACCTGCCGGGCCGCCAACGACAGTACCTGCCGTTTGGTGACCAGGTAGGACGCCAGGAAGATCACCAGCGCGATCTTGGCGAACTCGGAGGGCTGGATCGTGCGGCCCGCGATGCCGATCCACCGCCGGGCGCCGTACTCGGAGACGCCCAGACCCGGGATCATCGGGAGGGCGATGAGGATCAGAGCGGCCAGCGCGCTGATGTAGGTGTAGCGCTGGAGGACCCGCGGCTCCTTGAGGAAGAACAGCAGGGCGATGCACATCACCATGCCGACCGCGGTCCAGATCAGCTGCATGCCGACGCCCGCGTGCTCGATCTCGCCGGAGTCCGCGGCGTCCAGACGCCAGATCATCGCGACGCCGATGCCGTTGAGGAACAGCGCGCACGGAAGGATGAGCGGGTCCGCGTAGGGGGCGATGAAGCGCAGTGCCACGTGGGTGGCGAGGGCCAGGGCTCCGAAGATGAGGCCGTAGCCCCACATGGCGCCGGGGACCTGGCCGTTGAGGTTCAGACCCGAGATCGCCATCGCACCCATGGTGATGAGGATGGTGATCCCGATCAGGACCAGCTCCGCGTTGCGGCGCTGGATCGGGGGGAGTGCCGTGGGCGCCTCGGGCGCGGTGGTACTCACAGGGTCACCCCGATTCCTCGGTCTCGGTCTCCCTGTTGGCGCCGCCCGTCGTGGACCCGTTCGAGGCGGCGCCGTCGGCGGCCTCCTCCAGCTCCCCGACGACGCGGGTGGCGTCGGCACGGTCGTCGACCGTGATGGTGTTCCTGACCAGTTCCTGGTCGGCCTCGGAGAGCGACCCCAACTGGAGGTCGGTCGTCTCGACCTCGTCGGAGAGGCTGATGCCCGCGATGTCGGTGTCGATGCCCTGGTAGACGCTGACCGTCTCGCCGTTCGGGGACAGGCCCACGTAGAACTGGCTCTCCACGTACTGGCGGCCGAAGTAGTAACCGCCGCCCGCGACCAGCGCCACCACCACGATGAAGACCACGATGATCGGCCACCAGCTGCGCGTGCGGTACTCGGGCTCGGCGTCCCGGCCACGCGAGGGCGGCGCGTCGTAGTCGTCGTGGGTGTCGTAGGCCCGCTCCTCGTAGGGGGCGCCGTAGGCGGGGTCCTGGTTCTGGGCGTTCTCCCGGACCGGGTCGAGTTCGGCGGTGTCGCCGCCCGCGCCGCGCAGCTCCTGCGCCCGTCTGGCGGGGCTGGTCTCGTTCGGCCCCGTCGACTCGTCGCGCTGGTCGGCCGCGCCCACCGTGTGGGAGACGTTGGTCGGACCCTCGCGGTCGGTGTCCGTCTCGATGACGTCCGCGACGACCGCGGTGATGTTGTCCGGGCCTCCGCCGCGGATGGCCAGCTCGATCAGCTTCTTCGCGGCCCCGCGCGGGTCGGTCTCGGCGACGAGCGTCTCGTGGATCGTCTTCTTGCTGACCACGCCGGACAGGCCGTCGGAGCAGAGCAGGTAGCGGTCGCCGACCTTCGCCTTGCTGATGGAGATGTCCGGGTCGACGGGGGTCTTGCCGTCCAGCGCGCGCAGGATCAGCGACCTCTGCGGGTGGGTGGCGACCTCCTCCTCGGTGATCTTGCCCTCGTCGACGAGGGTCTGCACCAGAGTGTGGTCGTGGGTGATCTGCTCGAAGCGCGGACCGCGCAGCAGGTAGGCGCGCGAGTCGCCGATGTGGATCAGGGCGGCCTGGGAGCCCGACCACAGCATGGCGGTCAGGGTCGTGCCCATGTTCTCCAGCTGGGGTTCCTGCCGGATGCGGATGGCGAGCGACTCGTTGGCCCGCTCGACCGCGCGTTGGAGGACCTCGGCCATCTCCTCGGCCCTGGGGTCGTCCTGGGTGTCGAGCTGGCGGATGGACGAGATGGCGATGGAGCTGGCCACCTCACCGCCCGCGTAACCGCCCATGCCGTCGGCTACCGCGAGGAGGTGTTGGCCGGCGTAGCCGGAGTCTTCGTTGCCTTCGCGGAGGCATCCAACGTCGGAGTACGCCGCGTATCGGAGAGCGATTGTCATTTGCGCAGTTCCAGGACGGTTTTGCCGATACGGATGGGCTGACCCACCGTGATGGGCTGGGGGCGGTTCAGCTTCTGCTGGCCGAGGTAGGTGCCGTTGGTGGAGTTCAGGTCCTCGACGAACCAGCGGCCGTTTTCGGAGTAGACGCGCGCGTGGCGGCCCGAGGCGTAGTCATCGGTGATGACCAGTGTCGAGTCCGGGGCGCGGCCGATGAGGATGGGCTGTGAGGACAGGTTGACCGTGGTTCCCGTCAACGGGCCCTGGGTCACGGCCAGGACCGTGGGCTCGTTGCGGCGGGGACGCTGCGGTCGCTCCTGGGACGACGACGCCGCGCGGCGCGGGGCCGGACGCGCCGAGGAGGGGCGAGGTTTCTTCCGGGGCTTCTTCTTCGACTGGCCGAAGAGGTCCGTGCGGATGACGCCGACCGCCATGAGGACGAACAGCCAAAGCACCGCGAGGTACGCGATCTTGATCAATATGAGGGTCAAGTTGGACATCGAACTGCTCTTCAGCCCCTGTCGTGCTTCGGCCGGGGTGGCGGTCATCGGCGCCGCCACCGTTTCTGCCCCACCTTCGAGTCGGTGAGTCTGGGTCGCTGGTCCGCGGCCCAGCCGGGCGCGGCCATTCTGCCCGATCGGTCAGGTCATCGCGGAGACTACCCTCCCGGCCGGAGTTCCGACACAGGTCCATACCAGGCCTGACTCGGACATCGACCTTTCAGACGCCGAATCGGGGCGGTTGGTTGCGGTCCGGTTCGGCCGGATCGCCCGACGGATCGGGGCCGGGCGGTCAGTCCCGGCGGAAGGTCATCGTGGTACGGCCCAGGCTGATCCGGGTCCCGTCCACCAACCTGGCCTGCCTGACCTGCTGTCCGTTGACGAAGGTCCCGTTCGTGGACCCCTTGTCCTCCAGGACGACCTCGTCGCCGTCGACCCGGATCTCCACGTGGTGACGTGAGACACCGTTGTCCACCAGGCGCAGATCGCAGTCGGTGCCGCGCCCCAGCAGGGTGACCGGTGTGGTCAGCTCGAAGGACTGCTGCATGCCCTGGCTGGCGATGTTGCCCTCGGCGGTCGCGCCGCCGGGGGAGATCAGCAGTCGGGGACGGCCGGTCTGGCGCGGTCCCCCGCCCGGGCCCGGGTCGCCGACGGGCTGACGGACCTCTCCGTCCTTGACCATCGTTCCTCGGACGACGCCCGAGCGGATGCGGAAGCGACCCGTCTTCAGACCCTCGTCCGACCTGAACTGCACCCGCACCGGACCGACGAACGAGTAGCCCTGTTCGGTCGCGTAGTCGCGGGCCAGCTTGGACAGTTCCTGGCCGAGGCTGTCGGCGTAGACTTCCAGGCGCTCCTTGTCACTGGCCGAGAGCTCGACGATGAAGTCGTTCGGAACCAGTGTGCGTCCCTGGGCGACGATCGCCGCGCGCTCGTCCATCTCACGCTGGACCGCGCTCGCGACCTCGACCGGCTGGAGCTCAGACTTGAAGGCCATCGCGAAGGTGCCTTCGATCATGCCCTCAAGCCTGCGCTCGAAGCGTTGGAGCACTCCCACGAGGTACCTCCCTTGTACTCCACTCCGTATGTGTAGACGATCGTAACCGGGCCCGGGTGTCCCTGGTTTCAGGCGCACCCCTGTCGGGAGGCTCCGGGAGCCCTGATCCGGGCCCGCGACAAACGGTGTGCAACCCGCCTTGAAGCCGTGCTAGCCTTATTCATGTCGCCAGGGGGAACAGGCAAAACGCCCGGATCACCTGGCAACACAACTTCATGAGTCACACCAGCGCGGGTGGCGGAACGGTAGACGCGCACGGTTCAGGTCCGTGTGTCCGAAAGGATGTGAGGGTTCAAATCCCTCCTCGCGCACCAAACGAAGACGACCCTGGTCGTTGGCCTCAGGCCAGCTTCCGGGGTCGTTTCGTTGTGCCCTGTGGGAGCGAAGCGCAGCGCCCCCGATGTGCCACTCGGCCTCCGGTCGTCCGGCTTCCGGCACGTCCGTGGATGAGCCGGTCCCCTGGCTCTCCGTGTGGTGGGGCGCTCGGGTCCACGGCTGGTCCTTGTGCCTGGTCAGGCGTGCGGGTTGGTCCTCCGTTGGAGTCGGTCTGCCGTTTTTGGCAGTTCTGTCGGGACTTCGGGCGTGGCGCGGCTTTCGGTCGCCGTTGAGCACGGGATTCGGGTTGCCCCAACGGGCCGGGCTGCCCACTAACGATCTTCGATCGTTAGGTCGGGGCCGGATGCGGACACCGAGGGTGGCGGGTTCCGGGGACCATCCGTGCGAATGGGACACTCCGGGCGTGGGAATCATCGAGAGACTTCACGACATCGGGCGGCCGCTGGTCGCCGAACAGCTCGCGCATCCGACGGTCTCCGGGATCGCCCGGGGCGACCTCGACGAACGGGCCTTCCGGTACTGGCTGGAGCAGGACCACCTGTACCTGCTGGACTACGCCCGGGCCTTCTCCCGGCTCGCCTGGCAGGCGCCGGACGGCCACCTCGCCGACCTGGTCGGGATCGCGCACAGCACCCTGACCGAGGAACTGGAGCTGCACCGCTCCCTGTCCGGGGAGTTCGGCGCGGACCTGGACACCAAGGAGAAGGGCGCCGCCTGCGAGGCCTACACGTCCTGGCTCCTGGACGCGGCCGCCGACTACCGGGACGGGCTGGCGGCCGTTTACCCGTGCATGTGGGGCTACAACACGCTGGGGCTCGAACTGGCCCGGGCCAGGCCGGAGGACCCCAGGTACCAGCGGTGGATCGACACCTACGCCGATCCGGCCTTCACCGATCTGACCCGGAAGTACGGACGCATGCTGGAGGAGGCGCGACCCGATCCGGCGAGGGCGGAGCGCTTCTTCCTGGAGGGCATGCGCCACGAGGTGGCCTTCTGGGACACCCCCTACGCGTAGACGCGGAGGGGCGGACCGGGTCCGCCCCTCCGTGGTTCCACTCGTCGAGGACCGTGGTCCTACGGGTTGAGGACCGTGTGGACCTCTTCGAAGCGCTCGATCTCACAACCGTCGCGCTTGTTGAACTCGGTGTCGATGTCGGTGCCGTTCACGTGCCCGGTGACGCGGACGACCTCGGGGCCGCCGATCTGCATCGTGCACATGGCGTCGCTGGTGTCGAGGGTGAAGGGTTCGGTCCCGACGGCCTCGATCTCCGCGCACGCGGCCTCGGGGTCGGGGTGGTCACCGCCCGCAGGGGCACAGGTGAGCGTCCACTCGTCCTCCTCGAACCCCTCCTCAGGGGTCAGGGCGTCCTCTTCGGACAGCGAGCGTTCGATCACGAGTTCCACTTCGGCGGACTCGTCGGGGGTCGTCTCGTCGGGGGCTGTCTGGTCGGGAGCCGGCGCGTTCACCTCGGTGGGCTCGTTGCCGCAGGCCGTGAGGAGCAGGCCAAGAGCTGCGAGTGCGGCGAGGCGGGTCGGCAGGGCCGTTGCGAAGGTGTGCTTACGCATACTGGTTGGACGGAGGGCCCGGTTCCCGGGTTCCACCGTTTTCTCGATTTTCGGAACACACCCGACACAGGGAGTCACCAACATGTTCGGTGAGCAGGTCGCCGAGGTCCTCGTCAACGACGTGCCCGAGGGCGCCTACCTTCTCGACGTCCGCGAGGACGACGAGTGGAGGGCCGGCCACGTGCCCGGCGCCGCGCACATCCCGCTGCGGACGCTGGGGGAGCGCGCGGGCGAGGTGCCCAAGGATCGGAAGGTCTACGTGGTCTGCCGGGTGGGCGGACGCTCGGCCCAGGCGACGATGGCGCTCAACCAGGCCGGTTGGGACGCGGTCAACGTCGCCGGGGGCATGCAGGCCTGGCAGCACGCCGCCCGTGACATGGCGGCCGAGGGCGAAGGTGAGCCCACAGTCATCTAGTGGTCACGCTGTGACGCGGTGGTCGTCGAATTTGGTCGGATTGTGCGAAGGCCCGCCACGCGGAGCCCCACGAATGGCACTATGACGACGTGAGTTCCGACCGCGCGCCCCTCAGTGCCGAAGCCGTGCTGGCGTCCTCGGCGGACGCGGTCATCGGCATCGACGACCGGCTGCGGGTCACCGTCTGGAACCCGGCGGCCGAGCGGATGTTCGGCTGGCCCGCCGCCGAGGTGCTCGGCGGCGAGCTGCCGATCATCCCCAAGGAACTGCGGCCGGAGCACGGCGCGGTGCTGGAACAGGTGCGCAACGGGACCCCGTTGACGATCTTCACCCGCCGCATGCGCAGGGACGGCACCGCCGTCGACGTGCGGGTCAGCACCGGTTGCGTGCACGACGAGCGCGGGAGCCACGCCGGGTGGGTGCTGGTGCTCTACCCGAGCGAGAAGGAGGTCCAGGCGCAGACCTCCGCCATGGAGCGCGCCCGCCTGGTGCGACGGCTGACCGACGTGGTCGCCGACATCAACGCGGACCTCAGCCTCAAGTCGGTCCTGGACCGCATCATCAGCAGCCTCACCGAGCTGACCGGTGCCGACGCGGGCGGGTTCGTCCTGCTCAACGAGAACCGGGTGGAGCTGGTCAGCCTCACCCACCTGTCGGAGGAGCTGTACGGGGTCAGCGCGCCCCTGGAGTCCAGCCTGTTCGGCGAGCTCCTGCGCAGCGGCAAGTCCGTGCTCCTGGCCAACAGCGCCACCCGCAGCCTGGAGGACCTGGTCTGGGCCGACCTGCCCGGCCTGCACACCATCGCCCTGTGCGTGTCCAACGTGCAGGGCCGCCCCTACGGCGCCCTGTACGCGCTGTACAGCGAGCGCAGGGTCGGGCACGTGGAGCTGGAGCTCCTGGAACTGCTGGCGGAGCACGCCGGGGTGGCCATAGGCAACGCGATGGCCTACGAGGAACTCAAGCTCCAGCGGGCCAGGGAGCAGGCGGTGTCGGACTCCAGCGCGGACGGGATCGCGGTGCTGGACTCCACCGGCAAGGTCCGCAAGTGGAACCGGTCGGCCGCGGAGCTGACCGGCTACTCGTTCGAGGAGATGGAGGGCCGTCACCCGCCGTTCCCGATACCGGCCGCGCACGGTGAGCCCGTCAAGCACAAGAACGAGGGCGGCCGGTGGTTGGAGATCCTCATGGCGCGCATCCCGGACACCGACGAGTGGGTGGTGGACTTCCGCGACATCACCGCACAGAAGGCGCTGGAGGAGGAGCGGGAGTTCTTCCTGGCCAGCACCGGGCACGAACTGCGCACACCCGTGACGGTGATCCAGGGGTACGCGGCGCTGCTGTCCCGCAAGGGTGAGCGGCTGGGCCCGGAGGGTCGTCAGGAGGCGAGCGAGATCATCCTCGACCGCGCCCGTTCGCTGGCCAAGCTGGTGGAGCGGCTGCGACTGGGCTCGGACGTGGCCAGCGGCGAGATGACCGTGGACAAGGTCCCCTTCGACCTCGTGGAGCTGTTGGGCCAGTCCGTGACGGCCTTCCGTCCCCTGGCCGAGCGCCAGGAGCTGATCCTGGACTCCGGCGGAACCCTGTGGACAGTGGGAGACCCCCTGGTCACGGGGATGGTCATCGACCAGCTGCTGGAGAACTCGCTGAAGTTCTCACCCAGCGGCGGGACCGTGCGGGTCACCGTCCAGGAGGACGAGGACGTCGTCACCATCCACGTGGACGACGAAGGCATCGGGATCGACCCGGGTGACGAGGAACGGATCTTCGAGCGCTTCTTCCAGAGCGGTGAACGGGGAGACCGCCGGGGGTACAGCGGGCTCGGGATCGGCCTGTACATCGTGCGCCAGCTGGTGCGGGAACAGGGCGGTGAGGTGACCGCGCACCGGATGGAGAACGGCACCCGGATGCGGGTCACCCTGCCCCGGCACCGTGGTGAGGACGCCGAGCTCGGCGTCCTGGGGTCCGAAACGCCGAAGAGCAGGGGAGAGCCGGAGGTTTCCCCGGCAAAGGCGTAGAACGGACACGGCGACACACAGAAAACAACAAAAACCTCAACGGCCCCTCAAGCCCTGTCACGTCGGAGTTGTACGCGGGCGTGGCCGGGATCGTCCACGTGGATTCGCCCACGGGCTGGTTTCCCCTGCGGGGGATCGGGGCATTTCCACCCCTGGTGGAATTCGCTGGCACACTTCGGGCGAGTTCCGGACCGACCGAGAAGCACGAACTCGCGGGGACGAAAGCTGTGTCAGGAGACAACGCCGCACACGACGACGGGGGCCACCGCGCGCCTCGGAAGGTCGAGCGAAGCGTCATCCTTCCCTACGTTCCCGAGAGCGTCACCGGGGCCAGACAGGCGCTCTGCGCGGACCTGCGCGCCCTGGACGTCAGGGCGGACCGGATCGACGACGCGGCCCTGATCCTCAGCGAACTGGTCAGCAACGCCCTCAGACACGCCAGTGCCCTCCCCGACGACACGGTGGGTGTGTGCTGGCGGGCCGAGATCGACCCGGACGGCCCGACCGCTGACTGGTTGGAGATCTCGGTGCGCGACGGCGGCTCCACCACCATGCCCCGGGTGTCCCGCCCCTCGCTTTCGGGTCTGGGCGGGCGCGGCCTGGGCATCGTGCAGTCCCTCGCCGGCCGTTGGGGCACCGAGATGGACGCCACGACGACCACGGTCTGGGCGGTGCTGGAGATCGCCGAGGAAGCGGGGGACACCGTCGCGAACGCCCCCGTCTCGGACGAGGGGTGCGCCCGGTCGTACGCGGCCGACGTGGTCGAACTCGACCTGGGTGTCCGCGAGGGCCAGCACGCCTGGAGTGTCCTGCCCTGACCCGGGAATCACCGGTCTGATCCGCTTTGAGCTGGTCTTTCGGTGGTTTCGAGCGGAGGAACGTGACCGATGTAGCGAAACGCCGCCAACGAGGTGGCCTGGCCTTGGCGTGGACGCTACAGTCACGACCGTGGAGTTGAAGATATCAAGCCGATCTCAAGATGACGTCGCAGTGGTAACCGTGGGCGGTGAGATCGATCTGTACACGGCACCCCAGTTGCGCACTGAACTCGTCGAGTCCCTGGAGATGGGGGCGCGGCGCCTGGTCATCGACATGTCGAGGGCGGAGTTCTGCGACTCGACGGGGATCAGCGTCCTGCTCTCCGCCATGAAGCGCTCCCGTGACCGGGGCGGGGACCTTGAGCTCGTGGCGCCCAAGCCGGCGGTCATGAAGGTCCTCCAGGTCACCGGTCTGGACGAGGTCTTCGTGATCCATCCCGACGTCGACGCGTCGCCGGTGGCCGCGGGAACCGGTTCGGCGCAGTAGCCGGGTGTCCGTGGTACGAGGACGGCCCGAAGAGCCGACGGACGCGGCGGTCGCCGTGGTGATCGCCGCCAAGAACGAGGATGACCGCATCGGCGCCACCATCGTGGCCGCCCACACGCTGCCGGGTGTCGACCTGGTCGTGGTGGTCGACGACGGTTCCACCGACCGCACCGCGGACCTCGCCCTCGAGGCGGGGGCCAGGGTGCTCAGGCACGGCCGCAACCGGGGCAAGGGCGCCGCCATGGAGACGGGCGCCGAGGGTGTGCGCCTGATGGAGGAGCGCGAGGCGGCGGAGGGGGCCATCCGCGCCCCGCGCCACCTGCTCTTCCTCGACGCCGACCTCGGGGAGACCGCCAAGGACGCGGCGCCCCTGGTGGAGCCGGTGCTGGCGGGTACCTCGGACATGACCATCGCGCTGTTCCCGGCCACCCGGCTGCGACTGGGCGGGCACGGATTCGTGGTCCGCCTGGCCCGGGAGGGCGTGCGCAGGAGCACCGGGTGGGAGCCCGAGCAGCCGCTGAACGGACAGCGCTGCATGAGCCGTGCGGCCTTCGAAGCGGCGCGGCCCCTCGCCCCCGGGTTCGGGGTCGAGACCGGGCTGACCATCGACGTCCTGCACGCGGGCTTCCGCGTCATGGAGGTCGAGGTCCCGCTGGAGCACCGCGCGACCGGCACCGACCTGCGCGCCCAGCTGCACCGCGCGCACCAGTTCGTGGACGTCGCCCGTGCCCTGACCGCCCGTGAGCTGCGGCCGACACTGCGCCGGACCTGGCAGGGAGTGACGGCCAGGAGCAGCGGCGGCGGGCGTGAACACATCCGAAAAACCGGGCACATTACTCGCAAAAATCGCCAAGAGTGACCCCATGGGCGCGATGCGTAGGGATACGCTCGCGCTGTGTTCACTACCTTCATCGCATCCATCGCACTGTTCGCCGGGCTTGCCGGGCTCGCCCTCGGTGTGTACGCGCTGTACCGGACCCGCCAGGTCCGCAGTGAGTACCAGGTCCTGGCCCAACGCGCCCTCGCGGTCAACGCCTCGGGGGCCGACCCCAGGGCCGTCCGCGACGTGGCCGTCCTGCACTACGACGCCCTGGAGGAGATGTCGGGCGCCCGCTCCTTCTCCCTGGCCATGCTCAACAGCCACGGTGACGGAGTGGTCGTCACGTCCATCAACGGGCGTACCGAGACCCGCACCTACGCCAAGGCCGTCACCCGGGGCGAGGCCGACCACCTGCTCAGCCCCGAGGAGTACCGGGTGATCCGCTCGGCGCGCCTGGGCAACGGGATCGGGGCCACGCTGCCCGACCCCACCCCGGCCGAACCCGCCGGTCCGTCCGCCGACGAATCCGACGAGGGTGCGGAAGCCCTGGTCACGGTGGTGCGGGGGGCCGAGGGGAAGGAGAGCGGCGCCGAGGACGCCGACACCTCGCCCGAGGGCAGCGGAGGAACCCACGTTCCTCCGGCGCCCCGCCCGGAGAAGTGACCACCCGGGGTCACCGGCTGCGTATAGCCTGAGCAGTATGCCCAACCGTTACGCCTACCTCGGCCCTGAGGGCACCTTCACCGAAGCCGCCCTGCGCGATCTGCGTCCGGAAGCAACCGAAGAGGCACGCGTCCCGTGCGACGGTGTGGCGGCGGTCTTCGACGCGGTCCGAGCCGGGGTCGTGGACGGCGGGGTCGTTCCGCTGGAGAACTCGGTGGAGGGCGGGGTCACCGCCACCATCGCCGAACTCATCGACGGCGAGCCCCTGCTCATCACAGGGGAGACCGCCGTCCCGGTCGAGTTCGCTCTCTTCGTCCGGCCCGGAACCGTGCTGGAGGACGTCAAGCGGGTGGCCACCCACCCCCACGCCCTCGCTCAGTGCCGTGGCTGGCTCGCCCGCAACCTGCCCGAGGCCGACACCCACACCGTGTCCTCCACGGCCGCCGCCGCGCGCGCCGTGTCCGAGCCGGGAGCCCCCTACGACGCCGCCATCTGCGCGGTCATCGCGGGTGAGCGCTACGGGCTGAGGGCACTGGCCACCGGGGTGGGCGACCGCCCCGACGCCGCCACCCGCTTCGTCTACCTGTCCCGCGCCGGGGCGCTCCCCGAGCCCACCGGCGCCGACCGGACCTCACTGGTGGCCTTCATCGCCGACGACCACCCCGGAGCGCTCATCGAGGTGCTCAACCAGTTCGCGGTGCGCGGTGTGAACCTCACCCGCCTGGAGTCGCGCCCCACCGGTGACGGCCTCGGCAGCTACTGCTTCTGCATCGACGCCGAGGGGCACGTCGCCGAGGCGCGCGTCGGTGAGGCCCTCATGGGCATCCGCCGGGTCTGCCGGGACGTGCGCTTCCTGGGCAGCTACCCGCGCGGCGACCGGGACACCGAGATCACCCCGGCGATGCGCCCCCGCCCGGCCACCGACGCGGACTTCGCTGAGGCCGAACTCTGGCTCACCCGCGTGCGCGCGGGCGAGACAGGCTGAGCCGAACCCGTCAGGTGGCCTCGACGGGGGCGTTCGCGCCCTCCTCGAAGAGCCACTCCTCCGTTGCCGCCCGGCGCAGCTCCAGGTACAGCGCCAGCCTCAGCGCCGTGTCCTCCGGGCGCGCGTCGTCCAGGGCCTCCAGGGCACCGGAGAGTTCCTCGGTGGTCATCTCACCCAGCGGTTTCACGACTTCTCCCCCATCGTCGTCGGTGCCGCCCGGGGGCTCGCGCTCCCCGTTCGGTCCTTCGATGGAGAGACGGGGGCGGGGACGGTTCATGACGTGAGTGTCAGCAAAAGATGTGGGGCGCGGGTGGGGTGGGCGGTAACCTGCAAGACGTGATCGACCTTCGCGCTCTTCGAGAAGACCCCGAACGACTCCGTGCATCGCAGCGGGCCCGCGGTGAGGACCCCGCCGTGGCCGACCGGCTGCTCGAACTGGACTCCAGTCGGCGCTCCGCGCTGACCCGGTTCGAGACCCTGCGCGCCGAGCAGAAGAGCGTGGGCAAGTCCGTCTCCAAGGCCTCACCCGAGGAGCGCGAGGAGTTGCTGACCCGGGCCAAGGCCCTCTCGGCCGAGGTCAAGGAGGCCGAGGCTGAGGCGGGACGGCTCGGGGACGAGCTCGACGCCGTGCTGGCGCGCGTGCCGAACCTCGTCGAGGCGGGCGCCCCCGAGGGCGGCGTGGACGACTTCGTGGTGCTGGAGACCGTGGGCGAGCCCCGCGGGTTCGACTTCACCCCGCGCGACCACCTGGAGCTGGGAGAGATGCTCGGCGCCATCGACATGGAGCGCGGCGCCAAGGTCTCCGGCGCCCGGTTCTACTTCCTCACCGGTGTGGGTGCCCAGCTGGAGCTGGCCCTGCTCAACATGGCGATGAACCAGGCCATCGAGGCGGGCTTCACCGCGATGATCCCGCCGGTGCTGGTCAAGCCCGAGACCATGGAGGGCACCGGGTTCCTCGGTGAGCACTCCGACGAGGTCTACAACCTGCCCGCCGACGACCTCTACCTCGTGGGGACCTCCGAGGTGGCGCTGGCCGGGTATCACGGCGGCGAGATCCTGCCCGCCGACGCGCTGCCCAACCGCTACGTGGGCTGGTCGTCCTGCTTCCGCCGCGAGGCCGGGTCCTACGGCAAGGACACCCGGGGCATCATCCGCGTCCACCAGTTCAACAAGGTGGAGATGTTCGTCTACACCCGCCCGGAGCAGGCGCACGAGGAGCACAAGCGGCTCCTGGCCTGGGAGCGGGAGATGCTGGACAAGCTGGAGCTTCCCTACCGCGTGGTGGACATCGCGGGAGGCGACCTGGGCACCAGCGCCGCCCGCAAGTACGACTGCGAGGCGTGGGTCCCGACCCAGGAGACCTACCGCGAGCTGACCTCCACCTCGAACTGCACCGAGTTCCAGGCCCGGCGCCTCAACGTGCGCTACCGGGACGAGGACGGCAAGCCCCGCTTCGCCGCCACCCTGAACGGCACGCTGGCCACCACGCGGTGGATCGTCGCGATCCTGGAGAACCACCAGCGCGCGGACGGTTCCGTGGTGGTCCCCGAGGCCCTGCGCCCCTACCTGGGCAAGGACGTCCTCGAACCCGTCCAGGCCGCCAAGGGCAAGAAGTAGGCACGACGACGGAGCCCGCCCCTCACGTGAGGGGCGGGCTCCGTCGTGTTCGGCCCTACAGGTAGGGGCCGGACCCCATGTGCGGGTGGTCCTCCTGCGACTCCGCGCCGGGGCCCTGGGCCTGGAGCCCGGACACCCCCGGCGGAAGCGCCTTGCGCATGTTCTCCAGCTGCGCCCGGGCCGCCATCTGCTGGGCGAACAGGGTGGTCTGGATGCCGTGGAAGAGCCCCTCCAGCCAGCCCACCAGCTGGGCCTGGGCGATCCTCAGCTCGGCGTCGCTGGGCGCCGCGCCCTCGGCGAACGGCAGGGTCAGCCGCTCCAGCTCCTCGATGAGTTCGGGTGCGAGCCCGTCCTCCAGCTCCTTGATCGAGGAGGTGTGGATCTCCTTCAGCCGGGTGCGGCTGGCCTCGTCCAGCGGGGCCGCCTTCACCTCGTCGAGGAGCTGGCGGATCATGCTGCCGATCCGCATCACCTTGGCGGGCTGCTCCACCATGTCCGCGAGGGTGCGCGGCTCCCCGGAGCCGTCCTCGTCGCCGTTCCCGTGGCTGTCGTCGGTTCCGACCACCAGGACCTGCGGTTCCTTCTGGTCGTCTGCGTTGCTCATCGATCCCCTAGTTCGGCTGTGTCCGGCACGCTGTCAACGGGTGAGAAGGATCTTGCCTGTGTGCGCGCTCGATTCCAACACGCGGTGGGCCTCCGCCGCGTCCTCGATCGACAGTTCGCGGTCCACGACGGGGCGGATGGTTCCTTCCTCTACCAACGGCCAAACCTCCTCCAGTACTCCCGAGACGATGGCCGCCTTCTCCTCTGCCGGCCGGGAGCGCAGCGTGGTGGCCTGCACCGAGAGACGTTTGACCAGCATGCGGCCGAGGTCGATCTCGGAGGCGCCGCCGCCCATCAGCCCGATGATCACGAGGCGTCCGTTGGTGGCCAGTGAGCGCAGGTTCGCGTCCAGGTAGGAGCCGCCCATGATGTCGAGGATCAGGTCCGCGCCGCCCTCGGCCCGCAGGACCTCGGTGAAGTTCCCGGTGCGGTAGTTCACGGTGATCTCGGCGCCCAGTTCACGGCAGCGCTCCAGCTTCTCCTCACTGCCCGCGGTGACCGCCACACGGGCGCCCAGGGCCTTCGCGAACTGGACGGCGAACGTGCCCACGCCGCTGCCGCCGCCGTGGACGAGGACGGTCTGCCCGGCACGAAGCCCGCCCACCATCACGAGGTTTGACCACACGGTGCAGGCCACCTCGGGCAGCGCCGCCGCGTCGGTCAGACTCACCCCGCGTGGCACCGGCAGGAGCTGGCCGACCGGGACGGCGACCCTCTCGGCGTACCCGCCGCCGGTCAACAGGGCGCACACCCGGTCACCGACGGACCAGCCGGTCCCGGCCGTGCCGGGGCCGAGCTCGGCGATGGTGCCCGAGCACTCCAGGCCCGGGTACTCGGAGCCGCCGGGGGGCGGGGGGTAGACACCCTGGCGTTGGGCGACGTCCGCGCGGTTGACCGCGGTGGCCGCCACGTCCACCAGGACCTCGCCCTCCCGGACGACGGGATCGGGGACCTCGGACCAGGCCAGGACGTCGGGGCCGCCGGGTTCGGTGATTGTGATCGCGTGCATGGGGCCGACAGTACCCAGAGACGCGACCGAAGGGGAGGAGGGTTCCGCGCTGGAAGGGGGATCACTCTGTTCAGGGCGTCGAGGGGGATGCTTTTCTTGTTCAGCGCGGGTATGAGAACCCCGAGGGCCCCACCCCGGCAACCCCGACAGGGCCCTTCCTCCACAGCACATCCCCTCGACGCAGGAGAGCCCCGGTGGCACAGCAGGAACAGAACGGGTCAGGAGCCGAGCCGGAGCCGCACGAGCGCACGGAGTCGATCCGGCGCCGGACGGATGACGACGCGGCTGACTTCGCGGAGGAGGTCGAGGGCGCACCGGGTCCGTCCGCACCCACCCCCAGGGAACAGTGGTTCGGCGGGTTCGAGGGCGCGGCCCCGCCTCCGCCGCCGTACGCGCGCCTGCCCGAGGACACCCCGCCCCCGACCCCCGGTACCGCCTTCCGGGCACCGGCGCCGGAAGGGGGAGGGGACGACACCCCGGACGAGCCCGAGGAGCTGCCGAGCAACACGGTCCGGCTGCTGCCCGGCGCCCGGAACCGGCCGCCTTCAGGCCCGTGGCAGGAGGAGCGCCGTCCCCAGCGACCCCAGCGCCTCGGAGGTCCGGCGGGCGAGGAGAGGGACCCGCTGGCCCCGCGCAGGACGCCCGGCGACTCCGACGTCCCCGAGCCCGAACAGCTGCCGCCGCTGGAGGCCGAGCGCCCCGAACCCGCGGAACAGGAGCGCCCGGGTCCGTCGCCCTGGGCCGCCGGTCCCGGTCCCCTACCGCCCTCGCCGCCCGGCGCCGGGCAGGACCCCGGGTTCGCTGGTGCGGGTCGCACGGAGAACGCGGGCATCCAGAACCCCTGGGGCCTGCCCGGGCTCGGGGCGGCCTCCGTGGAACGCGCGGAGCCGCTGCCGGAACGCCCCGCGCCGCCCGCGTCCCTGACCGGCCCCCGCGACACCGGCCCCGGCAGCGGGCTGGGACCCGGCCCCAACCCCTGGAGCGGGAGCCAGGCGCCGGCCCGACCGCCCGCGCCCCACACCGACCAGGGGGAGACCTCCGACTCCCTCAGCGCGGCCACCCTCGTCCGCAACCGGCGCTACGGCCCCAGCAGCGGCTGGCGCAAGGCCGTGCACAACGCCAGCCTCGGCCTGATCAACCCGGGGGAGTCGCCCAAGGTGCTGCGTGAACGCGAGCTGGTCGCCCGCGCCTGCACCCCGGTCGCGTCCGGGCACCACAGGGTGGCGGTCCTCAGCCTCAAGGGCGGCGTCGGCAAGACCACCACCACGGTCGCCCTGGGCGCCACCCTGGCCTCCCTGCGCGGGGACCGGGTCCTCGCCGTGGACGCCAACCCCGACCGCGGCACGCTCTCGGACAAGGTGCGCCTGGAGACCGCGGCCACCATCCGGGACCTGCTCAACGAACGCCACCTGGTGTCGCGCTACGCCGACATCCGCGGCTTCACCTCCCAGGCGCCCAGCCGACTGGAGATCCTCGCCTCCGACCGCGACCCGGCGGTCTCCGAGGCGTTCAGCGACGCCGACTACCGCGAGGTGGCCCGGATCGTCGAGCACTTCTACTCCATCTGCATCACCGACTGCGGCACCGGACTCCTGCACGCCGCCATGCGCGGGGTGCTCGGCCTGGCCGACCAGGTGGTGCTGGTGAGCTCGGCCTCCGTGGACGGCGCGCGCAGCGCCAGCGCCACCCTCGACTGGCTGGACGCGCACGGCCACGGAGACCTCGTACGCGGCGCCGCCGTGGTGCTGTCCATGGTCCGCTCCAACAGCAAGAGCAGCGTGGACCTCAACCGACTGGAGGACCACTTCGCGGGACGCTGCCGGTCCGTCGTGCGCGTGCCCTGGGACGGACACCTGGAAGAGGGAGCCGAGGTCGACCTGGAACAGCTCGCCCCCGCGACCAGGGACGCGTACCTGCAACTGGCGGCCAGCGTGGGGGAGGCCTTCGCGCGCTGACGGGAGACGCGCGGGCCCTCCCTCGCGGGTTTCCCGCCGACCGGTCCCGACAATGAACAGTGAGGGGAAGAGGTGGACATGAACGCACAGGAACGCCCGCCAGCGGTCATTGCGGGGGTGGACGGCTCACCCATCGCCCGCGCGGCGCTGGCCTGGGCGACCGACACCGCCGGCAGATACGGGCGACAGCTCAGGATCGTGCACGGCCTCGGCCTGCCGACGGTGACGGGGACCTTCGTCGACTCCGCGACGGAGCGGTACGAAGCCGGGGAGGCTGCCCGGGAGGCCGGGCACGCGCTGCTCGCCGAGAGCGCCGAGTACGCCCGGAGCGCCCGACCCGACCTGGACGTGGCCACCGCGCTCTCCCCGGAGGAGGCCCCGGCGGTTCTGCTCCACGAGGCCCGACACGGCGACGTCATCGTCGTCGGTTCCCGAGGGCTGGGCGCGGTCCGGGCGATCATGCTCGGCTCGGTGAGCCAGCACACCTCCTCCCACGCCCCCTGCCCGGTGGTGGTCGTCCCGGAACCGGCCCCGGAGCGCCCGCGGAACACGGTGGTGGTCGGGGTGGACGGCTCGGAGTCCTCACGCCGGGCGCTGCGCTTCGCCCTGGAGCACGCGCTGGTCACGGACGCCGAGGTCGTGGTGGTCAACAGCTGGGAGGTGCCGCTCCCGGAGGATCCGGACTCTCTCTCGGCCGACACGCAGTCACTGCACGAGGAGATGTTCGACCGCCAGTCCGAGGAGGTGGTCGCGGGGGTGCTGGCGGAGGTGATCGACGACCGGACCCAGGCAGTGGAGATCAGCGCCGTGCGGATGCAGGCCGACCCGGTGGACGCCCTCCTCGAGGCCGGTGGGCGGGCCGACCTCATCGTGGTGGGCTCCCGTGGGCGCGGAGGTGTGCGGGGCCTGGTCATGGGCTCCACCAGCCAGGGGGTGCTGAGCCGGGCGCGCGGCCCCGTGGCGGTGCTGCCGCCGCACTCCGACGAGGAGGACTGACACAGACGGGCCCGTTTTCCCTGTGCCGTTCACGTGTGTTCGTGCTGGACTCGGTGATGATGATGGGTAGAGGGAGAACTCGTCTCAAGGGGGAACCATGTCAGGCGAACGACAACGTCCCAGCAGGGTGGTTGTGGGCGCGGACGGATCGGACCACTCGCGGGCGGCCCTCGAATGGGCGGCGGCCGAGGCCGCGCGCCGGGACGTCGAGCTGCACGTCGTGTACGCACTCGGGATGCCACTGATCGTGTCCGCCTACGGGGGACCGACCCGCTTCGAGCCTTCCGACGAGATCTCGGGGCAGGCCACCACGATCCTCTCTGAGGCCATCGACCTGGTCCGCAAGGAACACCCGTCCGTGAGGGTGGAGACGTTCACGGCTCTGGAGGAACCGCCGCTGGCGTTGATCCGGGACAGCCACCCGCACGACCTCATCGTGCTGGGTACCCGCGGCCTCGGGGCGTTCGCCTCGATGTTCGTGGGCTCCGTGAGCGTCCGGGTGTCCGCGCAGGCCCCGTGCCCCGTCGTGGTGGTCCCCACCGGGCCCAAGGGGAAGCCCGCGACCACGAAGCTGGACCGGATCGTCGTGGGCGTCGACGGGTCGAACCCCTCCCGGCGCGCCCTCGGACTCGCCGTGAACCTGGCGGCCGAGACCGACGGTGAGCTGGTCGTGGTCAACAGCTGGGAGGTCCCCTACCCGTACGACCCGATCGCGATGACGGCGGCGGGCCACCAGCCGCAGGAGAACATCTTCGAGAGGCAGTCCGAGGAGCTCGTCGCCGAGCTGCTGGCCGAGGCCATGGACGAGCAGCGAGAGGACGTGAACATCGAGGTCACCGTGGTGCGGACCCAGTCAGGGCCCGTCGACGCGATCCTGGAGGCCGCCGAGGGGGCCGACGCCATCGTCGTGGGGTCCCGTGGCCGCGGCACCATCCGAGGTCTGCTCCTGGGCTCCGTGAGCCAGGGCGTGCTGCACCACGCGAAGATCCCCGTGGTGGTGCTGCCCAAGCACGCCGACGAGGAGAACTAGCGAAGGGGCGGCCCGAGGGCCGCCCCGTGCCTAGCTCCCCAGCTCCGACCTGCTGCGGGATCCGCCGCTGGCCAGGACCCAGACGCCGCTCACCACGAACGGCGCCAGGACGAAGAAGTAGACGGTCCACGACCCTCCGAGGGTGGGGACCAGCACCGCCAGGGCGCCGGCCGCGAAGACGATCCCGAGGGTGATCCACAGGACCTTCTGTCTCCAGGGGGCTTTTCCGATCGTCCTCACCTCGAACTTCCGTGGATGGCTGCGGACCAGTGTCGAACCGGTCACTCTCCGGCATACCGAACCAGAGCCGCCCCAAACCCCCGGTGGCGATCTGTCGACAAAGCGACAGGTCCCAGCCGTGACCACCGGGTGCTCGATCGCTCGCTTCCCTCAGGCCTTCCGGTGTGAGCCTGTTCGAGGGGTCTTCGAAGGGTCGTCGTGCCGGAAGCGGTGCATGTAGACGACGCCCGTCACCGTGAAGCAAGGACCGCGCTGACAGCCGTCCGCCTCGGCAGGACTTCCCGATGCCCTCCCGTCATCGTTCGTCCGTCTCCCGCGCTTCCGGGGCTATCGCTCTCTTGACGACCAGGGGAGCGCCGATACCGCACACGACACCGACGATCGTTCCAATGACCCACGGTGGTGGGGAGAACATCCAGCCGATCAGGACGCCGACGGTGACAGCCACCGCCACGAGAAGCACCATCGAAGCTCCCGGCGAGGTGAGCCAGCGGGGGAGGTCGGTCATCTGAGTCCTTGGGGATCGGGGGCGGCCGCTACTCAGGGTTTACCGCGCCCGAAACCGGTCAAACGCGGACCAGGTCGGCGGCAGGTCTGACCAGCTGAGCACCTGGGGCTCTGGAACTCGGAACGACGAAGGCCGGTGGCCCTGGTCCTGTGCGGACCCGGATCACCGGCCTTCTCTTCTGCGGAGGGTATGGGATTTGAACCCATGAAGCCCCCTTGCACCGGGGGACCCTAACCACCTGTCGACAAACCGAAGAATCGCCTTGCGACCTGGGCTGATGTTCCGGGGTTCTCCCAGCGCTTCCGGAGCCCTCTCGGAGTTATGTGCACTGAATGTGCATCGCGGGGACGTGTGTGCCGGGGCCGTGATAGGGCAGAGAAAGCCGCGCCGGTACCCGAGGAAACAGCAACCACGGGTTCGGTCCCGCGTGGGTTCTGGCGCGATCGGCCTGGGCTCCTGCACGTCTGGTGTTGCGCCAGGGTCCGCGTGGGTTCGGGGGGTCCATGGGGGCGCGAGCCACCTGGTACTGCCGGTGCTCCGCCACGGGGTCACTGATGTTGCCATCAAGCGTTGGGACCAAATGCCCTGACAGAACCCTGTGCTCTGGGTCACCATGGCCTTCTCGGTCAGTTCTGGTCCCCGCTCAGTCTCGGACCTGTCCGAGAGGTGTCATTGGCGTGCGCTCGGGACCGGGCGTCAGCCCGCAGCCCGAGCGGAGGTCGCTGGTCGCCGCGACGGCGCTCGCGCCGTCGCCTTGATCACATACAGCACACTTCGGCAGAAAGGATTCGTTATGAGATACGAGCTTGGCCGACTCGGCCCTAAAGAATTTGAGAACCTCTCCCAGACGCTCTTCGTCGGAGAATGTGGGCTCGGGGCCAAAGTCTATGGCACGGGAAGGGATGGAGGAAGAGAGGCAACGTATACGGGCGAGGTGGAACTAGAAGGGGCCAAAGGAAGCTGGGACGGATATTGCATTCTGCAAGCCAAGTTTAAGGAAGTGATTGAAGACTCGAGGAAGAACGTTGACTGGCTGAAAGGCCAGATCTCCAAGGAGATAGCAGATTGGAAAGAGCGGCCCACCAAAAAGCCTGACTATCTTGTCTTTTCTGTGAACATTCCTCTAACTCCAGTTTCCGAAGTTGGAGGAATGGATGAGATTGACGCCCACATAAACGATCTCCAGAAGAAGTATGGAATACCGAAAAAAGGGTGGTCTGTTTGGCATCAGGAGATGATCTACCGACTACTTGATAAAAATACCGATATCAGGACGTCCTATGGATCTTGGGTTCTTCCTGGAGATGTTCTCGCAAAAGTACTCGAACAGCCAAGGAAAAAGGCTAAAGAGGTGTCTAAGGCGCTGAGGCTTCACGTGTCTAAAGAACTAGTTCAGCAGAGGTTCGTGAATCTGGACCAAGCCGGGTCCGCCAGTGACAATAAAATATCTCTTAGTCAAGTCTTCTTCGATCCACCTTTTCATAAACACGGGATAACAGGGGGTACTACGCTGGATCTTTTGATTGATAAGGCAAATCAATGGTCCTTGAGAAAGGCGCCTGAGACCGATCCGAAAACTGGAAACTTTGTTCTTATCGGAGGTCCGGGTCAGGGTAAGAGTACGGTGACTCAATTTATGTGTCAGTACTATAGGGCATCTTTCCTGAAAGAAATATCGGAGAAAATATCCGATATCGACTTCAATGCAAAGACGGTCATGCGGGAGCTGGAGAAAACGCGTTCAGAGAATGATATACCAAAGATCGCGACACCTCGATTTCCAGTTAATGTACCCTTGACGAGACTTGCTGATTCCCTGGCCCGAGAAGAGGTTAATTCAGTACTCGGATATCTCTCTAGGGAGATAGCAATCAGATCAGAGATCACCGTCGAAGTGGGGGATTTGCGAGATTTTATGTCTAGTGTCCCGTGGCTATTGGTCCTTGATGGCCTGGATGAAGTTCCAGTCTCTAGCAATAGAAAGCAGGTGATCGAGGCGATCAATGACTTCCTGCTCGAAGTCACAGAAGCAAGCGGTGATGTATTCATCGTTGCTACAACACGGCCACAGGGATATACTGAAGAGTTTTCACCAGATTTCTATGAGCATATTGATCTTGCTCCCCTAGATGAGGTGCAAGCAATCTCTTATGGCGAAAAACTCGCGCTCGTCAGACACGGAGATGAAAATGACAGGGCAGAACGACTGACCGAAAGGCTTAGGCGAGCCGCAAAGGTAAGCACTACCTCACGGCTTATGACGTCGCCACTGCAAGTGACAATTATGGCTGTACTGCTCGACCGAGTAGGGCAGGCACCGAAAGACCGGTACAGTCTGTTCGCTGACTACTATCGAGTAATCTACGAGCGCGAGCTGGAGAAGGAAGGCCATTCGAGTCATCTTCTTCGGAACCATCAGAATGACATCAAGGCTATTCATTCTGATATCGGAGTTCTTCTTCAGACGAAGGGGGAGAGCTCGGGAGACACTTATTCGAGCTTGACTCTTTCAGAGGTCAGGGATCTCGTCGAAAATAGGCTTCAAAGTGAGGGCCACGAAGGTATTGAACTGGAAAAACTAGCATCCCAGATGATCACTGCGTCGACCGATCGACTAGTTTTCATCGTCCAGCTTCGCCAAAATGAGTTCGGTTTCGAGATCCGCTCTCTTCAAGAATTTTTGGCTGCTTGCGGGATCGTAGACGGCTCAGACGAAGAAATCTCTATTCGACTGAATAAGATAGCTTACAGTTCTTACTGGAGAAACGTCCTCCTCTTTTCGTTGGGCTACATATTCGCAGAGCGTCGTTCTCTTAGAGATGTGGCGACTTCAATTCTTTCGGTAGCAGACGTGCATGAAGGACACGACGGCAGCAGGTCCCTTCTTAAGCTTGGGTCTAGCCTTGCTGCTGAGACCATATTGGATGGAATGGAGCGAGCGCCAAAGTACCATGGAATTTTCTTGCATAAAGCCGTTGATACATTGCAACTACCGCCTTGCGAGATAAATAAAGATATCTCAAGAATCTTTGGTGATAAAGATTGTAGTCTGCAAGAAGAGTTGGTGCGCGATTACCTGATCGGACGCGGCGGAACTAACACGATGGCGCTTTTGTCATTCTTACATGGTCGTGTATCTGATGGTGATCGGAATGCTAAAGAACAGCTCGACTTGGTCCGAAGTAAGATGAGTAGTGATGAGAGAAAGAGTGCCGTCAAGTCCGCGGCACGCCTGGGTGAATTGGGTGTTATAGAAGCCTTTTGCGGCGATTTGATCAGCGCCCCAATTCCTTTCCTCTGCGAGGTGTCTGAAGACTCAATAATTGGGCGGGCGAGAAACTTTCTCATTCATCATTCGAGAGGGTATCGTGATGTCCAGGGTGTATTTTCTAAATTCATTTTTGGTAGTGCCATTAATTTTGAAAACGGGATCGTGAGAATCCGGATCTCAGATACTGCGACCTTGCTCCAGGCTGTTCCGGTGAAGCGAAATAGCGACCTAGATGGCATGGACCATTCGATGTTCCCTGAAGATCACTGGTTTCCCCAAGTCATGCGGTTTATAGAAAGTCCGACCGCTGCTTCTCTTGGGGATTTCATTGAGTACTCCAAGCGACTTCAGATATTCGCTCAAGAAGATGTCGTGAGGTTCTTCGTTCACAGGGTTCCGTGGCCTCTAGCATATGCCATATTGAACCATGATTCTATTGATGTGAATGAAATTAGGGATGGTAAATATGGAGACCTAGACGACTGGCTAGCTCTTGAAGAAAGGTGGACCAAAGAGAGCTTTGATTCTTCTGTCAGCTTCTTTTTTGAAGATTGGGTTAGTCAAAGGTCAGCCTTTCTCCCCATCGCTATTTCTGAGGATGTTATTTCCGTTGGTTTTGACTCTACTAAAGAGCGGGCCAAGGCAGTAAAAGAGTTCTTTCTTCATGTACATAATATTTCCTCGTCGATTCATGATCGAAGTGAACGGTCTAATCTTTGCGCTTTGGCATTGTGTCATTTTGTGGACACTTTTCCTTACGCGCACCTCGGTCGAGAGAAGAGAGATCGAAAAATCGATTACTCGCCTTTCATGATTGAGAACCGTAGGAAGTTCATCGAACTTACTAGGACTTGTCTTCAATTCGCGAGTTCACCAGTGTATCTTCCCTGGATGGGTTTGTATCCGGAAGTTGGAGAGATTGCCGACTTCATCGAGAATGAGGTATTGACCAACGACTTCGCTTCCGTATCTCCTTCTTTGAGTTGGATAGATTTTTGGATCGAAAACCCTAGCTATTTCAGGATGGGTATAAGCGCAGCTTTTCTGTATTCGCGAGTCGTTTTTTCGGATTATCAGAAAGATCGAATCAGGGCTATCTGGCTCGGGGTCTATAAGGGGGCTGTGATTAGTCCCGAGAAGGCGGCATGTGCGCTCATCTATATTTATGCCCGAGACTTTGAGTATGATGTCGAAGAAATGGGCGAATGCATTAGATTCTTGATAAGGAGGGATTTTGTGTCGATTGATGCTCTGGCTTCATCTCTTCCTTTGAATGGCGTTGGCAGGAGTAGGGCACTCTACGTTTCCCTGGTCGATTTGTTCTGTAATTCTGACCTGGCCTTCAGTGATTTCCATGACAGGCTTTCTGCGGAGATCTTGGCCACGCCCACCGGGGTTTTTTTCTCGGAACTTCGGAGTTTTTGATGGTGATGCTGGCTGTGAGTAAAGAGATCTGGTTTAGATCACGCTCGGGTGTTCTTATCGGTTCGGGGAGAGTTGTTTTCCGTTGTGGGATCGAACAGAAGGGGCGCTCGCTTCGAGAGCATCCAGGAGGCGAACAGCGTATACTTCGACCATATGTGCTTTGATCTCGTCGGTTGTGAGCCAGCTGACGGCGCTTGCCTCGGTTGTGGGGTGTGATTCGCCGGTCAACTGTTTGCAGCGGAAGACCAGGGCGACGATTCCGCGGGTCATGTTTTTGTAGACACCTGTAAGCTGCTCCACCTCGACGTGGATACCGGTCTCCTCCAGGACCTCGCGAACAACACCCTCCTGCGGGGTCTCGTCCAACTCCAGAACTCCGCCGGGTAGCTCCCAATTGCCGTTGTCCCTGCGCTTGATCACCAGCATCCGTCCGTCTTCACGGATGACCGCTCCTGCGACGGACACGGAGTGCAGCGGCGTTGACGGCTTGTCTCCTGTGCTGTTACTCATATATATGAGCATAGGAGGCATAGAAGGACTATGGCGAGCACTGTAGGGGCGCGGTCTGCGAAGCCCCGGTATCTCCAGATCGCGGACGACATCGAGGAGCAGATCAGGGGTGGGGCTCTGGCTCCTGCTGAGGAGATTCCGAGTGAGACCGCACTGATTGAGCGCTACGGCGTCTCGTCGGGCACTGTCCGCAAGGCGGTTGCTCAGCTCCGGGCTATCGGGCTCGTGGAGACCCACCAGGGCAAGGGCTCCTTCGTGAAGTCGCGTCGTCTGGTGACCCGCAAGTCGTCGGACCGCTTTCGGCGTTCGCACCGTCGCGCGGGGAAAGCCGCCTACATCGCGGAGACCGAACAGGCTGGGGTCAAACCCACCGTCCAGGTAATCTCCATCGGTCCCGTTCTCGCTCCTGCTGGTATCGCTGAGCGCCTGGGCGTGAATGAGGGAGACAAGGTGCTCGCCCGTCGGCGGCTCTACTTCTCCGATGGCACACCCACCGAGGAAGCCACGTCCTACCTGCCGTGGGACGTAGGGCGGGACATCCCCGAACTCTTCGAGGAGAACCCTGGTGGTGGTGGCATCTACGCCCGTCTGGAGGAACACGGGCACGAGTTCGCGGAGTACACCGAGACTGTCCGGGCTCGGCTGGCCACCAAACAGGAGTCGAGTGCACTCGCGCTGAGCCCTGGCGCTCCGGTGATCCACCTGACTCGTAACGCTGTGACGGAGGTCGGACGCGTGGTGGAGGTGTGCGACACGATCATGGCCGCTGATCAGTTCGTGCTCGACTACAGGATTCCGGCCACCGACTGACGTAGGCGGCCGGTGGTGAAGCTGATCAGGGACTTCACCGAACAGGGTTGACTCATGTACATGAGTGGGGCACCCTTATGGCACTACTTATACACATGGGTGCATGGGTTGTTCTCATGCATATGGGTTGGGTCTTGGATGCGCGGTGCCTCTCTGCTCAAGCGGTGCGGGTGCCTCCGGTTCACGGGAGCGTGGTTGGTGGATGCAGTCACAGCCTCGAAGAGGTGCAAGTCCTGTCGAGGGCGGGGGCACAAGACCGTCCGTTCACGGCGGCTCGTGGTCGTGCGCTCCGCCGGAACCCAGCAGTCGGCGATGCGCATCGAGCCCTGCACCGCATGTCGGGGGACCGGAACGGACTCCTGAGAACCAATCAAGCCGCACGTGGCTGGACTTTCGCCACGCTGCAAAGCGGCTTATCGACAAGTGACCCCCGCGACGCGGGCAAGGCGTCCGGGGGCACGGCCAACCTGAGGAAAGCAGGCTGACGTTAGCGACCTTATCGCCCTGATTCAAGCTCTGGTGACCCTGATACGACCGAAACCACGGGGAAGGCATCACCGGAACGGACCCCGGACGGTGCACCTGCCCCCGCCTGCGCGGGTGGAACTGTGGCCCGCACCGGAACCCATCGTGATGGACAGTCGCGACCCCCGTGCCTACAACCTCCTGCGCGGACACAGCCGCCTCGCTCGCCATCGCCTCCGGGGCCGACGTGAAGGTGGTGCAGTCGATGCTCGGCCACGCCACGGCCACGATGACCCTGGACCGGTACGGGCACCTGTTCCCGGACCGTCTGGACGAGGTGGCCGAAGCCATGGACGTCGCCCGGCTCGCCGCACTGGCCGCGTGAGCCCTCCTCGACCGACCCCAGCGGGGACGACCCCGGACGCACCGAAGGCCGGTGGCCTGTGGACCGTGTGCACTGAATGTGCACCGGCCCGGGACCACCGGCCTTCGCCGTGTTCCGTGGAAGCATCCCACCTGGGAAGACTTCCGGATTCTGCGGAGGGTATGGGATTTGAACCCATGAAGCCCCGTCAAGGACTTGGTGCTTTTCAAGAGCACTGCACTCGGCCGCTATGCGAACCCTCCTCGGGAGAGGAGTCCTCTCCGCCAGACATGGTAGCCCACGGCGGGGGCGGCTTCGCGGGAGTATTCGGGCTTGGTTGGGGGTGGCGCTCTCGGGTTACTCGTGAGTAACCTTGGGGGTATGCAGAAAATGGACGCCGAGACGGCGGAGATGGTCAAGTCCGGGTTCCTGGCCTCGGTTCCCTTCGCGCGCACGCTGGGCGTGACCTTCAGCGACCTCGACTACGGGCGCGCCACCATGCGGCTGCCCGACAACGCCGACCACCACAACCACGTGGGCGGCCCGCACGCGGGCGCCATGTTCACGCTGGCCGAGTCCGCCTCGGGTGCCATCGTGATCGGCACCTTCGGCGACCAGCTGGAGCGCGCGGTCCCGCTGGCCGTCAGCGCCGAGATCCGCTACCTCAAGCTCGCCATGGGCGACGTGACCGCCGAGGCCACGCTGGGCCGCTCGCGGGACGAGGTCCTCGCCGAACTGGACGAGGGCAAGCGTCCCGAGTTCCCGGTGGAGATCGAACTGCGCACGGACGACGGCACCGTCACGGGCCGGATGACCGTGGTGTGGACCCTGCGTCCGAACCGGAAGTAGCCACCCGTCGATTGTCGGTGCCGCTGGGTACGTTGGCCGCAAGCAACGACCGGGAGGCGCAGTGAGAGTACGTGTGGACCGCGACGCGTTCGCGGAGGCGGTCGCGTGGACCGCCAGGGCCCTGCCGACCCGGCACGCGGTCCCCGTGCTCGCCGGGATGCGCCTGGAGGTCGCGCCGGACGGCAGTGCCCTCCACATGTCCGGCTTCGACTACGAGGTCTCCACCCGGGCCTCCGTGGAGGTCCTCTCGGAGGAGACCGGCGCCGCGTTGGTGCCCGGGAGACTGTTGGCCGAGATCGTCAACAACCTTCCCTCGGGCACGGTGCGCCTCGAGACCGACGGGGCCAGGTTGCTGGTCAGCGCGGGTGCGGCCAGGTTCACCCTGATCACCATGCCGCTGGAGGACTACCCGAGCCTGCCCGGGATGCCCGGGCGGATCGGCTCCGTGCCCGCCGACGCGTTCACCGCGGCGGTTCGCCAGGTCACCCCGGCGGCGAGTCGGGACGACACCCTGCCGATGCTCACCGGTGCCTACCTGGACTTCACCGGCGACCAGCTGAGTGTCGTGGCCACCGACCGCTACCGCATCGCGGTGCGTGAACTCTGGTGGCGGCCGGAGGACGCCGAGGTCGACGCCGCCGCCCTGGTGCCCGCGCGCACCCTGGCCAACACGGTCCGGGGTCTGATCAACCAGAGCAACGTGGACATCGCCCTGTCCACCGGAGCCGGTCCCGCCGAGGGCATGGTCGGGTTCGAGAACGGAGAGCGCCGGACCACCACCCGGCTGATCGACAGCGACTTCGTCAAGTACGCCTCCTGGTTCCCCACCGACTTCTCCGCGCGGGCCGAGGTGCCCGTCGCGCCGCTGCTGGAGGCGGTCAAGCGGGTCGCGTTGGTGGCGGACCGAAACACGCCGCTGCGGCTCGCCTTCACTGAGCGTGAGGTCGTACTCGAGGCGGGTTCGGGTGACGACGCCCAGGCCGTGGAGGCCCTGGAGGTCGGCTTCGAGGGGGACCCGATCCGGCTGGCCTTCCGGCCCGACTACCTGACGGACGGGCTCAACGGGGTGGAGACCGACACCGCCCACCTGCACCTCACCGAGCCGACCAAACCCGCGGTGTTCACGGATGTTCCGGCCAAGGAGGGCGAGAGTCCCGCTTTCCGCTACCTGGTACAACCGCTTCGGGTTAGTTGACCAGGGGTTTTGGTGTTCTTGGGAAAGTTCTCCACAGGACTGTCCACAGGTTATCCACAGGCTGCTCCCCCAGCCTGTGGATAACCCCGGGTGATCGGCCCCCTCCGGGGCCTGAACGGCCTCTTGAATCGGCTCGTATTTCCTATGTGACATGGGAAAACGGTGAGCCTGTGGATTCTCTGCACACCCTGTGGATAACTCGGGGTGAGGAGCTATTCGCCCTCGGCCAGAGAGGACGTCCGTCCGCTGGTCACCGGGGTGTCCAGACCCAGCTCCGCCTGGCGTCCGCGCCGGTAGCCGGCGCGGTATCCGGCGGCGCTGTGGGTGCGCTCGGGGCGGTGTTTACGCAACTGTGGGAATTGCTTGTGGAACTCTTCGTTCACCCGGTTCACGTCGTCCCGCAGAACCAACTCCGCACCACGCACTGAACCGTTCTCGCCGTCACCCTCAGTGACGCCTGGTTCTCCGTCGTGAGCGGCCATTTCCTGGAGTCGCGCCCGGAACTCGCGAATGCGTTCGGCCACCGCCTGGCCGTAGGCGCGAACGAACGACCGGTAGTAGCGCTTGCGCTCGGTCTCCAGTTCGGAGCGGGTGTAGTTGCGGAGTTCCCGGATGTCGGCCACGTGCGAGGAACTCATGAACCTGGCCGAGGCCTCCATCTGCATGGAGATCGACGGCATCAGCATCCGCAGCGCGTCCAGGGCGCTGACCGTCCCCACCAGGATGATGGTTCGTTCGGTGTTCTCGGAGTTGTTCCCGCGCACCGCCGACTGGCACCCGTAGGCGGCGGCGATGTCGGCGAGGGCTCTGACCCGGGCCTTGCCGTGACCCCCCACCCCCGGGACCGTGTAGTCCATGCGGCTGATCGCGTCCGGTTCCTCGCCCCTCTCGGCGCGGGCCTCGGCCTCGGCGATCGCGTGGCGGGTCATCAGCTCGGCGGCCTTGGCGGTGAACGCCTGGCTCTCGGCATCAGTGACCGCGGGGTCCTCCGCCATGCGAAGGAGCCCGCGGACCCGCTCGACCATCTTCTGACGAGCAGCTTCAGTCATCGGCGCCGGTTGTCTCCCGTAGGTGAGGTGTGGTCCATCCGCTCCTTGGCGGAAAACATCGAGCCTAGGCCCTTCTGTTCCCCTCCACCATCACGGCGGCGCCGAACGTCCCCGGTGTGCGCCTACTTCTTGTCGCCCGCGACCATGGCCACGACGCCGATGATGAGCCACAGGGCCAGCCCCACACCGAGACCCGCCCAGAGCCCGCCGAACAGGCCGCCGATGATGGCGAAGTCGGTGATCACGGACACGATGTAGCTCACCACGGCGGTGGCGCCACCGCCGAGGATCGCCGGGGCGCTCGCGTAGCGGAACGGATAGGCGGCGGCCCAGCGGCGGCCGCGGCGGTCGCCCTTCTTGCTCAGCACGCCGCCGACCCCGCCGATCAGGGCGAAGAAGAAGATTCCGGTGGTCACGGCGGCCGGGATGCCGGCCAGTCCGAAGTTGGCGAGGAAGGAGAGGGCACCGGCCACGGTGCCGCCGACGACGGACGCCCCCCACGGCCAGATCATCGTCGCCGAGGCGACGGGAGTGAATGCGTTACCGCGCTCCAGCGTCATGTTCACAGCTCCAGTCGAATCGCGTGGCGCCCACTCTTCGCAGGGCCGTCCCCTCCAGCATGCGGGGTCGGGGCGGTCAAGCACATCAGGGCCCGTCCCTGACTTACCCCCGAGACGGTGCCTTGGCACCTGGCGCGCGGGGGAAGCCGACACGAATCATCATCCCAGAACCGTGTGGTCGCCGCCTCTGCCGAGTCCAACGATCGACGGGGCCCGGAAGTGCCCGTTCCGCAGGGATTGTCGTCCTCACGGTTCCGACCTGGGGTGTCAGTGTCCGCGCGGGTGTGCGGCGTCCTCGCGGAGTCCCCGGAACGGGTCTCCTCGGAGGACACGCCCCCGCTCGCCGGGACTCCTCAGGACCCGGATCGGCCTTCGAAGAGAGGATGGATCCATGTCGACCGTCCATGAGAACTACCGTGCCGCCGCTCGGCCCCTCGGTGAGCTCCTGCGCACCGTGCCGAGCGACCGGTGGCCCGCCCCCTCGCCCTGCGAGGGGTGGTCCGCCGCAGACGTCGTACGCCACCTGATCGGAACCCAGAGGTCGTTTCTCGAGGGCGTGGGGGTCGCACTCCCTGCCGTCCCCGACGTGGACGACGATCCGGCCGAGGCCTGGACCGTCCACGAGAGGGGGATGCTCGACCTGCTCTCGGATCCCGAGGTCACCGAGAGGTCCTACGAGGGCATGTTCGGCACGACCACCGTCGCCCGGACCCTCGACACCTACTACGTGTTCGACATGATCGCGCACCGGTGGGACGTCGCCCGGGCCGTCGGCGGGGACACCGAGCTCACCGAGGCGGAGGTCGACCGTCTGGAGGCGGCTCTGGAGTCCTTTGGCGAGCACGCGTACATGGAGGGGGTGTTCGTGCGCGGCCCCGAGGCGCCGCCCGGGGCCTCACGACAGGAGCGCGTCCTCGCCAGGATGGGCCGGGGCGTGTAGCTGGCCAGAGGGGCCTCGGAACGTCGGTCCCCAGGGCACGTTCGGGGGCGACGGCGAGTCGCGGTCCCCTGCGGTAGGCGTCGGGGGACACCGGACTTCTCCGGGCCCGTCCGGCCCTGACCGAGGTGGGTGGACATCAGGGTCCGCGTGCACGGGCGTTGGCACGTCAGGCCCTCCCGCGCCCGTCACCGCCTGGCGGAGAGGGACCTCCCCACCAGGCGGAGCCGGGGCGGTCGGTGTCGGCGACGCCACGCAACGCCACGCCGTCGCGCGGCGCCGCGATGCGTTTGGGGTGTTTGGGTCGGCCGCAGGGGTTGGGGCGGCCGGTGAGGCACGGGGCACCGCGCCCCCGACTCCGGCTACGCCGTCGCGGCCCGCAGGTCGGCGCTCAGGTGCGGCCAGGCGGAACGGAAGGCGGGCAGCAGCGGGAGGTCCTCGGCGCTGTCCACCCGGACCCACCGGATCTCCTTGCTCTCCGAGTTCCCCGGGCGGAACGGGGTGAGGGTGGGAATCCGCAGCAGGAACGTGTCGTAGCGCCACACGGACAGGTCCTGCTCGTGGGAGCCCAGGACCGTGTACTGCCCGAGGTCACCGGACACCTCCTCGCTGAACTCGCGCACGGCCGCCTCGAGTGGGGTCTCGTCCCGGTTGCGGGCCCCGCCGGGGATGCCCCAGGTCCCGCCCATGTGCGTCCAGCCCGCACGGTGCTGGAGCAGGACGTGACCGGACCCGGCCACGTCGGTGGCGTACAACAGCAACCCGGCCGCGCCGTACCGACCCCACCTGCGGGATCCGTCGGCCAGGTCCACCCAGCCGTTTCCGTCGCCCTCCTGCATCAAGCCCTCCAACCAGAGCTGTCGTTCGTGTCACGATCAGGGGTCCTCGGCCCACGGCCCTGTGGACAACCGGATCCACGGAGATCATTCCCGCTCTTCTCTTGAACCTATGGCCCGCTCGACCTCTTCCGCAGCCTCTCTGCCCGTGTACGCCCCCGGCCTCGTCAGAAGCCACGGGGCTCTCCCGCTGTGCGTCCACACCGCCGGAATGCTCACCCACACGCCACTCATGCGCGGGCTGGTCGCCTTCACCGACGGTCAACCCCACCCTTTCCCCTGCCGGGCGCGGTCTCACCCTCCTCGTCACCCTGACCACCTTCGTCATCATGTTCCAGCTGCTCAGGCCGGGGGCCAGGGGAGGGTCGAGAAATGTTCGTCGGAGCGCCTGTGGGGGTAGGAGACGTAACCGCGCCCCTTGGTGTGAGACTGTTCCCCGCCTCCGTTCGCCTTTCCGAAAGCCCGCCGCTCCCACCGCCCAGCCGCCTTAGCGGTGCCGAAACCCGGGACGCGTGTCCGCGCGGTGACGGGAAGTGGTGGGGGGATCCCTGGAGGGTCCGCGGCGCGCGAGAAGCGTCAACAACGGGTAGCGGCCTTGTGACCTTGGGTTTTCCGCTCGGATTGAAAGCCGGTTGAAAGCGGAGCGGAAGAGGACCTCTCTAGTGTGGAGCACGTTCGTCGGATCGGTAGCTGCGTGAGGACGGCTCGCAGCTCCCAGTGTCTCCGACGTCCGTCGGACACATGCCATCCGTGGCGTAGCTGAGGCGGAAGCGCCACGGGTGGCGGCTCCGTCGGAAGGCGGTGCCCCTTGATGCTTCGTAGACGACGTAGGGCGACTCTCAGGCTCTACGCGAGTGCCGTGCGCAAAGGAGTTCGAGTGCCCAAGATGCTGACAGTCAACGAGCAGTTCGACGCGATCGTCGGCGGTGTCCAGCGCGACGTTCGCGGGGACAAGATGGATCCGTACCGCGAGCCCACTCCTCAGCCCGAGCCGGTTGAGGAGAAGGAGAAGAAGAAGGGCGAGGGGCAAGGCGACAAGGACAGGAAGTAGCCTTCCCGGCAGTCGTGGCAACGCCCCGAGTATGAGTTCGAGGGGGATACTCGGGGCGTTCCCGTGCTCGACGGCGCTGGCCATGGCCACACAGGCTTGTAGGGTTGGCGCTTGTGGAATTCGGCGTGCTTGGTCCAATCGCCGCGTGGTCCGAAGGCCAACCCGTGGCGGTTGGCGGGCCTCGCCAGTCGTGCGTGCTGGGAGTCCTGCTCGTCCATCTCGGGCGAGAGGTCACTGTCGACCAACTGATCTCCTGTCTGTGGAGTGACCGGCCCCCGCGTACGGCACGATCAGTCATCCAGGTGCAGGTTTCGCACCTTCGCCGCGTGTTCCCCGGGATGATCAGGACCACCCCCGGCGGCTACCTCGCCGATGTCGCCCCCGAGAAGGTGGATCTCCACCGCTTTCGCGCTCTGCGTGACCAGGCCGAGGCCCTGCCCCCCGAAGAGAGCCTCGAAGCGTGGCAGGCGGCCCTGGACTGCTGGAGGGGCGTCCCCTTCTCAGGTGTCGGCTCCGATGACCTCTACTACACGCTGGTCCAGCCGCTGTTGGAGGAACGGTGGGCCGCGGCGACCTCCTGGGCGACGAACGCCATCTCCGCCGAGCGTTTCGCGGAGGTGATCTCCTACCTCACGCCCCTGGTCCGTTCGGAGCCTCTGCGAGAGCGGTCCCACCACTTGCTGATCTCCGCCCTGTGGCACAGCGGGGAGCGTGCCACAGCGTTGAGTGTCTATGAGGACTTCCGCTCGCGGCTCGCAGACGAACTGGGCGTCCGCCCCGGGGCCGACCTCGTGGACCTGCACGCACGGATCCTCCAGGACGAGGAGGAGAACACGGCGCCGTCGGGCCGGGGCCGGGCGGAGCGCGACGTTCCTGCCGGGGACTCGCTCGTGCAGGGCGATTTCGTGGTGCGCAACGACCTTCCGAGGGACATCCCCGATCTCTCCGGCAGGGACGACGTCCTGGACTACCTGCGGGACTTCACGGGAGAGAGTGGTGCGGGGGCCATGGTCTGCGCGGTGACGGGCAGCGGCGGTAGCGGAAAGACCACTGTCGCCGTCCGGGCCGGATACACCCTGGTGGATCGCTTTCCGGATGGTCAGCTCTTCATCGACCTGCATGGATACACGGCGAACAAGGAGCCGCTCGGGGCGTTCGAGGCACTGGGCAGCCTCCTCCGCGCGGTGGGGGTGAAGCCCGAGCGGGTCCCGGACAGCCTGGACGAGAGGTCTGCGCTGTGGCGTGCGATGCTCATGAGCCGGCGGGTCCTCCTCATCCTGGACAACGCGCGCAGCTACGCTCAGGTGAGCCCTCTCCTCCCCTCGTCTTCGGGATGCCTGGTGCTCATCACCAGCCGGAACGATCTCGCCGGTTTGAACGGCGCCCGGTATCTGCCACTGTCGATGCTCTCAGAGACAGCGGCCATCGAGTTTCTCACCCTGGTGCTGGGCGAGGAGCGGGTGAGGAAGAGCCTGGACCACGCGGTCCAGGTGGTGCGCATCTGCGGTGGCATGCCACTCGCGCTGAGGGTGATCGCCGGACGCATGCTCAGTCGGCCCCGTTGGACCTTCGAGCACGTGGCACGTCGGCTCTCCGACCAGAACCGCATGCTGCGCGAACTCCAGGTGGACGGTCGCAGTGTCGAGGCCGCTATAGGACTCTCCTACTGGAGTCTGGGTCCGGACCAGCGGCGCGCCTTTCTCTTCCTGGGGCTCGCAGTGGGCAGGACACTCGATCTCCAGGCCGCCGCGGCGCTTCTGGGATCCGAACTGGAGGACGCGGACGACCTGCTCCAGGAGCTGGTGAGTGTCTGTCTCATCGAAGAGCCCCGCGGCGACGTCTACCGCTTCCACGACCTGCTTGCCGAGTTCGCCCGTCAACAGGCGGAGCAGGAACTGTCCGTCTCCGAAGCGAGCGACGCGCGACTGCGCCAGGCCGAGTACTTCATGACCACAGCGCAACAGGCCGCGGACCTCCTGGGGCCCCGAGCGCATGGTGGACCCGACAGCGGTGGGCGATCGCGGTACCGCTGGAACATGACCGAACGCTCCGAGGCGGAGGCCTGGTTCGAGGTCCACCAGGACAACATCGCGGACATCGTCGATTTCTACGCTTCACAGGGAAACGGCGAGGACGCGTGGCGCATGGCTGACGCGGTGTGGCGCTTCTACGCGCTTCGAGGCCAGATGGGCCTTCTGCTGTCCTCTCACGAGAAGGCGCTGGCTATCAGTCGGCGTCAGGGGAACCAGCGTGGCAGCGCGGTGACACTCATCGGTCTCGGTATCGCCCACTACATGACGAGCCGGTTCGACACGGCACTCGAACTGCTGAAGGAGGCCCATGTCGTCCTGGCGCGTATCGGCGACCGAAGGGGAGTGGTGCGTGCTCTCGCCAACCTGGGTCTCGTCTATGAGCGGCTCGGACGAATCCATGAGTCCGCGGATTGTCTCAACGGGGTCCTCGAACAGGCCGTCCTCCTGAAGGACCAGAGGCTGGAGGCGCTTCAGCGCGGAAACCTGGGAGTTCTCTACCTGGAACTCGGGGACTACAAGAAGGCTCTCGACATGGGGGAACAGGTGTTCTCCATGGGGGCCAAGGACGAGCTGAAGGGCGCGCGTGCCCACTCGATGAGGATCGTCGGGGAGGCCAGGACGGGTTTGGGCGATGTCGAAGGGGCCTTGAAGGCCTTGCACAGCGCGTTGGAACTCACCAGGGAACTCGGCCTGCGCGGAAAGGAGGTCTACGTGCACAACTCCTTCGGGGCGGCCTACCGGGTGGCGGGTCGCTGGGACGAGGCGATCCGTGCCCACAAGGACGCGTTGGAACTGGCGGAGACCAGGGAGAGCCACAACGGTTCTGCGGAGATCCTCGCGGACCTGGGAATCACCTACGCCGCCGCCTCAAGGGACGAGGAGGCCGCCGGGACGCTCACCCAGGCCCTGACCAGCGCGACCGAGCGCGGTGAGCGCTACACCGCGGCCAGGGCCGCACTGGCACTCGGGAGGTTGCCCGCGCCGGTGGTCGACGCCGATCGCGCCCGGTCGCTGCTCACCGACGCCCTCCAGGCCTTCGAGGAGATGGGGCTGCCCGAGGTCGACCAGGCGCGGGAAGCGCTCAAGGGCCTCTGAGCCCCTCCGCGGCGGGTCACGCTCAGCCCCTCGGACAGCCGCCGTCACCGGTCCGGCGCTTCGTCCTCTCGGACTTCGACGGCTTCCAGCCGCCGTTCTTCCTCAACGACCTCAGGTACAGGGTCGAGGGCAGACTCCGGACGGCCTTCGGGAGGCGCGGGTACACCCTGCGAGTGAGGCGCATCAGGCGCTCGAAGCGACGCTGGCGCGCCTCTGACCAGGGGATGCCGAACTGCTGGCGCAGCTCCGGCTCCAACAGGCCACCGCTGAGGAACCGCTGTGTCTCACACATGGGCCACAGCAGCCGGTTGTTCGGACGGAACAGCCCCTCGGTCAGGCCCACGGCGTCCGGGCCGACCTCCAAGCGGGCGTAGGCGTTCTCCCAGTAGTCCGAGAACTCCTCGATGCTTTGGGGCCACCATTCCTGGGGTAGGCCGAGTGCGGTGGCGTACACCGAGGTCTCACGCAGGAACTGGGCGCGTTCCTCCTCGGTCAGTTCGGCCACGGTCATCTCGTACAGGCGCACCGCGCTGTGGTACAGCGTCGCACCGATCCAGAGCAGGAGTTCGGGGTCGAGGGCGTCGTAGCCCGGCCCCCGGACCTTGCGGTGCACGGCGCGCACGATCGCCTGGACGCGCTCGCGCTCCTCCGGCGTGCCCAGGGCGGTCCCGTAGACGTAGTAGAGAGTGCCGCGCAGCCGGTCGAGCGGGCGCGCCGCGAAGTCGCTGTGCTCGGCGACTCCTCGGGCGACGCTCGGGTGGGCGACCTGGAGCAGGATCGCGTAACCGGCCCCGGCGAGGATGCTGGCCTCGGTGTTGAGCCTCCGCAGAACGGGCGGGGCGTGGGATAGGTCCATGCCTGGATCGTAGGGCAGCGCCCTGCTTCGTCGCAGGTGACGCGCCCACCCTGGTATATGGGGCTTCCTCCGCGTTCGTCTCGCCCGGCTTCCGGGCGGCCCTCCCGGCCCTCGGGAGCACCGATCGGGCCCTAGCCGGAGCCGAGCCGACCCACGGCGCGGGCCACGTTCCGGGCCAGTCCGACACGTTCCAGGGCGTCGGTGCTGTCGACGTACTGGTCGACGGCGCCCACCGGCGGCAGACCGACGAGCGCGGGGTCCTCGACCCCGGCGAGCAGGGCCTCGGTGTAGCGCGCGGCGTCCAGGACGGGGTACGGCCGCGAGTGGAAGGGGCGGGGCTCGGGGGACAGCTCCTCCGCCAACCCGGTCCGGTTCTGCCAGGCCGCGACCATCCGGCACGCCTCGGCCAGGTCGTGCTGCGGGTCGGGCGCGGAGAGCGCCCTGCGCAGTACGGGGCCCACCTCGGCCGCCTCGGGAAGCGCGGAGAAGGCCGACCCCAACCATTTGGAGTAGGGCGGGTAGCGGCGCGCGAGCAGCAGGCACAGGCGCATGAGGTCGCGAACCAGACGGGAGGCGACCACCCGTGCTCCGAGTTCGTCACCGGTCTCCGCACATCGTCCCACGAAAGGCTCCTCCTGGGCGATTCGCAGCCACTGACAGGCCAGCACGTACCGCCAGACGTCGGTGGGGTACCAGCGCAGGGTCCGGCGCGCGGCGGTGAGTTCCCCGACCCCGTCGTGGAACACGGCACCGGCGACCGCCCCCGCCAGCCGTTGGGTCGGGGTCGCCAGCCAGTCGGCGGTGGTCACCTCGGCGTTCGGGTCGAACCCCAGCCACTCGGTGAACCAGGTGCCGGGTTCGACCACGTCGACCAGGTGCAGCCCTCCGGGGCCGTCGGTGAGCCGGTGCACCCCGGGGTCGTCGGGTACCGGTTCGTACCGCGTGGGCCAGCCGCGCACCCGTCGGGGCAGGCACTCCTCCAGGAGCGCCCGCGCGCGTCCGTGGCCGTGGGAGACGAACAGTTGGAGGCGCGGCCCCCAGTCGTGGTCGGTGGAGCGGGCGGTGTCCAGGCCCAGCACCTCCGAACCCGCGCCCACTCGGGCGGCGGCGTGAGGGACTCCGCGCAGAAGGGGGGCCACCCCCTCCTCGTAGAGGGCGCGACAACTCCAGCCCGGGCAGGAACGCCCGGTCCGCCTCAGGGGGAGGGGGTGCCGCGTGTTCCGCCGGAGAGGGCGGGGGTGGTCGGTCGGTCATGCGCGTTCACTCCGTTCCCGTGGGCCGGGCCGCGCGTCCGTGCCCTGGCCCTCGGCTCGGTCGCCACAGCGTGCCGAGGCTTCCGTGCCTGACGTCCGTGCTCCGTTCTGTCACTCATCACGGACCCCGTCCACTGCTTTTCTGACGGATCGCCCCCGCCCTCCGCACGGAAGGGGGGAAGGTGAATGTCACCTTCGGGTGAGGTCTGGTGGAACGGCGTTCGGGTCGACCACTTGGTCCAGCCCGTGAGTGGCAGACCGGTCCCGCGCGGCGATGATCATCGGCCCTGTTCGGGCTGCCGTACCTGCGGCACGACCACCAGTACCAGTGCCCGCGCCCCCGCCTCTGGGCCCTTCCACTGGTACGGGTGTCCATCCGCACCCTCTGGTAACAGGGATCTTGACGAGGGGTGACAACCTCTTTACCGTCCTCGGTACTGGGTGGACGGAGGTTCCCGAAACCCACGGGAACGTCCCCGGGCAACCCCCGTCCGGGCTCACGGAAATAACCGGCCGTGAGTGCGTTCCACCCGCCCTGGTCCGGAGACGGTCCGGGTCACCCCGCTACGGCCCCCAGGGTCGTGACCCAGCAGAAGGGCTCCCTCATGAGCATCAGCAGCAAGATCCGCTCGACCGCGGCCGTCGGTGCCGCCACCGCCCTGGCCTTCACGTTGATGCCCGCGGGCACCGCCAGCGCCCACGGCTACATCAACAACCCGCCCAGCCGCCAGGCGCAGTGCGCCGCCGGAACGGTCTCCTGCGGGCCGATCCAGTGGGAGCCGCAGAGCGTCGAGGGCCCCAAGGGTCTGATGAGCTGTTCCGGAGGCAACGCCGCCTTCTCCGAGCTGGACGACGACAACTACGGCTGGGACGTCACCCCGGTCGGCAACTCCGTCACCTTCGACTGGACGATCACCGCGCGGCACTCGACCAGCACGTGGGAATACTTCATCGACGGTCAGCAGATCGAGAGCATCGACGACGGCGGTGCGCAGCCGCCGGCGAACTTCTCCCACACCATCGACCTCTCCGGCTACAGCGGTGAGCAGACGGTGCTGGCCCGCTGGAACGTGGCCGACACCCCGATGGCCTTCTACGTCTGCGTCGACCTCAACGTCGGCGCCGCGTAGGCACGCGGAGGTTCACCTCCGTACGCCGTGACGCCCCGTCCCCGGGCGTCACGGCGTTCCGCCCCGGTCCGCCCCCGGTCCGGGGTTCTCGTGTTCCCGGGACCGGATTCCGGTTGGCCGGAGGTGGCCGTTTTCCACCCGGGTGGTGCTCGTGCCCGGATTCGTCGGGGCGGCTATGGGAACATGCGACGGGTCAGGACACACGTACTCGTGGATGGACCCTCGCATGGGACACCCCCTCCAGCCGACACCGCCAGGCCACTCCGGCCACCAGGGGCAGCCCCCGTTCGGGCAGCAGGGCCCACCGGGTCAGCCGCCGCCCCGGCCGCCTTACCCCCAGGGCCCGCCCGGCCACCCCGGAGCTCCGTCGAACCCGCCCCCGCCCGGACCTCCCGGCCACCCGGGCTTCCCGGGTGTTCCTGACCAGCCCCCGGCGCCCCGACGTCGGCCCCGAACCGCACTCACGGTGGCACTCACCGCCGCCGTCACGCTCGCCGTGGCGGGCGCCCTCACGTGGGTGGTCACCGCCACCACCGCCTCCTCCGCGCGGATCAGTCCCGCGAGCGGCCTGCCGACTGACGACCCCTGCGCGGTCCTCAGCGACCGAACCCTCGCGTCGATGGACGGTGAGGCCAGATACGGGGGAGCGAGTTCCTACTCCAGCGGCTGCGACTGGAGAGTCACTCTGGCGGGGGAGGAGAGGATCTTCCTCCACTTCCGTCGTTCCGTGCCGTTCTCCGCGGCGGACGCTGCCCTGCTCCGTGAACGTGACCCGCAGGCGGAGGAGTTGCCCACTGATGCCCGGGAGCTCTACGAGTCGACCGTCGAAGGGGCCTCCGAACGCTCGCGGAGCGAGGCCGCGCAGTCGCGGGACCGACCGCTGAGGTTCGGCGACGAGAGCACGTTGGTCCTCGCCGACTTCCCCACCGGTTCCGGCGACTCTCACGAGCAGGTGGTGACACTGGTCGTCCGGGAGGGACGCCTTGTCAGCGAGGTCACCCTCAACCTGGGCTCCACCGTCGACGACATCGATCTGAACGAGGCCGAGGAGCTTCTCGCCGACGTGGCAGCCGACGCCTTCGGTTGACCCCTTCCCCCCGGCGCGCGGGCGTCGCACAGAAACAGGAGGTCAGCCGTGTACAACGGCCCCCCACAGCAGTTCCCCCCACGGCAAGACGGGCCCGGAACCCCAGGCCAGGCTCCCCGAGCGCAGGAACCCGGAGGGTCACCCCCCGCCGCCCGGACCCCAGCTTCGGGGTCGCCACCCGGACGGCGCGGCACCGGGCGCGTCATCGCGATCACCGCAGCGGTGACACTCGCGATCTACGGCCTGGTCGTCGGCGGCGTGTGGGCGGTGACCTCCTCCTCGGGCTCCCACCACGCCGGTCCGTCGCTCGAGGGTCTGGACCTGGACCCGTGCTCGGCGCCCGGCAGTTCGGACCTGCGTTCCCTCAACGCCGTCCTGGCCTCCGCCTCGTACTCCGAGGCGGGCACGGCGTGTTGGTGGAGCACGGAGTTCGCGAACGGGTCCCCGGGGTCGCTCCGGGTCACCTACAGCGTCCCCGAGAACGAGGAGGGGGAGAGGACCCGCGACCCGTCCGACACGGCCAGGAGATTCGCGGAGGAGCGGGGCAAGCTGGTCGACGGCGTGGACGCCCCACGGGGTTTCGAGATCCTGGAGGGGCGTGACCTCGACCTGGGAGACGAGTCCTTCGTCTCCCACTACCTCGCGGGCACCGACGGGCAGGGCAGTAACGCGACGGTGCTCGTCCGGAACGCGGAGTACCTGGTCGAGATCAGGGTCCTGGAGACCGGGGAAGACAGGAGCGGCCGGGTCGACTTCACCGTCGGCGAGGAGGTGATCATCTCGATCGCCGAAGGTGCCGTGAGCCGTCTGGGGTGACCCCGGCACGCGGCGGCCGTCTACCCCGCGGACGCCGTCGTCACCGGACGCACGCGCTGCCCCGTGCCCGCCCCGATTTCCGGGCGGCGGTCGACGCAGCGCGTGCGGTCCTCGAACGCCTTCGCGTAGCGCAGCAGCTCCACGTCCCGGTAGTGGTCCGCGGAGAGCTGGAAACCCACCGGGAGCCCGGACGTGGTGAACCCCGCCGGGAGCGCCAGGACGGGCAGCCCCGTAGCGGAGAGCGCGCACGCCGAGCGCATCCAGTCCAGGTAGGTCGTGGACTCCACTCCGTTGATCGCGGTCGGGTAGCGCAGCCGGGCGTCGAAGGGCAGCACCTGGGCGGCGGGGCTGACCAGGAGGTCGTGGCGGGTGTGGAAGGCTCGGACGGCGGCGGCCAGCCGGGTCCGCGCGGCCGTGGCGGCGATGATCTCCCGTGCGCTCAGCGCCCATCCGGCCTCGACGTTCCAGACCACCTCGGGCTTGATCATCTCCGGCAGATCGCGCACCGCGAGCCCGAGAGCGGCGGCGAAGTCGAGGGCTCGGGTGGTGCGGAAGACCTCGTCCGCCCCGCTGAGGTCCGGAGCGGCCTCCTCGACGATGGCCCCCGCCTCCTCGAAGACGCGCAGCCGTCCCTCCAAAACCTCCAGCACCTCCGGTTCCACGGGCAGGCCCAGCCCGAGGTCCGGGCTCCAGGCGACCCGTACTCCGCGCAGGTCCCCGAGCAGCGGCCCGGCGAAGTCGGTTCCGGTGACCGGTGCCGGGGGTTGGACCCGGGGCGAGGGCCCGGCGACGGCGGACATGAACAGGGCGATGTCGGACACCTCGCGGGCCATCGGGCCGGTGCGGGTCAGCCATGCCCAGTCGTCGCTCGCCGACGGCGCCGGGATCACCCCGTGGGAGGGCCGCAACCCCACCACACCGCAGAACGACGCGGGGATGCGCAGCGATCCACCCATGTCCGACCCCTCGCCCAGGGGCTGGATCCCGCTCGCCACGGCTGCGGCCAGGCCACCGGACGAGCCGCCCGCGCTCAGCTCCGGGGCGTGGGGGTTGGTGGTCGTGCCGAAGACCTCGTTGAAGGTGTGCGAACCGGCGCCGAACTCCGGGACGTTGCTCTTGCCCGTGGAGACGACGCCCGCGCCCCTCAACCTGGAGATGATGGCGTCGTCCTCTGGGGGCACGTGGTCGGCGAGGAGCCGCGAGCCGCTGGTGCTGCGCATCCCGGCCACCGCGTGGGTGTCCTTGTGGGTCATCGGCAGCCCGTGCAACGGAGGAAGCGCGGCGCCGGACACGGTGCGCTGGTCAGCGGCCGCGGCGGCGGCCCGGGCTCGCTCCGGATCCAGGGTGACCACGGCGTTGACTGCCGGGTTCACCTCCTCGATCCGTTCCAGGTGCGCGTCGAGTGCCTCCCGCGCGGAGACCTCGCGGCGGCGGATCGCCGCCACCAGGGTGGTCGCGGACATCAGCTGGATCTCGTTCATGGTGGGGCGCTGGCTCCTTCTGCGGTCTCCGCCGGTTCAGTGGCGCCCCAGTCTCCGTTGCGGGCCGCACGTTCCGGAACCTCCCCTCGGTGGATTCGTCCTGGTTTTTCGGGAAACGACCACACGGGGGCTCACTCCGGCCCCCGACCGCGAAGGAAGGCCTGCGCATGACCAGCCCGACCGACACCGTCCTGTCCGGACTCGACACCGGGCGCGCACACCGGATCTACCGGCACCTGCACGCCCACCCCGAACTCTCCATGCGGGAGTACGCCACCGCGGACTTCGTCGCGGCCGAACTGGACGACCTCGGAATCGGGAACTTCCGTTGCGGCGGCACCGGCGTGGTCGGCGTCCTCCGCAACGGAGAGGGGCCGGTGGTGGCCTTCCGCGCCGACACGGACGGGCTGCCCATCGCCGAGGACACCGGGTTCGAGTACGCCAGCAGTGCCACCGGAACGCTGGAGGACGGCACCACGGTGCCGGTCATGCACGGCTGCGGGCACGACACCCACGTCACGTCCCTGCTGACCGCCGCCCGCGCGCTGGTGTCCCACCCGGAAGCCTGGTCCGGGACCCTCGTGCTGGTCTTCCAACCCGGCGAGGAGGTCGCGGCCGGTGCGCGGGCGATGGTCGACGACGGCCTGTGGGAGCGCGCTCCCGTCCCCGAGGTCGTCCTGGGCCAGCACGTCATGCCGCTCCGGGCCGGGACCGTCAACATCTCCCACGGGGTCGCGATGGCGATGGCCGACGCCCTGCGGGTGACGGTGTACGGCAAGCAGTCCCACGGGTCGCGGCCGCAGTCCTCGATCGACCCGATCGTCCTCGGGGCACACATGATCGCCCGATTGCAGACGATCGTCTCCCGCGAACTCGACCCGCGCACCCCGGCCGTGGTCACTTCGGGGACCTTCCACGCGGGCCTGAAGGAGAACATCATCCCGGACCGCGCGGAGTTCACCCTGAACATCCGCACGTTCGAACCCGAGGTCCGCGAGCAGGTGCTCTCCGCCGTGCGGCGGATCGTCTCCGGTGAGGCCGCGGTCTCGGGAGCTCCGGAGCCGCTGGTCGAGGAGGTCTACGCGTTCCCGAGCTGCCACAACGACCCGGCCCAGGCCGCACGCGTCGAGACGGCGCTCAGGGCCGAACTGGGGGAGGGGAACGTGTCCGTCTCCGAACCGGTGATGGGCAGCGAGGACTTCGGCCACCTGGCGGAGGCCATCGGGGTGCCCTCGGTCTTCTGGATGTTCGGGGGGTTCGACCTGGCCCCGGGCGAGGAGGCCCCGGTCAACCACTCCCCGCACTTCGGCCCGGTCATGGAACCGACGCTCACCACCGGAACCCGGGCCGCCGTCGCCGGAATCCTGGCCTACCTCGGAACCGATCCACGAGGCTGACGGGCGGTCCGGACGGCGGACCCATCTCGGACACGACGAAGGCCGGTCCCGTGGGACCGGCCTTCGTGCTTTGTCGGGGTGGCGGGATTTGAACCCACGACCTCTTCGTCCCGAACGAAGCGCGCTGCCAAGCTGCGCTACACCCCGAAGCAACGTCCCCAAGTCTAGCGGACTCGGGGAGTGCTTGGGTAATTCGATTCGGGCGGAGGCGGACCCGCTGGTCAGGGGCGGGGGACCAGGTCCAGGAGCGAGGCCTCCGGGCGGCAGCAGAACCGCACCGGGGCGTACGGGGACGTGCCCAGGCCGCCGGACACGTGCAGCCACGCGTCGCCGTACTCGTTGAGGCCCCACGCGCGCCTGCGGTCGATACCGCAGTTGGTGACCAGCGTCCCGTAGAACGGCAGGCACAGCTGCCCGCCGTGCGTGTGTCCGGCGAGCAGCAGCTGGTACCCGTCGGCCTCGAAGCGGTCCAGGTTCGAGGGCTCGGGTGAGTGCAGCACACCCAGCCTGATGTCGGCCAGCGGGTCGGCCGGACCGGCGACGTCGTCGTAGCGGTCCAGCTTGATGTGCGAGTCGTGCACCCCGGCCAGGGCCACGTCGAGCCCGTTGGCCTTCAGCGAGCCCTTGTGGTTGTTCAGGTCCAACCAGCCCGAGGCCGACATCGACGCGCCCAGCTCACGCCAGGGCAGGTCCGGCACCCGGCGCTTTCGGTAGTCCGTCTTGCTGGTCCGCCACAGGTAGCGCGCCGGGTTCTTCAACTGCGGGGAGAACAGGTCGTTGGACCCGTACACGAAGGCGCCCGGACGGTCCAGGAGCGGCCCCAGGGCGTCGATGAACGGCCCCACCGCGTCGGGGTGGGCCAGCGAGTCCCCGGTGTTGATCACCAGGTCGGGCTCGTAGGCCTCCAGTCCCCGGATCCAGTCGATCAGCATCTTCCGCCCGGGCGTCAGGTGCGCGTCGGACAGGTGCAGCACACGCAGTCGGGGGCTGCCCGGGGGCAGCAGCGGCAGCTCGTAGCGGCGCAGCCGGAACCAGTTGCGTTCGATGACCGAGGCGTATCCCAGCCCGGCCACACCGACCGCCCCGGTGATCGCTGCCGCGCGCCCGATCCGGCGCAGGAGTGGTCTGTTGTCGGCGCCCATCCGGCCCTCCTTCGTCGAGTACCGATCGTCTCAGATCCGGGGTGCCCCGCGCGCAAACCGTTGGTGGGCGTGGCCGGGGCGGCCGTAGGATCGGGCCATGTCCGAACTCAAAGCCCGTCTCAAGACCGACCTGACCACCGCCATGAAGGCGAAGGACAAGGTCCGCACCGCCACCCTGCGCATGGTGCTCACCACCATCGCCACCGAGGAGTCCGCGGGCTCTTCGCAGCGGGCGCTCGGCGACGACGAGGTCACCAAGCTCCTCATCCGCGAGGCCAAGAAGCGTCGCGAGGCTGCCGAGGCCTTCGACAAGGGCGACCGCCCCGAGGCCGCCGCCAACGAGCGGGCCGAGAGCGAGGTCCTGTCGGACTACCTCCCCAAGCCCCTCACCGACGACGAGCTCTCCCAGCTGGTCACGGCCGCGGTCGCCGAGACCGGCGCCTCCGGGATGAAGGAGATGGGCAAGGTCATGAAGATCGTCAACGCCCAGATCGCCGGGCGTGCCGACGGCGCCCGTGTGGCCGCCGAGGTCAAGCGCCAGCTGGCCTAGGGCCCCGGAACGACGAGGGGGCGGCGGTGACCAGGTCACCGCCGCCCCCTCCGTGCTGCTCGGGGTCAGTCGCTCCGGCTGGGCTGGGCCGCCGGGACCACCGGGTGCCAACCGCCGCGGTCCGGGCTCCCCTCCGAGTTGGCACGGCCGCCGCCGCTGCTCAGGAACACGTTGACCGTCGCTCCCTCAGGGAGGCGGGTGCCCGGGTTCGGGTTGACCGCGGCCACCGAACCCTCGCTCTCGGACGAGCGGACCGTCGTTCCGGACACGTTCACCGAGTAACCGGCGGCCTCCAGGGCGGCGACGGCCTCGGACTCGCCCAGACCGACGACGTTGGGAACGCCGCCGTCGTCGCTGGCCGGGCTGGCGTCCTCGTCCCCGTCGTCATCGTCATCCCGGGGAGCGCGGGGCTCGGAGGTGGAACCGAACTTGCCGGGCGCGGACGCCAGACTCTCGGTGTCCAGGCCCTCGTGGGCGCCTCGCATGGTCTCCTGCCAGATCGGTCCGGGGATGGTCGCCCCGTACACGGTCCCGAAGTACCGGTCGCCGATCCTGACGTTGCGCAGCGGGTACTGCTGGGGACCGCGCGGGTCGCCGACGAACACGCTGCTGGCCATCTGAGGGGTGAACCCGGCGAACCAGGCCGCGGCGGAACCGTCGGTGGTTCCGGTCTTGCCCGCCGCCGGACGGCCGATACCGAGGCTGGCGGCGGTGCCCCCGTTGAAGGTCTGCGACAGCAGGTAGCTGGTGCCGTCGGCGACGTCCTCGTCGATCACGCGCTCGCACTGCGGCTCGATGTCGATCGTGGCGCCCGCCTGGCGGTCCTCGATCCTGGTGATGGACTGCGGCTCGCAGTACATCCCGCCGGAGGCGAAGGTCGCGTAGGCGTTGGACACCCGCAGCGGCGAGACCTCCTCGCTGCCCAGCGTGAAGCTGCTGTTGGCGAGCGAGTTGTCGTTCTCCGTAAACAGGGTGCCGTCGGCGCGCTTCAGCCCCAGCTTCTCCGCCATCTTCATCGTGTTGCACAGGCCCGCACGGGCCTGGAGCTGCGCGAAGTAGGTGTTGGAGGAGGCCTTGGTGCCGGACACCATGTTGTGGTTGCCCGCGTTGCTGTCACCGGCGTTGCTCAGCGACCACGACTCCAGCCGACCGCCGTTGCAGGAGGTCTGGCCGCTCACCGTGGTGGAGCTCGGTGAGTTGAAGGAGGTGCCGAAGGGCAACCCCTCCTCCAGCGCGGCGGCGAGGGTGATCGCCTTGAACGTCGACCCGGCCTGGAAGCCGCTGCTGCCGCCCCGGTCGGAGTCGGTGGTGAAGTTGATCGAGGTCTCGCCGAGCTTGCTCTCGTCGGGACCGTAGTTGCGGCTCTGCATCATCCCGAGGATGTGGCCGGTGCCCGGTTCGACGACCGCCTGCGCGGCCACCTTGCGGGAGTCGTTCTCGCGCGGGACCCACTTGTCCACGGCCTTCTGGCCCGACTCCTGCGTCTGCGGGTCCAGGGTCGTGTGGATCTCCAGGCCGGCGGTGCGCAGCCAGCGCGCCCGCTCGGTCTCGTTGGGACCGAACCGCTCGTCCTGCTCGATCTCCTGCACGACGTAGTCGCAGAAGAAGGGCTGGTCGCTGGGGACGCACCCGTTGGGCGGGGTGTCCAGGTCCAGCTCCATGTCCTCGGCCTTGGCCTCCTCGGCCTCCTCCTCGGTGATGGCCTCGGTGGCGACCATGCGGTCCAGGACGACGTTGCGCCGCTCGGTGGTCTGCTCGGGGAAGAAGCGCGGGTTGTACAGGTAGGGGTAGCGGACGAGACCGGCGATGGTCGCCGCCTGGTGCAGCTCCAGCTCGCTCGCGGGCACCTGGAAGAAGTGCTGCGCGGCGGACTCGACGCCGTAGGCGCCGTCGCTGAAGTAGGCGATGTTGAGGTAGCCCTCCAGGATCTCGTCCTTGGTCATCCTCTGTTCCAGGGCGACGGCGTAACGCAACTCCCGGATCTTGCGGGCGATGGTCTCCTCGCGGGCCTCCTCCAGCTCCTCCTGTGAGGTGGCGGCCTCGATCTGCACGTTCTTCACGTACTGCTGGGTGATGGAGGAGGCACCCTCGGTGTTGCCTCCCATGGTCCGGAGGGCGGCACGCAGGGTGCCGGACACGTCCAGACCACCGTGGTCGTAGAAGCGGGAGTCCTCCATGGCGAGGATGGCGTCGACCATCACCGGGGACACGTCGTCGATGTCGACGAGCTCACGGTTCTGGTCGAAGATCTCCGCGATCACACCGCCCTCGCGGTCGTAGATGGTCGACCGCTGAGGAGGTGGAGGTGTCTCGAGTTGGCTGGGCATGTCCAGGAAGCCGCTGGCGATGTTGCGGGCGGTGATCCCCATGCCGCCGACCGCCGGTAGGGCGAGTGCGGCGACGAGGAGGCCGGCGATCACACCGACGACGACCAGTTGGCTGATTCTTTGAAGCAATGTCCCCTGACCCACCCCATCAGACTAAGTGACCACGAACGCTCAGAAGCGGTGCGATCGGTAACGGACGGTGCGTTTTCACGCCGAATCGCCCATGACTACGCACGAGCCGTATCCCCGGACCATCCTTCCACGGTTAACGCAGACAGCCCCGGGTGTGGTTCAGCCGACACGCACCCCAGCCCCGGTCGGGGAGGGTGGTCGGCCGGTCGCGCAATGGCCCGCTCGGGCCATATCCGTGAGACGGAAAGTGGGTCGAGTGGGTTCTGTTGGCGCGGCGATCCGAACCGTACTTTCGAGATACGGGGCGCCGTGACGATGCGTGCACGTCGCGCCCCACGCGGTAGCGGGAGGCCACCGTGTTCACCTCCACTCAACCAGAGCACACCAACCACCTTTGACCGCGAGCGCTAGCACACGTCTGGGAAGTGCGCCACATGTGGACCCATCAGTGGACGACAGAGGCCCTGTGCCGTCAGATCGACCCCGACGCCCTTTTCGTCCAGGGCGCCGCGCAGAACCGCGCCAAGCTCTTCTGTCACGGCTGTCCCGTGCGTGTCGAGTGCCTCGCCGACGCGCTCGACCACCGGGTGGAGTTCGGGGTGTGGGGCGGCATGACCGAACGCGAACGCCGCTCCCTGCTACGCAAGCACCCCGACATCACCGACTGGGCGCCCCTGCTGGAGGAGGCCCGCCGGGAGGGTGCGGACGACCTCTCCCGGATCGCGTGGACCCTGCGGGACACGCCCGCCTGAGGCCCGGAGCGGCCTCAGGAGTCCTCCGGCGCGGTCTCCCCGGGGCTCGCGGTCCCTCCGGTGGAGGACGCTCCTTCGGTGCCTCCGGCGAGCGCCACGCCGATCCCGCGCAGACCGGCGAGGTCGTGCACGTCCTCGGGCCGCGCCGGAACCTCGACCACCCGCGCCCCCCGGTGGGCCGACAGCATCCGGGCCCGCAGCCGCTCCTCGCGCTCGTGTGCCCGGACCCGCTCGGCGTGAAGGCGCAGGGCCGCCGCCGCGAGCGGGTGGGAGTCCGACTCCTTCAGGGAACCGGCGGCGGCCAGCGCCTCGTCCGCGCCCAGACGCGCCCCCGGCCCGGACGGCAGCGGATGCGTCCGGTTCAGCACCAGGCCCGCCAGCGGCATGGACTCCGCCGCCAACCGGTCCATGAAGTAGGAGGCCTCGCGCATCGCGTCCGTGTCCGGGGTCGCCACCACCACGAAGGCCGTCCCCGGCGTCTGGAGCAGCCGGTAGGTGCGCTCGGCGCGTTCCTGGAACCCGCCGAACACCGTGTCGAACGCGGAGACGAAGGAACGCAGGTCGGCCAGGAACTGGGCCCCGACGATCTTGCCCACCACCGATCCCACCACGTTGAACCCGGCACCCAGCAGCCGGAACGCACCGGTGGCCGGGGGGGTCAGGAAGCGGATGAGCCGACCGTCCAGGAACCGGCCGAGCCGCTTGGGTGCGTCCAGGAAGTCCAGCGCGGACCGGCTGGGCGGGGTGTCCACCACGATCAGGTCCCAGTCGCCGGACTGGCGCAGCTGCCCCAGCTTCTCCATCGCCATGTACTCCTGCGTGCCGGAGAAGCTCGTGGAGAGGGTCTGGTAGAAGGGGTTGGCCAGGATCTGGCGGGCCCGTTCGGGGTCGGCGTGCTCCCTCACGACCTCGTCGAAGGTCCGCTTCATGTCGAGCATCATCGCGTGCAGGCTGCCCCGGGCCGATTCGGGGAGCGGTACCGGGCGCGGGGTGTTGTCCAGCTCCACGAGCCCCATCGACTGCGCCAGGCGCCGGGCCGGGTCCACCGTGATCACCACGGTGCGCCGTCCGCGTTCGGCGGCGCGCAGCCCCAGCGCGGCGGCGGTGGTGGTCTTGCCGACCCCGCCCGCCCCGCAGCACACGACGATCCTCGTGCGGGTGTCGTCCAGCAGGGCGTCCACGTCCAGCGGCGTGCCCTCACGTGGCCCCCGGAGGCCCGGACCCGTCCCTCTCCGGTCCTCGGTCACCGCTCCACCCCCTGATCGGTCAGGCTCCGGGCCAGGTCGCCCAGCACGGCGCGGTCCACCCCGCCCTCCACCCGGGGCAGCTCCACCATGGGCAGGCCCAATCCCTCCAACTCGCCGCGGACCCGTTCCTCCAGCAGCTGGCGCAGCGCGTGCGCGCGCACCTCGCCCGCGAGGTCCTCGGCCAGCTCCTCGGGCGCCTCCAGCAGAGCCGGGTCCAGCGGTGCGGCCCGGAGCCCCGAAGCGAGCGCGGTCGAGTCCAGCTCCCCCGTGACGGCGGCGGCGAGGTCGGCGGCGTCCAGCAGCGGCGGTGCGACCATGTTCACCAGGACTGAGCCCAGGGGCAGTCCCAGCTCGCGCAGCTCCGCGATCCCGTCCCGGGTCTCCTGGGCGGGCATTTCCTCCAGCAGGGTCACGAAGTGCACGCGGGTGCGGGCGGACCGGATCACCTCCATGACCCGGTCGGCGTGGCCGCGAACGGGCCCCACCCGGGCCAGCCCCGCCACCTCGGAGTTGACGTTCAGGAACCGCCCGATCCTCCCCGTGGGCGGCGCGTCCATGACCACGGCGTCGTAGTGGAAGGGGGCGCTGGAGGGGGAGTCAGAGGACCGTCCCCGATCGCCCGTGCGCCGCCGGACCGCCTCGGTGGCCTTGCCGGTGAGCAGGACGTCGCGCAGCCCCGGGGCAATGGTGGTGGCGAAGTCGACGGCGCCCAGCCTGGTGAGCGCCTGACCGGCCCGGCGCATCCCGTAGAACAGCTCCAGGTACTCCAGCAGCGCCGCCTCGGCGTCCGCCGCCAGCACGTGGACGCAACCCCCGCCGGGCGCGGTGATCATCTCGCGCTCCTCGTAGGGCAGGGCGGGACTCCCGAGCAGGGAGGCCACCCCCTGGCGGCCCTCCACCTCGACCAGGAGCACGCGTCCGCCCCGGGAGGCCAGGGCGAGCGCCAACGCCGTGGCGGCCGTCGTCTTCCCGGTACCGCCCTTGCCCGTCACGATGTGCAACCGGGCACCGGCGAACGCCGTCCCCGGGTCGTCACCGCGCGGTCCCTGTTCACGATCGCTCACCCCACGGAGTCTATGTGCGTGCCCTCCACCCGGCGCGGGCGAGGTGTCGTCGGGCGCGGAGGCGTCCCGCGCCCTTGCTGCCCCCGGGGCGGTCCCGGGTCAGCTCCGCGCGCCGAGCCGGATCCCCTCGATCGTCATACGGACGAGTTCTTCGCTGTCGACTCGCCACGTCTCGACCCCGAGGTGACCGCTGCGCTCGAGTTCCGCGATGCCGTGCGCGGTGGACATCAGCAGCGCGCCGTATCGGGGGGCATCGGTCGTACCGACCAGATCACCGAGCAGGTCGAGGAACCCGTCCTGGAGACGACCGGCGGACTCCGCGGCCTCGCGGTCCTCGGCGGGCGTCGCGAACATGAGCGCGTACAGATGCGGTCGCTCGCGTGCGCGTCCGATGAGCGCCATGACCGCGCTCTCCAGCCTGGCTCCCGGGTCGCCCGAGCCCGTGCGCAGCTGCTCGACCTCGGCGGCGAGGGAGTCCCACGCCGCGATCGCGAGCGTGGCCAGCAGCTGCTCCTTGTTCGTGAAGTGCCCGTACGGCGCACCGCGTGAGACCCCGGCCCGCGCACCGACTCCGCGGAGGGTGACCATCGCCGCACCGCCCTCGTCCAGCAGTTCGGACGCGGCTCGAAGGAGGGCGCTACGGGTCGCCGCGGCCGTCTCAGCTCTGGTCACCATGGCCGAATTCTACTTGACAGTGTCACATGAATCGCCCATCATCATTCATATGACAAAGTCATATGAATCTCGTCCCCCGCACGACCCGGTGGACGGTGCCGCCCCCGCGGGCGGTGTGCGGGCAGCGTTCTCGGCTTCGAGCGTGCCCCCGATGCGGGGCCGCACCGTTGTCGTCACCGGCGCGAACAGCGGCATCGGCCGGGTCACAGCCCGGGTGTTCGCCGAACGGGGCGCACGGGTGGTGCTGGCGGTGCGCAGCGAGGAGAAGGGGCGCTCCGCAGCCGCGGAGATGACCGGTGAGGTCGAGGTCCGACGACTCGACCTCGCCGACCTCTCCTCGGTTCGTGCGTTCGCCCGGGACCTCACCGACCCCGTCGACCTGCTGATCAACAACGCGGGTGTGTCACTCCCGCCCCCCATCCGCACCGCCGACGACTTCGAACCGCAGCTCGGGACCAACCACCTCGGCCACTTCGCGCTGACGAACCTGCTGCTCCCACGGATCCGGCAGCGGGTCGTCACGGTGGCCTCGCTCGCCCACCTGCTCGGCTCGATCGATTTCGGCGACCTCAACCAGCACCGCAAGCGCTACCGGGGCATGGCCGCGTACGGGCAGTCCAAGCTCGCCAACCTGCTGTTCACCAGCGAACTCCAGCGCCGACTGGAGGCGGTCGGCTCACCGGTGATCGCGACGGCCGCGCACCCGGGGATCTCGGCCACGAACCTGATGAGGTCCGAGGACCCGGGCCCGGGCTTTCGGCTGGGGCAGGCCCTGATCGGCGCGCTCACACAGAGCCAGGACGACGGTGCCCTTCCCACGCTCTACGCCGCCGTCGCCGAGATCCCTGGGAACGGCTACGCCGGTCCGGGCCGACTCATGGGGCTCCGGGGAGCTCCGAAGCTGGTCGGACGGGCACGCAGAGCGCGGGACGCCTCCGTGGCGCGTCGGCTGTGGGCGGTCTCGGAGGCCCTGACCGGAATCGGCTTCCCCCTGGAACCCGGCGGGCACTCGGAGGGACCCGTCCTGAGGGGGGCGTCACCGGGTCCGCCTGACCTCCCGGGTGGGCGCGGGTGAGTAAGGTGAGCGGCGTTGAGGGGCGGCCCCAGGGGCCGCCGTGACCGAGAGGGGTAGACGATGACCAAGTGGGAGTACCAGAGCGTGGCGCTGCTGTCGCACGCCACCAAGCAGATCCTGGACAACTGGGGTGAGGACGGCTGGGAGCTGGTCTCCGTCGTGCCGGCGCCGCTGCCCGAGGGCACCGACCCGCGCAACCAGCAGTACGTCGCCTACATGAAGCGGGCCAAGTAGATGGCGACCCCGGAGGAGCGGATCGCCGAACTCGGGCTCACCCTGCCCGAGGTCGTTCCCCCGGTCGCGGCCTACCAGCCGACCGTCCGCAGCGGTGACCACGTCTACGTCTCCGGCCAGCTGCCGTTCGTCGACGGCGCCCTTCCGGCCACCGGCAAGGTCGGTGCCGAGGTCAGCCCGGAGACCGCCAAGGAACTGGCCGCCGTGTGCGCGCTGAACGCCATCGCGGCGGTGCGGGCCGAGGTCGGCGACCTGTCCAACGTGGTGCGCGTGGTGCGGGTGGGCGGCTTCGTCGCCAGCGACCCCGGGTTCACCGGGCACCCCGGTGTGATCAACGGGGCCAGCGAGCTGCTCGGCGAGGTCTTCGGTGCGGCCGGGGTGCACGCCCGGGCCGCCGTCGGTGTCGCGTCCCTGCCGTTGGACGCCCCGGTCGAGGTTGACATGATCGTCGAGGTCCGCTGACCGGACCCGAGGACGACCCGGGCCACAGCGCGGCCTTCGTGAACGACGGGAGTGAGTCGATGACCGAGGACGACGGTGTGGCCCGGCCCCGCCCCGCAGCCACCGTGATGTTGCTGCGTCCGGCGGCGGGCTCGGACGCCGGACGGGCGGAGCGCCCCATGGAGGTCCTGCTCATGCGCAGGGTGCCGACCATGGGGTTCGCCCCGGGCGCCTACGTCTTCCCGGGCGGCCGGGTGGACGAGCGCGACGCCGACGGCGACCTCCCGTGGACCGGCCCGTCGCCCGAGGAGTGGGCAGGGATCCTGGGAACGGACGTGGCCCGGGCCCGTGCCCTCGTGTGCGCGGCGGTCCGGGAGACCTTCGAGGAGACCGGCGTCCTGCTGGCCAGCGAACCCGAGCGGGCGGGCGTGGAGGCGATCACCCTCGACACCGCCACCGACGACTGGGAGCGGGACCGGCTGGGCCTGATCGACCACACCCACTCCTTCACGGAGGTGCTGCGTCGGCGCGGGCTGGTGCTGCGCTCGGAGTGGCTGCGCGCGTGGTCGCGGTGGATCACCCCCAGCAACCAGCCGCGCCGGTTCGACACCTGGTTCTTCACGGCCGAACTCCCTCCGGGGCAGGCGGCACGCGACGTCGGCGGCGAGGCCGACCTCACGCGGTGGACCGACCCGTCCGTGGTCGCCGAGGAGTGGGGCGCCGGCAGGATGCCGATGCTGCCGCCGACCGTGATCGCCTGCGCCCAGCTGGCGGACCGGCGGACCCTCCAGGGTGTGAGGGAGGCCCGGCGGGATATCGTTCCTCTCGAACCGGACGTTCGGGAAATAGGCGGACAGCTCCGTGTCGTGGCGCCGGACGGCAGCGACTTCCCCCTACCGGGGCCCGGCGCGGGACAGTGAGCACGGCGTCCGCTCCGGCGGCGCGCGGCGCCCCGTCGTGGGGCGGGCCGCGGGCCCTCCGGGCGGCTCCGGGTACGGCGATCGAAGCGAGGTGCGATGAGGATCGACGGTTCCGGGACACTGCGCGCCGGTTGCGTGCTCTGCCCCAATCCAGGCCCGATGACGCTGGAGGGCACCAACACCTGGATTCTGCGTGAACCGGGCGCGCGCGGGGTGATGGTCGTCGATCCGGGCCCCCACGACGAGCGCCACCTGGAGCGGGTGGCGCGGACCGTGCAGGAACAGGGCGCCCAGGTCCAGATGGCCGTGGTGACGCACCGGCACTTCGACCACGCCGAGGGTTCCCGTTACTTCTCGGAACTGACCGGTGCGCCCGTGCACGCGGTGGACCCGCAGGTGCGGGTGGGCGGCGCGGGCCTGGAGGACGGTCAGCTGCTCGACGTGGACGGTCTGGAGGTCCGGGTCATCGCCACGCCGGGGCACACCGACGACTCGGTCTGCCTGCTCGTCGAGGCCGACAGCGCCATCCTGACCGGGGACACCATCCTGGGACACGGCACGACGGTGATCGACGGGGACGACGGCCTGGCCCCCTACATGGACTCGCTGTACCGCCTCCGGGGCCTGGTGGAGGAGTACCAGGTGCGGACGCTGCTGCCGGGGCACGGGCCGATCCTGACCTCGCCGACGGCCGCGCTGACCTCCTACATCGACCACCGTGAGGCGCGTCTGGCGCAGGTGCGGGACGCGGTGGCGGCCGGAGCGGCGGGGGTCGGGGAGATCATCGACCGCGTCTACCCGGACGTGGTGGAGAGCGTCCGCCCGGCCGCGGCCTCCTCGGTCCGGGCGCAGCTGCGCTACCTGGCGGTCAAGGGCGAGCTCCCCGAGGGGTTCGAGGAGTAGGTCCGCGTCCCCGGGGCGCGCGTGCGGGCCAGGAGCCCGCGCGCCCCCGCAGCCGAAGCCCCGGAGTCGAAGCCCCGGTACCGAAGCACGGAGCCCACGCGGCCCGGAGAGCGCCTGAGAGGCCCCTGAAAGCGCTGCGGCCGCCACCCCGGAGGGCGGCGGCCGCACAGCGTCTGTGGTTCTGCTGAGGCGTCCCTAGCGGGCGCGACGGCGCATGCGCTCGACATCCAGCAGGACCACGGCCTTGGCCTCGATCCGCAGCCAGCCGCGCAGGGCGAACTCGGCGAGGGCCTTGTTGACCGTCTCACGGGAGGCGCCCACCAGCTGGGCCAGCTCCTCCTGGGTGAGGTCGTGGTGCACGTGCAGGCCGTCGTCGCCCTCCTTGCCGAACTTGTCGGCGAGTTCGAGCAGGGCCTTGGCCACACGGCCGGGCACGTCGGTGAAGACCAGGTCGGCCATCACGTCGTTGGTCCGGCGCAGTCGGGCGGCCAGCGACTTCAGCAGCTGGAGGCCCACCTGCGGGCGGCTTGACAGGAAGGGCCGCAGGTCGTCGTGGCCGAGCCCGGCGAGCACGGAGTCGGTGACGGCCACGGCGCTCGCGGTGCGCGGGCGCGGGTCGAACAGCGACAGCTCTCCGAACATCTCGCTGGGGCCGAGCACGCCCAGCAGGTTCTCGCGACCGTCCACGGCCGTGCGGGTCAGCTTCACCTTCCCGCTGAGGATCACGTACAGGCGGTCGCCCTCGTCACCCTCGTTGAACAGGGTCTGACCGCGACCGAGACGCACCTCGTTCACCGAGGAGCGGAGCGCGGCCGTGTCCTCCTCGTCCAGCGCCTCGAACAGAGGGGCCTTCCGGAGCACCTCGTTGATCTCGTCCACACGTCCTCCTAAAACCTGACCGTCAACAGTGTGACGTATATCGCAACCGGGTGGGAAACCAGTTCGTTACCACGGCTAGTCCGCCGGGAGACAACGTGCCCACAACAGCCGACGTCAGCCCATGCGATCCTAGTCGTTGCCGACTTGGGTCACGGCGTGTCCGCGCCGTACGACCGGACATTGGTTACATAATCTCGGTCACCAGTCGAAACGTCGGCACGCGACCGAATCCCGGCACCGGTGTGAGTCGACCCGGACGTGCCCCCACGACCGGACGCCTACCCTGTGACGATGTCCCACACTCCAGAGCCCCGTCACACCGCGTCCGAGGAGGGCGCGGCCGTGTCGGAGAACGCCACGCCCACCGGGGAGAGCCGACTCGCGCTGGTCCGCCGCGCTCGGAAGATGTACCGGGAGCTCTCGGAGCTGTACCCGGACGCCCACGCCGAACTGAACTTCACCACCCCGCTGGAGCTCCTGGTCGCGACGATCCTGTCCGCGCAGTGCACGGACAAGCGGGTCAACCTGGTCACCCCGGCGCTCTTCGCGCGCTACCCCGACGCCGAGGCCTACGCGTCGGCCAGGCGCGAGGAGCTGGAGGAGATGATCCGTTCGACGGGGTTCTTCCGGGCCAAGGCCAACAGCCTGTTGGGGCTGGGCCAGGCCCTGTGCGAACGACACGGCGGCGAGGTTCCTGGAAACCTCGCCGACCTGGTCAAACTACCCGGTGTAGGACGAAAAACCGCAAACGTACTGCTCGGTAACGCCTTCGATGTGCCGGGGATCACCGTGGACACCCACTTCGGCCGACTGGTCCGGCGATTCGGGTGGACCGACGAGGAGGACCCGGTCAGGGTCGAACACGCCGTCGGTGAACTCTTCCCGCCCAAGGACTGGACGATGCTCTCCCACCGGGTGGTGTGGCACGGCCGCCGCGTGTGCCACGCCCGCAGGCCCGCCTGTGGCGCGTGCGGCGTGGCCCGCTGGTGCCCGTCCTACGGGGAGGGGCCCACGGACACCGAGACCGCCACCAAACTGCTGCGCATGCGCTCCTTCGCCTGACCGGCCAGGACCCGGAGACGCGGGCACGGGTCCCGGCAGTTTGTACCCTGAATCACGTGAGTGCGCGCACACCGGCTCCCGAGGCGTCCGCACTCGTACAGATGTCGGCGCGACAACCCCCGGAACAGGTTCCCAGCGAATGAACTCGACCCCGCTCTGGCTGTCCGCGCTCGCGGACGACGCCCGGACGATGCCGGTGCCCAAGCCGATGCGCCCGCCGGAACGGGGCGGCCGCGAGTCCGCCGTGCTCATCCTCTTCGGGGAGACCGACCGGGGCCCCGACCTCCTGCTCATCCAGCGCAACGACGGGCTGCGCCGCCACGCTGGCCAGCCCGCCTTTCCCGGCGGGCGGATCGAACCCACCGACGCCTCACCCGAGGCGGCCGCGCTGCGCGAGGCGGAGGAGGAGACCGGTGCCGTCCCCGCGGGGATCGACGTGGTCGGCCGTCTCCCCGAGCTCTACCTGAGCTTCAGCGACTTCCGGGTCGCCCCCATCCTCGGCTGGTGGCGCGAACCCTCCGAGGTGCGCGCCGCCGACGCCGGGGAGGTCGCCGCGGTGGCCCGCGTCCCCGTCGCCGACCTCGCCGACCCCGCGAACAGGGTCAAGGTCCGCTACGGGGGAGGCCCCATGTGGGGGCCGGGGTTCCGGGTGGACGGCATGCTCGTGTGGGGTTTCACGGGGGCGATCATCGACAGCCTGCTCGTTCTCGGGGGATGGGAACTTCCCTGGCGTGACAGGGGTCTAACAGACGTGTTCGAAGCCACCCCGCAGGGACTCCGCCCGGTCGGGTAACGCTCACTTCTTGGAGGGCATCCGTGCTCGACGCGGTCCTGGTCATCCTGTTGCTGCTCTTCGCGGTGACCGGCTACCGGCAGGGGTTCATCGTCGGCGTCTTCAGCTTCGTCGGCTTCATCGGCGGCGGGATCGTCGCGGCGCTCACCGCGCCCGGGCTCATCCAGGAGTGGGTGGCCGACCCCGGGCGCCAGGCCCTGCTGGCCATCGCCGTGGTGTTCCTCTCCGCCGCCCTGGGCCAGTTCCTCGCGTCCTACCTGGGCACCATGGTGCGCAACAAGGTCACGTGGGACTCGGCGCGCGTCGTGGACGCGCTCGGCGGCGCGGTGGTCAGCGGGATCTCGGTGCTGCTGGTCGCCTGGTTCATCGGCAGCACGGTGGCCAACTCGGCCCTGCCGTACGTGTCCCAGCAGGTCAAGGAGTCACGCATCCTCCAGGCGGTGGACTCGCTGATGCCGGACGCCGCGCACCAGGGCTTCTCGACCTTCCGCCGGGTGGTGGACCAGAGCGCCTTCCCGCAGGTGTTCAGCGGCCTCGGTACGGGCGAACTCGCCGAGGTGGACCCGCCCGACCCCGACGTCCTCACCACACCGGAGCTCATCGAGTCCAGCCGCAGTGTGGTCAAGGTGCTCGGTACCGCCCCCTCCTGCCAGCGGCGGGTGGAGGGCACCGGCTTCGCCTACGGCCAGGACCGCATCATGACCAACGCCCACGTGGTCGCCGGGGTCACCGAGGACCTGCGCGTGGTCACCCGGGACGGGCACCAGCTGGAGGCCACCCTGGTGCTGTTCGACGCCCAGCAGGACCTGGCCGTGCTGCACGTGCCCGGAATGGACCTGGAGCCCCTGGACTTCAACGCTGAGGCGGTTCAGGGAGACGACGCCGTCGTGGCGGGCTTCCCGCGCAACAGCGGGTTCACCGCGGTCCCGGCGCGCATCCGCGCCAAGCAGACCGCGCAGGGCTCGGACTTCTACCACGCGCAACAGGTGAGCCGGGAGATCTACCAGGTGCGTGCGGTGGTGCGCCCCGGCAACTCCGGCGGCCCGCTGCTCGCCCCCGACGGCACCGTGTACGGAGTGGTGTTCGCCGCGGCCACCAACGAGGACGAGACCGGCTACGTGCTGACCGCCGACGAGGTCGCGGCCAACGCGGAAGAGGGGCTGACCGCCACCGCGGAGGTCTCGTCCCAGACCTGCGACTGAGCGCGGTCGGGGCGGGAGCCCCACGGACGACGAGGGGGCGCCTCCCGGTGCGGGAGGCGCCCCCTCGTGACGTGAGGCCTAGTTCGAGCTCGGGTTCTGGGTCTGGTCCGCGTGGAGCGGCCAGCTCATCCGGACCACCGTGCCCGATTCCTCGGGTTCGATGCTCACCTCGTCCGCGAGGCCGGTGATCACCGCCAGGCCGAGGCCGGGGGAGAAACCGGAGATCCCGCCGGGAGGGGTGTCCTCGCCGTCCAGGAAGAGGCCGTCGAGCAACGGCTCCAGGCGGTGTGGCGTCTCCTCGGTGTCCTTCGCGGGGGCACGGTCGGAGACGACCACCTCGAAGCGTCGTGTCGCGCTCCCGGTGGAGCCCGGCATCGGGTTCGAGGCGTCGGTACTGGGGTCCGTCGCCGGATCGGGTCCGCTGCCGTCGATCAGCTGGAGTTGGATCGGCTGCGTGGGGCAGTGCAGCTTGTGCGCCGCGACCGCCCGTGAGCAGGCCTCACCGACCGCCAGCCTGATCTCGTCGATCGCGGAGGCGGCGATACCCGCCCGACGCGCGACGGTCGCGGCCATGAGCCGAGCCGTACGCACGTGGGCCGGGAGCGCGCTGATCGTGAGCGTGATGGTTGCCATCGCTCGCTCTGGGTTACTTCGACGAACGCTTGTCGATGGCTTCCTGCACAGAGCCGTGGATACCGAACACCTTGGTCAGCCCGGTGATCCGGAAGATCTTCAGAATCCGCTCCTGGGTGCAGACCAGGTCCAGGGTTCCGTCGTGAGCACGGACCCGCTTCAACCCGCCCACAAGCACACCGAGGCCCGTCGAGTCCAGGAACTCCACCTTCTCCATGTTGACCACGAGGTGGAAGTTGCCCTTGTTGACCAGGTCGATCAGCAGCTCGCGGAGCCGGGGCGCGGTATAGACATCGATCTCACCCTCAACGACGACGATCTCGGTGTCGCCCTCGGTGTAATGATCAAGCTTCAAATCCACAAGTCCTCCAGCGCCGAACCGCGAAATATCGCGAAGTATCTCTGCCGGGCGTTACCCCACCAGCACGCATTCAACCACGGGTGTCGCTAATGTCTGCCCGCCATGCACGCGCAAACGGCGACCCCGCGCCACTCCTACCCCGGATGTCACACTGAAACCGACGTCGAGCGGTGCCCCGAACCTCGGAACGAGGGCGGACGACTCGCGAACGTGTCCAGTGAGGAGGGGACTCGATGAGGCGATCGGAGCCCGCGCTCCCCGGTGTGTGGCGTGACGACACCCGGTACCCGCAGGTCACCCACATCGAGCATGTGGCCCGGAACGCGGGAGTGAGTGGGGACTGGCCTGAGTGGACAGCCCCCCATCTGGTCGAACGGCTGGCCGAACGGGGGATCACGGGTCCGTGGTCCCACCAGGCAGCCGCCGCCGACCTCGCACGCTCGGGCCGTGATGTGATCATAGCCACGGGCACCGCCTCGGGGAAGTCGCTCGCCTTCCTTATGCCCGCTGTGGACGCCGTTGACTCAGGGGAAACGGTGCTCTACCTCTCTCCCACGAAAGCGCTTTCCCAGGACCAGCTCAGATGGATTACGGACCTGGGACTTTCGGGCATGCGCGCGGCCGTCTACGACGGCGACACCACCCCCGAGGAGCGCTCCTGGGTGCGCGAGCACGGGAACTACGTCCTGACCAACCCGGACATGCTGCACCACGGCATCCTGCCCCGGCACGGGGCGTGGTCGAGGTTCCTGCGGCGGCTCCGCTACGTGGTGATCGACGAGGCCCACCGGTACCGGGGGGTCTTCGGCTCGCACGTGGCCCAGATTCTGCGGCGTCTGCGCAGGCTGTGCGCCCGCTACCGCTCCGAGCCGGTGTTCGTCCTGGCCTCGGCCACCTCGGGATCACCCGCCGAGAGCGCCACCCGGCTGACCGGCGTCCCGGTCACCGCCGTGAGCGAGGACGGTTCTCCCCGGCCGGGGATGTCCGTCGCGCTGGTCGAGCCGGAGCTCACCGACCTCACCGGCGAGCACGGCGCGCCGATCCGCCGCACCGCGCCCTCGCAGGCCGCCGAGATGCTCGTCGACCTGGTACGGGACGGGGTTCGGACGCTGGTGTTCGTGCGTTCGCGCCAGGGCGCGGAGGTGGTCGCGATGAACGCCCAGAGGATGCTGACGGAGGACGGCGAGCACGACCTGGCCGGACGGGTCGCCGCCTACCGGGGCGGATACCTGGCCGGTGAGCGGCGCGAACTCGAGGAGGCCCTGAGATCGGGGGAGCTCCTCGGCCTGGCCAGCACGAACGCCCTGGAACTGGGTGTGGACATCAGCGGTCTGGACGCCGTGCTCATCGCGGGTTGGCCGGGCACGCTGGCGTCGCTGTGGCAGCAGGCGGGCCGGGCCGGGCGACGCGGGGAGGACGCCCTGGCGGTGTTCATCGCGCGCGACGACCCCCTGGACACGTATCTCGCCCACCACCCCGAGGCCATTTTCGGGCGCTCCGTGGAGGCGACCGTCCTTGATCCGGAAAACCCGCACATCCTCGGCCCGCACCTGTGCGCGGCCGCCCAGGAGCTCCCGATCACGCGTGAGGACCTCGCCCTCTTCGGGGAGACCACCGAGGGCCAACTCGCCGAACTCGTGGACCGGGGCCTGCTGAGGAAGCGCCCGAGGGGCTGGTTCTGGACCAGTCACGAACGGGCAAGCGACCTCGCCGATATCCGTGGTGCGGGTGGGCCTCCGGTCCAGATCGTCGACACCGCCAGCGGACAGCTGCTCGGGGAGATCGACGAGGCCGCCGCGCACGGAACCGTCCACGCCGGGGCGGTCTACCTCCACCGGGGCGCGACCTACCTGGTCGACGACCTCGACCTGGACGAGGGGGTGGCCCTGGTGCACGCCGCCGAGCCGCCCTACAGCACCTGGTCCCGGGACACCACGGACATCACGGTGCGGTCGGTGCTCCGTGAGGAGGCCTGGCCGAGCGGGGCGAAGGTCTGCTTCGGCGAGGTCGAGGTGGTCCGCCAGGTGGTGGGCTTCCTCAAACGGGACGTGCGCACCGGCTCCGTCCTGGGCGAACAGTCCCTGGACATGCCCGAACGCACTCTCCAGACCCGCGCGGTGTGGTGGACCCTGCCCCGGGAGGGGGAGGACCGGCTGCGCGGGGAGGACGTCGCCCTCCTGGGGGCCGCGCACGCCGCCGAACACGCGGCGATCGGCCTGCTGCCCCTGCTCGCCACCTGCGACCGCTGGGACATCGGCGGGGTGTCCACCGCCCTGCACGGGGACACCGGGAAGCTGACGGTGTTCGTCTACGACGGCTACGAGGGCGGCGCGGGGTTCGCCGAACGCGGCTACGCGGCGGCCCGGGAGTGGCTCGGCGCCACCCGGGCGGCCATCGCCGACTGCGAGTGCGAACAGGGCTGCCCCTCGTGCATCCAGTCGCCCAAGTGCGGCACCGGCAACGAACCTCTGAGCAAACCCGGGGCCCTGCGCCTGCTCGACGAGGTGCTGGGAACCGCGAACCGGGCCTGAGACGAAGTTGTCCACAGGCTGGGGACAACATCTTCCATCCAACCCGGGATGACCGCACTCTGGAAGGACCGGACGGACGCCCTTCCGCCCGGACCACCAGGGAGGTCCCGTGTTCTCTTCGCCGTGCCCGTTCACCCTCGACCGGGGCATGAGTACCGCCGAGTACGCCGTCGGCACGATCGCAGCCGTCGCCATCGCGGGGGTGCTCTACCTCATCGCCACCAGCGAACCCGTCTCGGCCGCGCTCACCAAGGTCTTCGTCGATGCGCTCCAGCCCCGGCACTGACCACGGCTCCGTGACGATGGAGGCCGCCATGCTGCTTCCCACGCTGATGCTCCTGCTGGCGGTCGCCCTCGGCGGGATCGCCGCCGCCGAGGCTCGGCTGTCCTGCGCCGACGCCGCCCGGATCGGCGCCCGCGCACTGGCCCGTGGGGAACCGCCCGAACGGGCCCGGGCCCTGGCTCTGTCGGCCGCGCCCGACCGGGCCCGGGTGAAACTCTCCGAGGGCGACGGCACCGCCCGCGTGACCGTCCGCGCCGAACTCCGGATCGGTCCCCTCCGAGCTCCGCCGCTCGGTGTGGGCGCCGAGGCGGCGGTCCCCCTGGAGGCACACGGATGAGCCCGGGATTCGCGGTCCGGTTCCCGGTGGCCGCCCCGGGATCACCCGGCCGCGAGGAACCGTCGTCCGGTGCTCAGGGGTCACCCGCCCCGGTGCCCCCTTCGCGCCCGCGGAGATCAGGGGCATCGGGTCCTGCGGACTCGGGGTCGGCGAGCGTCTGGTGGATCTCGCTGAGCCTGGTGCTGTGGTTCCTGGTCCACGCCGTGCTCCTCGTCGCCACGGCACGCCTGGACCGCGACCGCGCGGCGACCGCGGCGGACCTCGCCGCGCTCGCCGCCGCGGCCCGGGCACACGAGGGCGCCGAGCCCGTCTGCGCGGTGGCCCGACGAACCGCCGAGGCCAACGGGGCGGTGCTCGCCTCCTGCGAACTGGACGGCCTCACCGTCGAGGTCACCGTCTCCCTCACCGCCTCGGCCCTGCCCCACGAGGTCACCGCGCGCTCCCGGGCCGGACCGCTCCACGATCCCGGGGAGACGGAGTGACCGACCTGGTGGCGAGCTTCCACTTCCCGGGTCTCCCGGCCGTGCCGACGGTGCCCGAGGTGCCACACCCAGGGTTCGTGGGGTCCCTCAAGGAGCCTGCCTGACCTGCGACCTCCGGAGGTGGCCACAAGGGCGCGGTGACGGGAGCGCCAGGGTGACCGGCGCCATGGTCTTCCTTCGCCCGGCGGGAGAACTGCCTGGTTGGCTTGGGGACCTCACCTTTCAGGTGGGACGAGCCCCCAGGCTAGGGCGACTTCTTTGGAAGCTTTCGCCGGTCGCGGCGGAGCAGCCATCGATGCGAGCGGCCGCCCTCTACTGTGCGCTACTACGCAGGTTCCGCAGAGTCGCCCAGCGGGGCCCACCCCGGGGTTGGCTGTGCCAGTTTCACCGGTGCTGTCCGTTGAGGGTGGTGGCGGGTGACGAAGAGGGTGGGTGCCGCGCCGTAGGTGTCCGTTGAGGGTGGTGGCGGGTGACGAAGAGGGTGGGTGCCGCGCCGTAGGTGTCCGTTGAGGGTGGTGGCGGGTGACGGGTGGGCGGAATGATCCACAACACGCTTTAGGCGTCCTCCCACCTCCGCGCCGGATGTGTGACCCAGGACACGTGTGGGTCCACGAGAAAAGTCGCCTCCCGACCGAACACACACCCCCTCCACCGACATAGACGGGTGAGAGAACGGGAGGAACGCCGATGCGAGAAGGCCGGGCCGGACACGAACACTCCGACCGTCGCGACTTCAACGCCGTGTTCGAAGAGCACTACGACGCGGTCTACCGCTACGCGCGCCGACGTGTGGGGCCCGACCAGGCCGATGACGTCGCCTCGGAGGCTTTCGCGGTGGCGTGGCAACGCCGGGCGCGGTTGCCCCCGGGCCAGGAACTGCCCTGGCTCTACGCCTGCGCACGCCGGATCGGTCTCGCCCACATGCGCACCGCGCAACGCCAGGGGCTGATCGCCGCGTCGCTCGGGCGTGAGACCGGCGCCCACCACCACGACGACGCCGACCAGTTCATCGACCGTGCTGGCGCGCTGGCCGCCCTGGCCCGGCTGACGGAGGTCGAACGCGAACTCGTGATGCTCGTGACCTGGGAGGGGCTCGACTGCCGTCAGGCCGCCAAGGTGATCGGCTGCACCCACGTCACCGCTCGCGGGCGTCTGCACCGGGCTCGAAGAAAACTGACCGCGTACATGAAGGAAGACGCCCCCGCGCCCGCACGGGTCCGCGTCCTGAAGGAGGCCCCGTGGACGACCTGACCGCTCTGCGCAACGCGTTCGAGGGGACCGACCCCGCGAAGGACGTTCGCCCCACCCCCGAGGCCCGACAGCGGGCGCGTGTCGAAGCCATCGCGAAACTGGAGGAACACGAGACCATGGCCCGCCCCCTGTGGAAGCGCATCCCCGTCCTGGCCGCCGGTGCGGCCACCGCAGCCCTCGCCGTGGGCGCCGGTGTGGTCGTCCTGCCCGGTGACGACCCCGCTGGCATTCCGCTCGCCTACGCCGCGCAGCCCGAACCCATCGAGGTGACCGGAGGTGACCCTGCCGACGGCACCGGACCGCTGACGGAGCTGGCCGACGTCACCGAGACGCGCGGCGCGGCCCCCGGTGAGGGGGACGTCGCCTTCGTGTCCACCACCGGCGTGCAGCTGCACCTGCTCACCGCCAATGCCGGTGACGAGGACCCCGACGAGACCTACGGGTACCGGTTCGTCCCCTACGACTGGACGGACTGGGAGGACTTGGAGGGCAACACGCGCCAGGACACCGAGCCCAAGCCCCCGCTGGAGACCGGTGGCGAGGAGGCCGACCACGAGTGGTTCCTGGACCAGGGCAGCGAGTCCCACGAGGACACCCTGCACGAGAGTCTGGTGTGGCCCGCCGAGCTGCCCACTGACACTGACGGCATGCTGGAGGTGCTCGCAGACTTCGGGGAGGGCCCGGTCGACGAGTCCCTGCCCGCAGTGGCCAACGCCGTGGACCGGCTCTACGAGTCGCGTCCGCTGTCCGGCGCGGAGGAGGCCGCCGTCCAGCGGGTGTTCGCGGAGGTCGCCGACGTGACCTACCTGGGCACCGCCACCGACACCCTGAACCGTGACGGCGAGCTGTTCTCCTTCACCGTGGAGGACGACGGCCGGGTGACCGAGGTCCGGTACATGTACGACGCCCTGGACGGCGCGCTGCTCTACCGCGACACGACCCTGCTGGAGGAGGGCCCCGGCTACGGGGACGCCGCCGACTTCGGGCTGGAGTACCCGCTCCTCACCGAGCAGATCGGGTTCGTGTGGTCGGGCTGGGTCGGCGAGATCGGCCAGCGCCCCTGACGTGAGGCGGGTCGGGGCGGACAGGGTCCGCCCCGACCCGCTTCTCAGTGCGCGAGTGCGGCCAGCACCAGCTCGGCCGCCATGGGCACGATGCCGATCAGCACGAACGCGGGCAGGAAGCACAGACCCAGTGGGGCCACGACGAGGACCCCCAGTCTCTCGACGCGGCCGGTGGCCTCGGCTCTGGATCGTCGCCGCAGGTCTCGCACGTGTCGGTCGAGCAGGTCGGCCACGGGAGCACCGGTCTCCGCGGCCCGGGCCAGGTCCTGGCCGACCGCGACCAGGGGTTCGGGCAGCGCGGAGCGCCGCCAGGCCAGGGCCGGTTCGGCGCCCAACCGGAGCTGGTCCCGCACCACTGACAGCTCCGCCCCAAGATCGCCGCGCGCTGCTCCGGACACCGCGCCCAGGCAGGCCGGAAGGGTCGCCCCGGCCCTGACCCCCGACGCGATCAGGCCGATGAGCACCGGGAGTTCGTCGGTGACCGGCAACCTGCGGGCGGACTCTCCTCTCCTGCGGGACCGCCACCACAGGTGGGCCCCCACGGCCAGCGCGGCCAGCACGCCCACCCAGCCGAGGAGGGTCGTCAGAAGAGTCGCGGCACCGGCCAGGGCGGCGACGCGCGGCCACGGTCCGTTCCGCCGCCAGACGGAGCCGCGCTCGCCGGACCGCTGTGGGCGCTCCCGGGTGCCGAGCACCTGTCGGAGCACCCGTGGGCGGTCCGAACCGCACAGGACCCACACCGATCCCACCGCGAACAGCACCGCCAGCACCTCCAAGAACATCCCTCCTCCTTCGTCGTTTCCCAGCGGAGTCCGACCACAGTTCGCCCGTCCCGGGAACCCACCTCCCCTGCTGGCAGGGGAGTACGATCCTCGGTCGCACCCGTCGCACCCGTCGCACCCGTCGCACCCGTCGCACCCGTCGCACCCGTCGCACCCGTCGCACCCGTCGCACCCGTCGCTCCCTCAGCGGTCGGATCCGGGCCACGCAGCATCCCCCGCGCGAGGCATGGACATCGGGTGTCTGGGCCAGCGGCCCCCAGCGGAACCCGTCGCACTCAACTCCCCGATAGCTTCGGTGAGTTCGGACATCAGAGGTCTGGGCTGAGAGGACCCTGCCGGTACCGGGTCGACGCGACTCCTTACTCCTGGGCGCCTGCGTGAGGCGCGGACGCCTGAGGTCCGGGCCGAGAGGCCCCTTCGGTTCCGATGACCGGATGCCCGGGACGGCGGTGCCCGTCTGGCCTCCCGAAGCCTCGGAATCGTTGGTCTCGTGCGTCGCACCAGGTTCATGCCACCGCTCCCCGGACCATGCGCAGGGTCCACCAGGCGCCCACGACATCGAGCAGCACACCGACGCCCAGGCACAGCAGGCCCACGGGCGTGGTGAACAGGAACACCAGCGGTGAACCGCCCAGCCCCGCCGACATCGCCATCCCGACCAGCGGCAGCCCCGACAGCACCAGGGCGGTGGTGCGCGGACCGGCGGTCCTCGCCCACACCTCGGCGCGCTGTTCCTCGCGTTCGGTCAGACTCTCCGCCAGCTCGTCCACCACCCCGGCCAGCCCGGCTCCGGTCTCCGACGCCACCTCCCAGCAGGCCGCGAGGTAGGCGAGCGCCCACAGGTCCGCGTCCCGCTCGGCCGCTCCGCGCAGTGAGGCGACATCCGACACCGCGCCGACCCGTGGTCCGGTCTCCAGCACCGCGACCCGCAGAGCCGTCTCCGGGGGTTGCCCGGAGCGGAGCTCGACCGCCATCACCCGGCAGAGCTGGATCACCGCCCGCCGTCGCTCGGCTGCCTCCTCGCGGCGGGTGAGCAGGGCGCGGAGCGGTGCCAGGGAGGGCCGGGGGAGTGCACGGCGCGGGCGCCGTGGCACGAGGCCCGCCAACCGGTACCAGCCGGTGCGGGGCACGGACCAGGCCAGGGCGGCCGCCAGCGTCAACACCACGAGGAGGGTCACCGCATCCACCCCCGGCCCAGGCGGGCGGCCACCTCCTCAGCTCCGGGGTGCTCGTGTCTGCGCCCGTCCGCGGCGAAGGCCACCGCCGGTTCGGCCCGCACCAGTCCGGAGGGTTCCCGGCGCAGGACCCTCACCTCGGAGAGGCGGCGCCCGCAGTGGTCCCTCACCAGGTGGACCACCAGGACCCCGGTGGCGGCGAGCTGGCTGTGCACCGCGCCCCGGCCGAGCCCTGCGGCGCACCCCATCGCCTCGACGCGGGCGGGCACCTCACCGGCCCCGTTGGCGTGGAGCGTTCCCGCGCCGCCCCGGTGGCCGGTGTTGAGGGCTCCCAGCAAGGAAACGATCTCCGGGCCGCGCGCCTCACCGACCACCAGCCGGTCCGGGCGCATGCGCAGCCCCTGCCGGACCAGGGTCTCCAGTGAGACCTCCCCGCTGCCCTCGATGTTGGGCGGTCGGGTCTGGAGGCGCACCACGTGCGGGTGCTCGGGGCGCAGTTCGGGGGAGTCCTCGGCGAGCACGATCCGCTCCTCCGGGTCCACCAGCGACAACAGGGAGGAGAGCAGCGTGGTCTTCCCCGTCCCGGTGCCGCCGCTGACCAGGAAGGGCTCACGGTGGGAGACGAGGGCCCGCAGCAGGTCCGCGCCGGAGGCGGTGAGGGTTCCGCTGGCGGTCAGCTCCCGGAGGCCGAACACCCTCCGGGGAGGTATCCGCAGGGAGAGACAGGCCCCCTCGGGGGCGATCGGCGGCAGTACCGCGTGCAGTCGGGCCCCGTTGGGCAGACGGGCGTCCACGTAGGGTGCGGCCGCGTCCAGGCGGCGGCCCGCCTGGAAGGCGAGCCGCTGGGCGAGCCTGCGCACCTCGTCCTCGGACGTGAAGCGCACGTCCCGAACCCGGCGCAGCCCCTCTCCGGAGTCGACCCAGACCTGGTCCGGGCCGTTCACCAGGACGTCGGTGACGTCCGAGGTGAGCAGCTCCTCCAGGGGTCCGGCACCGGACAGGTCGGCGGCCAGCCGACGGGTCATCGCGAGCAGCTCGCGGTCGCCCAGGGCTCCGCCCTCGGAGCGGATCGCCGCGGCGACGTTGGACGGGGTGACCGGCGTACCGGACGCCACGAACCGGTCGCGGACCCGGTCCAGCACGCTGTTCACCTGAGGTGGGCCCTGTGTGGGCGGGGTCGGCGCGCGGTTGGTGAGTCGGCCCCAGACGGCGTTCACCGCGCCTCCCGTTCGGTGACGAGGGAGCCCACGACCTGGTCCGCGTAGCGCGCCAGCGGGGAACGGGGGTGCCGGGCGGGGACCTCGCCCACACGGAGCACCCGGGACAGTCCCGGTTCCGGTGGCAGGTCGGCGCCGAGCTCCACCCCGAGGGTTGTGGTGACCGTCCCGGTGGACAGGCCGCCCCGGGCACCCCGCACCACCGCCCGCACCCGCGTCGTCTCCTGCCGCAGGCGGTGGGTCATCCGCGCGGCGGACACCACCGAGTGCACGTCCGCCGGAACCACCACGAGCACGAGCGTGGAGTGGTTGAGGAAAACGGTGGTGCCGGGGTCGAAGCAGCGGGGCAGGTCCGTCACCACGAGGTCGGTGCCCCTGCGCGCGGACTCCAGGGCGGCCCGCGCGGCCCCGACCGGCAGCGGGTGCCCCTGTTCGGCGCCGTCGCTCCGCGCCCAGGTGAGCACGTCCACCCGGCCGACCCTGGGAAGGCCGTCGCGCAGTGTCCGCCAGGGAACCCGGCCGCGCTGCCGGAGCAGGTCCGCCCATCCGGTCTGGGTTCGCGGGTCGGTGTGGTCGCAGCCCAGGTAGATGTCGGGCCCGCAGCCCAGAGGGTCGGCGTCGAGCAGGGCCGTGGCCAGGCCCGCCCGCTCACCGGCGAGGGACAGGGCGACCGACAGCAGGCTGGCTCCGGCGCCGCCCCGGCCGCCGACGACCGACACCACGGGAGCGGGGGAGCGGTCGGAGACGGAGGAGAACAGGTCAATGAGGGCCGACTCGTCCCTGGGCAGCAGGTAGACGCCGTCGCCGCGGGTGTCGCCGGTGCCGTGGGCGACCACCGCGACACGGGGGTGGGGCGGGGGTCCGGCCGCGCGCAGGGCGTGGTCCAGGTCGTGGCCGACCACGACGAGCGGGGAGCGGCCCCAGGCGCGCAGGGCCTGGTCGGGGTCGGGGGCGACGGTGACCTCGGTGGCGGCCGCGGCCGTCAGCCGGAGGAGGTCGTCGAGGAGGGCGGGGTCTGCGGTGGCGATCAGGGTGCGATGCGGGACGTCCATCGGGCCTTCCGGGAAGGGAGGGAACCTGCCCTTTCGACCTTCGCCGAACCGGGGGCGCGGCGGAAGCCACCGATGCGGATCTGTGGATAACCCGGTGCGTTGTCGCGGAACGGTCGGGGGAGTGAGGAGAAGGCGGAGGCCGGAGGCTGCCCCACCCGGCGGGCGGGACACACGTACGGGGGCTGTCGTGTGTCCCGGCCCGTCAGGTGAGACGGAGCGGAGGACGTCGAGCGGACCCCACAGGGGGAACTGGGGGCCCACTCGGTTCCGGCCTCGGGGGGACAGGCCGGAGTCCGCTCTCCGGGGAAGGGTCCGTCGGGAGCGCTGGCGTGAACGCACGGGACCCCGTGCGGGGTGTCCGGGTTCGTACTTCTCGCGAGGAACGACGGCGACACAGTTTCGCGGGCGCAATGTCCGTATTGGTGGCTTGTGTCCATAAAGACGGTAAGCCCGGATTTTTGGCCCGTCGCAGTCGACCCTTCGCGCAACTCCGGAACAGACGCTATCACGAGACACTGTCTATGGGTTCGGGAATCCAACAGAGAAACTTCGTCCCGCCACCTTTTGGAAGAAGGGTCCTCGGTCTTGTAACAAAGGAGACGGGGCTCTGGGCTGTCCATGAGTGCGGGTTGAGAAGCCGTGTTCCACAGGCTCGCATAGGCCCTTCCCAGGTTTGTGGATGCTCTGTTTTCCCAGGTGGGGCCATATGTGGTGGCGCCTGCTAAGTCACTCCCGCCCATCAGAAACGGCACCCCGGACGGTCATCCGGAGTGCCGTTCGCATGCACGTGCATGTGCGTGAGCAATCAGGAAACATTCGCGCACGGTCAAGCGTGATCGAAACGAGACGCGTTCGCGCTACTGCTTGTTGGTAAATCAACTGAGTGGGTGAACTGCCGAATATCCGATGGCACTCCGGAGTGCGGTACGAACGAACACGGTTCGGTCTGACTCCGGCCGGGATCACCCGCGCTTGAGTGCCTCGCATGTGGCGAGGGAGTCCTGTGCGCCGGCCCGCACCGCGCGGCAGCAGTACGCGACCCACGCGGCCACGCCCTCGGCGGTACCGGCCATGTACCCGCGCAGCGCCGGGGCGTACTCGTCCCTCAGCGTCTGGTGGCCCAGCTCGGACGTCACCAGGGACTTGGGGTCCAGACCCCGCTCCACCAGGGTCAGCCGCTCGGCGGCACGCGCCACCAGCCCGTCCCCCCAGCCGAACGGCCGGATCGCCATCAGCTCGCCGTGCACCAGCGCCGACGTCACCAGGGCCGGAACCCTCGTGCGCGCGCCCAGCAGCGCGTACAGGCCCTCAAGGCGAGCGGATGCCTCCGCCGCGCTCGGCGCCGGACCCAGGTCGAGCGGGTCCTCGACCCGCTCGCCCTCCAAGCGGGGTCGACCCAGGGCGTCCTCGGACACCGCGTCCGCCGCAGCCAGAGTGTGCAGTCGCGCCAGCGCCTGCCGAGGCGCCTGGGGCCAGGTGTCCACCATCGTGCCCAGCTCACCGCCGATACGGAGCGCGCCCTTGATCCGGGTGTCGTACACGTGACCCTCGCGGATCTCGTCCATCGAGACCTCGGCGCCCTCCAAAGCGGCCGACGCGCACGCGCCCCGCAGGGAGGACTCCATGGACACGTCGCTGCTCCGACGGCGCAGGATGCGGTGTCCCAGCAGCCTGTCGACCAGGGTCCGCGTCTCGTTCACCGCGTCGCTCACCCCGGGGAGCCCGGCGATCCGGGACAGTGGGTCGGACAGGGATGCAGAAGTCGATTCGCTCACGGAAGCCAACACTACGCGTCGGTAACACCGTGCGCTCCACGGCCCGCACCGGTCCCACAGGGACCGCTCGTCGCGGACCGGTGACCGTTCGCCGACCGTTCGTCGCGCGCCCGCGCCGCGCCGCCGCTGGACGCGGACCCGGCTGTTCCCCCGGTATGGACCACATGATTAGTCTGGACCCAAAGCCAACGTAAGGAGAATCACAGTGGCCGACAGCACTCCCCCGAGCCAGGAGACACTGTCCAACCTTCTCCACGAGACCAGGAGTTTCCCGCCGCCGGCGGACCTCGCCGCGAACGCCAACGTCAAGGCGGACGCCTACGACGCGGCTGCCGGTGACCGCCTGGGCTTCTGGGAGGAGCAGGCCCGGAGGCTCCAGTGGGAGCGGACCTGGGACACCGTCCTGGACTGGAAACCGCCCTACGCACAGTGGTTCGTCGGCGGCCAGATCAACGCCTCCGTCAACTGTCTGGACCGGCACGTGGAGGCCGGGATCGGCGACCGCGTCGCCCTCCAGTGGGAGGGGGAGCCCGGCGACAGCCGCGCCATCACCTACGCCGAGCTCAAGGACCAGGTGTGCCAGGCGGCCAACGCCCTCACCTCGCTCGGCGTGACCAAGGGCGACCGCGTCGCCATCTACATGCCGATGATCCCCGAGACCGTCGTGGCCATGCTCGCCTGCGCCCGCATCGGCGCCGTGCACATGGTCGTCTTCGGCGGCTTCTCCGTCGACGCACTCGGCCAGCGCCTGGACGACAGCCAGGCCAAGCTCGTGATCACGGCGGACGGCGGCTACCGGCGCGGCAAGCCCAGCGCCCTCAAGCCCGCCGTCGACGGTGCCGTCGCCGACCGCCCCGCCGTCGAGAACGTCCTCGTCGTTCGCCGCACCGGCCAGGACGTCGAGTGGAACGAGCGCGACGTGTGGTGGCACGACGTCGTCGAGACCGCCAGCACCGAGCACGCCCCCGAGGCGCACGACGCCGAGCACCCGCTGTACATCATGTACACCAGCGGCACGACGGCGAAGCCCAAGGGCATCCTGCACACCACCGGCGGCTACCTCACGCAGGCCTCCTACACCCACTGGGCGGTCTTCGACCTCAAGCCGGAGACCGACGTCTACTGGTGCGCCGCCGACATCGGCTGGGTGACCGGCCACTCCTACATCGTCTACGGCCCGCTCTCCAACGCGGCCACCGTCGTCATGTACGAGGGCACCCCGGACACCCCGCACAAGGGCCGCTTCTGGGAGATCATCGAGAAGTACAAGGTCACCATCGCCTACATGGCGCCCACGGCGATCCGCACCTTCATGAAGTGGGGCGACGAGATCCCCGCCAAGTACGACCTGTCGAGCCTCCGGGTCATCGGCTCGGTCGGCGAGCCCATCAACCCCGAGGCCTACATGTGGTACCGGGAGAACATCGGCGGCGGCAGCACCCCGGTCGTCGACACCTGGTGGCAGACCGAGACGGGCGCGATCATGGTCAGCCCGCTGCCCGGCGTGACCTCCGGCAAGCCCGGAGCGGCCATGCGCGCCATCCCGGGCGTCGTCGCTGACGTCGTGGACGAGCACGGCGAGTCCGTCCCGGACGGTGAGGGCGGCTTCATCGTCATCCGCGAGCCGTGGCCGGCCATGCTGCGCGGCATCTGGGGCGACGACCAGCGTTACAAGGACACCTACTGGTCGCGCTTCGAGGGCCTCTACTTCCCGGGTGACGGGGCCAAGAAGGACGAGGACGGCGACATGTGGCTGCTCGGCCGCGTGGACGACGTCATGCTCGTCTCCGGCCACAACATCTCCACCACCGAGGTGGAGTCGGCCCTGGTCTCCCACCCGAAGGTCGCCGAGGCGGCCGTCGTGGGCGCCGTCGACAAGGTGACCGGCCAGGCCATCGTCGGCTTCGTCATCCTGCGCGGCGGTGCCGAGGAGGTCCCGGCGGACCTGGTGCAGGAACTGCGCAACCACGTCGGCAGCTCGCTCGGCCCCATCGCCAAGCCGGCCCGGCTCCTCGCCGTTCCCGAGCTGCCCAAGACCCGTTCCGGCAAGATCATGCGCCGCCTGCTGCGCGACATCGCCGAGGAGCGCGAGGTCGGTGACACCTCGACCCTCACCGACTCCTCGATCATGGACGTGATCGCCAAGCAGCTGCCCTCCGCCAAGAAGGGCGACTGAACGGCCTGACCGACCGACGCCGCGCGGCCCCGCCGCGCCCCCGGTCCGGCCCGGACACCACGGCGCCCCGCCCCTTCCGAAGGGACGGGGCGCCGTTCCCGCTCACCCACGTGACGAAACCGAAGCCCCGGGTTTTGCGTGCCGTGAGAGACACGGGTGGGAGGGCATGTGCGAGGATGCGGAGGATCATCCGCGTGTACGGACCGAGAGAAGGGAACCCCCACGATGGTGGACAAGCCGGGTACCGGTCGACCTGGCACTGCCAGCGACTCCGACCGTTCCATCGGTGAGCTGGTCTCCGACGCCACCGACAACCTCTCCCGCATCGTGCGGCTGGAGCTCAGGCTCGCCAAGCTCGAGGCCAAGGCCGACGCGACCAGGATCGGCAAGAGCGTCGGCGAGTTCGGGGCCGCGGCCTTCGTCCTCCACCTCGTCCTGATCCTGTTCTCGGTCACCGCGGGACTCTTCCTCGCCGAGGTCGCCGGGTGGGCCTTCTGGCTCTCCTTCCTGACCGTCACCGGCTTCTACCTGCTGATCGCCGCCGTCCTCATCCTGGTCGCCGTGATCAACCTGCGCCGCCGCCAGGGCCTGGCCCGCACGGCGCTCACCACCTCCCGGCTCATGGGCATCCTGCGCGGCGAGATCCGTCCGCCCAGGGACGGGTCGGTCGAGGCCGCCTCGGACAGCGAGGCGCCCGAACCCGCCGGCCGTTAGTCGCCGGTGCTGGACGACTCGGCCGCCTACGTCGACGGCCCCTGGTCCCACCGGACGGTCAGTGCCGCCGGCGCCCGGTTCCACGTGGCCGAACTCGGGGAGGGCCCCCTGGTCCTCCTCCTGCACGGGTTCCCCCAGTTCTGGTGGGCCTGGCGCGCCCAGCTGACCGGCCTGGCCGAGGCCGGGTACCGCGCCGTCGCGGTCGACCTGCGCGGTTACGGAGCCAGCGACAAGACACCGCGCGGTTACGACCTCGTGGGATTGGCCCAGGACATGGCGAGCCTGGTGCGCGCGCTCGGAGCGGCGAACGCCGCCGTGGTCGGCCACGGGGTCGGCGGACTGGTGGGCTGGACCCTGACCGCCCACCACCCCGGTGCGGTCCGTGCCCTGGCGGCGGTGTCCGCGCCCCACCCACGCCGCGCCGCACGTGTCCTGTTCTCCGGAGGTCCGGGCACCACGCACATGCTCCGCGCCCAGGTACCGGTCCTGCCCGAGCACCGCCTCCTCGCGGACGGCTGCGTCCGGGTGGGCGAACTGCTGGACTCCTGGTCCGCCCCCGGCTGGCCGGACCGGGAGACGGAGGAGCGCTACCGCCTCGCGTTCGCCATACCGAAGGTCTCGCACTGCTCGCTGGAGTACCACCGTTGGATCTTCCGCTCGCGGTTCCGCGCGGACGGGTTCAGGTACGCGATGAGCATGCGCCGCCCGGTGCGCGTCCCCGTCCTCCAGCTGCACGGAGCCCTGGACCCGGTGTGCCCGCCCGGGACGGCACGCGCCTCCGGGAAGTTCGTGCGAGGCCCCTTCCGGTGGGTGGAGGTGCCGGAGGCCGGACACTTTCCGCACGAGGAGCGCCCGCTCGAAGTGGAACGCGCTCTCGTAGGGTGGTTGCGGGAAGTCGACGGTGGGCTCGGCGTCGCCGGTGAACGGGGCGTCGACGGCGAACGGCGGTGAGGAACGTATGACCAGGAGATCTCGGCCCGGGGCCGACGGCGTCCGCGATCGCAACGAGTCCGGGCAGGCGCAGAACCAGCGCCCGCGTGATCGCTACGGCCGTCCGATGCCGCACGGCAGCGTCGGTGAGGTCGACCGGGTGCCCGACGACGCGGAGTTCACCGTGGAGGAGGGCGTCGCGGAGGCGCAGCTCCTGCTGGACGGCGGATTCGCGTTCACCGCCCACGAGGTTCTCGAAGCGGTCTGGAAGTCCGCGCCGGAACCGGAGCGGGAGCTGTGGCGGGGCCTCGCGCAGACGGCCGTCGGCGTCACCCACGCCCAGCGCGGCAACAGGGTGGGCGCCGCCCGGCTGCTCAGGCGCGGTGCGGACCGCGTGGAGGCCTTCGGGCCTGAGGCGCCCCACGGTGTCGACGTGGCCGGGGTGGCCGCGTTCGCCCGGGGGCTGGCCGACGACCTCGACTCCGGCAGGGCGACCTCGGGGGACGGGATCGACCCCTCGGGGATGCGGTTGCTCCGAGCGTAGTTCCGTTCGGACCGAAACCCCTTTCTCCGCCTTTCACAGAGGCGGGTCCGCTGCCCCGTGTCAGTGATCCGTGCGCGAACTGGGGGATCGATGTTGTGCGCGGGGCTGATGGGTGGGATGAGGCCAAAGGGACAACTTCCCTGTTCCTGGCTTTATGCGTACTTTAACGTTAACATCGAGTTAACGTGTTATGCGAGGCTATGCAAGCCCAATAATGTCGCTAAAGGCATTTATCCGATTCCCAGGATCACCGTGAGATCACATCTTTAATCTCTCTTGGGCAAATGCCGAACCAGCTCTCTGCTTTATTCCCTTCCGTGCGTAGAATCCCCGGATCACCGTCCGCGCGTGCGTGACTGCGGGCGGCGTTCACCACACAGGAAGGTGGCACCGCTTCGACCCCGGCAAGCGTGCCGTCGAGCCAGTTCAGGAGCCTTACGGACGGCGGTACGTCCACGGCGGTGCGCGGCACCGGAGCCCACACGGCCCGACGTCCCGCGCGCCTTCGACAAGGGGCCGAAAAGGACGTGCCCGTCTCAAGGAGGACGGATTGTCTGGGCTCAACCTCGCCACAGGAAGTGGCATGGCACTGGCACTGGAGGGTCGGGACCTCACACTCGTCATCCTCGTCATGGTGGTCGCGCTTTTGGCGCTCGCCGTCGCGGGGATGCTGGTTCGTGAGGTACTCGCCGCCGGCCAGGGCACCGAGCGAATGCGCAACATCGCGGTCGCGGTACAGGAAGGAGCCGCGGCCTATCTGAAACGGCAGTTCCGCACCCTCGCGGTGTTCGTCGTCGCCATTCCCCTTCTCCTGCTGCTGCTCCCGGCCGACACATGGGCCATCGCGGTCGGCCGGTCGGTCTTCTTCGCCCTCGGCGCGCTGCTCTCGGCCGCCACCGGGTTCATCGGCATGTGGCTCGCGGTACGCGGCAACGTCCGGGTGGCGGCCGCCGCCCGGGGAGGAACGGAGAGCGACAACCACACCGCCATGCGGATCGCCTTCCGCACCGGCGGCGTCGCGGGCATGATCACCGTGGGCCTCGGCCTGTTCGGTGCCGCGCTCGTCGTCCTCCTCTACCGGGGAGACGCCCCCATCGTCCTGGAGGGCTTCGGCTTCGGCGCCGCCCTCCTCGCGATGTTCATGCGTGTCGGCGGCGGCATCTTCACCAAGGCCGCCGACGTCGGCGCGGACCTCGTCGGCAAGGTCGAACAGGGCATCCCCGAGGACGACCCGCGCAACGCGGCCACCATCGCGGACAACGTCGGTGACAACGTCGGCGACTGCGCCGGCATGGCGGCCGACCTCTTCGAGTCCTACGCCGTGGTGCTGGTCGCCTCGCTCATCCTCGGTCGCGTCGCCTTCGGCACCGAGGGCCTGGTCTTCCCGCTGCTGGTCCCGATGATCGGTGTCCTCACCGCCATCATCGGCATCTTCATCGTGGCGCCCAGGACCCGGGACCGGAGCGCGATGACCGCGATCAACCGGGGCTTCTTCATCTCCGCCGCGATCTCCGCCGTCCTGGTCACGGCCACCGCCTTCTGGTACCTGCCCAGCAGCTTCGAGCAGATGTCCGGGGTCAGCGACACCGTCCTGCAGGAGATCTCCGACGCCGGGACCAACCCCGACCCCAGGTTCATCGCGGTCGCGGCCGTCCTCATCGGCCTCGTGCTCGCCGCCGCCATCCAACTGCTCACCGGCTACTTCACCGAGACCGACAAGCGTCCGGTCAGGGACATCGGGGAGAGCTCGCAGACCGGTGCGGCCACCGTCATCCTCTCCGGCATCTCCGTCGGCCTGGAGTCGGCCGTCTACTCGGCTCTGCTCATCGCCGGCGCCGTGTACGCCGCCTTCCTGCTGGGCGGCGGGTCCATCACCCTGAGCCTGTTCGCCGTCGCCCTCGCGGGCACGGGCCTGCTCACCACGGTCGGCATCATCGTCGCGATGGACACCTTCGGCCCGGTCTCCGACAACGCCCAGGGCATCGCCGAGATGTCCGGGGACGTCGAGGGCAAGGGTGCCGAGATCCTCACCGGCCTTGACGCCGTCGGCAACACCACCAAGGCCATCACCAAGGGCATCGCGATCGCTACGGCGGTCCTGGCCGCCACCGCCCTCTTCGGTGCCTTCCGCACCTCGGTCCAGGAACGCCTCGGGGACACGGAGGTCTTCTCCCTCTCCCTGGACCAGCCCGACGTCCTCGTCGGGGTCATCATCGGCGCCAGCGTCGTGTTCTTCTTCTCCGGTCTGGCGATCATGGCCGTCGGCCGCGCCGCCCAGCGCGTGGTCCTTGAGGTGCGCAACCAGTTCCGCACCCGCCCGGGGATCATGGACGGTACGGAGAAGCCCGAGTACGCGCGGGTGGTCGACATCTGCACGAAGGACTCGCTGCGGGAGCTGGTCACCCCCGGCCTCCTCGCGGTCCTGGCGCCCATCGCGGTCGGCTTCGCCTTCGGGTACGCCCCGCTCGGCGCCTTCCTGGGCGGCGCGATCGCCGCGGGCGTGCTGATGGCGGTGTTCCTGTCCAACTCGGGCGGCGCCTGGGACAACGCCAAGAAGCTCGTGGAGGACGGCCACCACGGTGGCAAGGGTTCCGCCGCCCACGAGGCGACCGTCATCGGCGACACGGTCGGCGACCCCTTCAAGGACACCGCCGGACCGGCCATCAACCCGCTGCTCAAGGTGATGAACCTCGTCGCCCTGATCGTCGCGCCCAGCGTGGTGATCTACGCGGACAACGTCGCCCTGCGGGTGGCGGTCACCGTGGTCGCGGTCGGCGTGCTGGTCGGCGCCGTCCTGTGGTCGAAGAACCGGGGGTCGGGCACCGAGACCGACCTCGCCGAGACCAGCGGGGCCTCCGCCCCCAAGGGTGCCCCGGAGGCCGGAGACGGATCCGTCTCCGGTGGCGGGGACCAGGGCGCGGACGCCGTGAGTGGTGACGTCGCCGACCCGGCCAACGAGGACGGCGGACACAGGGAGGAGGCCCGGGCGGGGGAGACCAACCAGGGCTGAGACCCGGACCGGAGCACCTGACCGGACCCCACCCCCACCGCGAACGCGGGGTGGGAAGACGGAAGGGGGCGAGGCCGGTCCGATGCGATGACGCGGCCGTCCGGGGAGACCCGGGCGGCCGCGCCGCGTCCTGGGGTGAGGGCGCGGCACCGGTCCGCAGGGGCGCACCTAACCTGAAGGAACGCGTCCGTGCGGTACCCGGCGGAGCGGTCAGACAACAGGGGTAGCCGGAGTCGAAGGAGTTGGCCTTGTCCGGGATGAAGGGTTTGTTGGTCATCGTGGGGGCGATGGTGGGCTTCATGGCCCTGCTCGCCATCGTCGCGACGGTGTTGACGCCATGAGCCGCACACTGCTGCTCATGCGCCACGCACAGGCGGAGGACGGTCACGGGGGCACCGACCACGAGCGCGCGCTCACCGATCTGGGCAGGGAACAGGCACGGCGGGCGGGAGTGCTGCTCGCCGAGCTCGGGCACGCCCCGGACCACGTGATCTGCTCGACGGCCAGGCGCACCCGGCAGACACTCGACGGAGTCCTCGGAGCCATGGACCCGACAAGAGGGGGCGGGGCCGCCGTCGACTACTCGGAGGCCGCCTACCTCGCAGGGGTCGACCAGCTCCTGGAGTTGGTCAACCAGGCGGACGCGGACGCCGGCACGCTCCTGGTGGTCGGTCACAACCCGACCATCGCCCAGGTGGCCGCGTCCTTCGTGGGCCCCGAGGCCCTCATGGCGTATTCCCCGGGGACGGTGGCAGCGGTGTCACTGGAGGTGGAGTGGTTGTACGCGGCGCCGGGAACGGGCGGCGGGAGCATCCTCAACTGATGTGACCCGGGTCATGCGGAGAACCGTTTGCGCGACACCGGGCCTAGGGGTAATGTTCTCCGAGTCGCCTCCGACCGGCCCAAGGCCGCAAGGGGATCAGGATCTTCTCGATCGAAACGAACACGGGTTCTCCGTGGGCGTGATCGGATCTTCGAGTCAGACAATCTCCGAAACACACCGGTTCGAGCACTGCTCGGGCCATGTAAACTCGGAGAGTCGCTTCAAGGAAACGGGCAAAAGCCGCAAGGCAGCAACTCGGAACCAAACGAAGCAAAACGGGCTTTACCCCGATCTCGTGTTTAGCGGAAACGCTGCCACAAACCGCCGATTTGGCGGGGCGCGGAACACCTGATAAAGTAAAGACACAACACAGCGTAGAAGCCGCTAAAGCGGTGGAAACGCAAAAAGCCTTCTCCGGAAGAGCAGACGGAACTTCGGTTCTGGCGCTTGTACGGGAAGAGTGATTGTTTCTTGAGAACTCAACAGCGCGTGTTTGATTTTCTTTAAGCCATGTTTGTTTTGGC
>NZ_QGTF01000017.1:63052-94940 GCF_003182025.1 Nocardiopsis sp. L17-MgMaSL7 | reverse complement strand
CAGTCCTGGTCCCGCGCTCTCCTTCGCTGCCGCTGTTGCGTCGGGAAGCGTGACCGGCCGCGACACGAATCCCGGTCAGCGCAGGCATGGAGAAACACATCGCTGTGGCCGCAGGCTCACCCGTGACAGCAACAACGAAGACGGATGTCGGTTTTGTCTGTTTCTCGACAAGTTGGAAAAACGAGCGCTTACCACCGGTAAGTTCCCAGGTGAAAAAGTCTGCTCCCCGCGCCACGCGGGGGTCTCCTGTTACTGGGCGACGGCTGCGCGGGCTCGGCGACGGATGAAGACGACCAGCACACAGGTGGAGAGGAAGGTGGCGACGGCCATCGGGGTGAAGGCCCACTGGTAGGAGGCCGGATCCTCCGGCAGGGCCTGGAGGATGGCTCCGGCCGCCACTGTGCAGATCACGGCGGTGGTGAAGCCGCTCATGTTGACCAGACCGGAGGCGACACCGGTCCGGCTGGCCGGAATGCCGTCGCGGGCGAAGTCGAAGGAGACCGTGGGCGCCATGGTCTGTCCGAGGGCGCTGACGGCCAGTACCGCCACACCCACGACCACGGGGGCTCCGCCGGGCCAGGCCACCAGGAGCAGCCAGCCCAGGGTCAGGACGCCGCTCAGAATGAGGGCGAAGTACACCCGCACCCCTGGCCAGCGGCCGACGAGGACACCCGCGACCGGGGCCAGCCAGAGAGCTCCACCGGCCAGGCCTGTGAGGGTGAGGGCCGCGGTGCCCTCGGACAGTCCCAGGCCTCCCACGAGGTAAGGGTAGCCCCACAGCACCATCATCATCGTGAACGGCGCCATGACGGCCGCGTGGTGGGCCATCCCGATCCGGGGGCCCTCCGCCTTCAGCGCCTCCTTGAGCGCGCCCCACAGGGAGATGGGGTCAGCGACCGTTGAGTGTCCGGCGGCCCCGACAGGGCGGTCCCGCACCACCAGGAGGACCATCAGCGCCATGAGAACCGTGAACCCGGTGGTGGCGAGGAAGGCCGTCTCCCAGCCGAAGCCGTCGAGCGCCCAGGCGAGGGGAGCCGCGCTGGCCACCTGGCCGGTACCGCCGACCACGCCGGTCAGGCCACTGACCAGTGCGTAGCGCGAGCGCGGGAACCACAGTGCGGCGAGCCGGATGACATTGAGGAACACGAGTGCGTCGCCGAGACCGATGAGGAAGCGTCCGGCCACGGCCAGTTCGATTCCCGGGGCCAGTGCGAAGAGGCAGGAGCCGAGGGCGATCGCGATCATGCCCATGCCCAGGGTGTAGCGGGGGCCGAGTCGGTCAGCGAGGAGTCCGGCGGGCACCTGGAGGAGGACGTACACGAAGAGCTGGAGCATCGGCAGGAGGGAGAGGAGCGCCGGGCCGACGTCGAATCTGCTCTGTGCCTCCAGGGCGGCCACGCCCAGACCGTTGCGGTGCAGCATGGCGAGGAAGTAGGCGGCGACCGCCACTCCCCATACCAGCCAGGCCCGGGCGCCACCCACCGGCTCCTTGGAAACTCGTCCCGTTACGAATGCCCTGTCACCGGATGTGTGGGTCTGTGTCACTTCGCCGCTTCTCCTCTTGTTTGCACCGCCTTCCAGTGTCCTCCAGGCCGTTGAACGCTCACTACACGGGGGTGACCAGGCACGCAACACGGACGGGAACAGCCCTGACCGCTGGAGATGCCGAACCCGGCAAGGAACGGCAAAGACCCGGCAACGCACTCACAATCACCCTGAGTAACACCGAGTGCGCCAAGAGTTCCCAAAGTGGGTGAGACCCACGACAACCAGGACGGGACTACGGCCCCTTCGAGGCAAAATCACCACGGGCACATCTGTCCGAAAAACCCTATCTGAACTGCATGTTTCTGCTTTAAACAGGTCCATACTCAGTTGTTAACTGTGATGTGCATCACTCTGGGAAGCCTCGACTACGAGGGGTCAGTTACTGCTAGCATCCGGAGCGCGAAGAATAACTACGAGGTAACGACACCGTTCGGACCTCGCCAACTTCGCGGAGGGATGTCACCAACACCGGACAACGGCACGGTGAACGGAACTCACGCCGCGGCGACGTGGCCGCCATAAGCACACACGGTCAGCACACCCGCGGTATCCCGACACACACTGGAGACGACCTTGAGTCACTGGCGCCTGAACAATCCCCGGGCCTCCCGGGCGAAGTCGGCCCTCGCCAGACGAATCAAGCACAAGCCCCGCCACGCGTTCTGCGCCGAGCGCGCGATCATGGCGCTGCTGGGCGAGCTTGCCTCGGTCGCCTCCCGCCCGCTCTACTGGTCCGGCACCTCCGAGATGGCCGTCGCCTCCGTGATGCGCGACGTCAACGTCTGGTGTCGTGACGGCCGCTTCTTCTGGAACGACCTCTTCCAGGGCGGCACGATCTCGCACCCCGCGAGCGACCCCGCCGGTGCCGCCGCTCTCCTGAACCCGTTCGCACAGGTCCCGGAGCCCGCGCACTACTACACGCACCGCCAGCCGGTCGCCGCCTAGCAGCGCCCTCACCAGCGCCCCTCGTCCTTCAACGCGCCTGACGACCGCGCTCTCTCCCGCGACCCGTCCCCACGACGGGAGCGGGCACACGTGTGCCCGCTCCGCTGTCCCGACTTCGTCGCCCACACCACTCCTAACGCGTCCCACTGCCACCGCGGTTCACCGTGCACCAGACCGGATCAGGACACACGCCTGGGTGGTTTGTCGTGAACCGGCTACATTGGCGAGGTACACCGACCCCCTCGGTCTCCCTCCGAACCTGCCGTAACACTGGCTCCAGCACGGCAGTCGCACGCAGTTAGGACCCCCGCCGCCGTGCAGCCCCTCGCCTCCGACGACCCGAACGCCATCGGCCCTCACAGGCTCCTCGCCCGTCTCGGCGCCGGTGGGATGGGCAGGGTGTACCTGGCCCGCACCCCCGACGGTCACCTGTGTGCCCTGAAGGTGGTCAAGGAGGACCTGGCCCACGACACCCAGTTCCGTGCCCGGTTCGCCCGCGAGGTGCGTACCGCGCAGCGCGTGCGCGGCCCCTTCACCCCGGCGGTGGTGGACGCCGACCCCGAGGCCCCCGCTCCGTGGATGGCCACCGAGTACGTTCCGGGCCCCACCCTCAAGGAGGCGGTCCGGGAGAACGGCCCCTTCCCGGAGGACTCACTGCGGGTCCTGGCCCTCGGTCTGGCCCGCGCGCTGTCCACCATCCACGCTGCGGGCCTCATGCACCGCGACCTCAAGCCCAGCAATATCCTGCTCTCACCGCGCGGCCCGCAGGTGATCGACTTCGGCATCGCCCGCGCCGTCGAGGGCACCGTCCTCACCCGCACCGGGCAGACCTTCGGCACACCGTCCTACACCTCGCCGGAGCAGGTCACCGGGCAGAACGTGACCCCGCACGCGGACGTGTTCTCCATGGCGGGCTCGGTCCTGTTCGCGGCCAGCGGCAGGCCGCCGTTCGGTGAGGGCAGCCCGGTCAACACCCTCAACCGGGTCATGAGGGGCGAGCCCCACCTGGAGGCCGTACCCGAGGGACCGCTGCGGGACCTGCTCGCCCGCTGCTTCGCCAAGGACCCGGCCGAGCGCCCGGACGCCGACACCGTCCAACGGGAGATCTCCGCCCTCCCCCTGCCGTCCGCCGAACACGGATGGCTGCCCTCCCCGGTCAACCAGCAGATCACCGCCAAGGCGAGTGAGACCCAGCGGGCGAAGGAGGCCGAGCGCCCACCGTCACCCCCCGAGCGCGGGACGAAGCGTCGCCGGACCGCCCTGGTCGTGGGAGCGGCCGCCGCGTCCCTGGTCCTGCTCGGGGGCGGTGCGCTGGCCCTGAACGCCCTCCCCCTGGGCTCTGACGACACCGCCGACACCGAGCCCCAGGCCGACGGTGAGGGGGACGAGGGTGGGAGCGAGCCGAGCGAACTCGAAGATCCCGCTTTTGAGGGTTTCCTCTACAAGATCGACTTCTCCGAGGACGGCGAACAGATGCACGTCTTCGGTTCCAACACGCTCTCCACCTGGAACTGGCGGGACGGGGCGGCGGTCGACCACTACTCCCCCGCCCCGACCGGCGCCGTGTTCACCCCGAACGGGTTCGCGGCCGGAACCACCACCGACTACGTCGAGGTGTGGGAGGGCGGCAGCGACAACCGGGTCGCCGTGATCGGCAACGACGAGGACGAGGTGCGCGGCCACTTCGACATGCCCGCGCTCACCTCCGACGGCGGCCGGGTGGCCACGCTCAGTTCCGCTGACGGCACCGAGGAGGGCGATCCGCACATCCAGGTGTGGGACGTCCAGACCCGGGAGATCCTGAGCGAGTTCCCCAGCGAGGGCATGCTGACGGACCTCTTCTACACCCCGGACGACTCGTCCCTGGTCGGTGTGGTCACCGACCGGAGCTACACCGACTACATCGGGGTGATCGTCTGGGACCCCGAGACCGGTGAGGAGCTCCAGCGCTTCGACAGCGCCAACTACTACCGCGTCTCGCTGGCCGCTGACGGCAGGACACTCGCCATGGTCACGGACCGCGACCGGGCCCGCATCGCGGACCTGGAGACCGGCGAGGTCCGCGACCTGGAGGACCCCGGACTCGACCACAATGAGTTGGTCGAGGTCCAGATCTCCCCCGACGGCTCCCTGGTCTACGGCGCCACCTCGGAATTCAGTGACGAACCGGGGTTCGTCTGGGACGCGCGCAGCGGCGACCTGGTCACCACCGACAACCTCGTCCTCAACCCTCCCATCGGGGTCCACCCCGATGGTGAGCACATCGCCACCGCTTCCTCCCCCGAGGCCGGTGTCTACACCATCCTCATCCTGGACGCCGACTTCGACGTCGTCGCCGAAGTGAGCTGACCTCCCGGAAGGCATCATGGAGCAACCCGCCCCCAACGACCCTGGACGGGTCGGCCACTACCGTGTCGTCGCCCTGTTGGGCTCCGGTGGCATGGGACGCGTCTACCTCGGGCTGGACCCCTCCGGTTCCCCCGCGGCGGTGAAGGTCGTCCGGGCCGAGTACGCCTACGACCCCGGTTTCCGTGAGCGCTTCGCCCGCGAACTCGAACTCGCCCAGCGCGTGCACGGCAACTACACGCCCCGGGTCCTCGCCGCCGACACGTCGGGCCAGACCCCGTGGCTGGCCACCGAGTACGTCGTGGGCCCCTCCCTCCAGGACCTGGTCCAGGACACCGGGCCGCTCCCCGAACACGCGGTCCGGCTCATGGGGCGCGGCATCGCCCAGGCCCTGGAGCGCGTGCACGCCACCGGTCTGGTCCACCGCGACCTCAAGCCCGGCAACGTCATGGTCTCCGCCGCCGGTCCCCAGGTGATCGACTTCGGTATCGCCCGTGCGTTGGAGGACGCGAGCGGGGCCGAGGAGGAACGGATCATCGGCACCCCGGGCTACATGGCCCCCGAGTCCGTGGACGGGCGTGAGAGCGGCGCGGCCGCCGACGTCTTCGCGCTCGGAGGGGTCCTGGTGCACGCACTCACCGGAGGCGGTCCCTTCGGCGACGGCCACCCCTCGGCGGTCCTCTACCGGATCAGCAACCTGGAGCCCGACCTCGACGGCGTCCCCGCCTCGCTGCGCGGCATCATCACGGCCTGCCTGGAGAAGGACCCCACCCGCAGGCCGAACGCGGCCCAGGTCCTCCAGGCCCTCGGCGGGCCCACCGCTCCGGCGGGCTCAGCCGCCGCCTGGCTGCCCCCTGCCGCCGCCGGGCGGATCGACGGCGTCGCGCACGAGTACGAGGAGGCGGTCCGTGCCGCCGGGGTGGGCGACGGCAGGGGCACGTTCGGCCGTGGCCTGCTGATCGTGGGAGCGGCGGCTCTGGCACTGACCATGGTCGGTGGACTCGGTGTGTGGGCCGCGGGGGACGCCGGTCTGATCGGGTCCGGGGCGGACACCGCGTCCGAGGAGGCCCCGGGGGTACCGGATCGGGAGGCGTGTTCGCCCACCGAGCACCTGGCCCCCGAGTACACGGAGGCAGCCAACGAGGAGACGACCGTTCCCCAGGACGAGGCGGGCATCTTCTACACCGGTTTCTCCAACGACGGTGAGGTGCTCGCCGTCGCGGGGACCGGCGGGGTGGCGCTGTGGGACTGGCGCGAGCAGGAGGAGCTCGCCCTCATCGAGACCGAGATCGCACCCATGTACGGCCACCCGGTGTTCAGCCCCGACGACTGCATGCTCGCCTACGCCTCCGACGACGGCGCGTACGTGTACTCGCTGGAGAGCGGGGAGGTGACGGTCCTCTCCGAGGGGTGGGAGGTGGGCGCGGTCGCCTTCACCCCGGACAGCGAACAACTCGTGGTCGGAAACAAGTACTACCAGGTGGACTCCGGCGTGTTCGTGTACGACCTGGAGACCGGCGAACTGGTCACCACCTACACCGGCAGCGCGAGCACCGTCCTGTCGGTGGCCGTCTCACCGGACGGCAGGCACATCGCCGCGCAGGACCTTCTCGAGCACTCGACGGTCTGGGACACCGAGACCGGCGAGAGCGTCGCCACGGGCGAGGAGATCCCGAGCACCAACCCCACGGCACTGAGCTTCGTGGACGAGGAGACCCTGGTCTATCCGGTCGCGGAAGGAGTGCAGACCCAGAACGTCGTCTCCGACCCCGAGCAGGGCACCGCGTTCGTCACCGAGGACCTGGACGACGACCTCGTGTTGCACGACTTCGAGTACAGCGTGGTGGCGGACCGCGTGTACGCCACCTTCCTCCCGGACGACTTCGACCCCGCCGGGGGGATCATGAAGATCTGGGAGTACTCCACCGGCGAGGAACTCACCGCGGAGGCCGACGAGGGATTCCTGTGGGAGATCAGTGTGCACCCCCAGGGTGAGGTCATCATCGGCGTCCCCGCCACGGGAAACGGGATGTGGGTCGTTGACGCGCGCGAGATGCGCATCATCGAGCGTCTCTAGGCGGCCCCGGCACGGCCCCCGAAACCTCGTCCCGACCTCCCGACCCGGAAAGCCCCATGTTCCCTCTCCACCCCCACGACCCGCCCTCCGTCGGTCCCCACCGCCTGTACGCCCGCCTGGGCGAGGACGCCTACGCGCGCGTCTACCTGGGTGCCTCACGCGCGGACGACCCCGTCGCGGTAAAGGTGGTCCGGCCGGAGTACGCCACCGACCCCGCCTTCCGCTCCTCCTTCGCGCACCAGGTGGAGTCCGCGCGGGGGCTGGAGGGCCCGCACGTGTGCGGAGTCCGCGACGCCGACCCGCGCGGCGCGGTGCCCTGGGTCGCGGTGTCCCGGCCCCTCGGCCCCAGCCTGGCCGAGCTGGTGAACCGGCACGGCCCGCTCCCGGTGGACGCCCTGCACCCGCTCGCCCTGGCGCTCGCCCAGGGGTTGGAAGGTCTGCACTCCTCGAACCGCGCGCACGGCTCCCTGTGGCCGGACGGCGTGCTGGTGTCGGCCGACACCGCGCTTCTGGCCGACCCCGGCCTGGAGTGGGCAATCGGCGACACCCGGCAGCGTGCTCCTCACCCGGCCTTCGCCGCCCCCGAGGGTGGGGCCGCTCCGGCCACGGACGTGTTCTCGTGGGCGTCCACTCTGTGCTTCGCGGCCAGCGGCGTGGAGGGCCCCGAGGGACTGGCCCGTGTGCCCCTGCAACTGCGCGGGCTGATCGACGCCTGCCTCAAGCGCGACCCCCGGCTGCGCCCCAGCTCCCACGACCTCGTGCGGATGCTGGGCGGCCCGGCCGACCCCACCCCGTGGTCACCCCGGGTGCGCGCGGCGATCGACACGGCCGCCGCCGCGCAGGCGTCGATGCTGCAAGACTCCGACGCCACCCCCGGGGACGGTGGTCCCTCCTCCAGGAAGCGGGGCCGCCTGCTCGCGGTGGGCGCTGGTGTCCTGGCACTGGTGGTACTCGCGGGGACGGGGGCGGTGTACGCCCGCCACCACCTCGGCGGTGACCCGCCGGACCCCGAGGCCTCCGGCGCCGAGGCCGGGGCGGGGCTGGTCTCCGAGACCGGATGCCTGGACGGCGCGGGGTACCCCGTCCCCGAGGAACCCCTGCCCGAGGACACCAAGTACTGGGACCCCGCCTTCTCCGCCGACGGGGACCTGCTCACCGCGGCCTCCTCCGCCGGGCTCACGGTCTGGGACTGGAACGCCGGTGAGCTGACCGCGCTGCCGATGACGAACTCGACCTATGGAGTCGACACGAAGTTCTCCCCTGTCGGTTGCACCATGAGCACCGCCGAGTCCGTCGAGTACGAGGGCCGTGAGCACACCGTGAAGGTGGGGCACACGTACGACCTGTCCGGCGGCAGCACCACCGAGCACCTGGGACCGCAGGAGGGTCCGGACGACAGCGGGCGCTGGCTGCTGAAGCCGAGGGATGTGGAGGCCATGAACTTCTCGCCGGACGGCGCCCTGCTGGCGGTGACGCTCAGCAGTACCGGCCAGACCGCCAGCACCGTGGTGATCGACACCGCCACTGGTGAAGCGGGCGAGCCCATGGCGCCCGGCCTGCACTACAGCACCGTGTTCGTGGACGAGCGGCACTTCGCCACCAACAGCAACGGCGAGATCCACGTCTGGGACGCGCAGACCGGTGAGGAGGCGCACTCCCTGGCGGGGGCCTCCAACACGCGCCTCGCGGTGGTTCCGGGTGAGACGCAGGTGGCGTATCTCGAGGGCGACCAGGTCGTCATCCGCGACTACACCACGGGGGCGGCGGTCACCTCCTTCACCAGGGAGGAGTTCGAGACGGACGACGACCCCATGCTCACCAGGCTCCTCGTGGACGCCGAACGGGACCGCGTGTACGCGACCTGGCAGGTGGGCACCGGGCCCGGCTCGTGGCGGTTCCAGACCTACGTGTGGGACCTGGACAGCGGCGAGAACCTCGTCGAGGGCAAGGAGAGGGCCGGCGCCTACAGCGTGGTCGCGCCGCACCCGGACGGCGGGACCCTCGCCGCCGTCACCGCCGTCGAGAGCGATCTGGTCCTGATCGACCCCGACACGTTCGAGGTGGTCAGAGAGCTGACGTGACCGGGTTCCGGGGCCAGGAGGAGGAAGGCCCGCCAACCCGGGCAGACTGGTACCCCAACCCGTGCCCCAGGAGCTGACCCGTGCTTCCCCTGACCTCCACCGACCCCTCCCGCATCGGCCCCCACCAGGTGCTGTCCAGGCTCGGCGAGGGCGGCATGGGGGAGGTCTACCTCGCCCGCACTCCCGAGGGAGGGCTGGCCGCGGTCAAGGTGGTCAAGGAGGACCTGGCGAGGGACCAGGAGTTCCGCGCCCGGTTCGCCCGCGAGGTCCGCACCGCGCAACGCGTGCGGGGCCCGTTCACCCCGGCCGTACTCAGTGCCGACGCCGAAGCCGCCGTGCCGTGGATGGCCACCGAGTACGTCCCCGGCCCCACACTCAAGGAGGCCGTCCGGGAGAACGGGCCCTTCCCCGAACCCTCCCTCCGGGTCCTCGCACTGGGTCTGGCCAACGCCCTTCAGACGATCCACGCCGCCGGGCTCATGCACCGCGACCTCAAGCCGAGCAACGTCCTGCTCTCACCGCGCGGACCCCAGGTGATCGACTTCGGCATCGCCCGCGCCGTCGAGGGCACCGTCCTCACCCGGACCGGCCAGAGCTTCGGGACCCCGTCCTACACCTCCCCGGAACAGATCACGGGCAAGGGGATCGGGCCCTCCAGCGACGTGTTCTCCCTGGCCGGTGTGGTCGTCTTCGCCGCCAGCGGCCGACCGCCCTTCGGTACCGGGAGAACGGCCGAGCTCCTGTCCCGGGTCGTGGGCGGCGTACCCGACCTCGACGCCGTCCCGGAGCCCCTGCGACCGCTCCTGGCCCGCTGCTTCGCCAAGGCCCCGGACGGACGCCCCAGCGCCGACGAGCTCCTCCGGGTCCTCTCCCACGGTCCCCTGCCCTCCGCGGAACACGGCTGGCTCCCCGCCCGGGTCAACCACTCGCTCAACGCCCACCTGGCACGGACCCACCAGGCGGCCGTCCCCGAGACCGCCCCCACCGGCCCGCCCGCGGACGGCCCGCCACCCGGCGGCCGTGCCCGCACCGCCCTCATCGCCGGGGCCGCGACTCTGGCCGTCGTCGTGGTGGCCGGGACCATTGGTCTCCTGACCGCCCGGTCCGACGACGACGTCGCGGGGGTACCAGACCCCGGGGAGGAGCCCGTGCCGTCCGATGTCCTCGGTTCCCGTCTCCTGGGGATCGGCTTCGCCCCCGACGGCGAGAGCCTCCACGTCTCCGGCCAGGACCACCTGGTCGAGATCGACTGGCGGACCGGCGAGGAACTCCGCCGTTTCGAGCAGCGCCCCAGCCACCTGACGGTCGGCGCCGACGGCACCGTCGTCGGCTCGTTCGCCGATGCCGTCCTGCTCTGGGATCCCGGTGAGGAGGAGCCGCGCTACCTGGAGGATCCCGGTCTCCTGGACTGGGGCCGGACGGTTTCCAGCCCCGACGGCACCCGCCTGGCGGTCGCGGTCAACGCCTCGAGCGACAGCGCGGCCGACGACGGGGACCAGCCCCTCGTCCAGGTGTGGAACCTGGAGTCCGAGGAGGTCGAGTTCGAGATCGAGACGGACTCCTACGCCCGTGACCTGCACTTCAACGCGGACGCCTCACAGCTTGTCGTCAGCAACTACTCGGGCACCGGGGTGTCGGCCGTGTGGGACCTGGCCTCGCGGGAGCCCGTCCTGGAGTTGCCCAACGAGGACTTCCCCGCCATGCCCAGCGACGACACGGGACACCACCTGAAGCACCTGGCCTTCCACCCCACGGACCCCTCCTTGCTCGCCATCACCACCAGCCCCGAGGACAACGTCCTGTACGACCTCGCCACCGGTGAGACCACACCCCTGGAGGTTCCCCCGACCAACGGCCACCCGCTGTTCGAGCTCCACTTCTCCCCGGACGGGACCCGGCTGGTCGCCAGCGGCGACGACGGCGCCGCGGTCAGGGGAGGCCGGGTGTGGGACACCGCCACCGGAGACCTGCTGACCGAGGACGGGGTGCCGCTCTACTCCCTGCTCGACTTCCACCCGGAGGGGACGGTCATCGCGACCATCACCCCGGCCTCCGAGCGGATGCGCCTCCTGATCGTGGACGCCGAGACCTTCGAGGTCCTGCACGAGTACCCGGAGTAGCGCCCGGAGCAGCCGCCCACCACCCGAGGAGTTCGGACTCGTGAAGCCCCTGACCTCCACCGACCCCTCCCACATCGGCCCCCATCGGCTCCTCGCCCGCCTCGGTGCGGGTGGCATGGGCGAAGTGCACCTGGCCCGCACCCCTGAGGGTCGTCTGGCCGCGGTCAAGGTGGTCAAGGCGGACCTGGCCGGAAACCGGGATTTCCGCGCCAGGTTCGCGCGCGAGGTCCGCACCGCCCAGATGGTGGTGGGTCCGTTCACCCCCCGGGTGGTGGACGCCGACCCGTACGCGGACCTGCCCTGGATGGCGACCGAGTACGTGCCCGGCCCCACCCTCAAGGAGGCCGTCCGGGAGAACGGACCCTTCCCGGAGGGTTCCCTGCGTGTCCTGGCCCTCGGCCTGGCCAGTGCGGTCCAGGCGATCCACGCCGCCGGCCTCATGCACCGCGACCTCAAACCCAGCAACGTCCTGCTCTCACCGCGCGGACCGCAGGTGATCGACTTCGGGATCGCCCGGGCGGTCGAGGGCACCGTCCTCACCCGGACCGGCCAGAGCTTCGGCACACCCATGTACACCTCACCCGAACAGGTCAGGGGGCGGGAGAGCTCTCCGGCGAGCGACATCTTCTCCCTGGCTGGGGTGGTGGTCTTCGCCGCCACGGGCAAGCCTCCCTTCGGCGCGGGCCGGGCGATCAGCGTGCTTCCCCGTGTGGTCGGCCGGTCCCCGAACCTCGACGGCGTCCCGGAAGCCCTGCGACCCGTCCTGGCACGCTGCCTGGCCAAGGACCCGGACGAGCGCCCCTCGGCCGAATCCATCGTCCGTGAGCTGTCCGCGGGACCTCTGCCCTCCGCCGAACACGGCTGGCTTCCCGTGCAGGTCAGAGAGTCCCTCAACACCCACCAGGAGGAGGCCCGCCAAGCCGACGAGGCAGCTCCCGGCGGCCCACTCCAGGACGCTGCGGCGCCCCTGTCCTCACGGCCCAGGGCCGGGCACGGCGGACTCATCGGTGCGGGTGCGGCCACCGTCACGCTGGCGCTGGTCGCCGGTGTCTCCCTGATCGCGTTCGCACCGGAATCGTCCAGGGAGGAAGCCAGCGACCTGCGCGCCCGCGAGAGGACCGGCACGAACGGAAACGAGGCCCCCGACGCCCCCGCCGACCAGGAAGGGACGGCCGAAGAGCGGGACGGCGAGACAGCGTTCGACGGATTCGTCGGCGACGTGGTGTTCACGCCGGACGGCTCCGGCGTGTACGTCCGCGCCACTGACGCGATGACCCTCTGGGAGTGGAAGAGCGGCCGGTTCCTGCACCGGGTCGATCCCGCACCGGTATCCTTCGATCTCGCCGACGACGGCACCATGGCGGCCTCCTTCGCCGACGCCGTCGGGATCTTCGACTCCGGGCACGAGAGGGTGGGGCTCTTCGACGTGGAAGGGGAACTGGAGGACGTCGTCGACTACCGAGCCGTCTCGATCAGCCCCGACGGATCGTTGGTGGCGGTGGTGGTCACCCACGGCGATCACCAGCGAACCCTGTACCTGTGGGACCGCGAGGACGACTCGATCACGCACACCCTGGAACTGTCCGCGCCCGTCGCCAGCACCGAGTTCAGTGCCGACGGCGCCCACCTGAAGGTCGACTTCGAGGAGGGCTACCCCCGGGTCGTGTTGTACGACGTGGGAACAGCCGAAGTGGTGGCAGCACTGGTCGAGGAAGCTCCCGAGAGCACCTCCGGGCAGGGCACCGAATGGCACGCGACAGCCCTCTCCCCGACCGAACCCCTGATGGCGGTGGACCGGGGCGGCGGCGACATCGCCCTGTACGACTACGAGGCGAGCGAGGTCGTCAAGGAGATCGAGGGCCACCGCAGCTTCTCCGGCCTGGCCTTCTCCAGCGACAGCGAGACCCTCTACTCCGCCGGGATGTTCGCCACCGCCACGGGCCCTTCCGGCGGCCGTGCCTGGGACGTGGCCACCGGCGAGGAAACGACGTCCGGAGACACCCTGCTCATCGACCGGTTGGCCGTCCACCCCCATGACGAGGCCATCGCCGCCTTCGACAGGGACACCCTGCTGCTCCTCGACCCGGAGACCCTCGATGTGATCAACGAGATCAGCTGAGGATCGGACCTGTCCGTCCCTCGACCTGCCCCTCCCTCTGGGCGCCTCTCCGACGAGACCGCACCGCGAGCACCGTCCCATCGCCCACCATCAACACGTTCTGCCGAACCGAACAGCACTGACGAGGCAGCATGCGTCCCCTGAGTCCCCATGATCCCCCCGCCGCAGGCCCCTACCAGCTTCTGGCCCAACTGGGCGAGGACGCCCACACCCACGCCTACCTGGGTTCGACGCCCGGGCGTTCGCCGGTCCGCGTTCGCATCCTGCGCGCCGAGCACGCCACGGATCCGACCACACGGGCCGACTTCCTCCAACGCGTCGAGAGCGCGTCCGGGCTGGGCGGCCCACACGTGGCAGCCGTACTCGACGCCGACCTGGACTCCCCCGTGCCGTGGGCGGTCACCGAGACGCCGTTCGGCGCGGACCTGGCCGGACTGGTCCGGGCGCACGGTCCGCTCCCGGCCGCCGCCGTGCACACCCTTGCCCTGGCCACGGCCCAGGGGCTGGCCACACTGCACTCCGCTGAGCGCTCCCACGGAACGCTGACCCCCGAAGGCGTCCTACTGACCAGCGACCGCGCGCTGCTGGCCGACCCCGGTCTGGTTCCACCAGCCGATCGCGACGGCTCGGCCCGGGGCGTGTTCGACCCGATGGAGGGCGGAGGTGCCCCGGCCGGTGACGTGTTCGCCTGGGCGGCCGTCCTGTGCTTCGCCGCCAGTGGTGTGGAGGGCCCCGACGGACTGGACCAGGTGCCGCTCCAGCTCCGAGCCGTGGTCGACGACTGCTTGCGCGAGAACGCCGACCTTCGGCCCAGCTCGGTCGACCTCGTGAGCATGCTGGGCGGAGCGGCCTCCGCCTCACCCTGGCCGCCGGAGCTGGCCTCGGTGATCGAGGCCGAGGCCGCGCGCATGCGCGGGATGCTCCCCGCCGAGCCAGAAACCCCCTGTCCCCGAGGCCGGAGACGGTTGATCGCCCTTACCGCGGGAGCTGTGGCCCTGACCCTGTTCACTGCCGTCGGCTCCAGTTGGTGGCTCAACCGCGCGACCCCGGCTGGAGGCGCCGCTGACGGTTCGGGCAGCGAGGCGACCTGCTCGGACGGGTCAGCGTTCCCCGAACCGGCTGAACCGGTGACCGACCTCGACGCCATGCAGCTGGAGTTCTCTCCCGACGGCGACGTCCTGGCCGTCGGCAGCTTCAACCACGGCCTCACCCTGTGGGACTGGCGTGAAGGCGAGGAGCTCGCCCGACCCGTGGAGGAACTGAACGGCCTGGGTCCGATGTCGTTCGCCCCGGTCGGTTGCGTGATCGCCGCCACCTCCCTCCAGGAGGTCGAGGGCCAGGAGCGCCCGTACCGACTCACCACGACCTTCGATCTCGCTTCGGGCGAGGCCACGAACCACCCGGGCCCGCAGCCGGAGCCGCTCCCGGACGGAAGCCAGAAGAACTGGTCCGTCACGGATCTGGCGTTCAGCCCCGACGGCAGGCGGATGGCCCTGAGCAACCGGGTGGGCGTGGGCACCGGGACTCCGGTCGAGGTGGTCGACCTGGAGTCGGGCGAGGCCGTCGCCGCTCTGGGCGAGGACCTGGTCCCCCAGGTGGCCTTTCTCGACGAGACCCGTCTGGCCGCCCACACTCGGAACTCCATCGAGATCTGGGACACGGAGAGCGGGGAGACGCTCCAGACCATCCGCAACGTCACCGAACTGCACTTCGCGGTAGTTCCCGGCGAGGACCAGATCCTGTTCGTCCGCAACGACGAAATCATCCTGTACGACCTGGCCGGAGGCGCTGCGACGGCCACGTTCCCGACCGGCGACTACGCCGATACACCCGACGCCTGGGTCAACCACCTGGGCATGGACGCCGAACGAGGTCTGGTCCACTTCAGCTGGAGTCTCGCGGCCGAGGAGGGCCCGGACAACCTGGGCACCGACCGGGAGAACGAGACCCACGGCTACCTGTGGGACGTCGAGACCGGCGAGAACCTGCTGGAGGACGACGACGGCCTCATGCCCCGCCCCGTGGCCTTCCACCCGGAGGTGATCGCAGCGGTCAACCAGGACGGGAACGTCGACATCATCGACCCGCACACTCTGGAAGTCGTCGGCGTGATCGGGTGAGGCCAACACCCGGAGCCCCACGGGACTCAGCTCCGCGTCGATGGTCCGGTCACGGACGTCAGATCAGCCCCACCGCCCGAACGCTGAGGTCGTGCTCCTCCGTGACGACGACGGCTCCGGGTACCGGCACCAGTCGCGGGGCGTCGGCGTCCGCGTTGGGAGAACCCTCCGTGTGGAGGAGCATCGCCTCGTTCGGATACAGGTCCACCGGTACCAGCCGTGGCAGCTCCTCCCCCGTGAGCGGGTCCAACAGCCACTGTTCCCCCACTTCCGAGAAGTCACGACCACCCGCTTCCAGCAGGAGCGCCTGACCGTCTTCGGAGAGCGTGAGCTGCGGCGGCTCCACCTCTTCAGCCGTGAAGGAGCCTCATCACAGGGGGATCCCGTTTCGGCGTCGAGACCGACCGCTGACAGGGTCTGGTCGACGCCGTCCCCAGACCCCGCTTCCGTTGGGGAGTCCTCAGTGAGAACGGCGCTCAGCACGACAGTGTCCCCGGTGACACCGACCTCACCCGCGTGGAACTCTCCTGCCTCATCCGGAATGTCCTCCTCAAACTCCCAGAGCGGCTCGCCGGTCTCCAACGATGCGGCGGACAGGCCGAAAGCCCCGTTTCCGGTGTCGGACAGGCGCGCGTTCTCGGTCAGGAGCGAAGTCCATCCACGGTCATCCCCAGTGGTAGGTACCTGGTGCTCACCGGTTCCCGCGTCCAGCACGACCACGTCGAGCTCGCCTTCGTCCTCCGTCTGGTAGGCCAACACCACCGACCGTCCCTTCGGGGGTGACCGCAGCCGATTCAAGCGAGCCGCCAGGGATCCGGTACCGCCAGAGCACCTCGCCTGTGGCACCCGCCAGCCCGACAACTCCATCGGTGAGGACCATGACAGCGCCCCCAACGCCCGCAAGCACATCCCTGAGCACGTGGTCGTCAGGTGCCTCCCACTCCCAGGCCGCCTTTGAGACCGAATCCGGTGCCGGGTACAAGGAGACCTCGCCTGGATGGACTCGGTGCTCCGCCTGCGACACCCGCGCTCCGCCAAGAAGCGAACACCCGGACACGGGCACCAGCGGCACCAGAACGACCAGCCCCCTGCTGCGGACTAGGGCGCCGTCCCGCACTCGACGTACTTCCCAATGCTCACCACGTACTCCTTTTTGGAGTCGAACTCGCCGTAGTGCTCCGTGTAGTAGGCATCGGCGAAATCGAGCCCGTTCGTCTCCTCGCCGCACCACGTCACCGGGCTGGCCTCCAACGTCCGCATGACCGCGTCGCGAATCTCCTCGCCCCCGAGGGAGATTTCCCGGCCAGCCTCAGCCATGCCCAACGACGGGTCAACCCGATACTGGCCGTCTGCCTCCTGGAGGAGTCCCGAGTCAAGCAGGAAATCGATATTGGTCTCCCACACGTTGCCACCGTGCTCCTCGAACGGCTGGGCAGAGCCACCCAGAACTGCCACGCCCTCCTCGTCCCCCTCGAGTATCCTCCCGAGCACGTGGGTCCAGGCGGTGTCGATCACCCAGACACGCGAGATGTACTCCTTCTGCTCTTCCTCAGCCGCGTCGCCTGCGTCTCCCTCACCGGCTCCGGAGCATCCCGTCACCGAGACCAGTGCCAGGGACAGGACCACAACCCCCGCACCATGCCTGGAAATGCTTCCATTCAGAATTCGACTCAGTGAAGAAATCCCCGGAATTTCGATCAGTTTCTCCTCTCCCTGGATTTTCCATCAAGGACACGGTCGAAATGCGTCGCCGGTCCAGCAACCTTGGCGCCGTGAGCGGCCGCACCGGGAAAATCCCGTTCTTCGGCGGCGACGGGGCCGGAGGGATCGGTCAGACCCGAGCGCGCCCGTCGGGGTTCCTGGTGGTGGTCATTCACCGGAACCCCAAAACCGTGGCTCCGGCGCCGTCCCCCTCGGTCCGCTCGACAAGCGCCACTGCTCCGGGGACCGCGAGGAACCGGTCATCGCCCAGCAAGTCATGGGCACGAGAGGATTCCTGGGTGCTGAGTCCCCCGTCCAAGGGCCTCGGCAAAGCGATCTCGTCGGCTTCCCTGCCGCTCCCCCACTCGCTCACAGTCAGTCCGCTGCGAACCACGTCGGTCCCGCGCGTCAGGGGAGAACGGGGCTCCAACTTGACCAGGCTCTCCTCCAAGGGCAGAAGGTAGACACTCATCGCCCAGGTGTGGATCGCCTCTCCGGCAGTAGTCGCCAGAGTCTCTCCGTCGAAGCCCCTCTTCTCGTAGTCGTAGACGCGTTCTTCGGTTCCCCTGGTAGCCACCAGATAGCCGTCCTCCAGGGTCTTGACCAAGGCCTGGTCGTCTCCCAGATCAGGCCCGTTGCCCAGAATCTCGCCGTTGGCTGGGTCCAGGACCACACGCTCCTGATGACGTGTTCCGCCCTCAGGGCTGGGAACCGTGTCCCCCTCGTGAACGGCCAACAGTTCTCCCACCCGGCGGACACCCCCGTCCGGCGCCAGGAATTCGCTCTCGGACCCCGTCCTGGACCACAGCTGCGCCCCTTCCTCCAGATCGAGTGCGGTCACCTGCGCTTCACCGGATCCGCACACGGCTCGCACCACCACGACATCCTCGAACACCGTCGGAGTGCTGGCCGACCCGACCTTCGCCTCACCGCAGGAGAACAACTCCTCGGTGCGCCAGAGGACTCCGCCGTCCGCATCCGAACGCATCTCCGCACCCAACTGCGGCTCAGGTGTCACTCTCAGGGATCCGGTGTCCGTCGCGACACCGATATCGAAGACACCACGCAGTTCCTCGACGTCGCCCGCCAACTCCTCCTCGCGGTCACCGACGACCTCGCCGGTCTCCCCGTCCAGAACCACACGGCGGCCCGGCACTGGCTCACTCCCGTCCTCACCGTTCGGACCTTCGGCGGACCTGTCGTCCCCTTCAGGACGCTCCTGCGGCTGGTCCGGAAAGAGCACGTGAACTCGGTTTCCCGACGGGGACACGTCCGTCCACACCCGGGTCCCCTCCACCAGGTAGCTCCACATCTCCCGACCCGAGGCACCGTCCAACGCGACGACGCCGTCCTCCATAGCCACGAGTACACCGCCGGGAAGCCAGGACAACCTCGGCACACCTGTAGCTTCCTCGGCGGTCCACTCCCAGGCCAGTTCCGAGACAGTTACGGGAACCTCCCCGGGAGCCCAATCACCCGCCGGGGCCTCGTGCCGTACTCGCACGTCATCCCTTGGCAACAACCAGGCTCCAAACAGAGCCACTACCGCCAGGACCACACCCCCCAGGAACCACCAAGAGCGCAACCACGACCCCATCATTTGTCCTCGCCATCGGGTCTTTCCACGTCCGCCTCCGGCTTCTCACCACCGGTCCCGTCCGTCTTCGTCTGGTGGTAGTGCTCTAAGTAGCTCTCGAGCAGCTCGGTTCCCCTCCCGTCACCGACACCGGCCAGGAGTTCGTCAATCTCGTCCTGTACGTCCGAACGAAATTGATTCTCGTATCCGGAGATCACGACGTGACCGTCCTGAAATTCTAGGTGCTCAAAGTCATCAAACCGACTCTCTTCAATATCACCATCGGCGATATAATGGTCGATTATCACACTTCCAGCGCGAATATGATTCGCCGCGATAGAGGAATCCGCTTGTGAGTTCATTTCAGCCACCGGACCGAGTTCAAGCGACACGGAATCGGTCGCAGCAGCAGTCACGGAATCCTTCACAGAGGAAAGAAGGTCGTCAATCAGAAGTTGCCCAACCGGGTTCTTTGTGGAGATCAGCTCGCCAGGCTTGAAAACCATCTCAACCAACAGCTCCCGTCCGGCCTTTCTCCTTTCGTACTCATCCAGGAGATGAGAATCGGAGGACTCGGTCCTGCTGTGCGCTTCGCTCACAAGAGCCTGGTTGACGACTTCGTTCAAGCGATTCGCGTGCTCCCCTGCATTCCTCGCACTAACCTCTTCATCACCGTCGAAAAACATCCCCTCCACGAGACCATCAATGTACATTTCAGTAATGGCCACCATAGCAACTGCAGATTCCTCGTCGCCCGCGACGAACTCGAGAAAACGTTCTCGCTCCTCAATCCCCATCAACAGGGCCCCATTGGACTCACTGATAGTGACCCTGCCTTCATCCTCAGGGTTGAGGCTGAAGGCATCCACATAAGCCCCGTACACGCCCAGTAGCCCTTTGCCCATCTCGTTGTTGACCTGGGTGAACGACAGGCCGCTCTGGCCGAAGTGGTCGCTGTACATGCCGCCTGTGAGGTCGGTCATACGCTCGTAGCGCTCGTCGTCGGTGAGGAACTCGATCAGGTCCTTGGCCACCTCGTCGACGGCGCGGGAGTCGTCCCCGGCCTCCTGCTTGGCCTCCAGGATCCAGTCGGTGTAGCCGCTCGCCGCGGCGCCGTCGTCGGGCCACTCGCGCGTGAGGATGGCCTCGAACGCCGCCTGGCGCTTCTCGTCCTCGTGGATGTCGCCGAGGCGCGGGTGCTCGAACCAGTCGCCGGGACCGGAGATCATGTCGGCGTTGGCGTCGGTGTTCCTCGTGGCGACCTCCAGGGCCGCCTGCATGTGCTCGAGGTTCTCGTCCGAGATGAAGTAGGGGTCCTGGGAGTCGAGTTCGTGGCCGATGGTGAGCCCCAGGGTCAGCGACAGCCCCCGGCCGCCCTCGACACCCTCGGGGACATGGCCGAACAGGTTGCCGACCGCCTCCCAGTCGATGTCGCGCATCCCGAAGTCGGGGTCGCCCTCGACCGCGGCGCGGACGCTGGCGGGGAGGTCGTGGTAGCCGCCGGGAACGGAGTCGTCCCCGTGCTTGAGCCGCTGGTCGCTGAGCACGAGGATGCCGGTGCCGAGCGCGGCCAGCAGGGGCGCGGCGTCCTCCGCGCCCATGAACTCGTCCATGGGCGCCAGCCGCGCCAGGTCGGCGACGCCGATCGAGTCCTCCAGCTGGTCGTAGAACTCCTTGAGGAACTCCATGTCCGCCGGGTCCATGTTCTCGCCGTCGCCGCTGTTCGCGCGTTCGGCGCGCCATCCGATCCCGGAGAGGACGGCGAGCATCTCGTAGTAGTCGTCGTCGAGTTCCTTGTCCCCGTTGACGTAGGGGACGATGCTCTCGGCCATCTCTTCCGGGTCGACGTCTTCGGGCAGGTCGGAGACCGAACCGCCGAGGTTGAACTGCGACCAGGTGACGTAGCCGCCCTCCATCAGGCGCCCCACGGCCTCGACTGTGGGCCCGCTCTTGAGGTCGTCGGAGAGCTGGTCTCCGGTGTCCTTGAGCAGGCGGTAAGCGGTCGACTCCTCGTCCTCGAGCTCGTTCTTGAGCGCTTCCAGGGCCTTCTCAGCGGCCTCGGCGGGAGAGTCGTTCCACATGAACTGGATCATGGGCGGTGCTTTGTCGAGGTCGGCCGCGAGCGTCGGGGCCTCCTCGTTCCACCTGTTGATGATCCGGAGGCGCTCGTCCTTGTAGGTCTTGACCGTGTCCTTCCAGTTCTCGACGATGGCGGCACAGAAGCTCATGTTCGCGGAGACGTCGGACCACAGGGCCTGGTCATCCTCGGAGAAGTTCTCGATGCTCCACTTCAGGACTTCGGAGAACTGCTGGGCCGTGTCGTCGAAGGAGCCGTGGAGGTCGTTGGCCCGGCCGAGGATGCGCGCGGTGAACGCGTGCAGCTCCTCGGCCAGTCCTTCGAGCGGGGAGGCGTAGATATCCGGATCGCCGTTCATGACGAGCACGTACGACGCCGTGCTGAACTGCTGGGACTGGCCGCTCACCTCCACAGCCGTCACAGCGCCGCCACCCGCGCTGACCGTCACCGACCTCATGCTGTTCATGCTCTCCACCCACAGTCTCGCCACCCAGGAATGAATCAGTGGCGGCCTCTCGGCCGCGCTTTCGCGGCTCGCGGCCGCGGCCCCCGGCCGGTTCACGGGTACCGAGGATCGTCAGAGGAACGGGGTCAACCGCTCAGTCGTCAGAAGTTGACGTCCGGGATGTCGTTCCACGCGCCCTGGAAGGTCTCGTCGGCCTCGTAGTCGGTCTCCACCACGCGGGAGATCCCGCCCTGGATGCCGTTGGCCAGCTCCTTGCCGTTCTCCTGCAGCGTCTCGATGTCAGGAGCGTTCTCGCGCTCGAAGGTGTAGAAGCCCGGGCGGAGCATCCAGCCCGCCTTGTCGATCGCCTCACCCATCAGCAGTTCGAAGGTGTCGGACAGCCCGACCATGGCTTCGGCCATGGCCTCGGCCTCCTGGGCCCTGCTCATGCCGGCCCAGGTGTTCACACTGACTTCATCGAGACTCACAGGCCAACTCCTCTCTATCGGGGGGAAAGATGCGGTTGTGGGTCAGAAAGTTCCCGTGCGCTCGCCAACGAACTGGAAGAGGCCCATCGCCCACGCGAAGACCGGGAGCATCGCGATGACCACCACGATCTCGGTCCAGTTGAGCAGGCGACGCAGGGACGCCCTGGGGACGTCGGTCAGGCGGACCCCGCTCAGGATCCCGAGCACGACACCGCCCACCAGGACGGCGAAGGGGAGCCACGGACCGAGGACGGGGTAGGTGCCGATGGCGGCGACCCCGGTCGCCCCGATCCCGATCACCCCGGAGATACGGAGCGGCAGCACGTGGCGAATCCGGTCGAAGAGCCTGGACCGCAGGAGCAGCAGCACCGCCATCAGCCCGCAGAGCAGCAGGTCGGGGAGGGTCTGGGCGTAGTAGGCGAGCAGAACCGTGACCAGGCCCGAGCTCACACCGGCACCGGTGATGATGCCCAGGAGGAGCCGGTCGCTGTTGTCGAAGGTCTCCTCGAACCGGCCGGTACTCACCTGGCCGGACCGCCCGACCTCGTAGTCGAGCCCGGACAGCCCGCCCATGACCATCGCGCTCCGCGGCAGGACGCCCACACACAGCACCAGGGCCAGAGCCATCGAGCGCACGCCCTGGACCGGTTCGACGAAGATGCCGACGGCGACCAGGACACCGGCCCCGAGGGTCAGCACCGCGAGCCCTGCGATGTAGGCCAGCCCGGTCCGGTCCAGCGCCCAGCCGACGATCGCGACCAGGAGCGCGCCGCAGAGCGCGAACGCCCCTCTGACCAGGGGGTCGCTCCCGCTCAGCAGACCTCCGACGAGCAGGGCGGTGACCGCCCCCCACACGCACGCCGTCGAGAACAGCAGGTGTGCCACCACCGGCAGCGGCCGGCGAGCCGCGAACACCATGAACGCGAGGGTGTACATGGTTCCCAGTGCCCCCACGGCGAGGTGGCCGGGAGAGGGCCGCAGCCACATCAGCAGGAGGAGCATGAGCAGCGGCCCGAGGGCCGAGACCACCAGGCCGAAGGAGAGCGTGGTCGTGGGGTTCCAGATCCACGCGTGCTCGTCGACCTCGTCCTCGACCGCGCCGCGGACGTCGTCCACGTTCTGCCTGCGCGCCGGAGCCCCCCGGGGGTGCAGTGTCAGCACGTCGCCGTCGTACACGCCCGCGCTCTCCAGGGGGGTGTCGGCGTGGATCGGATCGCCGTCGATCGTGCTCAGCGTCCAGGCGCCGGGGTCGGTCCCGCCGTCCTCCGGCACGCAGACCTCGATGATGCGGGGCATCAGCGTCGCGACGGGAACCGTTCCAGGAAGGGCGAGATCAGCCCATTTCGTCGGCCCGGTGACCGTGACTCGGCAGTATCCGCTCACACCAGGGATTCCTTTGTTCTCTACGCTGGGTTTGGTCCCACTCACGATCTCTCATGCGTGAATGGGATGGTTGATGATGATCGCGAGATTATCCTGAACGTGGCCACTCAGACACCAGTGCCCCCATCGGTGGACGGAAGAGAGAGAGCTTGTGGCGACCAGATCGGTCCCGCGACCCGCGCGTACCACCCCCAAGTCCCCCGGGGATCGGTCCCTGGTCATCGCGACTCCCCCGCAGATCCCGGAGAACGCCCCCGCGGGCAGCTCCGGGGCCATGATCATCATGCCGATCATCACCGGCTCGGGCTCTCTGCTGATGTCCATCACCATGGGCCACCGTCCGCTGATGGCGGTGGCCGGTGTGCTCATCATGATCGCGAGCGTGATCGTCGGCATCATCATGTTCGTCTCGCAGTACAACGGCCCCCGCAAACGCATCCGTGAGCAGCGGGAACGGTACCTGGACTACCTGGACCAGCTGCGCGAGATCGTTCGGGACGTGGCCTCCACGCAGCGGTCCGACAACGCGTTCCGCCACCCCGACCCCGAACTGCTCACCGCGCCGGCGCGATCGCGCTCCCGAAGGTGGGAGAGGCGCGCGAGCGATCCCGACTTCCTGGAAGTACGGGCGGGTACGGGCCTGCGCCCGCTGACCCGGCGCCTCCAGCTCAAGGTCGACACCTCCAACCCGCTGGTCGTCTACGACCCCGTCTGCCAGGGGGCGGCCGAGCAGCTGATCGACCTCTACGCCCAGGTCCCCGAGATGCCGCTGGTGATCCCGCTGCGCGAGCACGGCGTGGTGTCCATCGTGGGCGACCGCGCCGCCGGCCGCGGGCTGGCCCGCTCGCTCGTAGCCCAGATGGCGGCCTTCCACTCCCCGCACGACCTGCGGGTCGGCGTGGCACGCGACGCACGGCTGCGCGCCCACTGGGAGTGGCTGAAGTGGCTGCCCCACAACACCTTCGAGGACGCCCAGGACGGCCCGTTCCCGGCCCGCCTCGTCACCGTCAACAGCATGCAGATGGCCGATCTCCTCGCCGAGGAGATCGAGGCCCGCACGGTGGACCTGCAAAGGCGCCGCCAGCAGGCGCCGGGCCCCGGTACGCGGCGTCTGGTCGTCATCGTCGACGGGGAGCACCAGTCGACGCTGTCGGGGCTGGCCGCGCAGGCTCCCGCCACCTCGCTCGCCGATCTCGGCATCCACGTGATCGCGCTGGTCGGAGATAAGCGTGAGGAGCCCGACGGGGTCGACCTCCGGCTCACCATCGACTCGGAGGGGAACCTGGCCGAGGACACCGACGGCACGGGGGACGAGGAAGACGACGAGCGCAGCCCCCTGAAGGGGCGGGCCGACCGTTCGAGCGTCGCCCACCTGACCACACTGTCCCGGATCCTGGCGCCCTTCGGCATCTCCGCCGCCGACGGCGACAACGCGATGCACGAAACCGTCGGGCTCCCCGAGATCCTCGGCGTGCCGGACGTGGCGGAGCTGGACACCGGGCGAACGTGGCGTCCGCGCAGTACCGGCGACTACCTCAAAGTGCCGATCGGTGTCGGGCCTCAGGGCAACGTCGTCCTCCTGGACCTCAAGGAATCGGCGTTCGGCGGCATGGGGCCGCACGGGCTGGTGGTCGGCGCCACGGGTTCGGGCAAGTCGGAGATGCTCCGGACCTTGGTCGCCTCCCTGGTGATCAACCACGACCCCGAGCACCTCGCGCTGCTCCTCGTCGACTTCAAGGGCGGCGCGACCTTCGCCGACACCGACCGGCTTCCGCACAGCGCGGGGCTCATCACCAACCTGGCGGACGACGACTCACTGGTGATGCGGTTCCGTGAGGCGACCTTCGGAGAGCTCACCCGGCGCCAACAGGTACTCAAGGACGCGGGGAACCTGCCGAACCTGCACGCCTACGAGGCGGCCAGGGAGAAGGATCCCTCCCTCCAGCCGATGCCCCATCTGCTCATCATCATCGACGAGTTCTCGGAGCTGCTGACCGCCCACCCGGACTTCGCGGAGCTGTTCGTGGCCATCGGCCGCATCGGCCGTTCGATCGGCGTGCACCTGCTGCTGGCCACCCAGCGCCTCGAACCCGGCAAGATCAAGGGCCTGGAGTCGCACCTGTCCTACCGGGTCGGCCTGCGCACCTTCTCCGAGGCCGAGAGCCGTGAGGCGATCGGAGTCGGGGACGCCTACCACCTGCCGCCGGAGCCGGGTTCGGGCTACCTGAAGGTCGACACCTCCGTATTCGAGCGCTTCAAGGCGGCCATGGTCTCCCAGCCGTACGTGCCGCCCGCGCCGGAGGAGGAGCAGGAGGGCAAGGAGGTCCCTGTCCTCCCGCTGCTCTCCTACAACGGGCTCGACAAGGCCCTGGGAACCGGTTCCTCGCTGTTCTCCTCGTTGATGGACTCCCTCTCGTCGGACACCAAGGAGGAGAAGGCCGGTCCGAAGGAGGAGTCCAGGACCACACTGCAGGTCACGATCGACCGGATCGTCGACTCGGGAGCCGAACGCGTGCGCCCGGTCTGGCTGCCGCCGCTGCCCGAGGCGCTCCCGCTCGACACCGTCCTGAACCACATGGGCGAGTCCGAAGGCATGGACGGCGAGGGTGTGGAACCGGAGCCGTCGGAGGTCCGGGCTGTCATCGGCCTGACCGACATCCCCCGTGACCAGAAGGTGGTGCCCACCGAGCTGGACTTCACCGGCGGAGAGAGCAACATCGTCCTGCTGGGCGGCCCGCAGTCCGGGAAGTCGACGCTTCTGCGCACCCTCATCGCCGGGCTGGCCTGGCGCTACCCCCCGGGCCGGGTCGCCGTGTACGCGATCGACTACGGGGGCGGGGCCCTCCAGGCCATGGAGGACCTCCCCCATGTCGCGGGTGTGGCTGGCCGCGCCGACCCCGAGCGCGTCCAGCGCGTGCTCGTCGACGTGCGCACACAGCTGGACCGGCGGCAGCAGCTGATGCGCAAGCACCGGCTCGACTCACCCGCGGCGCTGCGCCAGGCGCGGGCCGACGGCACCGTCCCCCGCGGCACCATCGGGGACATCTTCCTCCTGATCGACGGCTGGGCCGCCGTACGGGAGGACTTCGACGAGGCCGACGACCTGCTCATGGACATCGCCACGCGGGGCCCCTCACTGGGTATCCACACCATCCTGACCGGGGCCTCGAACACACAGATCCGGTCGCGTCTCCAAGCGCTCTTCGGTGGCCGTATGGAGCTGCGCCTGAGCGACCCCATGGACTCCGGCCTCACCAGGAGGGTCGCCGAGACCCTGCCCAAGGACACCCCGGGGCGCGGCATGCGCGCCGACGAGCGTCACTTCCAGGTCGCTCTGCCACGGGTCGACTCCCTCACCACCACGGAGGACGTCACCGAAGGCATCGCGGACCTGACCAAGCGGGTCCGGGAGCGGTGGCCGCAGAACGCGGTCCAGGGGGTCAGGACCCTCCCCGAGAAGGTGGAGCTGGACCGCCTCATCAAGGCCCACAAGATGAGCCGGCGCAACAACCAGCTGGTCCTGGGGCTGGCGGAGAGCACGCTGAGCCCCGCCAGGACCAACCTCGCCAAGGACCCCCACGTGCTGGCCTTCGGCGACCCGAAGACCGGCAAGAGCGCGTTCGTGCGGGGCATGGTCAAGCAGATCATCCAGCGCTCCCCGGAGGAGATCGGCGTGGTGATGGTGGACTTCCGCCGGAGCCACCTCGAACTGGTCCCCGAGAGCCACTTGCTTTCCTACTGCACCAACGCGGACCAGACCGCGGGCGTGGCGAAGAGCCTGGCCAAGTCCCTCAAGGAACGGCTGCCCGGACCGGACGTGACCCCTCGCCAGCTCCGCGAGCGCAGCTGGTGGAAGGGCCTGGACCTGTACATCGTGGTCGACGACATGGACATGCTGGGGACGCGCAACAACCCCCTGGCGCCCCTGGCGCCCTTCATCTCCCAGGGCTCCGACCTGGGGCTGCACATCATCGCGGCCCGGAGGACCGGCGGGGCCGGGCGGGCTCTCTTCGAACCGGTGACACAGGCGATGAACGATATGGCCTCTCCCGGCATCCTCTTCTCCGGGGACCGCCGCGAGGGGCGCCTCTCGAACGGCGTCGCCTCCAAGGAACTCCCCGCCGGCCGGGCCCAGCTCGCGCTGCGCGGCAAACGTCCGGAACTACTCCAGGTGGGGTGGAGCGAACCGCCCGCCTGAGGAATCGAGGAGGACTGACCACGTGACCGGCCGAAGAGCACGCCCGCGCCGTTCGGACGGGAACGAGTGCGAGAAACCGGTCACCGCGAGGAACATGCCTCGTTGACCGGGCGACACCGATTTGACTATCGTCCACACCGACCGACACGAGACGTCCCTGGTGTCCCGTCTTCTCCCTGAACCCGGCGGTCGCATCCCCATCACCCCTTAAGGAACTGACCATGAGCAACGACCATCTCGATCTATCGAACGTCAACGCGATGGGCGAGGGCAGCACGGGAACCCTCGACCAGGCCGACGCGATGACGCAGGACATCCGCAACCTCGTGGGTGACATCGAGGGGATCCCGGAGGGCCTGCGCGGCCCCGAGGCCCCCTTCAGCTCCGCCGGCGCGAGCCTGGTGGACGCCTTCAGCGGGCTGATGACCTGGTGCCAGACCAACGGTATGAACCTGTCCGACGCCCAGGCCGAGCTGAACCGCATCTCCGGCGAGGCGGAGGAGACCTACACCGCCGCCGCGGCCGAGATCGATCCCCTGGCGCGCGGTGTGAACGGCTGATCCCCTTCAGCTATTCGGTAGTCAAGTTCAAGGCCTGAGAGGAAGACGACATGTCGGACGAGCACTTCAGCAGGATCAGTTCAATGGAGAACACCTCCATGGACCTCTCGGACGCCCACGGGCGTTTCGAGAACATCATGGAGGCACTCATGACCACCGCCAACAGCACCTTCGGTTCCTGGGAAGGCGCGGGCCGTGAAAGCGCCATGTCCAACAACGAAGAGTTCTCCGCCAAATACGAGGAAGTTCAGGGTGCTTTCCAGAACCTCGTCGGTTCCAACGACGAGGTGATCGAGAAGATGCGCGGAATGCACGGCAAACTCGAATCAATCTTCCTCCGGTAGGCTCAGCGACGATGTCTACCGCCGTACCCTCTTCTCCGCCTCCGCCCGACCCGGATCTGCACCTCCCCGAGGCGTTCCACTACACGCCGGACGAGGAGAAGTACGTACTCCAGGCCGACGCCCTGCGGCATCGCCAGCTGCGCTCCGCGATCCTCTACGGGTCGAGCCGCTACTGGCGGCGTCGGCAGAGGGTCTGGCCGGCCGTGATCGGCGGACTCATCCTCACCGCCCTGGTCTGCGGGGTCATCGCTCTCATCGGAGCCTTCGAGCGGCAGCAGGGGGTGAACGAGGAACGGGGGATCGGGCAGTACCGCCAGCAGTCCGCTCCGGCCTTCGTCGACGAAGCTCCCCTGCTGCCGCACCGGTCCTGACCCACCCACCACCACGAGAAGGGGCGAAACTCCCGTGTCCGGTTCCGCATCCGCCCCGTCGTGGGCTCCCGGGTACGACATCGCCGGCCCGGTCCGGCAGGGCCTGCGGGCCCGGATCGTGCGCGCCACCAGGACCACGAGCGGGGCCGACGTCGTCCTCAAGGTCCTTTCCCCGGAGGAGGGCCGGACCGAACTCGAGTGGCTGCGCGACCTGTCCTCCGTGCCCGGGGTGGTCCCCCTGGTGGACGCGGGGAACACCATCACCGGTGAGGTGTTCGTGGCACTGCCCTACTACCCGGACGGGTCCTTCGCGGACATGCTGTCCAAGATGGGGCCCGCGCCCATCCTGGAGGCCTCCGCCGTCGCGCGGAGTGTCGCGGTAGCCCTGGGGGCTCTGCACGCCCGGGGTTCGACCCACAACGGAACCGCCCCCGGCAACGTCCTGCGCGCCGGACGGACCCCGGTCCTGACGGGGTTCGGTGTGACCCAGCCGATGGGGCAGCCCCTGGCGCCGCCGTCGCCGGGATCCGAGACCTTCGTCCACTCACCGCCCGAGGCGCTGAGGGGTGAGCACAGAAGCCCCGCCTCCGACGTGTACATGCTCGCGTCGACCGTGTGGACACTCCTGGTCGGACGCGCGCCCTTCGCCGCCGACGGCCCCTTCGAGCCGCACGCCTACGCCGGGCGTGTGCTCAACGACGCCCCGCCTCCGATGCCGCGCCAGGACGTCTCGCGCAAACTGCGTGGCGTCCTCTCCCGTGCCCTCGCCAAGGACCCGGAGCACCGGTACTCGACCATGGCGGAGTTCAGCACCGCCTTCGAACAGGCACGCACCTCGCGCCCGGTGACGCAGGTGCCCGGCGGGACCGGCGGCCACGCGGCCCCCTCCGGTCAGCGCCCCCAGCACCCGGCTCCGCCCAGCGGACCGCAGACACCGCCCAGCGGGCCTTACGAAGCGCCTCTGAGCGCACCGCAGGCCCCACACACACCGCTAGGGCCAGCAGAGGCCGGTCCGCAGGATCCGCTGAGCGGACCTGCGGCCCCCCTCAGCGGGCCCCAGACACCGTTCGGCAGCTCTTCAGCTCCAGCCCCCGGCGCTCCCCCGGAGCCCGAGAGGCCGCGACCCGTCGAACGCTCTCTGCCCACTCCCGCCGAACGAGCCGCGCGGGGGGCGGTCCCCGAGAACTCCGCGAACACCACGGCGGACATCGCCATGGCCCGGCTCAGGGGCGAGGAGATCTCTCCTCTGGTCACCTGGTCACGCCTGAAGGGGTGGTCGGGTGTGGCCGAGGACTCCCACTTGCCCGTGGACGAGGAGGAGCCCAGGGCCGAGGACGGCCCGGTGTGGGAGCCGACGGCGCACGAGCCGCCGAGGCGGCCGCGCTGGCGCGAGCACCTGCACATCGCGGTGACCGTCTGCGGTGTCCTCGTCATGGGCGTCACGGCCAGCGCCTTCGGTGCGACCACCGCCTCCGAGCCCCAGGTCGCCGCGGCCGAGACCGAGGGGGTCCAGGAATCCACGGGATCCGCTGCGGAGGGTGCCGAGGAGGAGGCCACCCCCGAGCCGGTGGCGGCTCCCTCGCCGCTCCCCGAGGTCGACGCGCCCTCGGGGGTCTCACTGGAGGACTCCCTCAGCGCCGTCACCGTCTCCTGGACCGACCACACCGGGGGCACCGGTTCGTACTTCGTCGTCGGCGGCAGGCAGGGGCACGATCCCACGACCCTGGCGCGGACCGGCCCCGGCGCGGTGACCGCTCAGATCAACGTCGACGACACCCAGGCCGAGTACTGCTTCACCGTGGTGGTCGTCGACGGCGGCTCCGGGGCGTCGGACGAGGTGTGCACGACCCGCGCGGCCGAACGCCAGGCCGAGGCCGACCGCCTGGCGGAGGAGGAAGCCGCCGAGGAGGAGGAAGAGGAAGAGGAGGCGGATCCGTCGCCCTCTCCCTCGCCGTCGCCCGACTCTGATCTGGTCAGGGAGCCCTCTCCCTCCGCGACCGGTGACGGAGACTAGTCGGCCCCACGCGCCCGGCGTCCTCCGGATAACGTGAGGATCGGGGAGAACCGTGACGTGTCTCCGGTGATCCCACACCCTGGAACCACCCCGCTCCGCTCCCCCGAAAGGCGATCCATGCGGCGTTCACTCGCCTTGGCCTCTGCTGTGTGCCTCCTCGCCGTGACGGCGTGCGAATCCTCCTCCGGGTCCTCGGACGGCGAGCCGGAGACGGTCGAGGCGCTCACCGAGGACGGTCTGGTGGGGCTCGCCCTGGTGCACCGGGGGTTCGAGGGCGGCGACCCGGAGACCGAGCAGGTGCTGGTCTTCCACGATCCCGACACCGGCGCTCCCCTCCAGCGGATCGACCTGCCCGACGGGGCGGTGGACCCGATGGCGCCCGCGGTTCCGGTGCACAAGCGGTTCTCCGAGGACTGGCAGTACTTCGCCTTCGTCACGAACGAACCCAACGCCGTGCACCTGGCGGGTCTGACCGACCCCCAGGAAGCCGAGGAGGGTGAGGAGTTCACCTACCAGCCCGTCGAGACGATCCAGGCTTCCGGTGAGGAGAAGCTGTCGGACCCGGTGATCCACGGGGAACGGCTCTGGTACGTCTCCGCGCAGGGCCAGGGGCAGCCGCCGCAGGTCAAGTCGGTCCCGTTGGAGGCGCCCGGGGGCACCCCCAACCAGGAGGGCAGCCTCGCTCTCGGTGAGGGACAGCGGCCCAGCGACTGGACCATCACTCCGGACGGCTCCCTGCACATCCGTAACAGTGTCCCCACCCAGCAGATCGCGGGCGGCGAGGGCAGCCTCGTGGTGCGTTCGACCAACGGCACCGTCGTGAACGCCACCCTCAACACCGGGGGCGAGCAGTGGCAGACCTTCGACGACGCACCGGTCTGGGGCGGTGAACAGGCCCTGCTCCGGCCGGACGGCGACGGGGAGGGCCCTCAGGGCGCCTACCTGCTGGAGGTCGAGGGCCAGGGTCACAGCGTCACTCGGCTACTGGAGGACGTCTCGAGTCCGGTCGTGCAGTACACGCTGGCACCGGAGAGGGACGGCATCCTGCTCCAGACCGAGGAGGCGTGGTTCCGGGTGGACCTGGAGGAGGGGACGGTGACGGAGACCAAGGAGACGTTCCCGCGCTACCACGACACCTCCATGGACGGCTGGCCCCTCGTGGTGCGGTGGTCCCAGGAACCGCCCACCGAGCCGGACGCCCCCTCGGAGAGCCCCACCTCCTGACGCGGACACACCATGGGCGCCGTCCTCACCGCGTTCGGAGGGTGCCGGACAATGGCGTGAAATCCCGCGACCCCAGGGAGAGGACACCTCGGATGCCCAGGACAAGGAAACAGCGCGGCGCCATGGCCACGCTGACGTCGCTGCTCGACAA
>NZ_QGTF01000017.1:0-62957 GCF_003182025.1 Nocardiopsis sp. L17-MgMaSL7 | reverse complement strand
ATGGCGTGAAATCCCGCGACCCCAGGGAGAGGACACCTCGGATGCCCAGGACAAGGAAACAGCGCGGCGCCATGGCCACGCTGACGTCGCTGCTCGACAACACCCTCGCAGCAGCCGCCTCCACCACGTAGGAGGCGACACACGGGGATCACCGTTCTCCGACGGAGACAAGGGCCAGAGAATCAGCCCCGCCTGGGCGCGCCCGTCGGGTTCCTGGTCATATGCCCTGACCCACGCCCCTTCGTCACATGAGCCTGCCCGCCGCGGTCCTGTCGATCCCTCTGTTCGTCGTCACTGCGGTCGCGGCGGCCGACACCGTCGCCGTGTCGGTGAAGGGGGCCCGCCGCCACAGGCGGTTCGCGCCGGACAGGTCCCGCAGCAGCCGGAGGCCGACCGGGGGCGCGGGTCCAGTCAGTGGAATGCGATGACCTTGGCCCCCTGGTCCTGGGAGTCAGCCAGGCCGACCAGCACCACGGCCCCGGGCACGGCCTCGAACTGCCCCTCCGGCTGCCTCGCCTCGAAGTACCCGGCCGCCCTGACCGGCTCCGGGAGATCGATCCGGTGCACGTCGCCCCCGCCCCAGGGAGCGACGTTGACCGGAGTCTCGGGATCCTCTGATTCGAGCTTGACCACCGCGTCCTCCAGAGCCAGCACGTAGCTACTGATCGACGCCGTGGGCACCGCCCGCTCCTCGGTGGCCAGGATTTGGCCGTCGAACCGGCGCAACTCGTAACCGGCGGCCTTGACAGAAGGAGCGCGCTGGGCGACGAGGAACCCGTCTTCGAGCGTGCGAGCCAGGTAATGGTGCTCTTCTTCCTCGAGCCCTGTCGCGTCACCCACGACCCCACCCGTGACCGGATCGAACACGTACCTCTCGCTGAACTGTTCGTCCTGATACGACGACCCCTGGTCGTGGTACACGGGAAGCACCTCACCCGCCCCACGCACGGAACGGCGTTCGGAGGTCAGGAACGCTGCTTCCTCACCCTCCAGGTGCCACAGAACCGACCCGTCCCCAGGGTCCAGACCGATCAGCTCGGCGTCGAGCGAACCGCAGCCCGCTCGTACGACCACCGCGTCGGAGAACACCACCGGCCGGTCAGCCCGGTGCACCTTCGAACCCTCACACGTGAACAGGTCCTCGGTCCGCCACAGCTCGGATCCGTCCTCGTCCGAGAGCATCGCCCCCGAGAGCCCGTCACCGGCCTCCAAGTGGAAGACACCCCCGTCGCCAGCGACACCCACGTTGAAGGGCCCTGGCTTCTCGACGTCGGGGGCGATCGGCTCCTCGAAGTCGCCGACGACCTCACCGCTGACTCCGTCCAGGACCACACGCCGCCACTCGACCGGAGGGACGGACCCCTCCTCGTCGTCGGCCGCCCCGACCTCCTCGTCCGGTGCTTCCTTCGGGTACATCACGTGAACCCGCTCCCCGGAGGAGGACACGTCCGTCAACGCACGGACACCCTCGTCGTCCACGGTGAAACTCCACCGCTCCTCACCGGTCACCCCGTCCAGGGCCACCACTCCCCGAGCCGTACGCACCAGGGCACCGCGCGGGAGGGGGGTCACCTCCACATCCCCCCAGTGACCTTCAGCGGTCCACTCCCACGCCACCTCGGAGATCGACCCCGGCACGGCGGCGTCCGACCACTCACCGTCCAACTCCTGGTGGCTGACCGAGACACCCCCGAACCCCAGCACAGAACAGGCCCCGAGGGGGACCAGGAACACCACGGCCACTCCAGCGCTCGCCCACCGGAGAAACGGTCGGGGCCTACTCACCAAAGCCGAGCACCTTGACCCCCTCGCCCTCGGCGCCGCTCAGGTCGACCAGAACCACGGCGCCGGGGACAGCCTCGAACCGGCCCTCGGTCTGCCTGGTCCCCGAAGGCAGAGCGACATCGGTGGATTCGGGCACATCCACATCGAACGGTTCGCTTCCCTCCCAAGGAGCGACGCTGACCATCGGCCCGCCGTCTCCCGAATCCGCGAACTTGACCACCGCGTCTTCGAGGGCGATCACGTACGCCCCGGGCGACGACGTCTCCACCGCCTGTGCCGCGGTGGCCGAGACCCGGCCGTCGAACCGGCGCAGCTCGTAACCGACAGCGTCCGCCCCGGACTCGCGCCGCGACACGAGGAACCCGTTCCCGAACGTGCGCGCCGGGTACCAGTCCTCGCCGCTCCCCGCGGCGTCGCCCACGACCTCACCCGTGACCGGGTCGAGCACGACCGCCTCGGCGAACTCCTCGCCCCAGTAACCGTCCCCGTCCTGGTCCAGGGCGAACAGGTCTCCCACTGCACGCACCGAATCGGCGGAGGGGCGCGCTCCCGCGCCCTCGAGGTGCCAGAGGATCTCTCCGTCCTCGGGGTCCAGGGCGACCAGCTCGGCCTCATCCGTGCCGCACTCCGCGCGCACGACCAGCGCCTCGGGGAAGACCGCCGGCCGATCGGCCCGGTCCACACTCCCGCCGTCACACGTGAACAGGCCCTCGGTCCGCCACAGCTCCGAACCGTCCTCGTCCGAGAGCATGCGACCGCTCAGCAGCGGCTCGGAGCCCAGTTCGAAGAGGCCTGCATCAGTGGCGGCCCCGACGTCGAAGACCCCCAGCTCCTCGATGTCGCCGGTGATCTCCTCCTCCAGGTCGCCGACGATCTCGCCGGTCACTCCGTCGAGAACGATCCTCCGACCGGGCACCCCCGCCGAGTCGTCTCCGTCGGGGTCCCCGGACTCCTCGCCCGGTTCGTCGTCCGGGTAGAGCACGTGGACCCGCTCCCCGGACGAGGACACGTCCGTCCGTACGGGGACGTCCTCGTCCTCCACGGCAAAGCTCCACCGCTCCTCACCGGTCACACCGTCCAGCGCGACCACACCGTGCGACATACGCAGGAGCACGCCCCCGGGCAGCGCGGTCACCCCCAGGTCACCCGTGTACCCCTCGGCGGTCCACTCCCACGCCAGTTCCGAGACAGTCCCGGGTACGGCGGCGTCCGACCACTCACCGTCCAACTCCTGGTGGCTCACCGAGACACCCCCGAACCCCAGCACAGAACAGGCCCCGAGGGGGACCAGAAACACCACGGCCGCTCCAGCGCTCGCCCACCGGAGGGATGGCCGGCTTCTCGTCATGCTCTCCCACTCCTTGCGCTGCCCGGCTCAGGACACATGGCGATCATTCATCGGAACCCCAGAACGGTGGCCCCGGCGCCGTCTCCCTCGGTTCGCTCCACAAGCGTCACGGCCCCGGGGACCGCAAGGAACCGGTCATCGCCCAGCAAGTCATGGGCATCCTCGCCACGCACACCTGTTCAGACGCAGATTCCCCTCAGGGAATCCCATAGTAGGCATCGGTGAAGTCACGTTCGGCCAGTACCTCACCACACCCGGACCGGCCCCAGATTCCCAAGGGTTGATCTCCCTCGGCACGTTCGATCAGTCCGGGGGGCGCGATCCGACACCATGCGCCCGGGCCTCGGAGAGCCCCGCCTCCTGACGCGGACACACCAGTGGCACCTTCCTTACCGCTTTCGGAGGGTGCCGCATATAGCGTGAAATCCCGCGACCCCAGGGAGAGGACACCTCGGATGCCCAGGACAAGGAAACAGCGCGGCGCCATGGCCACGCTGACGTCGCTGCTCGACAACACCCGCGCCGTGGCCGGGTCCGCCACGGCCTTCGGCGCTCCGGTGACCTCGGGCGCGACCACCGTGGTCCCCGTCGCCCGGGTCAGCAGCCTGAGCACCATGGGCGGCGGCACCGGCAACCTCCCGTTCTTCGGCGGCGACGGCGCCGGCGGCGTGGGCTTCACACGGGTGCGCCCCTCGGGCTTCCTGGTGGTGGGCCCCGAGGGCGCCGGTTTCCGCCCCATCCGTCAACCGGCCACGGCGCTGGCCATCCCGCTGGCCGTGATCACCGCCGTCGCGGTCACCCGCATCGTCTCCGTCTCGGTCCGGGAGGCCCGCCGCCGCAGGATGGTCGCCGCCCTCCAGACCCGGCAGGAGTGCTGCCAGGAGCACTGAACGGTCACTTTCCGTGGTGTGACGTGGACCGTTTCGCTTCCGGGCGGACTCCGTTAGCCTCGGCGGGTCGCGGCCGCACGGTTGTTCGGAGGGCGTTCCTTGTCCGGGGTCATCGTCGGGTTCGGCGTCATCGCCAGCATTGTCGTCATCGGCTACATGCTCGGGCGAATACCCCTGCTCGGTCCGGGGGCCCGGGAGGTCCTCAGCAAGCTGGCGTTCTTCGTCGCCAGCCCCGCGCTGTTGTTCACGATCCTCGCGCGGACCGACCTGTCCATCCTGGTTTCGGGTCCGGTCCTGGTGAGCGTGCTCAGCGTGGTGATCGTCGCGCTCGCCTTCCTCGTGGTCGGGGTCGTCCGGCGCTGGGGCGTCGGCCGCACCACGGTGGGCGTGCTGGGCGCCTCGTACGTGAACGCGGGCAACCTGGGCATCCCGATCTCCGTCTACGTGCTCGGGGACGCCTCTCTGGTCGCCCCGATCCTGCTCTTCCAGCTGCTGGTGCTGGCCCCGGTCTCCCTGACCGTGCTGGACCTGGCCAACGGGAGCGTGCGGGGTTTCTGGCCGGTGCTCCGGCGCTCCCTGGGCACCCCCGTGCGCAACCCCGTGGTGATCGCCTCCATCGCCGGGGTCGCGCTCTCCGCCTCGGGCTGGGTTCCACCAGCTCCCCTGATGGAGCCGTTCGAGCTGATCGGCGGTATGGCGGTCCCGGCGATGCTCCTGGCCTTCGGGATCTCCCTGCACGGCAGCTCCCTGCCGGGCCGCGCCGGGCCCGACCAGGTCCCCGTCCTGTTGGCGGTGGTCCTGAAGTCGGTCGGTCTGCCGTTGACCGCCTGGGCGCTGGGCTCCCTGGCGTTCGGGCTGGAGGGCGCCGCCCTGTTCTCGGTGGTGGTCCTGGCGGCTCTGCCGACGGCTCAGAACGTGTACAACTACGCCACCCTGTACCGGACCGGTGAGACCCTCACACGTGAGGTGATCCTGCTGACCACCTTCCTCACGGTGCCGGTGCTGTTCGCCATCACCTTCCTGCTGGGCTGAGCCCCGCCGGGAGCAGGAACGACGCGGGCTCACTTCGCAAAGGGACGTCCTCGGTCCCACCGGGCGCGCTGGATCTCGTGGACCCTCACCGCGTGGCTCTGTCCGCCGAAGCCCGGCGGGGTCACGCGGCGGACCAGGTCGGAGTCGGGTTCCAGGAGCTGGAAGCCAGCGGGCTGTCGTCGTGAACCGGGGGCGTACTACAGCTGGCTGTACCGGGAGGAGGGTCACGAGCGCCAGTGCCCCCGAGGGGCCGGATTCCTAGCGTTGTAGCTGACAACGAACAGCCCGCTTGGAGCCCTCCGTGCCCGTATTCCTCTCCCGCTCCGCCCCACTCGGCCTCGCCCTGGCGGCGGCCCTGGTCCTGGCCCCGGCCGCCGCGAGCGCGGAGCCAGCCGCACCCCCGCCCCCTTCTCTCGGACTCACCAGGGAGTCAGCCGAGGAGTTCGTCGACCAACGCGTCCCCGAGCTCCTGGAACGGCACGGAGCCCCCGGCGTGGTGGTCTCCGTGGTCGGGGACGGCGCCCCGCTGGCCTCGGCCGCGCACGGGACCGCGGACCTCTCCACCGGAACGCCCCTGGACCCGGAGGTGCACGGCATCCCCACGGCGTCCGTCGCCAAGTCCTTCACCGCCGTGGCCGTCCTCCAGCTCGCCGAACGCGGCGAGGTGGACCTGCACGAGGACGTGAACACGTACCTGCCCGAGGACCTGCGGGTCCCGGACACCCACGAGGGCCAGCCCGTCACCCTCCACCACCTGCTCACCCACAGCCCCGGGTTCGACGAGCGCACCGAGATGGACGACCCCGAGGACGCCGGGAGCCAGCGCGGCCTGACGGAGTTCCTCCGGGACAACACCCCGGACCGCGTCTTCCCGCCCGGCCGGTTCACCGCCTACTCCAACTACGGGACCGGGCTGGCCGGGTTCGTGGTCCAGGAGGTCAGCGGCGTTCCGTTCGAGGAGTACGTGGAACGGAACGTGTTCGCACCGCTGGGCATGGACGGCACCCGGTTCGGCCAGCTCCACGAGGAGACCGACCTCGTCACCGGACACCGGCCCGACGGCTCCCCCGTGCCCTACCCCCACATTCCACTGGTCCCCGCCGGGGCGGCGGTGACCACCGACGACGACATGGCCCGGTTCATGCTGGCGCTGCTCGGCGGCGGGGAGCTGGACGGTGAGCGCGTGCTCGGCCCCGACTGGACCGGGGCCATGCTCGACCGCCAGTTCGAGGTCCACCCGGACACCACCGCCATGGGCTACGGGGCCTACGAGCACCGGAGAGGAACGCCCCGGACCGTGGGCCACGGCGGTGACCTGGACGGCCTCCACACCGGCTACCTGGTCGTGCCCGAGATCGACGCCGGGGTGTTCGTGGCCGTCAACGGTGACGACGCGGGCCCCGACGCCGGGGACAACCCCTTCCACGACCTGCGCTTCGCCGTCCTGAACGCATTCGCCGACACCTTCGCCCCGGCCGGGGACGACGGGACCGGCGGCGAGCGCACGGACGCGGCGGACACGGGCGCCTACACCGGCAGCTACGTGACCACGCGGCGCTCCACCTCGGGGAGCGCGCGCATCGTCACGCTCTTCGACAACGTCACGGTGCGGGACGCGGGCGACGGCTCCCTGAGGGTACGGGGAGCCATCATGCCGGAGGAGCACTGGCTTCCCGTGGGGAACGACGTGTTCGAGACAGCGGACGGCGGGGAGCGGCTCGCGTTCGTGGTGGAGGACGGCCGGGCCGTGGCCGTGTACCTGGAGGCCAACCCCACCAGCGGTTACGACCGCGTCCCCGTGTGGGGCAGCGCCGGCGTGCACCTGGGCGCCGTCGCCGTCTCCCTGCTGCTCCTGCTCAGCGGGGCCGTCCAGCTCCGCCGCCCGGGAGGGGCGGTGCGGACCGCCGCCGCCGTCTCCGCCGGGCTCACCGCCCTCGCCTGCCTGACCGGGGTCGGGCTGGTGGTCTACGCGGTCACGGACCTGAACCGGCTCCAGGAGTGGCTGCTCAGCGGCTCGGCCGCGCTCTCCCTCCCGCTGGGGCTGGCTGTCCCGCTGACCCTGGTCACCGCCGGGTTCGCGGTCACCGCCTGGGTTCGGGGCTGGTGGGGCCCGGTGCGCCGGGTCCACTACTCGCTGCTGCCGGTGGCCGCGCTGGCGGTCGTCGCGGTGGGCGCGCAGTACGGTCTGGTCTGGCCCTTCGCCTGAGGTCCGCCCCCGCTTCGGAAAAAGCGGGGGTCAAGGGTTGGTCACGCCCCCGTAGCGGGAACACCTCTGCGTAGGGCCCGCCCCCACCCCCTTGGGGGCGGGCCCGTCCACGGACGCGGCGACGGCACGCACGCGAAGGCCGGTGCGGCCGGGGAGTCTCCCCCGGCGGCACCGGCCCTCACTCTTCGGCTATCCCCAGGCCAGGGCGGTCAGCTCCGGGTCCTCCAGCGCGGTGCCGACGTCGCGCAGCAACTTGGAGCCCAGTTCCCCGTCGACCAGCCGGTGGTCGAAGGAGAGCGACAGGGTCGTCACCTTGCGGATTTTCAGTTCGCCCTTGTGGACCCACGGCATGTCGCGGATCTGCCCGAAGGCGAGGATGGCGGCCTCACCCGGGTTGATGATCGGCGTACCGGCGTCCACCCCGAACACACCGACGTTGGTGATGGTGATGGTGCCGCCGGACATGTCGCCCGGGGTCGTCTTCCCCGACCTCGCCGTGTCGGTGAGCGCCTTCAGCGACGCCGCCAGCTCCGGGAGGGTCTGGGCGTCGGCGTCCTTGATGTTGGGCACCACCAGACCGCGCTCGGTGGCGGCCGCGATCCCCAGGTTCACGTAGTCCTTGACCACGATCTCCTGCGCCTCCTCGTCCCAGGAGGAGTTGACCTCCGGGTGGCGGCGGACCGCCATGAGCAGGGCCTTGGCCACCAGCAGGAGCGGCGACACCCGGACGTCGGCGAAGTCGCGGCGCTCGCGCAGCCGTGCTACCGCCCTCATCGTCTTGGTGACGTCCACCTGGAGGAACTCGGTGACGTGCGGCGCGGTGAACGCGCTGTTCACCATGGCCGCGGCGGTGTGCTTGCGCACGCCCTTGATCGGGACGCGCCGCTCGCGGGCGGACCGGTCCGTCGTGGACGCGGTCTCCGGCACGACGGCCGTCTCTTCGGTGGAGGCCGGAGCGGGCGCGGCCGCACCGCTGCTGTCGGCGGCGGCGCGCACGTCCTCACGGGTCACGATGCCGCCTCTGCCGGTGGGCGCGACCGCGCCGAGGTCCACCCCGAGGTCCTTGGCCAGCTTGCGGACCGGGGGCTTGGCCAACGGCCGCCCCGCCGCGGGCACGGCGGCCGGTGCGGGCTCGGCGGCCGGTGCCGGCTCGGTGGGCCTGGGCAGGGGCGGCGACACCGGACCCGAGGGGGTCGGACGGCGGCGGGCCCTGCGCTGCGTGGCGGCGGCCTTCTCGCCGTAGCCCACCAGGGGCTTCTCCCGGGTCTCGGTCTCCTCGGGGGCGGCCGCCTCCGCCGTGTCTGTGGCGTCGCCGGACCCGGGGTCGGAGCCCTCGCCGGAGCCGGAGCCGCCGGTGCCGTCGTCCACGGTGATGATCACCGAGCCGACCTCCACCGTCTCGCCCTCGGCGGCCATCAGTTCCCGGACCGTGCCGGAGAACGGGCAGGGCAGCTCCACGACGGCCTTGGCCGTCTCGATCTCACAGACCATCTGGCCGTCGGCGACGGTGTCGCCCGGCTTGACGTACCAGGTCAGGAGCTCGGCCTCGACCAGGCCCTCACCGACGTCGGGCAGTTTGAACGCGTGCACGCCGTCAACCGCGGGCGTGCTCTTCTGAATCGCCATGTCTTGCGGTATCCCCGATCTAGTACGCGAACGCCCGGTCGACGCCGTCCAGGACCCGGTCCAGGTCCGGCAGGTAGTGTTCCTCCAGCCTGGACTGCGGGTAGGGGGTGTCGAACGCGGCCACGCGGATGACCGGCGACTCCAGGTGGTAGAAGCACTCCTCCGTGACCCGGGCGGCGATCTCCGCGCCGGGGCCGCCGGTGAGCGTGGCCTCGTGGGCCACGACCAGACGGCCGGTGCGCTTGACCGACTCGGTGATGGTCGCGTAGTCGACCGGCGCCAGCGAGCGCAGGTCGACGACCTCGATGGAGTGCTCGGTGTCGGCCTCGGCCGCCTGGAGGGCGGTCTTGACCATGGGGCCGTACGCCAGCAGCGTGCAGTCGGTGCCGGAGCGCGCGATCCGGGCCGCGCCCATCGGCGTGACCTCCTCGATGGAGGCCTCGGTGTCGACCTCGGTCTTCTCGTAGTAGCGCCGCTTGGGCTCCAGGAAGATGACCGGGTCGTCGGAGCGGATGGCCTGCTGGATCATCCAGTAGGCGTCCTCCGGGTTGGCGACCGTGACCACGCGCAGACCGGCGGTGTGCTGGAAGTACGCCTCGGGGGACTCGCTGTGGTGCTCCACCGCGCCGATGCCGCCGCCGTAGGGGATGCGCATGACGACGGGCATGGCGAGTTTGCCCGCCGAGCGGCGGCGCATCTTGGCGAGCTGGGTGAAGGTCTGGTTCGCGGCGGGGAAGAAGAACCCGTCGAACTGGATCTCCACGACGGGCCGGTAACCCCGCATGGCCATGCCGATGGCGGTGCCGACGATGCCGGACTCGGCCAGCGGGGTGTCGATGACCCGGTCGGCGCCGAAGTCCTTGTGGAGGCCGTCGGTGACCCGGAAGACGCCGCCGAGCTTGCCGACGTCCTCGCCCATCATGAGGACCTTGGGGTCGTGCTCCATGGCGGCGCGCAGGCCGGCGTTGATGGCCTTGCCGATGGTGAGGTTGGTTCCCATGGCCTAGCGGCCCCCTTCCGCACCCGCACCCTCGAAGGAGGACAGGTAGTCGGCGAACTCGGACCGCTGCTGGTCGATGTGGACGTTGGGCTCGGCGTAGACCTCGTGGAAGATGTCCAGCGGCTCGGGGTCGGGCATGGTGCGGCACTGGGCGCGCACCATCTCGCCCACGCTGTCGGACTCCTCGTCGATCGAGGCGAAGAAGGCGTCGTCGGCGAGGCCGTTGAGCTCCAGGTAGCGGCGGACGCGCAGGATCGGGTCCTTGGCCTTCCACTCGTCGAGCTCGGCCTTGTCCCGGTAGCGGTTGGGGTCGTCGTTGGTCGTGTGGGCGCCCATCCGGTAGGTGAACGCCTCGACCAGCGTGGGTCCGTTCCCGGTCCGCGCGTTGTCCAGGGCGGCGCGGGTGACCGCGAGGCAGGCGAGGACGTCGTTGCCGTCCACGCGCATGCCCGGGAAGCCGAAGCCCGCGGCGCGCCGGTAGATCGGCACGCGGGACTGGCGCTCCAGCGGCTCGGAGATGGCCCACTGGTTGTTCTGGCAGAAGAAGACCACGGGGGCGTTGTTCACCGAGGCGAAGTTGAACGCCTCGTTGGTGTCGCCCTGGCTGGTGGCCCCGTCCCCGAAGTAGGAGATGACGGCGGAGCCGTCCTCACCGACGGCGCCGTCGCGCTGGACGCCCATGGCGTAGCCGGTGGCGTGCAGCGCCTGGCTGCCGATGACGATCGTGTACAGGTGGAAGCCGTGCTCGTGCGGGTCCCAGCCTCCGTTGCTGGCCCCGCGGAACATGCTGAGCAGTTCCCTGGGCTGGATCCCGCGGCACCAGGCGACGCCGTGCTCACGGTAGGAGGGGAAGGCCATGTCGCCCTCGCGGAGTGCGCGCCCGGAGCCGATCTGCGCGGCCTCCTGCCCCAGGAGCGAGACCCACAGGCCCAGTTCGCCCTGGCGCTGGAGGGTGATCGCCTCGCTGTCGACCCGGCGGACCAGGACCAGGTCACGGTAGAGCGCGCGGATCTCCTCCGCGCTGATGTCCAGGGGGTAGTCGGGGTGCTGGGTCAGCTCCCCTTCCGGTGTCAGGAGCTGAATGAGCTCCGGTTCCTCGTGCGCGGCGATGTGCGACACGTCGCTCCTCGGGTTCTCGGGGCCGACTTCGCGTGGGTGAACGCTGATCGGCCGGATCACGGTCCGTCCACCCGGGGTGTTGGGCGGGTGCGGACAGCCCTCCCCATATCGTGACAGAACTCACTATGGAGAGCGCAAGCCCCCAGCGACACCTTTTCCCCTGCCCGACCCATGATCTCGAACCCTGGCCACAGCGCAACTACCAGGGCTTCCTAGCTTTTACAAGGCCTTCCAACTACTTTGTGGCAACTTGTCCACAACGTGGCGTTTCGCCCCGGCCCCAGCCTCGATCCGGCGCGCGGGATGACACCTGTCATACGGCGGGCAGTGTGATCCGCAGCGAAAACGCGTGATTCCGGAGACTGCCCGCGAGGGGACCGCGGACCTAGGTTCGGAGTATGCACCGCGAAGACGACCACACACCCCCGCACCCCGCGTCGGCCCCGATCCCGCCCGGGCCCCAGGCAGCCGTGGCCCCACAGGTAGGCCGGAGGAAGCGTCGCGGCCCTCGTCCGGTTCCCCCGGGGCGGGAGTACCACCGGGTCCTGGCCACCGAGAAGCGTCAGATCTGGCGGGGGATCGCAGCGCTCGCGCTCCTCATGGGCGGCATGCTGGTCTTCTCCTTCGGGTTCGCGATCCTGGGCATGGTCGTCGACCTGCTGCTCGGCCGGGACAGCCTGATGACCGGCGGCGACGAGTACACGCCGGTGCTCCACGGCGCGACCCTGCTCGGCCTCGCCCTGCTCCTCCCGTGGAGCATGCTGATCCAGCGGTGGCTCTACGGCGTTCGCGGCGCCTCGCTGCACTCCGTGCTGTCGGCCTTCCGCATGGAGGTCTTCGGCCGGGCGCTCCTGGTGATCCTGCCGCTCTGGACGCTCTACATGGCCGTCTTCACCGTGGTGGGTCCGTCCGTCCCCGAGGCGGACTGGGCGTTCCGGGACATCGTCGCGATCTTCGCCCTCACCCTGCTGCTGGCGCCGCTCCAGTCGGCCGGTGAGGAGTACGGGTTCCGCGGTCTGGCCTTCCGGGTGGCCGCGAGCTGGGGCCGGGGGCCGCGCACGGCGCTGACGCTGGGCGTCGTGGTGTCGAGCCTGCTGTTCACGTCGGCGCACCTGGCGCTCGACCCGTGGCTCAACCTGTACTACTTCACGATGGGCGTGGCCCTGAGCCTGATCACGTGGCGCACGGGCGGCCTGGAGATCGCGGTGGTCATCCACGCGGTGAACAACACGGTCGCCTTCCTGTTGTCGGTCGTCCTGCGCAGCGACTTCGCCGAGGGTTTCGACCGCTCCACGGGGGCCGGGTCGGCGGCGATGCTGGTTCCGTGCGTGCTGCTGGTGGCGATCACGGCCGTGGTCTGGTTCCGCACCAGGCGGACGGGGCCGGAGCTGACCCCGGCGGAGCACCCCCGGGTCACGGCTGGCCCGGCACCGGATACCTCAGGAACGGCGGGGGACGGGGAATCCGGGCGAGCGGAGGAAAACGGCCCCTGGGGCCCCTGAACCGTCGCTGGTTCCGAACACGGAGAATGCACCGGAGCCGACCCCGGGTCGCTGCCGGTGCGTTTTCCGTCAGAAGTCCGGTGAGTGGCCGAAGGCGGACGGTCCCACCCGTTCCGGCGCTTGGCCCGGGGCTCTTCCGATCTCACCGGGAGCGCTTCTCGGCGTGTTCTCGGTCGTCATTGACGGACCGCCGAACGCCCCGGCGGCATGACCTCCGGGCGCTTTCGGGTCCCCGTTCCGGCCACGGTCGCGACCGGTCATTGGGCGGTTACTCGGACGCGGTCCGCGCCTCCTGTGCGGGGACCCGCATTCCGCGTTCACGGCCGTAGTCGGCGAGCATCTCGCGGAGCTGACGGCGCGCCCGGTGCAGGCGCGACATCACCGTGCCCAGGGGCGTGCCCATGCGCTCGGCGACCTCCTTGTAGGCGTACCCCTCGATGTCCACGAGGTAGATGACCTCCTGGAACTCCTCGGGGAGGCGGGCCAGGGCCTGCTTGATGTCGGAGTCGGGCAGGTGGTCGAGGACCTCGGTCTCGGCCGAGCGCATCCCGGACGAGGTGTGGGTCTCGGCCGCGGCGAGCTGCCAGTCCTTGATCTCGTCAGTGGTCTCCTGACGCGGTTCCCGCTGCTTCTTCCGATAGCTGTTGATAAACGTGTTGGTGAGGATCCGGTAAAGCCAGGCCCGCAGATTGGTTCCGGCACGGAACTGGTGAAAATTCGCGAAGGCCTTGGCGAACGTCTCCTGGACCAGGTCCTCAGCGTCGGCCGGATTGCGGGTCATCCGCAGGGCCGTCGGGTACAGCTGGTCGGCGAACGGTGTGACCGCGGTGGCGAAGTCCAGTGTCTGCGCCTCGTCACGGGCTCCACCGGTCGTGGAGATCTGATCCTTTTCGAGAGTCGTCAAGATTCCCCCTCGGGACGACCGAATGATCACTTCCACCCTGTAAGACGCAGCCACACGCTCCCAATGATGACATCAATTGTGGTGATACGGGTCACGAACGCGTCGAGCCCGTCACCTGTCCCGGCAACGACGCGGCAAAGACCCCGCGTGGCACCTGGCCAGGACCCGTGCGCGCCTCCGAGTGTCATACGCTGGCGACGCCCGCCAGGCGCGTCCGGACGAGGCGCCCTACAGAACGGCGGACCAGTGGCATACCCATTTTTCCTGTGGAGGACCTGTGGCCCGCGTCGTGGTTGACGTCATGCTCAAGCCCGAGATCCTGGACCCGCAGGGCCAGGCCATCGCCGGTGCCTGCCCCCGCCTCGGCTTCGAGGGGATCGAACAGGTCCGCCAGGGCAAGCGCTTCGAGGTCGAGGTCGAGGGCGAGGTGGACGAGGCCAAGCTCGCCGACGTCCGCCGTCTGGCCGAGACCCTGCTCGCCAACACCGTGATCGAGGACTTCGAGGTTCGCCCCGCCTGATCCCCGGTCCCCACCGGCACCGGAGGTCACGAGTGGGGAACGGCACTCGGCCGGGAAACGGTCGGCGCCAACCGCGCCACCAGGCCTCCTGAGTGTCGCAAGTGTCCCGAATGTTCAGCCGCGTCCCCTTGGGGGCGCGGCTGTTCGTTTTACCCGCAGCGGCCTCGGGAAGGGTTCCTAACGTGCCGAGCTGGTAACCGACACGGAGCACGAGAGGTACACGGATGGACACCGTTTTCTCGATCTCCCTCCCCAGGCAGGCGTACACGGTCGCCGTCGTACGCGACGTCCTCGGCGCGCTGCTTCGCCGTTCGGGCCTGTGCGCCGGATGTGTCGACGACATACTCCTGGCGGCCTCCGAGGCCTGTTCCAACGCCGTCGAACACGGGGAGAGGTACCCCGACTACGAGGTGGGGGTCGAGCTCGCCGCCAACTGGTGCGAGCTCCAGATCTCACAGCCGGGCAAGGCGCCCGACACCGGGGCGCTCGTGCAGCGATTCGCCTCGGAACACACGCCCCTCCCGGGTCTGACGTCAGAATCGGGCAGGGGCATCTCTTTGATGCGCTACCTCATGGACGAGGTCGACCTGCATCCCGAACCCCGCACCACCGTCATCCTGCGCAAACGCGTGACGACCTGCGACCCCGCCCACCGGGGGGCCTCCGAACGGGGCCAGCCGTCGACGCGGTTCGCGCTCCTGTAGACCGACCGCCCGGACCCCAGGGTCCGCGCGCCCCGCGCACCGTCCGCGCGGGGTGCGGCGTGCGCGAATCCGGCCGCCTCCGCCAGTGACGTACGCCTCGTGAACTGTCGAGTCACACACCCGCACCCCTTCCAGACGGGCCTTCCTTGGGAGGATCACACAGTCCGAACCCCCTCGATGGGGGTGACGGTCGTACCCGAGCACAGGTGAGCGGGTACGCTGCGGATGTGGGGCGTGTTCCGTGGAATCCTCCGCGCTCGCGTCGCCAGGCTGCCTCCTGCCGCCGTCCCGGCGACGGGCCAGCCGCCGACTCCTCCCCGTCGAACAACCAACCCGGAGTGTGCTCATGACAGCCCGTGTGGGCGTCGTCACCTTCCCAGGCTCCCTTGACGACAAGGACGCCGCTCGCGCGGTCTCCCTGGCGGGTGCCGAACCCGTCGCGCTCTGGCATGCGGACAACGACCTCAAGGGGGTCGACGCGGTGGTACTGCCCGGCGGCTTCTCCTACGGGGACTACCTCCGCTGCGGCGCCATCGCCCGCTTCGCCCCGCTGATGTCCGAGCTGGTCCCGGCCGCGCGTTCGGGCGCGCTGCCGGTCCTGGGCATCTGCAACGGCTTCCAGATCCTGTGCGAGAGCCACCTGCTCCCCGGTGCCCTCACCCGCAACTCCTCGCTGCGGTTCGTCAACCGCGACCAGGTCCTGCGGATGGAGAACACCCGGACCGCGTGGACCAACGGCTACGACGAGGGCCAGGAGATCCTGGTCGTCCTCAAGAGCGGCGAGGGCAGTTACGTCGCCGGCGAGGAGACCCTGGACCAGCTGGAGTCCGAGGGCCGGGTCGTCGCCCGCTACGTCGGGGGCAACCCCAACGGTTCGCGGCGCGACATCGCGGGCGTCACCAACGAACACGGCAACGTGGTCGGGCTGATGCCGCACCCCGAGCACGCCGTCGAGGCCCTGACCGGCCCCTCCACCGAGGGGCTGGGGTTCTTCACCTCGATCCTCGGCCACCTGGCCGCCCCGGCCCAGGTCTGACACATCCCGCCCCGACTCACCCGACAGGGAGACGATCCTCGCGATGATGGCGCTGCTGCGCTCCCGGAAACTGCTGTACGTGCTCGTGGGGCTGGTCGTGGTCGGCCTCGTGGTCTCCGGGGCCATCGGCCTCTTCCAGTCGTTCAACTCGCCCCCCGTGGCCACCCCCGGCGACGGCCAGGGGCAGCAGGGACCCGGGCAGCAGGGCGAGCAGGGCACTCCCCCGCCCGATGTCGGGGCTCTGGACAGCCCGCCGTCCGGGTTCACCTACGTCGACCAGGACGAGGCGCACTGCTCCCAGGGGCAGTGCTTCCGTCTCATCGTGATCGCGGGTGAGGAGGGCGAGGAGCTCGACGGTGAGCCCGAGGAGGCCGTCCGGGCGGTGTACGAGCACCTCGTCTCCCACGGCTGGCGCCAGGAGATCCCGCCGGGCGCCGAGTCCGAGGAGGACGTCGAACTCATCGACACCGTGCTCACCGACGACACGACCCTGGTGGCCGACTCCACGGCCTCCGAACCCGGTGCCCTGCCGGTGCTCATGCTCGGCAACGCGGGAAATCCCGCCGACTGATCCGGTGCCGGGCGGCGGACACAGCCAAGGCTCGGCCTCCACCCTCCGCGCAACTCCGCGACACCCGAACGGAAGCACCGCATGTCTGAAGCACCCGGTCTCGACACCGTCGCCACCGCGACCGCCAGTCCGGACACACCCCAGCCGTACGCCGAACTGGGCATGCCCAGGGACGAGTACGAGCGGGTCCGCGAGATCCTGGGCCGCCGCCCCACCGCCGCCGAGCTGGCCATCTACTCGGTGATGTGGAGCGAGCACTGCTCCTACAAGTCCTCCAAGGTTCACCTGCGCCAGTTCGGTGAGAAGGCCCCGGAGAACGACGCCCTGCTCGTGGGCATGGGCGAGAACGCGGGTGTGGTGGACGTCGGCGACGGCAACGCGGTCACGTTCAAGATCGAGTCGCACAACAGCCCCTCCTTCGTCGAGCCCCACCAGGGCGCGGCCACCGGTGTGGGCGGCATCGTCCGCGACATCCTCACCATGGGCGCCCGCCCCGTGGCCGTGATGGACGCCCTGCGTTTCGGCCCCGCCGACGCCGACGACACCAAGCGGATGCTGCCCGGCGTGACCTCCGGCATCTCCTTCTACGGCAACTGCCTCGGTCTGCCCAACATCGGCGGCGAGATCGGCTTCGACCGCAGCTACCTCGGCAACCCGCTGGTGAACGCCCTGTGCGTGGGCGTGCTCAAACACGAGGACATCAAGCTCGCCCAGGCACCCGGCCCGGGCAACAAGGTGGTCCTGTTCGGTTCCACCACCGGCCCCGACGGCATCGGCGGCGCCTCCGTTCTGGCCAGCGCCTCCTTCGACGAGGAACTGGAGTCCAAGCGGCCCAGCGTCCAGGTCGGCGACCCGTTCATGGAGAAGCTCCTCATCGAGTGCAGCCTGGAGCTGTACGCCCAGGACATGGTCGTCGGCATCCAGGACCTCGGCGCCGCGGGTGTCTCCTGTGCCACCACCGAGCTCGCCGCCGGCGGCACCGGCGGCATGAGCATCCAGCTGGACCGGGTACCGCTGCGCGACCACCGGCTCACGCCTGAGGAGATCCTCATGAGCGAGTCGCAGGAGCGCATGATGGCGATCGTCGAGCCCGCCAAGATGCCCGACTTCCTCGCGGTCTGCGACAAGTGGGGCATCCTCGCCGCCGAGATCGGCGAGGTCACCGAGGTCACCCCCGAGGAGGCCGAGCGCGGCGGCCGCCTGGTGATGACCTGGCACGGCGAGACCGTCGTGGACATGCCGCCCAGGACCGCCTCCGACGAGGGCCCGGTCTACCAGCGCCCCTTCGCCCGCCCGGAGAGCCAGGACGCCCTCCAGGCCGACGACGCCGCGAAGCTGCCCCGCCCCGAGGGCGACGCCGAACTCCGCGAGCAGCTCCTGCGGGTGCTGGGCGCGCCGGGCGTGTGCGACCCGACCTGGGTCACCCAGCAGTACGACAGCTACGTGCGCGGCGACACCGTGGTGTCCACCCCGCACGACTCCGGCATGATCCGGATCTCCGACGACTCCGACCGCGGCGTGGCCCTGGCCACCGACGGCAACGGCCGGTACACCCTCCTGGACCCGTACGCGGGAACGCAGCTGGCGTTCGCGGAGGCCTTCCGGAACGTGTCCGCCACCGGCGCCCGCCCGTTGGCGGTCACCAACTGCCTCAACTTCGGTTCGCCGGAGGACCCCGGTGTCATGTGGCAGTTCGCGGAGACCACCCGAGGTCTGGCCGACGCCTGCCAGCAGCTCGGCACCCCGGTGACCGGTGGAAACGTCAGCTTCTACAACCAGACCGGCGACGTGGCGATCAACCCGACCCCGGTGATCGGCGTCCTCGGGGTGATCGACGACGTCAACGCCCGGTTGCGCTCCGCCTTCGAGGACGACGGCACCCGCGTCTTCCTGCTGGGAGAGACCCGCGCCGAGTTCGGCGGGTCCGCCTGGGCCGACGTCGTCCACGACCACCTGGGCGGGCTCCCGCCGCTGGTGGACCTGCCCGCCGAGGCCGCCCTCGGCGAGGTGCTGGCCAGCTCCGCCGAGCAGGGTCTGGCCGCGGCGGCGCACGACCTGTCGGACGGCGGCCTGGCCGTGGCCCTGGCCGAGGCGGCCCTGCGCGGACGCAGGGGGCTGCGGGTGGAGGTGGACGGCGACGCCTTCACGGCGCTGTTCAGCGAGTCCGCCGCCCGCGCGATCGTCGCCGTGCGGCCCGGTCAGGAAGAGGCCTTCGTGGCCCTGGCGGCCCAGCACGGCGTCCCCGTCACGCAGATCGGCACCGTCGGCGGGGAGAGCCTGTCGGTGAGCCACCCGGGCGGTGTCGTGGAGATCGGCCTGGACGAGCTCCGCGCCACCTACGAGCAGACGCTGCCCGCGCTGATGGACGGCGTGTAACCACCCGAACGACGAGGGGGCGCCCGGTGGGGCGCCCCCTTTCGTGTACCCGGGGCGCCGCCTCACGGGCCGAAGGCGGGGTCAGACCCTCCCGGTACCGCAGTCGACGTAGTCGATGACGCTCGCCTCGTAGGCGTCGAAGGTGTCGAGGGTCTCCCAGAACTCGTCCATGTAGTCCTCGACGAAATCCTCGGCCTCCACGGCGTCGCCGCACCAGGTGACCTCGTTCTGTCGCATGGCGCTTCCCAGGGCGCCGTCGATCCGGTTCAGGTTGAGCGAGGTGTCCCACGTGTCCGTGTCGAGTTCGACGCGGTACCCGTCACCCTCCTCATGGACGACCCCGGCGTCGAACAACAGCTCCCTGGTGGGACCCGTGTTCGCGATGACCACGTCGGAGTCGCCCTCGGTGAACATGCGCTCCAGCGTGCGCACCCGCACCTCACGTTCCACCCAGAACGCCGAGACGTAGGGCGTGGTCGCCTCCGGCTCGGCTCCGGCCTCGGTGTCGGGGGTGGAACAGCCGGTCAGGATCAGGACGAGCGGCAGGGCGACGATCAGGGGACCGGGCACACGGCCCTCGTGGTGGGACAACCTTCTCCTTCGGACGACGGGGCGGAACGCTCCGCCTCATTCTCCCGGCCGCGGGAAACCACCGGAGAGGCACCCCGGAACGTGCGTGCGGCTCCGTTGGGGTAGGACTGTTCACAGGGAGGTGTCAACGACATGGAACGTGCCAGACGCGGCAGGTTGAAGGGGGCTCTGGGGACCCACGACCGCCCGGCGAGCGCGCTGGGTTTCCGGCTGGTCCTGGCGGTGTTCGGGGCGTTGGTCCTGCTGCTGGGGACGGTGGCGGCCATCGTGCTGACCAACCAGGCGTGGTTGATCGTCGTCCTCGGGGTCGGGTTCGTCGCGGCGTGCGTGAACGTCTACTGGGTGAGCCGCCGTCTCCACTACGAGCGGCCCGCGTAGAGCGCCCCAGGCTTCGGGGCGAGACCCCGCGGGGAGCGCCTGTGAGCAGCGCCCCGTGAGAAGCGCCCCTGTGAGAAGTCCGCCCGTCAGGCCTGTGAGGGGCGCCGGGCCTCCAGGATGAGCGCGTGCGGCCGGTCCAGGTAGTCGCGCCAGAAACCGGGGCCGAGCTCGCGCTCACCCTCGGGTGAGACGTGGTGTCCGAGGCCCCGGACCGCCGTGAAGCCCGCGCGGGTGAGCGCCTGGTCGAGCGCGTGCCTGGTCCAGTACCGGGCGGCGATCTCCTCCTCGCCCATGACCAGGGTGATCCGGGAACCGTCGGCCAGGGGTTCGGGCACCACCAGGTCGAAACCGTAGGGCCGGTAGTAGCCGGGGACGGTGCTGAGGTCGGGGTTGGCCGGGAGGGCGACCAGTCGGCCGCCCGGTTTCAGGGCGGTGAACGCCTGGGCGCACAGGACGTCGAGTTCGTCCCGGTCCGCGGCGTAGGGCATGACGTAGACGGACAGGACGAGGTCGAAGCGTCCGGCGAACCCGTCGGTGAGCGGCGCCCGTGCGTAGCGGACCCCCAGGGGGTGTTCGTGCTCGGCCTGTCGGGCGTGCTCCAGCATGCCCTCCGCCACGTCCGCCCCGACCACGTCCTCCGCGCCCAGCCTCGCCAGCGTCCGGCTGTGCGGGCCGGTTCCGCAGCCCAGGTCGAGTGCGCTGAGCCCGGTCACGTCCCCCAGCGCGCGGATGATGCTCGGGAGTTCGAGGTGTCTGCGGAACGGCGTCTGGGCGAAGTCGTCGTAGATGTCGCCAAGTGCGTCGAACTGGGCCATCGCGGCCGCCTCCGTCCCTCCGTCCGCCCCACGACCGGAGGCGGGGCGTGCTGTTCGTCCCGTCACCACCGACTGTACGCGTGGGCCGAATCCCCTACGCCGAACACGGAGAATACGTTCGCCATTTCGGAAGGTGACCAAACTCCTGCGAAGCGTGGGGCCATTGTTCTCCCCTGTTGGGGAAGTGGCGAATTCTCCAGACAAGCCAAAATATTCATAGGACATCCTGTTTGCCCTCCTATCCTTCGGGCATGGTCGTCGGCACCCCACGGAGAGAACAATGCAAGTTCCCAAGAAACTGATCGACCGAAGCAATTTCCTCATCGAGAACGGGCGTTTCGTCACGCTCGCGACACAGTCGCCCGACGGCGCCTGGGCGTCGACCGTCAACTACGTCCCCCTGCGCGAGCCGCTGCGTCTCCTTTGGTACTCGCTGCGCGAGGCGCGCCACTCACAGAACATCCACGCCCACCCGATGGTCTCCGGATCGATTTTCGTGACCGGGCTTCCCGGCCTCGGCCTGGACGGGGCCCAGTTCACCGGAAGAGCCTCCCCGGTGACCGGAGACAACCTCGAGCACATCTCGGAGTTCTATTACCAAAGAAACTTTCCCGACGACGAGACCCGCCAGAATTGGCGCCTCCCCCTTTCCGAATTCCACGGGGAAGGACACCGTCGGTTCTATGTGGTCGAGATCGACTCCTGGTGGTTGCTCGACGTCGACCAGTGGCTCGTGGACATGAACGACCAGCGCGTCGCCGTCCCGCTCGCACCGCTGGTACGGAAATGAACGGGACACGCGCCGAGACGATGCCCGCCCTGTACAAGTCCGGCCCCGGGGCGGGCCTGGAGCTGGTCGAGGCTCCCGTTCCGCGGCCCGGACCGGACGAGGTGCTCATCCGCGTCCTGCTGACGGGGATCTGCGGAACCGACCTGCACATCCTCCAGTGGGACGACTGGGCCCGGAGCTCGGTCCGCACACCCCTCATCCCGGGGCACGAGTGCGTCGGGCGGATCGTCGAGACCGGGAGCGGCGTCAGGGGGCTGCGCGAGGGACAGACCGTCGGTGTCGAGGGGCACCTGACCTGCGGCCGGTGCGCGCAGTGCCGTTCCGGGGCCCGCCACCTGTGCCTGAACAACACCAACCTCGGCGTGCACACCGACGGGGTCTTCGCCCGCTACGTCGTGGTCCCCGCCGCCAACGTGTGGGTGCACGGGGAGGGGGTGACGTTGGAGGTCGCCTCGATCTTCGACCCCCTGGGCAACGCCGTGCACGCGGCGACGACCCACCCCGTCAGCGGACTGTCCGTCCTGATCACCGGCGCGGGTCCGATCGGGCTGATGGCGGCCCAGATCTGCGCGCGCATGGGGGCGCGGTCGGTGGTCGTCACCGACATCAGCTCCTTTCGCCTGCTGCTCGCCGAGAACATCGACGTGGTCCCCGCCGCCGCGTCCGAATCGGGTTCCGAGGAGCTGCGCGAGGCGGGTGGCACCCCGCTGGGCTTCGACATCGGCCTGGAGATGTCAGGGGCGCCCGAGGCCCTACAGACCATGCTCGACGCCGTCAGCCCGGGTGGCCGGATCGTCGCGCTGGGCCTGCCCTCCCGCGAGACCTCCGTGGACTGGGCCGACATCTCCACCCGGATGCTCAGCATCCAGGGCGTGAGTGGTCGGCGCATCCCCGAGACGTGGCGCAGCGTCGCCGCGCTGGTCGCCAACGGGCTCGACCCCTCCTTCGTCATCACCCACACGTTCCGCTACGACCAGTACGCCGAAGCCTTCGCCACCGCGGCCAGCGGAAGAGCCGGCAAGGTGCTGCTGGACTGGACCTAGGTCCGCCGAGGAGGCCACACCATGCCGTTACACGTGTCAATCGAACCCGACACCGGCACCTTGGACACCCGTGCCTGTGAGCGGCTGGTCAGGGAGACCGGTGCGCCGGTGTTCTACTCACCGGCCTTTCTGCGGGCGTTCGAGGCCTTCCCCCTGCACTCCGTCGAACGCGGCGCCCACATCCTCGTCCATGACGAAGACGGGAGAGCGCACGCGGTTCTACCGGTCTACCTCCAGCGGGGCGTCGACCCGATGGGGGCGCTGGCGGCCAACCGGCCCGAGGCGCTGGACCACCCCGTCCTGCTCTCCCACGTCTGGCACTGCTACGAGACGACGATCCCTGCCCTGAGCCCCGAGGCGGCACGTCTGGCGGTGGACGCGATGGGTGACCTCGCCGGGGAGTGGGGCGCGACGCTGTACGGGGCGGCCAACGTCGGGGCGGACAGCGACGCGGCGCGTGTGCTCGGCGCCGCGGGTCTGTCCGGAACCCCCCTCGACCGGATGTGGAGCATGGACGTCTCCGGTCTGGGCGGGTTCGAGGCCTACCTCGAGAGCCTGGGGGGCAAGCCCCGCAGGGAGATGCGCCGATACCTCCGCAGGGCCGAGGAGTCCGGTGTCCGGGCCCGGGAGCTCGGGGTGGACGACGCGGACCTGGACGGGTTCGTCCGGTTGGCGCGCGCCACCGCGGGAAGCAAGCACCACAACGCCGACTACTACCTGCCCGGGGTGTTCCAGGGGTTTCTCGGCGCCTTGGGAAGCTGCGCCCGTGTCACGGAGCTTCGTGTCGACGGGCGGCTCGTCGCGTCCCTGGTGTGCCTGGCCGACGACACCCGCCACCACGTGTGGTGTCTGGGGGTGGACGACGAGGCCTGTGAGGGGTTCAGCCCGACCTACGTCCTGGTCGCCCACGCCCTCAGGTCCGCGTTCGAGGAGGGTCGGCCGACGGTGACTGCGGGCAGGCGCAACGGATGGTTCAAGGCCCGCTACGGCTTCCACCCCACCGAACTCCAGGTCTTCCTCTCATAGGAACCCGGGACAGCCCGGGCAAGGGGCGCGCCCTACTCGGCGAGGCTGAGGGTGACCGCGATCGGGCGGTGGTCCGAGTGGGGCACGTCGGGGTTGGCGGGATCGCTCGGAACCAGGTCGTCGCTCGTCAGGATGTGGTCGATCTGCTGGTCGGAGCGAGTGTCCGCCGCCATCGTGGGGAAGGGCCGCACCGACGCGAAGGCGTCCTGGTAGTCGCCCCCGGACCAGCCCTCCAAGGGGAGTTCCTCCGGCTCGAAGTTGAGGTCCCCGGCGATCACCACGGGGGCGCGCGTCGTCCACCTCGTCTCTTCGGCGACGAGCATCAGCGCGCTCATCTGATCGCTCGCGCTCGGGTTCGCCAGGTCGTACCCCTCGGGCTGGAGGTGGGTCGCGATCACACTCACCTCCGTGTCCGCCCACTCCATGGTGACCGCCAGCGCCTGCGCCCCGGTGGGGCCGCTGGCGGGGAGCGCGTGCCCGCGTACCTCGGTGACCGGCAGGCTGGTGAGTACGGCGTCCCCCCAGAACGGGCCGTCGGCGGGGCCCCAGTACGCGGTCATGCCGAGCCGTTCGGCGAGCATGGACAGGCCGTCGTGGCCTCCGTTGAGCAGCCAGCCCCGGTCGACCTCGCTCAGGGCGACGACGTCGGCGTCGAGGGCGCGCAGCGCGTCCGCCTGCTCCGCCACGGAGAGGCGCCCGTCCATCCCGAAGCCCATGCGCACGTTGTAGGCGGCCACCCTCAGCCCCTCCGCTCCGGACTCTGAGGCGGGTGCGCCGGTGCGTGCGATCGGCGCGACGACCGTGGCGGCCAGGGTGAGCGCCGCGGCCGCCGTGGTGGTCCGCAGGAGGGTCCGACCTCCCCCGGGTGTGGGTCGCACGGCGGTCGCGCGGGGCAGGATCGCGGCGGCGAGAACGGCCAGCGCGACGAAGGGCACGTGGTCGTTGGGGGCGTGCAGGTCGTAGGCGGCGTAGAAGACGAACACCAGCACCACGAAGAGCAGGAGGCCCGACGCGGCGAGGAGACCGGTCCGGATGGGCGCCCTCGTCCCCGCCGTGGCCGCCCATCCGGCGCAGGCGGCCAGGGCGGGCTGGCCCAGCAGGAGCGCCGCGAGCGACCACGCGGGAAGGGTCCCCTGAACTTCCCCGGGCAGGAGTGGCGCCAGCCACAGCGTGGTGAGGATCGCGAACAGCACGGCCAACGGCAGGAGCGGGTTGGGCGTGTAGCGCCGTGGGTTCGCGGCGACCAGTACGGACAGCACCGCCACCACGCTGAGCGCGACGGCCGCGAAGGGGGTGCCGCCGATGGTCTGGGCCACCGCGGGGTTGGCGGTGTACAGCCCGGCCAGGAAGAGCAGGGGCCCCAGCGCCAGCCAGCCGCGAGGGCGGATCGGGGCAGGATCGCCGGGAGTCGCCCTCCAGGCCCGGGCCGCCGTGAGCAGCAGGCCCAGCGGGGCCACGAACACCGCGACCCAGGCGGCGGGGCCCTCACGCCAGACCAGGTCCACCGTGCCCAGTGCGGTGTGCGCGGCGGTGGAGGCCGCCAACCCGGCCACGAGTCCGACCATGACCCCGTGGCCGGTCGCCCGGCCGTCCACGGCTGTGGCCATGGCCGTGCACACCAGCCACACGGCGCCCAGTCCGACGAGCGCGGAGGCCAGGTACAGCTGGGGGTCGCCGCCCTGGGTGAACTGGAGCCCGACCCGGCCGACCGCGAGCGCCGCACCGGCGGCCAGGGCGACCCCGAGCGGGGGCAGGCGCCGGGCCAGCGCCACGAACGGGAGGGGGACCAGGAACCAGGCGAGCGCGTAGGCACCCATGAGTTCCGGGCTGGTCGCGCCCGCCTGCCCGAAGAGGGTGATCAGGGAGGGCAGGAACACTCGGAGCACGTCCAGGAGGAGGACCGTTCCGAACGCCGTGACCAGTCGTCCCTGGTGCATGTCGCTCCAGCCGTCGGGGGTAAGTGAACGATTCTCACCTTTTCCGGCGGCGCGGCGCAAGGGCGGGAACGCGAAGGGGGCGAGGCCCTCGCGGACCCCGCCCCCTTCGGCTAACCCCGGTTCTCGTAGCCCTCCGGCAGCCACTTCTCCCAGACGTCACGGTTCGCGTCGACCCAGGCCTCCGCCGCCTCGGGCGGTGAGACCCCCTCGTCCGCGATCATCTGCGCGACCTCGTTCTGCTGGGAGTTGGTCCACTTCCAGTTCTTGAGGAAGCGGTACGCGTAGTCGTCCTCCTCAACGAAACCGGTCCGGAAGATCTTGTTCAGGTCGTAGACCGGATAGTCGCAGGGGACGTCGTCCAGGTTGGCGTCACAACCGTCGTGGTACTCGGGGAACTCGACCTTGACCAGGTCCACCTCCTCCTGGAACCACTGCGGATCGTAGAAGTAGAAGAGCACCGGCTCCTCGTTGGCGTACCGGCGCCGCACCTCGGTGATCTGCGCGGCCTCCGAACCGGCGTAGACGATCTCCAGGTCCAGGTCGAAGGCGTTGATCATCCCCTGGTCCTGGCTGACGAACCCCGGGGCCCCCGCGAGGAACTCGCCCCTGTCGCCCGTCTGGGCGGTGCGGAACAGGTCGGTGTTGGCCTTCAGCCCCTCCAGGGTGGTGATCTCCGGGATCTCCTCCGCAAGGTAGGCGGGGACGTACCAGCCGATCACCCCCTCGTTGCCGTTGGGACCGCCGTCGACCGCGGTGCCGTTGCCGTCGGGCCCGTACAGCTCGTACAGGTCCTCGTGGCCCCAGTTCTCCACGATCACGTCCATGACGCCCTGGTCGAGCGCCTGCCAGGAGGGCTGCTCGTCCACACGGATGAGCTGGACCTCGTAGCCCATCTCCTCGCGCAGGATGCTGGCCAGCACCTCTGCGCTGGCCTCGTAGCCCACCCACCCGTTCACGGCGATCCGCACAGTGTTGGGGTCGCGGGCGATCTGGTCGGTGCGCACCGCGCACGAGCTCACCATCACCAGGGCCAGCCCCGCCGCGAACAGCCGGAGCAGGGCGCTCCTCCTCAGAAACCTAGGCACGGGGTGCCCTCCTTCCCTGCGTCACCCGGTCCAGGAACAGACCCAGGGACACGATCGCCAGACCCGAGGCGATACCCAGCCCCAGCTCGTTCTGGGCCAGGCCGAGCACCACGTCGTTGCCCAGCGCGCCCGCGCCCACCAGCGCGCCCATGACCACCATCGAGAGCACCAGGATGATCCCCTGGTTGACCGCCAACAGCAGGGAGCCGCGCGCCATGGGCAGCTCCACCTTGGTGAGCAGTTGCCACTTGGTGGAACCCTGCGACGTCGCGGCCTCGACGGTGCCTGGGGGAACCCCCCGGATCCCGTCGTTCACCAGTCTGATCACCGGTGGCAGGGCGAAGATGACCGCGGCCGCCAGGGCGGGTACGGGGCCCAGCCCCAGCAGCGCCACCGCCGGGATCAGGTACACGAACGGCGGCAGGGTCTGCATGAAGTCGAGCACCGGCCGGAGCAGCAGCGCGAACAGGTCGCCGCGCGACATCAGGACACCGACGACGACGCCCAGCGCGATGGTGACCACCGTGGCCACCAGCACCTGGGAGAGGGTGTCCATGGCGTTGTCCCACACGCCCAGCAGGCCGATCGCGAGGAAGCACAGCGCGGAGACCACCGCGACCCGCTTCCCGGCGAAGATCAGGCCGAGAGCGGCGGCGGCGAGCATCACCAGCCACCACGGCGATCCGCTGAGCAGGTTGTCGAGCGGACCCAGGATCCAGCTCTGCGTCCACGAACCCAGCGCGGCGGCGGCCGGGCCGATCGCCGACTCGACCGCCTTGTCGACCGCGTTGACCGGGATGTCGACCCGAAGCGACAGGTCGCGCGGCCAGCCTCCCAGACCGAAGAGGCGTCCCACGGCCGTCGCCCCGACAGCCAGGGCGAGCATGAGCCCCAGCAGGGGCAACCGGAACCGTTCCTCGATCCGGGGCGTGCGCGAACCGTGGCCGACGGCGCCCGTGACCCGGTCCATCGCGATCGCCAGCATGACGATCGCCAGACCCGCCTGGAAGGCCTGGCCGACGTTGATCTTGGACAGGGCCTGGTAGATGGCGTCACCGAGTCCGCCCGCACCGATCACCGACGCGATGACGACCATGGAGACCGCGAGCATGATGGTCTGGTTGACCCCGAGCAGGATGGTGCGCTTGGCCAGCGGCAGCTGCACCTTGGTGAGGATCTGCCACGGGGTGGAGCCCAGCGAGGTGGTCGCCTCGATCGCGGCCCTGCTCACCTCGCGGATGCCCAGGGCGGTGATCCGCACGACCGGTGGGAGCGCGTACACCGCCGTCACCACCGCGGCCGACGCGTTGCCGATACCGAACAGAAGCACGAACGGCAGCAGGTACGCGAAGGCCGGCATGATCTGCATGAAGTCCAGGACCGGGCGGATGGCCCGGTAGAACCCCTCACTGCGCCCGGCCAGGACGCCGAGCGGGATACCGAACAACAGGGCGATGAACACCGAGGTGATGATGAGCGACAGCGTCGTCATCGACTCGTTCCACAGCCCCGTCAGCGCGAACACGGCGAACGTGGCCAGGACCAGCAGCGCCACCCGCCATCCGGCGACGCGCCAGGAGGCGACCACCCCGATCACGGTCACGCCGAGCCAGGTCAGCGAGTTCAGGAGCTGGTTGATCAGCACGACGGCCGACCCCAGCCCCACGGAGATGTAGTTGAAGAAGTACAGGAACAGCGGGCTGTCGTTGCGGTTGGCGACGATCCACGCGTAGACCCCGTCGAGCCAGGCCATGAAGCCGTTGCCGATGCTCGTGGGGAAGCCGCCCGCCCAGGACGGGGAGCCCGCCAGGCGGGTCAGCTGGTAGCCCGCGACGAGGACCACGACGACCAGCAGGGCCTGGAACCAGCTCCTGCGCAGCAGTCCGCCGTCGGTGTCCCTCGTACCTTCCGTGCCGGAGGCGCTCGCCCCGGCTGGTTCGGTCACCGTGGCCATGTCACCCACCGTTCCCGGTGGAGTCGGTGTCCGTGCCGCCGTGGTCGACGGCGTCGTCGGGGATCTCCTCCACCGCCTCCTCGACCATCGCGTCGACCTGTTCGGCGCCCTCCAGCTGGTCCTCGGCGATGGCGCGGAGCACGTCGTCGCGGCCCACGTAGCCGAGGAGGGTGTCGCCCTCCACGACCCGGACCGGGGCGGTGCTGGCGGCGAGCATCGGCAGGACCTCGGCCAGGACGGTGCCGGGTTCGGTGGTCGGGCCGTCGGTGCGCTCGTCCGGGTAGGCGTCGCGGACCAGCCACCGGGCGGTGAGCACGGTCGTGCGGGCCACGTCGGAGGTGAAGTCGGCGACGTAGGAGTTGACCGGCCGGCCCACGACCTCCTCCGGGGTGCCCACCTGGACGAGCTCGCCGTCGCGCATGATCGCGATGCGGTCGCCCAGCTTGAGGGCCTCCTGGAGGTCGTGGGTGATGAAGACCGAGGTCTTGTTCAGTTCCCGCTGGAGCCGCGCGACCTCGTTCTGCATGTCGCGGCGGATCAGCGGGTCCAGGGCGCTGAACGGTTCGTCGAACAGCAGCACCTGCGGGTCGACGGCCAGGGCGCGGGCCAGGCCCACGCGCTGCTGCATGCCGCCGGACAGCTCACCGGGGCGGGACCGCTCGTACCCGGCCAGGCCCACCATCTCGATCATCTCCTGGGCCCGTTCGTAGCGTTCGGCGCGCGGCATCCCGCGCACCTCCAGCCCGTAGGCGACGTTGTCGATGATCCTGCGGTGGGGCAGCAGTCCGAAGTGCTGGAAGACCATCGCCATCTTGTGGCGGCGCAGTTCGCGCAGGCGCTGTTCCGTGGCGTCCCCGATGTCCTCGCCGTCGAGCGTGACCGAACCCGAGGTGGGCTCGATCAGGCGGGTGAGGCAGCGGATGAGCGTGGACTTCCCGGACCCGGACAGCCCCATGACCACGAAGGTCTCACCGGGACGCACGTCGAAGGAGACGTCGCGGACCGCGACGGTGCAGCCGGTCTCGTCCTTGATGCGGTCCCGGTCGGCCCGTTCGAGTTCGGTGCCGATGATGTTGTCGGCGTTCCTGCCGAAGATCTTCCACAGGTTGCGGACCGAGAAGGTGACGTCGGTGGAGCCCGGGGTGGGGACCGCCTCTGCGGCCGGGGCGCTCATCGGGCCTCCCCCTCGGCGGCGGACCGATCCTCGCGGATGAGGTCGGCGGCGCGTTCGCCCAGGGCGAGCACCATCACCATGGGGTTGGGGGTGGGCAGGGTCGGGAACACGGAGGCGTCGGCGACCCTGAGGCCGCGCAGCCCGCGCACCCGCAGGCGGGGGTCGACCACGGCGGTCTCGTCGTCGGCGGCGCCCATCCTGCACGTGCCCGCCGGGTGGTACACGGTGTGCGCGGCGCGGCGGCCGTACTCGGACAGCTCCTCGTCGGTCCGGACCTGCGGACCGGGCGCGACCTCGCGCCTGATCCAGGAGCGGAACGGCTCGGTGGCGGCGACGTCGCGAGCGATCCTGAGCCCGTCCACGATGGTCCTCTCGTCGTACCCGTCGGGGTCGGTGAAGTACCGGAAGTCCAGGGCGGGCTTGGCCGCCGGGTCGCTGCTGGTGAGGTAGAGCTTTCCGCGCGAGCGCGAGCGCGGGATGTTCGGGGTCATGCAGACCGCCCAGCCGTCCCTGGGCGAGTCGTAGCCCAGCCGCTTCGTGTTGTCGTCGAAGGGGATCTGGTAGATGTGGAACATCAGGTCCGGGCGGGGGTCGTCACCGTCCTCGCGCCGCACGAACAGGGCCGCGTCGGAGTCCATCACGGTGTTCTCGGGGACCCGCTGGCTGGTCTCCCACATGATGATCGACTCGGGGTGGTCCTGGAGGTTCTCGCCCACACCCGGCAGGTGGTGGTGGCTCTCGATGCCGACGGCGCCCAGTTCCTCGGCGTTGCCGACGCCGGACAGCATCAGCAGGCGGGGGCTGTCCACGGCGCCCGCCGCGACGATGACCTCCTGGCGGGCGTTGACCGTGATCCGTTCGCCGTCCTTCGTGGTGGCGCTGACGCCGGTGGCGCGGTCCCCGTCGAACAGGACCCGGCCGACCCAGGTCTCCAGCAGCACGGTGAGGTTGCTCCGCACGTCCATGACGGGGTGCAGGTACGCCACCGAGGCCGAGGAGCGGTAGCCGGTGTAGGGGTCGTAGGCGATGGACAGGAAGCCGGCGCCCTCGGAGAAGCCGCCGCCGTGGGAGGTCAGGGCGTTGAAGTCCTCGATGACCGGGACGTTCGCCGCCTCGGAGGCCGAGGACACCCAGTCCTTGACCATCGCGTTCCGGTCCTTCTCCGCGATGGGGATGATGTTGCACTTGATGCGGTCGGCGTAGGACTGCACGGTGGCGTTGTCCCAGCCCTCGGCGCCCGCGGCCACCCAGTCGTCCAGGTCCTCGGCGAACGGCCGGAAGCTGATGAGCGTGTTGTGCGAGGAGCAGCCGCCCAGCACCCGGGCGCGCGAGTGCAGGATGTGCGAGTTGCCGTTGGGCTGCTCGGTGGTGGTGTACCCGTAGTCGAGGTCGCTGTCGAGGACGCTCAGCCAGTCGCGGAGCCGGAGCACGTGCTCCAGGTCCCGGTCGTCCGGCCCGCCCTCGATGACGCAGACGGTGGTGCCGGGGTCCTCGGTGAGCCGGTTGGCGATCACCGACCCCGCCGTACCGCCGCCGACGATGACGTAGTCGTAGGTGGTTTCGTTCGTGGACACGGGCCGAATCCTCTCGTTCGTGTGGCTCTGGGGGATGCCGGGGGGGGGGAGCCGACCTGTGTGTTCTCGGCTGGCATGTGCGTCGGGGTGCCACGGCCTTCGTGGCACACGAGGTGAGGGAGGGCACCCGCCGACGCGGAGGACGGACCCGCGCCGACGGGTGGCCTGCGGGTCCCGGGCGCCCCCTACGCCCGGAACCCGGAGAGAGGCGCTAGCCGAACCACCGCTGCGGCTCGGGAGACAGGTTCCGGTAGACGTGCTTGGCCTCGCGGTACTCGTCCAGACCGGCCAGGCCGAGCTCGCGGCCGACACCGCTGCGGCCGAAGCCGCCCCACTCGGCGCCGGGGAAGTAGGGGCCGTAGTCGTTGATCCACACCGTGCCGTGGCGCAGGCCCGCGGCCACGCGTTCGCCCCGGGCGGTGTCGTCGGTCCACACGCCGCCGGAGAGCCCGTAGTCGGTGTCGTTGCCCAGCTCGACGGCCTGGGCCTCGGTCTCGAAGCGCTCGACGGTCACGACCGGGCCGAACACCTCGGTCTGCACGATGTCCATGGAGCGGTCGCAGTCCACGAACACGGTGGGCCGGTAGAAGTAGCCGTCCTGGAGGTCGGCCTCGTCGGGGCGCCTGCCGCCCGCGATGATCCGGGCGCCCTCCTCGACGCCGCGCGCGACGGCCTTCTCGACCTTGGCGCGGTGCTCGGCGGAGACCAGGGGACCGCAGCGCACGCCCTCCTCCTGGCCCCGGCCGATGCGGATGGCCTCGGCCCGGCGGGCGAGTTCGGTGGTGAAGGCGTCGTGGATGTCGTTGTGCACGATGAGGCGCGCACCCGCCGAGCACACCTGGCCGGAGTGGAAGAACGCGGCGCTGAGCGCGTAGTCCACGGCCGTGTCCAGGTCGACGTCGGGGAAGATGATGTTGGGGTTCTTGCCGCCCAGTTCCAGGGCGACCTTCTTGACCGTCTCGGCGGCCGACGCCATGATCCGGCGCCCGGTGACCAGCCCGCCGGTGAAGGAGACGAGGTCGACGTCGGGGTGCTCGGACAGGGGCGCACCCGCGTCGGGGCCGCTGCCCAGGACGAGGTTGACCACTCCGGCGGGGACGCCCGCCTCGGTGGTGAGCTCGACCAGCTTGGCGGTGGTCACCGGGGTGATCTCACTCGGCTTGATCACCATGGTGTTGCCCGCCGCAATGGCCGGGGCCATCTTCCAGGCCAGCTGGAGCAGCGGGTAGTTCCAGGGGGTGATCATGCCGCAGACGCCGACGGGCTCGTAGACGACCTTGCTGTGCACGCCCTCGGGCGCGGACACGAGGCGGCCCGCGTCCTTGTCGGCCAGCCCGGCGTAGTAGCGGAAGACGTTGGTGACGTCGTCGACGTCGACCCCGCCCTCCTCGATGGTCTTGCCGGTGTCCAGCGACTCCATGACCGCGATCTCCTCGCGGTCGCGCTGGAGCAGGTCGGCGATCCTTTCGAGGACGCGGCCGCGCTCGTCGGCGGAGGTGCGGCGCCACTCGCCATGGTCGAAGGCGCGGCGCGCGGCGGCGATGGCGGCCTCGGTGTCGGCCCTGCCGCCCTCGCTGACAATGGTCAGGACCGAGGCGTCGGCCGGGTCCAGGATCTCCCGAACTCGTCCGTTCTGCGCGGCCCGCCACTCACCGTCGACGTACAGGCTGGTGGCGGTCGCCGCTCCCGGTTCGGACAGGTACGGCACGGTCGGCAGGGTTACATGGGTCTGGTTCACGGACCCTCTCTGCCCAGGATCGCTAGTCACAAACAGCCTCGTCTCGTAGGTCACATACGCCACAACGTTCCCATAACCCTCGCTGGCCAGCCGGAACAGCGCGTCAGGGTACGTCTCGGCCGTGGCTCATATCACCAGCCCGTCTGGACAGACCTACGCCCCGGCCCTCCCCTCGGGTGAGTGGACACACCACCCTGGGCAAGACCGGGACGACTCTTTGACGTGTGTTTGTGCGGAACTCCGACGGTTCCGGTCTTTCGGCACGACCCCCGCCGAAAGGGTCAGGCGGCGGCCTCGTCGGTGACGCGGCGGATGGCCTCGACGGCGACGTCGGGCTGGTCCACGTGGATGTAGTGACCGCTCTCCTCGGCGGTGCTGAGCTGGCTGCGGTCGGAGAGCGCCAGCCACTGCTCCTGGCCCTCGGTCCACACCCGCTCCAGGTCGTCGCCGTACTCCGCGATCTCACCGAGGTAGCGGACCCCGTGCTGGATGACCTCCACCGGGATGTCACCGGCCGGCCGGACCTCCGGGTCGCTGTCGATCAGGATCCCCTCCGGGTTCTCGCCCTGGAAGATGGCCAGGTTCTGCGCCCGCACCTCGGCGCCCTCCCCGGTGGCCGACTCGGGGATCACTCCGGTGATGTCGTCGATCATCGTCGGAGACGTGGCGTCCAACAGCACCAGCCCGCTGACCCTGTCCTGGTGGTCCGGGGCGTAGCGGGCGGCGATCAGTCCGCCCAGCGAGTGACCGGCCAGGACCACGGGACCGTCACCGGCGACGTCCTCCAGGACGGCGGTCAGCGTCGCCCCGGCGTCGTCGATGCTCTGTAGGCCCTCCGGCTGGTCGCTCTCGCCCTCACCGAGGCGGTCGTAGGAGCAGACCCGTTCGTCCTCGGCCAGGGTCTCCTGCACCCCGGCCAGGGTGTCCAGGCCGTCGCCCATCCCCGCCATCAGCACGATGACCGGTCGACCGTCCGCGGGCGTCCCGGAGCAGGAGACGTTGACTGAGGCACCGTCGACATCGAGCGTCTTGGTCCCGGTGAACAGCTGCCCCTCGGTGAGCACCTCGTTGGCGGCGTCCTCCAGGTCCGACTGCACCTCCTCGGCGGCCGACCCCAGGTCGGTGCCCACCTCGGAGAGCACGCCGCACCCGACCAGCCCGGGAACCGCCGCGGCGCAGCACAGGGCGGTCAGGGCGGTCGTCCGGATGGTGCGGAACATGGGGTGCCTCCAGGCGGCGGGGCCGGCCGCGCGGGGCGGCCGGAAGGGGAAGTCGGTACGTACGGAACGCTACGGAAACCGGAGCCCGGAGTCGTCACCGTTGAGTGGACACCTGCACGTAGCTCGCATGGGGGACAAAGGGAGCGTGGCCGTAGCTCTCCGCCACTACAATTCGTCCGTGACCTGGCTCCGACGTCCTCCCCTTCTGTGGCGGCGGCTCGACGTCACCGTCCGAGACCTGCCCCTGGCCCTGATCCTCCTGTCCGTCTCCTGTGTTCCTGCGCTGCACGGATACGGCACCCAGGTCGGCGGGGTACCGGACCGTCCCCTCGACGCCCTGGGCGTGCTCGCGCTCGCCCTCCAGTGCCTGCCCCTGGCCGGTCGGCGGCGGTGGCCCACGCTGACCCTGGCGCTGGTGGCGGCGGGCTTCGCCCTCGACCAGCTGAACGGGTACCACCTGATCGCCGGGACCGCGATGCCCATCGCGCTCATGAGCGCGGGCGTCCACCTCGACCGGTACCGGCGCACCACCCTGCTGGTCGGCACGGTGGCGTTCGTGGCCCTGGCCCTGGCGCTCACCCGTGTGGGCGAGGGCGAGACACCGGCCGAGTGGGTGCTCTTCTACTTCGCACACGGTCTGGCCTGGGGGATCGGATCGTGGCTGCGCTCCACCCGCGTGGCCGAGGCCGAACGTCGCCGCCGGCTGGCCGCGGACACTCTGGCCGCCGAACGCGCCCGCATCGCCCGGGAACTCCACGACGTCGTCACCCACCACGTGACCGCGATGGTCGTGCAGACTGAGGCCGCGCGCTACCTGACCGCCGCGCCCGAACGCCTCGACCAGACCCTGGGCACGGTCTCCGACACCGGCCGCCAGGCCATCAGCGACCTGCGTCAGCTCCTCGACGTGCTCGACCCCGCCAACCCCGCCCCCACGAACGGCGAGGGGATGCTCGACGTGGTGGAGCGGACCCGTCGGGCCGGACAGCCGGTGCGGTTCAGCGAGGAGGGAACTCCGTCCGGGACCCGCGACGGCGCCGACCTCGTCGCGCAGCGCGTCGTGCGGGAGGCGCTGACCAACGCACTCAAGTACGCGCACGGCAGCCCCACCACGGTGCGCGTGCGCCACCGCCCCGAGGAGATCACAGTGAACGTCAACACCGAGCGCCCCGGACCCGAGGGTGTCTCTCCCGGCGGCAGCGGGCGGGGCCTGGTCGGCCTGCGCGAACGGGTCGAGGTCATGGGCGGTGACTTCACCGCCGGACCGCACGGTGAGGGTTTCACCGTGCACGCCCGCATCCCCGCGCGGCGATGAGCACCAGGGTGCTGGTCTGCGACGACCAGATGCTGATCCGTACCGGGCTGGTGACCATCATCGGCGTCCAACCGGACATGGAGGTCGTCGGTGAGTGCGGTGACGGCCGGACCGCCGTCGAGCTCGCCGGGCGGCTGCGCCCCGACGTCGTGGTGATGGACGTTCGGATGCCCGAACTCGACGGGATCGAGGCCACCCGGCTGCTGGCCGGCTCGGGGGTGGAGCACCCCGTGAAGGTCCTGGTGGTCACCACGTTCAACCTCGACGAGTACGTCTACGAGGCGCTGCGTGCGGGTGCCAGCGGATTCCTGCTCAAGGACGCTCCCCCGGACCAGCTGCTGAACGGCATCCGTACCGTCGCCTCCGGCGCGGCCCTGCTGGCCCCCGAGGTCACCCGCCAGCTGGTGGGCCGGTTCGCGGCCCGCATCCGACCGACCCACGCCCCCGAGGCGGACCTCCCCCTCACCCCCCGTGAACGGGAGGTGCTGGGGCTGATCGCCAACGGGCTCTCCAACGGCGAGATCGCCACGAGCCTGTTCATCAGCCAGGAGACCGTGAAGACCTTCGTCTCGCGCATCCTGACCAAACTCGACCTGCGCGACCGCGTCCAGGCGGTGGTGTACGCCTACCGGCACGGTCTGGTCGCCTGACGGGGGGCATACAAATCGGACGACGTGACGTACATTAGGTGTACCTAAGTCGGCTGCTCCGGCTCCCCCGAGGGACCGCCGCCCGCGCACCAACCGAGGATTTCATGCTGCTTGAACAGGAACGCCGCGACGTCTGCCTGACCGCACGCGCCATCGCCCAGCATCCGGGGGCGGCCCCCGGCGAGGCCGGGACCGTCAGCGTCCGCAGCGGCGACCTGGTGGTCGTCACCCCCCACGGTGTGCCCCTGGACCAGCTCCAGCCGATCGACTGCCCGGTGATGTCCCTGGACGACCGGATGCTGGAGGGGCGGCGCGACCCCGCCGCCGAGACCACACTCCACATGGCCGTGCACCGCCACGCCGCCGAGCAGGGGCGCGAGGCCCTCGCGGTGGTCAACGCGTTCACCACCGACACCGCTGCGGTGTCCTCGGTGCTCCCCGAGCTGCCCCCGATCCACCACCGCGCCGCCGGACTGGGCGGCGCCGTGAGCGTGACCCCGTACACGCCCTACGGCACCGGCGACATCGCCGACCAGGCGGTCAAGGCCCTCAAGGGCCGCGACGCCGCTCTGCTCGCCAATCACGGCGGGGTGGCCCTGGGGCGCGGCCTGGAGCACGCCCTGGACAACCTCCGGCTTCTCGACTGGCTCTGCGCCACCTACCTGCGCGCCCGCCAGCTCGGCCAGCCCCGGGTCCTCAGCGAGGACGAACTCGCCGAGGCCCGCCAGCGCGACACCTACGGCTGGGCGGGCCCCGACCCGTTCCTGTAGGCCGACGGGGCACGGACCCGGTCCGTCAGCCCGTCACTGTCCGATGCGGGGGAAGGGTTCGGTGGAGAAGACGACCTCGACCGGGACCTCGAAGTACCGCGCGATGCGCAGTGCCAGGTGGAGGCTGGGGCTGTACTCGCCCCGCTCCAGGTAGCCGACGGTCTGGTAGTGGACCCCGAGGGCCTCGGCCAGCTCCCGACGGGAGACGCCGCGCTCGGCTCGCAGCATCGCGATCCGGTTGTGGATCGTCTCGGAGCCTGCCGCCCTGGCGGAGCGTCCGTTGGTCTTCTCAGTGGGCACGCTTCATCGCTTCCTCTCGGGCCGCCTGGACCCGCGACCCCGACGTACGCCGGGCCATCCGCGGCAGCAACCACAGCGCCACCGCGAACCCGACCAGCGCCCAGACTGCCAGAACCCCGGCAACCTGGGGCAGCTGCCAGGAACCGGCGAGTTCGTAGGCGGCGTGGGAATCCGGAAGCACCGCGGAACGCACCCCCAGGCCGAGCCAGTACACGGGCAGCAGCAGGCCGACGGCCTGGACCCAGTCAGGCAGGATCCCGAAGGGGAACATCACTCCGGAGACCATGACGACGGCGATCGAGGGGAGGATCGCGAGGGAGGCCCCAAGACGCGGGTTGTCGATGAGCGACCCGAGGATCGCCCCGACCGGCGCCAGCGCGAACATGCCCAGCACGCACACCCAGAGCAGGGTGACCGCGTCGGCCCTGCCCTGGAACCCGAAGCCCTCGACGAACAGGACCCCCGGAACGACCATGAGGGCGATGGCCGTGACCGACATCGCCGTCATGTGCACGACCTTGGCGACCGTGTATCCCACCAGGCCGTGGGGGACCGCCTTGGCCCGCAGCAGTGTGCCGTCCTCGCGTTCGGTGGCCAGGACCTGGAGGACGGCGGTGACACCGAGCATGACCAGGGTGAAGGCGACGGCTCCGCTGAGTACCACCGCTCCGATCGGTGCGGCGTCCCCGCCCTCCACCCCCAAGGAGTCGAAGACGACGGCCATGCCCACGAACAGGACCGGCACGTACAGGTAGCTGAACATCTCCTGGCCGCTGCGGAAGGACTGCCTGAACTCGATCCAACCCCGGGAGACACCGGCGCGGACCGCGTTGAACCGGGCGTTCATCGGGTCTCCTTCGAAAACTCGGCGGCGAGCTCGGCTTCCCCGTCCTCGTGCCGTTGGACCATGGCCAGGTAGACGTCCTCCAGGGACGGTCGGGTCACTCTCAGTTCTGTGATCCCGTCCCCGTGGACGGCGTACAGCTCCGCTATGTGCCTGGCGGGGCTGTCGGTGCTGTGCAGGTGGCGCTGTCCGTCGACCGTCCAGGTGACCTCACTGTCCTGTTCGACGAGGGAGGCCAGCTGGTCGGGACTGCCGTCCGCGACGATCCGGCCCCCGGCGAGGAGCAGGATGCGGTCCGCGATCTTGGCGGCCTCGTCGAGGTCATGGGTGGTGAGCACGATGGTGGTGTCCTCCTCGTCGGCTAGCCGGAACACGAGGTCGTGGAAGTCGCGGCGGGCCCGGGGGTCGAAACCGGCGGTGGGTTCGTCGAGGAAGAGGAGTTCGGGGCGGCCGACGATGCCGATGGCGACGTCGAGGCGGCGGCGCTGCCCTCCCGAGAGGGTCCGAACACGCTTGGCGGCGTGTTCGCTGAGGCCGACGAGCCCCAGGAGGACGTCGGTGTCGTGGGGGCGGACCCGTTGGGCCGAGGAGTGGGGGGCGTAGTACCGGCCGAAGTGGTGGAGGAGGTCGCGCACCCTCCAGGAACCGTGGTCGCGCCAGGACTGGAGGACCACGCCGATCCGCGCACGCCACTCCTCGTCGCCGTGGTCGGGGTCCGAGCCGAGGACGTCGACCTCCCCTGCGGAGCGGCGGCGGAAGCCCTCCAGGATCTCGACGGTGGTGGTCTTACCCGCCCCGTTCGGCCCGAGGAGCACGAGGATCTCGCCGCGCCGGGCCGTGAGGTCGACCCCGCGCAGGACCCGGCTGTCGCCGTAGTCCATGCGCAGCCCGCTGACCCGTACCACGGCTTCGCCCTGGCCTCCGGAGGCCAGGGCCTCGGCCCTGGCCAGCCCCGGCGCCATGTGGCTTGTCATGGAGCTCCTCCTTTTCGTTGCCTTCCTTAGATTTTTGATAGTACATGTACTACATAAGAGAGCACAGTAAGTATCACCGGGCGACAGGTCCGCGAGGAGGAGACAGGGGTGGGTTCGGCCCGTGGCGACGCAGGTCAACGCCGGGGACGAAAACGGGGTGACCGCATCCGGCCATGTGTCATCCGGGTACGGATACTCAGGCATACGGCATGCTCGAACCTGAGAATGGTGCCGACTACCCAACCCGCACGGCAGGAGGCCCCCATGCGCTGTAGCTTCATCAGGCTCCTCGTGAACGACTACGAGGCCTGCTTCCGCTTCTACGCCGACACCCTCAAACTCCCCGTCCTGTGGGGCGACGAACAGAGCCGCTACGCCGAGTTCGACGTGCGGTCGGGCACGCGGCTGGCCCTCAACCAACGCGAGGTGATGGCCGAGGCGCTGGAGACCGACACCGCGGATCCGGCCCTGCCCCACCAGGACCGACTCGCGGTGATCTTCGAGGTGGACGACGTGGACGAGACCGCCGCGGGGCTGGTCGCGGACGGCGCCCGGCAGGTGATGGAGCCCCGCGACTGGACGGCGTGGGGCATCCGCGCCGCGCACTTCCGCGACCCGGACGGCTACCTCCTGGAGGTCAACAGCCCCCTGATCCCGTTGCCCGAAGGGGCCTGACTCAGGCCGCGACGTGCTCCATGAGCAGTTCGTTGACCCGGTCGGCGCGTTCCACCCCCAGCAGGTGCGCGGCGCCGGAGACCACCTCGAACCGCGCGTCGGAGATGCCGTCGGCCAGGCGGCGCCCGTGTCCGGGAGGCAGCAGGGGGTCGTGTGCGGCGGAGGCGACCAGGGTCGGCACGCGCACACCGGAGACCAGGTTGCGCTGGTCCATCCCGGCGAGGGCGTCGCAGATCGACGCGTAGGCGCCCGGGTCGACGGTGCCGAAGTCCTCCGTGAACCGGCCCGCCACCTCCGGGCGGTCCTCGGTGAGGTCGGGGGTGAACCAGGGCAGGACCACGTCGGCGGTGACCGAGTCCATCCCGCTCTCACGCACCTGGGCGGCGACGCGGTCCCAGCGGTGTGTGGGCGGGGTGCGGGAGGTTCCGGCCAGCAGGGCGAGCCGCTCCAGGGTGCGCGGTGAGTTGGCGGCGATCCACAACAGCAGGGAACCACCCATGCCGCCGCCGACCGCCGAGACCCGCGTGAACCCCCGGTCCTCCAGGATCCCGAGGACGTCCAGCGCCAGGTCCTCCACCGTGTAGGGCCCCTCGGGCGCCGGGGAGAACCCGTGACCTCTGTGGTTGATCCGCAGCACCTGGCGGCTTCGGGTCAGCTCGGGCATCTGGGGTTCCCAGACCGACATCTTCGTTCCGAACGGCGGCACGAGCAGCACGACGGGCGCGTGCCTGGGGCCGTCGAGCCGGTACTGGAGCGGAATCAGGGCCATGGAACCTCCGGGTCGCCAGACCGCCAGGTTATCCACAGTGCTTTCAATGAGGCCAGAAAACCCGGTCATGGCCAGCCAATGGAGGCCTGTAACTGACCGCCATGCTTCCTAGGGTCGGGGCGACGAAACGGACGCGGAGGAGTTCCCATGGTCGAGGTCATCGAGAAGAAGAACCAGGTCGAGGTCGAGCGGGAGGCACTGCTGGCCTTCCTGGCCCAGCAGCGGGCCTTCCTGCTCACCACCCTCCAGGGGCTGGCCGAAGAGCAGGCCACCCGGCGCACCACCGCGAGCGAGCTCACCCTCGCGGGGATCGTGAAACACCTGACCTCGGTGGAGAACGGGTGGCGGACCTTCGTCAAGGAGGGCCCGCAGGAGGTCGACTACGAGTCCCGGGAGACACAGGAGTTCCACGAGAACAGCTTCCGCCTGATCGGCGAGGAGACCCTGGAGGGCACCCTCGCCGCCTACGAAAGGGGCGCCGAGGAGACCGACACCTACTTCCGATCCCTTCCCCACCTGGAGGTCAGCCAGAAGCTCCCGCCCGCGCCGTGGTTCCCCGAGGACGCCTCCTGGACCGCCCGTGACGTGCTGATCCACCTCATCCGTGAGACCGCGCAGCACTGCGGCCACGCCGACGTCATCCGGGAGTCCCTGGACGGCCAGAAGACCATGGGCTGACAAGCAACACGACACGTCCGGTAGTGCACGTGTCACGCTCCGCGTGCGGGACGATGGGCTGACCCCATCCCCGAGCAGCGAGGAGCGCGGAGTGAGCCCGACCTGGATCGACATCGACGACGAGGCACTCCGGGAGGCCATGCGTTTCTCCGGCGCCCGCACCCGGGACGACGCGGTCAACCTGGCGTTGCGGGTGTACGCGGCACGGCACCGGAGCCGCACGGAGGCCTCGGGGGAACGCAAGCGGAGTGAGCCCACGCCCGGGGCCCGCCGGGGGAAGCAGGCCTGACGAGCGGAGGGGCGGGTCACCGAGCGGGTCCTGGCAGGCCTGGCAGGTACCCCGGGCCGTGGAGCACGGCCTGATCCCGCCACCCGACCTCGCCAAGGGCAGGTGGTCCAGGGAGGCGGTGTCGGATCTGCCCGACAGGGTGACGGGCATCGTCGAGGTGGTGGGCGAGCACCCCGGCCTGGGTTCGGGCAGGGCCGCCACCCGCATGGGCGAGAGAACCGGCCTGGAACTGATCAGGGAGGACGTGCAGCGTCTGGCGGAGCTGGGCCTCCTCCGGCCGGTCGGCACCTTCAGAGGGCATCCGGTGTATCCGTTGGAGGAGATCGACGCCGTGACCGAGGAGCGTGTCGCGTCGGTCGTCGCCGAGCGCCTGGACTGGATCGCGCAGAGCCTCACCCACAAGGAGGCGGCCGCACTGCTCGGCTGCTCCAGGGGGATGTTCGAAGTGACCGCCGAGCGCATGGGGTTGCTGCCGGGCCGACTCGATCGCTTCAGCAGGGCCGATGTCGAACTCGTCGGTTCGGAGCTCAAACCCTGATCTCCGGCGAACGAGAACGGGGACGTTCCCACTGAACAGTGGAAACGTCCCCGTCTACGAGGTGGCGAGGGTCGCCTCCGCATCCCCCCTCAAAGTACGGAGGCAACCCTCGCTCTGGGAAGCGGCCTGCGACTCCTCCCCCCTGGAGTCGCGGCCTTAAAGGTCTGCCACGTGGAAGCGATCTTGTCGTTCCGCGTTGTTAGAGACACTACCCACCACACCCATGAATAACAACCCTGTGTCACGAGAAACTACTTAAAGTGATCGTCATTCCTGGGGCGTGGCACGACCAAGGGGGGTGTGGGCATTGTCAACACGGGGTCATGAGCGGCCGCTCGGAGGGCGGACATAGCCTGGTCGGGTGAGATCTCCGCTCTTCAGCCCGCGCTGGGTCGGCCTGCATCTGCTGGCCGTCCTCGTGGTCGTCGTGTGCGTCGCGGGCACCTACTGGCAGGGCACCCGCGCCTTCGAACCCGACCGCGACGTCATCACCAACCCGGTCGAGGACCTGGCCGACGCCATCCCCGTCTCCGACCTGGGTGAACCCGGCGAGTTCCTGCACCCGAACCTCACGACCAACACGGCGGTCGAGGTATCCGGACACTTCGACGCGGAGTCCCAGCTCCTCGTGCCCCGGCGCCTGGACGGGGTCGAGGGCTACGTGCTGGTCCTTCCCCTCGTCACCGAGGAAGGGGTGGCCATGACCGTCAGCCGTGGCTGGACGGAGGACGGCACCGGGCTGCCGCCCGTTCCCGAGGGGGACGTCACCGTCACCGGTTGGCTCCAGCCTCCGCAGGACGCGGCGGAGGGGGTCGTCCCCATGGGCTCACCCGAGGTGGGGACGGTCGAGCGGATCGCCCCGTCCGTGCTGGTCGGAGAGTGGGACCAGCGCCTCTACGCGGCCTACGTCACCCTGCCCGAGAGCGAGCCCGCCGTCGACGGGCTCACCCCGGTGCCTCCGCCCGAACCGCCCACGGAGTTCACGGTCAACTGGCGCAGCCTCAGCTACGCCGTGCAGTGGGCCATGTTCGGCGTCTCCGCCGTGGTCTTCTGGATCATCCTCATGCGCCGCGAACTGGCGGAGGGACGCACCCGGAAGACCGGGGATCAGCCCGTGGTCGCGGGCTCCTGAGCCTGCCCGGTCTCCCTTCCGGCGGCCAGGTCCCCGGCCTGCTCGGACCTGACCACCCGGTGCTCGACCACGAAGCCGAGGACCGGGACGGTGCCCGCGAGCACGACGCCCAGGGTGCGGCCCGCGCCCCAGCGGCGGTCGAGGGCCACCCACAGGACGACCAGCACGTACGCCATGTAGATGTAGCCGTGCGGCATGACGATGTAGAGCATCAGCGGCGACTCGGGGCCGAACCAGTGCTCCCAGCCCCGGGGAGCGCCGACCAGGTGGAACATGGAGTCCTCGCCCACCAGGTACTTCGCCGGCATGGCCAGGAAGGTCAGACCCAACAGGAAGACTCCCGTGATGTACGCGAGCACCCGGTACAACGCGAACGACACACGCCTCTTGTCCACTGCGACTTCACCCATTCAACGACTGCGCCCCGAGGAGGGTCGGGGCCCCTCCATCGAGGCTAAGCGGTGTCCGGGACGGTGGGCCCCTGGGGTGGACATGCTCGGAGAATCTCACATACCCGCAGGTCGCGACGGCTACCTGGGATCCCTTTGGGAGACCCGGGTGGGGCTGCTCCACCGTCCGTCGGACTCGGCGGTCCAGGCCTTGGGGATCATCCGCAGGGCCAGGTAGGAGTCCACGATCCGGATCGGGAAGAAGAACAGGCCGTAGAAGAGGTACGAGGGCCGCCGCCGGACCATGGTCATGACGCAGGTGAGCACGTAGTCCGGGACGAGCAGGCCGATGGCCAGGGCCGTCAGCGGCAGGAACGCCGTCACCGCCGTGAACCCGTCGGACAGGAACGGCACCCCCGCCAGCACCTCGCCGCCGAACGTGCCCAGCAGCACGAACAGGGCGATCGCCACGGTCACCAGGAACAGCACCGAGACCAGCACGACCTCCACGATGTACAGGGCCAGGGCCGCCCAGAACAGACTCGGCCACACCTTGTGCCTGCGCACCGTCTGCCAGAAGCCGAGGGTCCAGCGGCCCACCTGCTTGCGGTAGTCCCCGAACGTGAACGGGTCCTGGCTGTAGGCCTTGGTGTCCGGCCGCATCGAGATCCGGCCGAGGCGCTTGTGGTGCACCTCGAAGGTCATGTTGAAGTCCTCGATCACCAGTCCCGGGGGGTTGACGGTGATCTCCCTCAGGGCGCGGCTGCGGTACACGCTCGCGAACCCCGGCACGATGAAGGCGACGTTGGCCCGCTTCCAGGTCTGCCCGAAGCGCATGAAGTACTGGAGCATGAAGTAGAGGCGGTCCCGGTAGGCCGAGATGATCCGCCCGACCAGGCCGCGCTCCCCGGGCTTCCACTCCGAGACGACGAAGCCCGCGACGGCGGCCACACCGGGGTCCTGGAGTTGACGTTTGGCGCCCTCCACGTACCCTGCGTCGAGTTCCGTGTCGGCGTCCAGAATCAGGACACCGTCGTAGTTTTCGGTCAGTGAGAATTCCTCGATGACCGCCTCGATGGCCCCCGCCTTGCCCCGGTTGGTGAGGAGTTCGAGGACGTTCACACCGGTCCTGGCCGCGATGTCGGCCGTCGCGTCCCTGGACGAGTCCGAGACGACGTAGACGTCCCAACGGTCGAACAGGCCGAGGGCTGAGGAGATCGCGGCGTCGATCACCGGCTCCTCGTTGTGGGCCGGGATGATGACGGCGAGGGTGATGTCCTCGGGGGCCTCCGCCACCAGCGCCCCTCCCGGGGTCACGGTGTCGACGGCGCCCGTCTCGGCGGACCCAGTTCCCCCTTCGGCCATCGGCGCGGCACCCCCGGGCGCGCCCGCCCCCACGAGCAGCCGCTGCCGTTCGCGGCCCCCGGCGACGCTCCGCCTCCGGTCCTCGGGGCGTCGGCGCAGGGCGGCACGCGCCCCGCCCTCGGCCAGCCTGATCAGGCCGACCACGGTCCACAGCAGCAGGTTGAGGCCGAAGGCCATCCACAGGAAGACGTACCCGAGGGCGCCGATCCCCGCGGCGGCGGCCATGGTTGACGCGAAGTCGAACCAGTAGACGAAGAGTGCGACGGCCAGCACCAGGGCGATCAGCCCGGTCAGCAGCCCACCGATGAAACGCGCGATACGCACAGCCCTGCGACCCTCCGAATGTTATCGGTTTCGGACCGACATTAACCCGCAAAGTCGGCGATAGGTTGACGTCCTACACGACTGGTGGGTTCACCCGGGTTCGCGTCCTATGTAGGCCACGCAAATCGTATACACGGGCTTGCGTGAGGTGGTACCCATTAGAAGATATTTGCGGCGAGGTGCCGGTGGCCACCGCCCCCGGTTTATACGAGGCCCCATGGGGTCCCGATAAAACCCCTCGCGGCCGACCGACGAGTTAAGGAGAACGCCCGGCGTGATCGGCGAGCCACGATCCCCCGCGCCAGATCCCGCGCACGGGGGCCCGGGTCCTGACCTCGGGAGCCCCGTCCCGAACAGCGATGACACCGCGCGCCTGCGCGTGGCCGTCCATCAGCCGCACTATTGGCCCTGGCTGGGACTGATCGACAAGATCGACCGTTCTGACCGATTCATCATGCTTGACACGGTTCAGTTCGAACGTCGGGGTTGGCAGAACCGAAACTACGTCGCCGGACCGGGCGATCCGGTCCTTCTCACCGTGCCCGTCACCCAGGCGAGTCGCGATGAACGCATCCTGGACAAGAAGATTGACAACACACAGAAATGGCGCAACAAGCACTTCAGGGCACTCTCTGAACACTGTTACCGCAAAGCGCCTTACTGGGACGTCTACCGGGAAGAAATCGCCCAACTGTACGAAACGGAGTGGGAGGGCCTCGCGGACCTGGCCATCGCCACCACCCGCCTGCTGACACGCGCGTTCGGTGTCGACACACCCGTCCTGCGCGCGAGCGAGCTCGGGGACTTCCCCGGGCACAAGAGTGAGCTGTTGGCCCAGATCTGTGCCAAGGCGGGAGCGGACACGATGCTCTCGGGCGACGGCGCGAGGGACTACCTCGACCCCGAGGCGCTGAACCGCTACGGGGTGGCCATCGAGTGGCAGGACTTCCGCCACCCGGTGTACCGCCAGCACACGCGTGGACCCGCCGACGACTTCGTGCCCCGCCTGTCGGCGATCGACCTCCTGCTCAACGCCGGACCGGACGCGCCGCGCGTGCTCCGTCAGGCGAGAGCGCGCGGCTGACACCGATCAGCGAGCGGGCACCGGACGCCCGAGCCAACGGGCACGGTGATCTCCGCGGCCCGGGTGACGACCGATCGCCCCACTTCGGCAAAGAACGGGAAACAGGCATGACGACGGACTGGTCACAGGAGCGCCTCCTGGTCTACTCCCCCCACCCCGACGACGAGACCCTCGGTTGCGGCGGCCTGATGCACAAGGCCAAGCGCGCGGGCGCGGAGGTCTTCGTCCAGTTCCTGACGGTCGGCGACACCGCCGACCAGTCCGCGAAGGGCTTCTCCACGGCCGAGGAGCGCCACACCGAGATCAAGAAGGTCTCGGAGCACTTCCGCTGGGACGACTGGCACATGGCGCTCCCGGGCGACGAGCACCACCTGAGGCTGGACTCGGTCCCCCGGGTGGACCTGACGCGGCTGATCGAGCGGGACAGCCCGCTCTCCGTCGCGGCCCTGCGGCCCACCGTGGTGCTCGTGCCGCACCACACGAGCTACAACCAGGACCACCAGGCCGTGGCTGAGGCCGTGCACACCGCGCTGCGGCCCTCGAACAACGGGCTGCGCCACCACCCCCGCATGGTGCTGTCCTACGAGGAGGCCGCCGACCAGTGGCGGTTCGAACCCGTGGACTCCCCCAACCTCATCGTCGAGCTCAGCGAGGCGGACCTGGAGGCCAAGCTCCAGGCCATGGAGCTGTACGGCTCCCAGAGTCACGAACACCCCCACACCCGTTCGGAACTCACCCTGCGCAGCCTCGCCGTCCTCAGGGGCATGCAGGCCGGGGTGGCCCTCGGCGAGGGCTACCACGTCCTGCGCCACCTGGCCTGACCGGAGCGGCGACTCGCCGACTCCCCCATCTGCTCCCTCACCTGTCACACGAAACCCACCCCCCGTGAAGTACGGATCACCTACATCACCCGTAGTGGAGGGAAAACCATGAAGGCCGTCATCACCGGTGGAGCCGGGTTCATCGGCTCCCACCTGTGCGACCACCTGGTCGCGCGGGGACACGAGGTCACCGTCCTGGACGACCTCTCGACAGGTTCACTGTCCAACCTGTCCCAGTTGAAGGGTTCTCCCGCGTTCCGGTTCGTCCAGGGGGACATCCTGGACCGGGAACTGGTGGACCGACTCGTCGCGGAGGCGGACACCGTGTTCCACCTCGCCGCCGCCGTGGGGGTCTACAACATCGTCGACAACCCGCTCCGTTCGCTGCGGATCAACCTGCACGGCACGGAGAACGTCGTGGAGGCCGCAGTGCGGCACCGTGTCCCGTACATGGTCGCCTCGACCAGCGAGGTCTATGGCAAGAACGACGCGGACGGCCTCAAGGAGGGTGACGACCGGATCTACGGATCGGCCACCAAGAGCCGCTGGTCCTACGCCGCCGCGAAGGGGCTGGACGAGCTGGTCGCCTACGTCCACGGCGTGGAGTCCGGTGTGCCCTGCGTCATCACCCGCTTCTTCAACGTGGTGGGGCCCCGGCAGACCGGAAGATACGGGATGGTGGTGCCCCGGTTCGTCGACCAGGCCCTGTCCGACGAGCCCATCACCGTCTACGGCACGGGCGCCCAGCGCCGCTGCTTCGGTTCGGTGTTCGACGTGGTGCCCGCGATGACCCGGCTGATGGACACCCCCGAGGCGTACAACCAGGCGGTCAACCTGGGCGGGCACGAGGAGGTGTCGATCAGGGGCCTGGCGGACAGGATCATTGAGCTGACGGGTTCGGGCAGCTCGCTCACCTTCATGAACTACGAGGAGGCCTACGGTGAGGGGTACGAGGACATGCAGCGCCGCTACCCGGACACCTCGCTGGCCGGGCGCCTGATCGGCTACGAGCCGACACTCGACCTCAACGCCATCATCGGGTCGATCGTCGAGCACCGCCGCTCGGCCCGCTCGGTCCCGGCACCCGCCTAGGCCCCGTTTTCTGGATCATTCCTCGCTCGCGACCACCAGGCGGCCTCTCGCTGCGCCGACACCACTCGGACAGCCAACCCCAGGCTGACCTCGCTCATCGTCTGGCGAGAGATTGCCTGGGCGGCGGCCGCTCGCATCGATGTCGGCTCCGCCGACACGAGCGAAAGCATCCAGAAGAACAGGCCCTGGGGACGACCTGCCACAGCGGCCGTCCCAGGACGGTCGCGACAGCCACGAGGAGGGCGCCCCCGGGGTGCCCGCCGCCCCGGACCCACCCTCCCGCCCGTCGTCCGCCCCGTGGTGGCGACGGCTCCGGCCGTGGCACGGGAACGTCACGAGGCCCGGCCCCCGCCTCACGGCAGCAGCACCGTCGCCACCACGAACAGGGTCAGGGCGAGCACGCCAGCGCTGAGCAGGACCATCGCCCAGGGCCGGGCCACGCTCAGCGGTGGCCGCCCCGTGCCCGGCTCACGGAGTCCGTGCCGGGTGTGGCGCCACCGCAGCCACAGGTGCAGCCCGAGTCCGGCGCCCAGCAGCAGGGTGAAGGCCATGACCCCCGCCCGGAGCGCGGGCGACACCTCGGGCACGACGGTGGAGCCGGGGTCGAGCGGCCCCCGCAGGTAGACCAGGCCCACCACGGTGAGCAGGATGAGCACGCGCTGCCAGGAGAGCAGTGTGCGTTCGGGCTGGAGGCCCGGGTCGCGGCGCACCTCCCCCGGATTCACAGCAGGTTCCCCAACAGCACCATGAGGCACACCACGCCCACCGCGAACGTGGTGATCAGCGGCAGCAGACTCATCGGGAGGGGCTGGCCCAGGCGCATCACGCGCTGCACGCGGTACCAGCGCAACGGCGCGTACACGGTGACGACACCGGCGAGCACGGCCAGCAGCAGCCCCACCAGGGTGCGCGGCGTCTCGTCCCAGCCCAGCGGGAGCAGGTGGAGGACGGCGACCGCGCCCGCGAGCAGTGCCAGGGCGGTCCGGATCCACGCAAGGAAGGTACGTTCGTTGGCGAGGGTGAAGCGGTAGTCCACGCCCTGCTCGTCCTCCGGCGCCTCGGAGCTCATCGGTCCCCCCGGTTTTCGGCGTTCGGCCCACAACGGAAGCTCCGGTCACGACAATGAACCCGTGCCCCGCAGGCCGACAGTAACCGTGTTCGCTCTTTCCTCCCAAACAGGTATGCAACACGTGTTGTGTCGGAAACCACCGGTCCAGCGGACGTGCGTGGACCACCTCCGAGGCATGTGGAACAAACGAGTGGGCACTACCGCTGTAGCACCCAAGAGGATGGCAGTTGGCCACCGGTCGACACCAACAACGAACGAAGAGCAGGAGACCACGTGTCCACCGTCGAACTCACCAAAGACAACTTCGCGGAAACGCTGAAGGACAACAGCTTCGTCCTGATCGACTTCTGGGCTGACTGGTGCGGTCCCTGCCGCCAGTTCGCCCCCGTGTTCGACAAGTCCTCGGAGAAGCACACGGACATCGTGCACGCCAAGGTCGACACCGAGGCCCAGCGAGAGCTCGCCTTCGAGTTCAAGATCCAGTCCATTCCGACCCTGATGATCGTGCGCGACCAGACGGTGATCTACAACGAGCCGGGTGCCCTCCCCTCCGAGGCCCTGGAGAGCCTGATCACCCAGGCCCGGGAACTGGACATGGACGAGGTCAAGCAGAAGATCTCCGAGCAGGGCGCGGACGCCAAGGAGTAGGGCGCCCCGACGCCCCCGTTCACCGACCGCCCCGACGACCGTGCCACGACCGGCACGGAACCGTCGGGGCGGTCGTGTGCCGCACGGCGGAGGACGCCCGCTCGTCGCTGACCGTCACCACCCTGACCGGGGAGGACACCGGAAGGTCACCGGGGGCTTCCCACTCCACCGCCCACGTTCATCTTGGCCACGGGGTTCGTTCACCCGGGCTTCACGCGGACATATTTGCATGGGAGTCGACCGCACTCCGCGGGTTTCATCCCCTCGTGCACACCGAGCTCCGTCCGACCCGGAAGTGGCCCCATGTCTGTCAGCAACACCGCGACCCCGCGAGGCACCGAGTCCGGCCGCGGCATCGCCCCCGACACCGTCCGGTACAACCGCGAGGTTCCCGGCCTGGGCGACCCCGTCTTCGACATCAGCGATCTGTCGATCCACTACGGGTCCAACAAGGCCGTGCGTGACGTGAACATGCAGGTGGGCCCGCGCCAGATCACCGCGATGATCGGCCCGTCCGGCTGCGGCAAGAGCACGGTCCTGCGCACGCTCAACCGGATGAACGACCTCATCCCGGGCGCGCGGATCGAGGGCCGGGTGACCTATCACGGCGAGGACCTGTACGCCTCCGACGTGGACCCGATCGAGGTCCGCCGCCGGATCGGGATGGTCTTCCAGAAGCCCAACCCGTTCCCCAAGTCCATCTACGACAACGTCGCCTACGGCCCCCGGATCAACGGGACGCGCGGCAACATGGACGACCTGGTCGAGGAGACCCTGACCAAGGCCGCCCTGTGGGACGAGGTCAAGGACAAGCTGAAGGAGAGCGCCTTCGCCCTCTCCGGCGGCCAGCAGCAGCGCCTGTGCATCGCCCGCACCATCGCGGTGAACCCCGAGGTCATCCTCATGGACGAGCCCTGTTCGGCGCTCGACCCGATCGCCACGCTCAAGATCGAGGACCTCATGTACGAGCTGGCGGCCGAGTACACGATCGTCATCGTCACCCACAACATGCAGCAGGCGGCGCGCGTCTCGGACCGCACGGCCTTCTTCACCGCGAGCGTGGACGACGAGGGCGACCGCTACGGCAGCCTCGTGGAGTACGACGAGACCGCGACGATCTTCAGCAAGCCCTCCGACCAGCGCACCGAGGACTACATCTCGGGCCGCTTCGGGTAACCCGACCCGGTCGAGCTCCACCCGCCCCCGCCGTTCTCGACGAAGTGGACCCGCCCATGCCCGCGCTCGCCTCCTCCGCCCCGGTCCCCCCGCCCACCGGCGCGCCGGACGACGAGGGGAGAACGCAGCGCACGGAGGGTCCGCTGAGGGTCCTGCTGGTGGAGCCCGAGTCCGAGCAGTCGCACCAGCTGGTGCTCTCGCTGAGCGGACACGACGTGGACATCACGGTGTGCGTGGACGGCGCCGAGGCCCTGCTCCGGGTGGGGATGGTGCGGCCGGACACCCTGCTGACCAACGCCGCTCCGCCCGAGGTGGACCTGGAGACGCTGGTGCGGGTGACGCGCCGGGCCTTGGACATCCCGATCCTGATCGGGGTGGGCGCGGGCGACTCGCAGAGGGCGATGCGGGCCCTCTCCGCGGGGGCCACCGCCTGTGTGAACCGCCCCTACCGCATCCCGGAGCTCGCGGCGCTGCTGCGCGGTTCGCTTCCCGGGAACGAGATCGCCCCGCCGCCGAACCCGGGCGGGCCGGTGGCGCTGCGCTCGGGCGACCTGGAGCTGGACGCCCTGGGGCACCGGCTGTTCGTGGACGGGCAGCCGGTCAACCTGGCCCTGCGGGAGTTCGGGATCATGGACTTCCTGCTCCGGCACAGTGGCCGGGTGGTGAGCCGGGAGGAGCTGTGGACCGAGGTCTGGCGCAAGCCGCTCCCGCCGGTGAACAACACGATCGCCGTGCACATACGGCGCCTGCGGCACAAGCTGGGTGACTCCGAGGCCCAGCCCCGGTTCATCCACACGGTCCGTGGCATCGGCTACCGGCTGGACACGGCGAACGGCGGGTAGGCGGACAAGGGAAACCGCGCGTACATTTTCGAGGGCCGTCCGGCCGACACCGGACCGGCCCGTCGTTCATGTACGCGTCACCTTTTTCTGATTCCCACGGAAGGGTGACGGCCCGGAAATGCGAAGTCGTCATCACGCTGAACCGCACACCCCGACAGCACGCTCGGACACGTGATCATCACAGCAGGTCAGAGCGCACTCCCCTGGGGCGCGACCGCACACCCCCACCTGGGTACACACCCTCGCACACAGTGGCCGTTATCGAAAAGTGACCCCCATTCACCTGCCATTCACTGTTCTTCTACCCAACCGCCTCTATTTCGATGACACCGCGACTTTCTACGCGCCTAGTGTCGTTTTACGTCAGCCCCGACAGCGGTCATTCAACGAGGAGAACCACGACATGCGCAACGGGCGTTCCAAGCTCGCCGTCCTGGCGGCCATCCCCCTGCTCGCCACGGCGTGCGGCAGCGGCTCCGACGGCGCGGACAACGGCTCCGCCGACGGTGCCGAGCTCAGCGCCTCGCTGACCGGTGCCGGGGCCAGCTTCCCCGACCCGCTCTTCCAGGACTGGATGCACACCTACAGTCAGGACGTGCAGCCCGGCGTCAGCATCAACTACCAGAGCGTGGGCTCCGGCGCCGGTATCGAGCAGTTCCTTGAGCAGACGGTCAACTTCGGTTCCTCCGAGCGGTACCTGACCGACGAGGACCTGGCCACCGCCGCCGACGGCCGCGGCTGCGAGGCCATCCAGTTCCCGGTCGTGTTCGGATCGGTCGTCATCGCCTTCGACAACCCCGACCTCGACGGTCTGGTCCTGGACGCCGAGACCATCGCAGGCATCTACTCCGGTGACATCACCTCGTACACGGACCCGGCCATCGCCGACCTCAACCCGGACGTGGACCTGCCGGACGACGAGATCATCCCGGTCCACCGTTCCGACAGCTCCGGCACCACCGAGGTCTTCACCCACTACCTCTCCACCGAGGTGGAGTCGTGGGCCGACGAGTACGGCTCCGGCGGCGAGATCGACTGGGCCCCCGGCCTGGTCGGCGGCCAGGGCAACGACGGTGTCGCCCAGGGCATCAGCCAGAACCCGGGCGGCGTGGGCTACGTGAACCAGGCCTTCGCGCAGGAGGCCGGTCTGGCCTCCGCCCAGGTGATCAACGCGGACGGCGAGCCCATCGCGCCGACCCTGGAGTCCACCACGGCCGCCTCCGAGGAGGCGGAGATCCCCGAGGACTTCCGCTTCAGCATCGACAACATCGGCGGCGAGGGCTACCCGATCGCCGGTACCAACTGGATCTTCACCTACACCTGCGGCTACGAGCAGGCCGAGGCCGACGCGATCATCGACTTCTGGACCTGGGCCCTGACCGACGAGGGCGCCAACGAGATCGTCGCCGAGCTGGGCTACGCCCCCCTGGGCGAGGAGCTGAAGGAGCGCGTGCTCGCCGAGATCGAGCGCACCAACTCCGAGAACGACGGCGGTGACGACGCGGACGCCGACGCTGACACCGACGCCGGCACCGAGGACGACTCCGAGGGCTAACCCTCACCGGGGCCGGGGCCGGAGCGCCCCGGCCCCGCTCCCTGCCCCGACCGGGGCGTCACCGCGTCTCCCACTCCCACGAAAGCCATCAAGAGGAGAAGCTCCATGTCCACTGAGGCCCCAGAGGCCGCCCCGGCCCCGGAGGAACCCCGGCGGGGCACGACGCTGAGGTCGAGCAAGGGGAGGATGGCCGACCCCCTCTTCAAGTGGGCGGTGGCATCCTGCGGCACCGTCGTCCTGGTCATCCTGGCCCTGATGGTCCTGCGCACCACCACCGAGGCCTGGCCCGTCTTCGCCAAGGAGGGCTTCTTCGGCTTCCTCACCGGCGAGCAGTGGCAGTCGGGCAACTCCCGCACCGAGATCACCGGCACCTACGGCGCCTGGCCGTTCATCTACGGCACCCTGGTGACCGCGACCATCGCCATCGTCATCGCGCTGCCGCTGGCGATCATGGTCTCCTTCTACCTCACCCACCTGGCGCCCCGACGGATCGCGAAGCCGCTCTCCTACACGGTGGAGCTGCTCGCGGCGGTCCCCAGCGTCATCTTCGGCCTGTGGGGCCTGCACTGGTTCCTGCCGAACGTGCTGCGGCCGTTCTTCGAGTTCCTGGAGGGCGTCCTCGGCTGGTTCTTCCTCTTCGAGGGCCCGATCCGCGGGGTCGGCTACCTGTCCGCCGGGATCGTGCTGGCCATCATGATCCTGCCGATCATGACCGCCATCATCCGCGAGGTCATCGCGGTGCACCCGGTCGAACAGCGGATGGCCGCCTACGCGCTGGGCTCCACCCGCTGGGAGGTCCTGCGCAACGTGGTCCTGCCCGCCAGCTTCTCCGGGATCGTCGCGGCCGCCATGCTCGGCCTGGGCCGCGCGCTGGGCGAGACCATCGCGGTCCTGATGCTGATCGGCGGCTCCCAGTCCTGGGGCGCCAGCCTGTTCGGGACCGGCAGCAGCATGGCCTCGCACATCGCCGCGACCTTCGGTGAGGCCACCCCCGAGTCCAGGACCGCGCTGATGGCCATCGGTGTGGCCCTCTTCCTGGTCACGATGATCGTCAACATCCTCGCCCGCGTCATCGTCTGGCGTCTGGGACGCATGACGGGAGACGCCGCCGTATGAGCACCATGACCGAGACTCCCCCCAGCAGGCACGCGCCCCTGAGCCAGCGGCCCCCCGGGTCGTCGTTCCGGCGCCTGAAGGACCGCAGCGCCACCGTGGTGCTGACCGCAGCGATGGTCATCGCGATGATCCCGCTGGTCCTCATCGTCTTCGAGGTGACCCGTCGCGGCATCGGCGTGGTCAACCTGGACTTCATCACCCAGACCGAGCCGCCGCCCCGGCGCGACGGCGGCGGCTACGCGGCCGGGTTCTTCGGAACGCTGTACATCATGGCCCTGGCGGTCCTGATGTCGATCCCGTTCGGTATCGCCACGGCCGTGTACATCGTGGAGTACGGGCCCAACCGCCTCACCTCCGCGATCCGCTTCTTCACCGACGTGATGACCGGTATCCCGTCGATCTTCGTGGGTCTGTTCGTGTACGGCCTGCTGGTGATCGGCTGGGGCGGCATGGGGTTCGGTACCTTCGTCGGCGCGGTGGCCATCGCGGTGATGATGCTGCCGATCGTGACGCGGTCCTCCGAGGAGATGCTGCGGCTGGTTCCGAACGAGATGCGCAACGCCAGCTACGGCCTGGGGGCGCGCAAGTGGCAGACCATCGTGCACACGGTGCTGCCCGCCGCCGCGCCCGGTCTGACCACGGGTTCGATGCTGGCGATCGCGCGCGGGATCGGTGAGACCGCGCCGCTGCTGCTGACGGCCTTCGGTACGGGTCTGATCGTGACGAGCTTCCAGGGCAGCCCGCAGGGCGCGGTCCCGATGCAGCTGTACCGGGGCGCCACGCAGCCCTTCGAGTCCGGTATCGACCGCGCTTGGGGCGCCGCGCTGTGCCTGTTCGTCCTGGTGCTGGCCTTCACGGTGGTCGCCCGCTGGGTCGGCTCGAAGGCCTCCACGAACACGCACTGACCCCCACTGACCCGCTGTCAGGGCACGTCTCCCCCGAGGGGCCGCCGCCACCGTCCCCACCGGGCGGGGCACGGCCCCTCTCGCGTGTTCCGGCCGCGGTACGCGGTCACGGCCCGGCTCCGCGCGCCCCGGGCTCTCTTCGAGCCGTCTCCGACACCCGACCGACCCCGAACCCGCACGTCCGCAGCGTCGCCCGGAACACGTCGCCACCGTCGCCCGGAAGGCGTGGGACGGCCGACCCGTCCGGCGGCCGGGGCCTCCCGGTGGCTCTGCGGGGCGTGCCTCGGTAGCCTGGCGCGAGTTCGTTCCCCAGCAGATCCGGAGAGCCCCCGATGGCCGACACCACCGAGTACGCCGCCACCTTCACCCTCGTGGACACCGACAACGACGGCCTCATCTCCGCCCAGGAGCTGGCCTCGCTGATGCGCAACCTCGGCGACCAGACCACCGACGAGCAGGCCGCCGAGGTCGTGCGCGCGATGGACGGCGACGGCGACGAGCGGATCTCCCTGGAGGAGTTCGCCCGCTACATGTCCCGCAACCAGGGCTGAGGTCAGAGGGGGTTCGAGGCCAGGTAGACCACGTCCGGGACCCCCCGGGCCACCACCACCTCCGCGACCTCCACCGTGCCGAAGCGGGTCCGCAGCAGGGCCTCGAAGCTGTCCACGCTGTTGGCGCTCCAGAAGGAGAGCACCCCGCCGGGGGTGAGCAGCCGGGTCAGCTGTTCGAGCCCGGCCGCCTCGTACAGACGGTTGTTGTTCTCGACCACGGTCCAGTCCGGGCCGTTGTCGGTGTCCAGGCAGATGACGTCGAAGCGGCCGGGCTGGTCGGCGGCCGAGGCCTGCGCGATCCAGGCGACGATGTCGGCGTTGTGCACCCGGCAGCGGGGGTCGCGGTGGACGTACTCGGCGGCCTCACCGAGTTCGTCCTCGTGCCAGGCGATCACCTGGGGTTCGAGCTCCACGACGTCCACGCGGGACACCCGGGGGTTGTCGAGCGCCTCGCGGGCGGAGAATCCCACGCCGAGCCCGCCGACCAGCACGCGGGCGTGTGAGCGCCCCGGGGGGAGCGCGGCCAGGCTCAGGCGCACCATCTCGCGCTCGGAGGTGCCGTCGCGGGTGTCCATGAGGAACAGGCCGTTGGAATAGATCTCGTAGTGGGCACCCACCTGGCGAAGCACCAGGTCACCGCCGGTCTCACCCGTCACTCTGGCGAGGGTGACGGATTCACCCTCGACTTCGGGGTCTCGCGTTGGCTGGTTCATGCACCACATTGTGCCCCCGATCATGTTCCCCGCGTGGCGGGCCGGTGAAGTACCACTTGTTGACCCGTCAGTAGGTTGGGTTCCGGCGCGTCACGAGAGGAGTGCATGACCATGGGAAAACGCCTGGACAGGCTGCGCGGAGCGGCCCCGCTCGCGCTGGGAGCGATGTTCGTGGGTTCGGGGGTGCTGCACTTCGCGGCCCCGAGGCCGTTCGAGTCGATCATGCCGCGCCGCCTGCCCGCGCACCGCGCGTTCGTGTACGGGAGCGGCGCGGCCGAACTGGCCTGCGGCGTGGGCCTGCTGACCCGCCGGAGGTGGGCCGGACCGGCCAGCGCCGCGCTGCTGCTGGCCGTGTGGCCCGCCAACGTCCAGATGGCGCTGGACTCCGGGTCGGGACGGCTGCCGTCGGTGGCCGACAACAGGGCGGTCGCCTGGGGCCGCGTCCCGCTCCAGGTCCCCCTGATCTGGGCCGCCCTCCAGGCTCGTCGCGCCCCGCGCGACGGTGACTGAGGGATCTACGTCGAGGCGGCCCTGGTTCGCACGGTGAGCCGGTGAGCCAGGGCCGCCGGAACCGCACAGACCCAACCCAGGCAGACCGCCCAGAGCAGGCCCGTCAGGGCCCCGGCGAGGGCGTAGGCGAACAGAGCCACCGGTCCGGCGCCCACGGCGAGCACGGCGGCGACCGCGCGCAGGGCGTTGGCCAGCGCCAACCCCAGGAGCACACCGGCCCAGGCGGACAGCAGGACCCGCCAGGCGTTCGCCTCGGGGCGCACCCGGTGTGCCCGTCGGACCCACCAGCCGGTGACGGCGGCCAGTGCCGCGGCGGCGACGATCTCGGTCGCCAGGTGCCAGTCGGGCTGCCCGACGACGGTGGTGAGGCTGAGCCTGGGGAAGGCGAAGGGGACGCCGAGTGCCGTGGGCAGGGCCAGCCAGGCGGCGCGTGACCCCAGCCAGTGAGGAACGCGGCGCTCCCGAAGAGCAGGCAGGGGAGGAGGGTCGCGACCCCGGCGACGGAGGGTACGAGGGCAGTGGGGGCATTGCGAACAACATTCACCTTCTGCATGATAGTGATCCAGCTCTCACCCCAGGAGCGAGATTGCAGCGCACCGGCAAGCGCGGGCTCGTCACGGCCGCACTGACAGTGCTCGTGCTGGTGACCGGCCTGGTCGCCGCGCTCACCCGGCACGAACCGGGGCCCACCCGGTACCTCACCGACGACCAGGGCAGGGCGCTCTTCCTCCACGGCCTCAACACCTCCGGCTCCGCCAAGGGCGACCCCGACCAGCTGCCGTGGATCACCGAGGACGACGTCCAGGCCGAGTACGACGCCATGGGCACCAACTTCGTCCGCTTCCTCATCCAGTGGCAGGCACTGGAACCCGAGGAGGGCGTCTACGACGAGGCGTACCTGGACGCCGTCGCCGAGCGGGTCGAGTGGTACGCCGACCGCGGCTACCACGTGCTGCTCGACATGCACCAGGACCTGTACGGCCGCCACACCAGCCCCGAGGAGCACTCCGGCAACGGAGCCCCCGAGTGGGCCACCCACAACGACGGCCTGCGGGTGGAGAGCCGTGAGATGTGGGAACTGGTCTACCTGGAGCCCGGAGTGGTGCGCTCCTTCGACCACTTCTGGGGGACCACCGGTGACCCTGCCCATGGACCTGGGCCAGCCCTACGAGGGCGCGGCGCGGGAGCGGATCGACGCCAGCGTGGAGCTGTGGTCGCGCAACGTCCGGGTGGTGGGCGAACGCCTGGGGGCACCGGTCGTGCTGGGCGAGTTCGGCCTGGACATGTCCGGGCCGGGCGCGCCGGAGTTCGTCTCCCGGATGCTCGCGGAGACCGAGTCGATGGCGGCCGGACGCGTCTACTGGTCCAACGACCACGACGGCTGGGGCCCCTGGGACGCGCGGGCCGAGGGCGACGAACTCACCCCCGGCCCGCTCGCCCACGTGATGAACCGGGCCTACCCGCGCGCCGTGGCGGGCCAGCCCCTGGAGCTGGGGCCCGACGACGCCAGCGGCGCGCTGTCGGTGCGCTACGCGGAGAACGGAGCGTCCGGGGCGACCGAGCTGTACCTGCCCGAGGACGTCTTCGGGGAGGAGTTCGACCTCACCGTGGACACCCCCGCCGGGGACGACGGCTGGACGTCGCGCTGGGACGGCGGGAGACGGGTCCTGCACGTCACCGTCACGGGCGCCGCCGACGGCGACGAGACCGTCCTCACCGTCGCCCCCTCCTGACCGGGGTCCCGGTCAGAGGCGGCAGGCGTAGATGTCGGTGACCAGGATGGCGCGGGCGCCGAGCTGCCAGAGGTCGTCCATGATCCGCTGGGCCTCCTTGCGGGGCACCATCGAGCGGACCGCGACCCAGCCCTCACGGTGCAGCGGGGAGACCGTGGGCCCCTCCATGCCGGGAGTGAGGGCGACAGCCGCCTCCAGATTCTCGGCGTGCACGTCGTAGTCCATCATCACGTAGTCGCGGGCCACGAGGACGCCGCGCAGTCGGCGCAGCAGCTGGTCGATCTGCCGGTCCTCGGGGGCGTCCGTGGGCCGGATGACCACGGCCTCCGAGATCAGGATCGGGTCGCCGAAGGTCTCCATCCCCGCGTTGCGCAGCGTGGTGCCGGTGGAGACGACGTCGGCCACGGCGTCGGCCACGCCGAGCTGCACCGAGCTCTCCACGGCGCCGTCGAGGTGGATGACGCGCGCGTCGATGCCGCGCTCCTCCAGGTAGGCGCGGAGCAACTCGTCGAAGGACGTGGCGACGCGCTTGCCGTTGAGGTCGGTGACGTCCATCCCGGCGCCGCCGGGCGCGGCGAAGCGGAAGGTGGAGCCGCCGAAGCCCAGCGCGAGGACCTCGTCCACCGGGGCGCCGGAGTCCAGGAGCATGTCGCGGCCGGTGATCCCGGCCTGGAGGATGCCCTCGCCGACGTAGACGGCGATGTCCTTGGGGCGGAGGAAGAAGAACTCGGTGTTGTTGTCCGGGTCGACCAGCACGAGGTCGCGGCTGCTCTTGCGCTGCCGGTACCCGGCCTCGCGCAGCATCTGGACGGCGGGTTCGGACAGCTGGCCCTTGTTGGGCACGGCGATGCGGAGCATGTCGGGCATTGGGGTTCCTTGTCAGCTCTGGCGTGGTTCGGGGACGTCGGTGGGCCGGTCCGCGCACGCGCCCGGTGAGGGGCGCGCGGTACCGGCCTACAGATGCTTGTAGACGTCCTCGAGCCGCAGGCCACGGGCCAGCATCAGGACCTGGAGGTGGTAGAGGAGCTGCGAGATCTCTTCGGCGGCGTCTTCGTCCGACTCGTACTCGGCGGCCATCCAGACCTCAGCGGCCTCCTCGACGACCTTCTTGCCGATGGCATGGACGCCGGCGTCGAGTTGGGCGACGGTCCCGGACCCCTCGGGGCGGGAGCGTGCCTTCTCGGACAGCTCGGCGAACAGCTCTTCGAAGGTCTTCATGGTCTCTTTCCTCGACCGACAGTGCGCTACCAGGGTAGGCGCAACAGACGCCCGGTGACCAACCGGGGACCGAATGTCCCAGTATGTGAGAGGGCCAGGTCAGGCCATGCGGCGGGCGACGGCGCGGATCAGCGGGCGGGGCAGGAGGCGCAGGAGCCCGTCGGCGGCTCTGTACTGGGGCCCGGAGACGACCGCCGAACGCCCGGCGGACCAGGCGACGAGGGAGTCGCGGACGATGTGCTCCTTGGGCACGAACGCGAAGGCGGGCATCCCCTGTTCCTGGACGCCGCGGGTCATGTCGGTGCGCACGAACCCGGGCAGGACCACGGTGACGTGGACGCCGTGTCCGCGCACCTCGGCGGCGACGCTCTCACTCCACAGGGTCACGAACTTCTTGCCCGCGCCGTACACGGAGCCCCCCGGGTTGACGGGGATCTCCCCGGCCATCGAGGCGACGTTGACCACGCCCAGCCCCTCCTGGTACCCGTTCGCGCGGCGGGCGATCTGCACCGGCAGGACGGCGCGGGTCAGCTTGAGGACGGCGCGGACGTTGAGGTCGATCATCGCGTCGATCTCGGCGGGGTCCTGTTCGGCGAAGGTGCCCCCGTCGCCGCGCCCGGCGTTGTTGACGAGCAGGTCCACGGGCGCGAGCGCGCCGGTGCCGTCCTCGGCCAGCCGCGCGGCGACGGCGGCGACGCCCTCGGAGGTGCCGAGGTCCGCGCGCAGGACCTCGACCGCGGTCCCGTACCGCTCACGGACGTCGTCGGCGAGTGCGGCCAGGAGGTCGTGGCGGCGCGCGACCACGACGAGGGCGTACCCGCGCTGGGCGAGGCGCCGGGCGTACTCCTCCCCGATCCCGCCGGAGGCCCCGGTGACCAGCGCGGTCCGGGTGTGGGCGGGGGTCTCGGGGGTGGCGTCGGCGTCGCTCATGCCCCTCAGCGTAGGGCGTGGCGCCGTGGCCGTCCGGAGGCGGGAGCGCCCCTCCGGGCGCGGGCCCGGCGCCGGGGTTCCCGTCTCGGCGGTGTTCATGGCCACGCGGTGTTTCCGGGACAAAGGGCCGCGCGGTCTCCCCAGGGACACACCGACGCGTTAGCGTTCAGTCATGTCCGAGACCCAGAGCCCCACCGGACCCCTGGCCGCCCTCAGGCTGGAGGAACGTCTGCGTGACACCAGACTCTTCTTCAGCCAGGCGCTGCGCACCTTCCATGCGACGGGTTCCATCGTGCCCAGCAGCAGTGCCCTGGCGCACGCCATGGCCGAGCACATCCGCCACCGACCCGACCCCGACGAACCGCTGCGCATCCTGGAGGCGGGCGCCGGGACCGGCGCCATCAGCCGCGGGATCGCCGACGCGATGCGCCCGGGTGACACCGTGGACCTCGTGGAGGCCAATCCGGAGTTCGCGTCCTACGTCGAGCACCTGTTGAAGACCGACCCGCAGATGTCGCCGATCGCGGACAGCGCGGAGGTGCACGCCTGTCTGGTGGACGAGATGGGCACCGACCGCACCTACGACGTGATCGTCTCCGGTCTGCCGTTCGCCAACTTCACCGCCGACACCGTGCGCGGCATCCTCGACTACTACTTCACCGTGCTCCGCCCGGGCGGAACGCTCTCCTTCTACGGCTACCTGTACACGAAGGAGGTCAAGGCGGTGATCGCCCGCCGCGAGGACTACCTGCGCCAGGCGCGGACCAGTTGGGTGGTGCAGGACTGGCTGGACCGTTACGGGATCGGCTCGGAGAAGGTGTTCGCCAACCTCCCGCCCGCGTGGGTGCACCACCTGCGCAAGCCGGAATGGGAGTCGTCGAGCTCCTGACCCGGCGCTACGGCGCGCACCCCCACACCTCCCCGGTTCCGCTCACCCCGCCCACAGGCCGTGGACTCCCTTCCACGGCCCGCGGGCGGGGTCTGGCACATACGGACCCGATCCGCATGAGTGATCTGCATCACTTGCTTCTCGTGCACGCGCACGTGCGCGGCGCGGGTAGTCTCGCGTTGACTTCTGAGGCACCGGACCTTTTACAGAACAGCACGGATGCCCGGTTTATCCGTTTGAATGCCAAATGTTCTTTAGGTCTGCTCAAAGGCCCGCGAAGTTCATCCCGCGCCATACGTCCCTGGGTCTACGTTTTCCCTACGAGATCCATGTGATCCAGACACATGCGCGCGGAGTCCTACATCTCACCTATTTCCCAGGTCGGTAATGGACCAGTGGAGGAGGCAACGTGACGCTCACCCAGGTGGTCAAGGCGGCTCCGGCGGTCCCGCAGGGACCAACGGACACGACCCTGGAGACCATGCCCCTCGACGTCCGCCAGCGCGTCTCCGCGCTGGCCCGCACCTCGCGCCTGCTCGTGGCCTGCGACTACGACGGCGCGCTCGCCCCGGTCGCCTCCGACCACCGGGGTCCCCTCCCCGAGGCCGTCCGCGCCCTGCGCGACCTCGCGGACCTGCCCGGCACCGTGTGCGCGGTCATCTCCGCCCGGCCCCTGCGTGACCTGGCCGCCCTCTCCAGGCTGCCCTCGGAGGTCCGTCTCGTGGGTGCCTACGGCACCGAGTTCGACACCGACCTCACGATCGACCCCGGGCACCCCGGCACCGGCCCCGACGCCCCGCCCGCCGACAAGTCCGCCGCCCTCGAACTCCTGCGCGAGCAGGTCGAGGCCACCGCGATCCTCTACATCGGCGGCGGCGAGGGCGAGGAGCCGGTGTTCGCGAACCTGAACGCCGGGGCCGACGCGGGCGTGCGGGTCGGCGAGGAGCACACGGTGGCCGCGCACAGCGTCCCGGACACCCCCACCGCCGCGGCCCTGCTCACCCTCCTGGCCACCGAACGCCGCTCCTGGGTCTTCGGGGAGCGCCCCACCCCCATCGAGCGCATGTCGATGCTCTCCAACCAGGCCTCCGTGGCGCTGCTGGGCCCGGACGCGCGCCTGCTCTGGTTCTGCCACCCCGAGCCGGACTC
>NZ_QGTF01000016.1:5424-98222 GCF_003182025.1 Nocardiopsis sp. L17-MgMaSL7 | reverse complement strand
GATCTGGCACAACTGGCTGATCGGCGCCCCGGTCAAGCGGTCGCTGATCGCTTACGACCACTGACCAGGGCACACATTTCACATCAACGATCTAGCCCTCGTTGGTCTCGGGGGCCTCTTCACCGCTCTTCTTCTTGCGACGCGCCAGGTAGGCGGCGGCGCCACCACCGGCGGCGATCGCGGCACCGGCCGCGATCAGACCGGCGATCGGCGAACCGGTCTTGGCCAGGGGCTGGGCGTCCTTGGCTTCCGTCTTCGGGACGGTGTCGGCGTCGCGCTCCTTGACCGGCGGGTTCTTGGCGTCGTCGTCGCCACCGTCGTCGCCGCCACCGTCGACCGAGCCGGTGGTGATGCCCGCGGCGCTCTCGGCGATCAGGAAGCCGGAGACGATCTCGTCGCCGACGCTGAAGGTGATGTACATGTCGGTGACGGCGTCGTTCCAGACGAACCCGGCGTCCTCGGTCTCGTAGACACCGCTGACGGGCTCGAGCGACACCTGGAGCTCGACGGTCTCGTCCTCGACCTGGGCCTGGAGCGTGGACGCGCCGAGGACCCCGGCGTCGAAGCCGTGGTTGACCGAGCCGTCCCAGCCCTGGCTGGTGGAGACGCTCGCGCCGTTGATGGTGGCCTCGAGCAGGATCTCGCTGCCGTTGTCGACCAGTTCGGAGTTCTCCTCGTCGAGCTCGATGACGTCGGCGGAGGCCGTGGTGTTCTCGTTGTCCTCGTCGTCGTCACCGTCCTCGGCGGGGTCTGCGGGCTCGTCGGACGGCTGATCGGTGGGCTGCTCGGTCGGCTCATCCGCGGGCTGGTCGGTGCCGCCGTGGTCCGGGACGTCGGTGTCACCCTCACCGTCACCGGCGTCCGGGGTGTCGTCACCCTCGGGGGCGTCGTCGTCGCCCTCGTCGTCGGCGTCCTCGTCGTCCTCGGAGTCCTCGTCCTCGTCCGGGGTCTCCTCGTCCTCGTCCGAGTCGTCCTCGGGGTCGAGGATGCCGGGGAGGTCGGCCTCGGTGATGACGATGCGAGCGGTGTCCACGACGGCGGTACCGGTGGCCCCGCTGGAGTTCACGGTGGCGGTGGTGGTGCCCTCAACAGTCAGCCAGCTGCCGATGGCGCCGCTGAAGGAGTCCGAGACCGTCTGGTCCTTGGTGATGTAGGTCTGCGTGGGGCTGGAGGCGCCGAGGGCCGAGGCGTAGCCCCACCCGTAGGTGTCGGCGTGGGCGGGCGAGGCGGCGGCCAGGGTGAGGGCGCCCAGCGCGGCGAACGCGGCACCGCCCTGGAGCACGCGGCGCGCGGAGATTCGAGAAGCGTTCTTCAAGATCAATCCTCGTTTGGATCGTCCAGGCCCACATGGGTTGGGGCCAGGCCTGGTCTGGGCTTCCACCGCCGGAACACAAAGGCGGGAAGTCTCGGAACGCGGAATCACGGACCAGGGTCGAATGGGGGACGGCCAAGGCACACAGAAGCCTTTGACCTGCGAAAACAGAGAGCGTGCACGGTTTCGGCCCGCAGAGGGCAAGAGCCGGAAGAACCGGCCGAGTGGCTTTCCATTCCCTACGGAGACAATACAGTCACCACAAAGATCAAATGCATGATCACTGATCTCAAAAGGGTCACGATGAATCTCCGAACGCACTGAGTAATCAGTGTCGACAATTCCAGTAATTCTTTTTGATTCCGGTAAACCTTCACCGGAGTGGGGCGTCTTACAAGGAAGACGCGCCCGGGAGGACACCTGGTCAGGGCCGGAGTCCACGTCCGCACCCGGCCAGAACCACCGGTCGTATGGCATGCGCCACGTCCCCTCGGCATAATGCGAGCCATGAGTTCCCCCAGCCCTCGCGCACCCGCCGTTCGAGTCGCCGAGCGGCGGAGAACGCCTGCGGGCCGCCGCCCGCCGAACACCGGCGTCCGATCCGGCGACCCCGAACGCACACGCGGACGCTTGATACCGCACCTACGAACCTCGTGAACTGCACAATGGGGACCATGCCTCTGACACCGGCGGACATCCGCAACAAGAAGTTCCACACGGTGCGTCTGCGCCCGGGCTACAACGAGGAGGACGTCGACGCGCTTCTCGACCGGATCGAGGCGACCCTGGTGGCACTGGAGGGCGGTCCGCGTACGGGACCGCTGCTCACCGCGGACGAGATCCGCAACTCCCGGTTCCGCACCACCCGGATGAGCCCCGGCTACCGCGAGGACGAGGTGGACGACTTCCTCGACCTCGTCGTCGCCGACCTCGCCGGGCGCGGTCTGGGCCAGCCCGCGTCGCCGCCTCCCCTGCCTCCGCACCCGGGGCAGGCCGACCCCGGACAGCCCCCCGGCCAGGGCCAGGGGCAGGGCTACGCGGGCCCGAACCGGACCGACCCGCAATCCGGCGGCCCGGAGATGGCCCCCCGGGACATCAGGGAGAAGCGCTTCGCCACCACCCGGCTGACCACCGGCTACAACGAGCAGGAGGTGGACGACTTCCTGGACCGCGCCGAGTACAGCCTGGAGGTCCTCCTCCAGGGGAGACCGGACCGGGCCACGCTCACCTCCGCCGAGGTGGAGCGGGTCCAGTTCGCCACCACACGTGCCCGCCCCGGTTACGACCCGGCGCAGGTGGACCAGTTCCTGGACGAGCTCGCCGAGGAGTTCCGCCGCCACGAGCGCTCCTGAGCCCGGACACGCCGCCTCCGCCACACCACACAAAGGAAAGCGCAAAGTAATATTTGTGCACAGGGAGTAGTCATTCCCTGTCAAGGGCGGCCCGAGGGGAGCAGTATGCGACATTCCATGCCGTCTTGGGGTAGCTCCCCGACGAGCGCGGTCCAGGGGATTCCAGGCTGCACCACCATCCCCGGACCGTGGCCCGCGCACCGGCCCTCCCCGCACGGGCACGCGGGCGACCCGTATCCGACCGACGCCGACACCGACGAGGAGGTCGTCCCGGCTTCGGCGCACCCCTGGGAGAGACCGCTGCTCGCGCTCAGCGTGATGGTGACGCTGGCCCTGGCGATGGTGCTGTTGAGGCTGGTGTGGTCGGTGTCGGCTTCCCTGCTGTGGACGGTGCTGGCGCTGGCCGCGGTGCTGTTCGTGTGCTGGTCGGCACGTGGTCTCCGGTACGCCCGTGAGCGCGCGGAGTCGGTACGGATGTCGCCCACCCAGTTCCCCGAGGCGTACCGGGTGGTGGTGTCGCTGGCGCAGGAGATGGGTCTGGCCCGCCCCCCGGAGGCGTACGTCCGCCCCGGACCGGTCTCGGCTCACGCCGACGCCGCCGCCCACGGCCTCCGGCGCTACCTGGTGCTGCCGGACGCCCTGCTCGACGACAGGGGCCTCCCGCGCGACCGGGAGGCCCTCGCCTTCCTCGTCGCCCACCAAATGGGTCACCTCGCCGCCGGGCACGCGGGTTACTGGAGGCGGGTGGCCACCCTCGGCGCGGACCTGGTCCCCGGCCTGGGCTCGGCGCTGTCCCGGGCCTGCGAGTACACGGCCGACAACCACGCGCACGCGCACGTTCCCGAGGGGGCCCACTCGGTGCGGCTCTTCGCCGGCGGCCCCACCCTGTACACGCGGGTGAACCTGGGCGAGATGGCCGCCCGCGCGCGCACGGACCGGGACTGCTCGCTGATGCTCTACCACCTGCTCTCGCGACGCCCCAGCAACACCCGCAGAATGGCCGCCCTGCGCGACCGCGACCGCCGCGGCCGGGTGTTCCTCTAGGAGCCGCCCCTGGCAGCCCTCACGGGCGCCACCGCCGTGAACGGCCGGAGTAGCGGGGTCGCCCGACGGCGCCGAGAGGACACTCCCCCACTGGAGGCGTTGGCGCGCGGCGATCGCGCCACAGGGCCCCGACCAGGGGGTTCTCCACGAAAAGCGACCCGTGCCACCTCCCGAAGACTTGACTCGTTCGAACACCTGTTCGATACAGTGTCCCTTGTGAGTCTCCTGAACGACCAGATCGACGTCCGTTCCACCGACCGTGGACACCCCGCCAAGTTCACCTGGCGCGGCCACACCTTCCGCGTGCGCCGGATCATCGGCGACTGGCCCGCCCGGCCCGGGGCCCCGGGTGTACCGGCCACCCACATCCACCTGCTCCGCGTCTCGGCGGAGTCCGAGACCGGGCACCCCAGCATCATCGACATCTCCCGGGACGCCGCCTCGGACCGCTGGACCATGCGGCGCCAGTGGGGCTGACGGGCGCTCCGGGTGGGGCACCAACCGGGCCGCCCTGATCCGCGCGCCCAGGCTGCCGCGCTCAGATCAGTGGGTCGGTGCCGAAGAGCTCCAGCTCACGGCCGAGCCTGCGGTGGTCGTGCTGTGCGGTCATCTCGTTCCTCCCGGTGTGGGACGAGTGAACGCAGGACGAAGGCCCCGGGGCACTCGCCCCGGGGCCTGTCGAAAACTCGGTTCAGCGCGCCGGGACTGGTTCCGGCGTCGTCGTCACTGCGGCGCGCTGCATGTCGGTCACCGTATCAGCGCTCGTAGTACGGTTCACCGTCGTCGCCACGGGCCCAGCGGACCCGTTCCAGGATGCGTTCGGCCATGGGCGGCATCTCGGACTCGGCGAACCAGTCCACGTCCAGGCTCTCGTCACCGTCGACCCGGGGCCTCCCGCCGACCGGACGGCACCGGAAGGCGAGGTCGAGGAACTGCACACGGTCGCCGTTGGGGTAGGTGTGCGGTTCCTGACCGATCACGGTGACCAGTCGGTCCACCTCGACCCGCACACCGGTCTCCTCCCACACCTCGCGGACCACCGCCTGGGCGGGCTGCTCCCCCGGTTCGAGGATGCCGCCGGGGGTGGCCCAGCGCCCGTCGTCGGAACGCTGGTGCAGGAGCACGCGCCCCTCGTCGTCGAGCACCACACCGGTCACCCCCACCAGGGGCAGGAGGGAGTGGCCGACGTGCTCGCGCAGTTGGGTGACGAAGTCCGGAACGGGCATGGCACCGACACTAACGCCGAACCGGGCGGGTCCGGCTGATCAACCACGCCCACGGCGGAGTTCGGCGTACTCGTGGTCCAGGACCGACATCAGGACCGCGTCGTGCCAGGCGCCGTCCCAGCGCAGGTGCTCACGCCACACTCCCTCGCGGACGAAACCCGACCTGGCGTAGGAGCGCTCGGCGCGGGTGTTGAAGGCGAACACCTCCAGGGCCACACGGTGCAGACCGGCGGTCTCGAAGGCGTACTCCAGGACCAGGTCGGTGGTCTCCGTTCCGAAGCTCTGGCCGGTGACCGCCATGGAGCCGAGGGCGATCCGGTAGTGCGCCTCCGCGTTGTCCGGGTCCAGGTCGATGAGCGCGCACTCCCCGAGGACCGCGCCGTCCGCCCGCGCGCGAATCACCCAGTCGGCCCGGTCGTGTCGGTGCTCGCGCGCCGTGAACAGTCGGAGCAGCTCCTCGGCGTCGAACTCCCGGTGGGTGCCGGTGAGCCTGCGGACCTCCGGGTCCATGTCCACCAGGCCGGGGATGATCTCGTGCGCGTTGGCGGCGCCGAGCGGTTCGAGCCGGACCCGGTCACCGAGGAGGGAGGGCTGGTCGCGGAAGACGTCGGGAGGCACCATGATGGGAATCCAACCAGCGCCCCCACACGCGGGCAACGGGTTTTCGACGGGGGGTACGGTGGCGGCCGGTACGGGCACGGCGGGTCTGCACACCATCCGCGAGAACAACCTCCGGGCCGTGCTGCGGACCGTCCGCGCGCTCTCCCCGTGCTCGCGCGCCGCCGTCGCCACTGCCACAGGATTGAACAAGACCACCGTGTCCAGCCTGGTCGCCGACCTCATGGACCGTGGCCTGGTCAGGGAGACCGGGCAGACCCCGCAGGGGCGGGTGGGCCGCCCCGGTGTCCTGCTGGCCCTGGACGACCGCTCCGTGGCCGCGGTCGGCGTGGAGGTCAACGTCGACTACCTCTCGGTGGTGGCCGTGGACCTGGTCCACCGGGAACTGGTGCGAGGGCACGTGCCGCTGGACGCCCGTTCCGCCGGGGCACACGCCTGCGCGGACCGGATCGCGACCGCCCTGCGCGAGGTCACCGAGGAACCCGCGCTGAAGGGCCGCACGGTGGTCGGGGTGAGCGTCGCGGTGCCCGGGCTGATCGACGCCCCCTCGGGCACGGTGACACGGGCACCCAACCTGGACTGGCGGGACGTCCCCCTCCGCGACCTCCTACGCACCAGGTTGGAGGGTTCGACTCTGGCGGAGGCCACCGTCCTGGTCGACAACGACGCCAACCTCGGCGCCATGGCCGAGTACCGGTTCGGTTCCCTGGCCGGTCTCGGCGACCTCGTGTACGTGACCGGTGAGGTGGGGATCGGCGCGGGCGTGCTGACCGGGGGCGAGCTGCTGAGGGGAGCGGGCGGCTTCGCCGGGGAGATCGGCCATCTGGAGCTGACCGCCGACGGCCCGGAGTGCTCCTGCGGGCGACGGGGCTGCCTTGAGGCGTTGGCCGGGATCGGGGCGATCCTGCGCGCCGCCCTGCCCGACCTGGTCGGGGACCTCCCCCTGAGCGGCGGGGACGTCGCGGACCTGGTGGACACCGTGGTGGCCCGCGCGTCGGCGGCCGACCCGACCGCCGTCGAGGCCCTGGAACGGGCCGGAACCTGGTTGGGACGCGGGGTGGCGACCCTGGTGAACGTGGTCAACCCCGGGGCCGTGGTGGTGGGCGGGTACTTCGTGCCGATGGCCCCGTGGCTGCTCCCCGCCTGCCGCGCACAGGCCCGGGACCGGTCCTTCGCCCCCGAGGCGGGCGGGTGCCGGGTGGAGCCCTCCGACCTCGGCATGAGCGCCGCCTCGCGGGGTGGCGCCGCCGTGATGATCCACGGCCTGGACGCGGGTGACCTGCCGCTGCCGTAGGCGGAGGCGCGGGGGCGTTCGGGGCCCCTCCCCTGCGGGCTCCCGGCCTGGTCGCTTCGCTGGAGCCCGACCGGATCGTGCTGTGCCCCGACCTCCACCACGACGCTCGCTGGCCCGTTGGACGGTCGGAGATCCACCGCCGACGATCCGGGCCGACCTCGACCAGGCGTGCGCGACACACGGGCTGGACGAAACGACCCGTTGACAATTAGTTGTGACTCTAGACAAACTGGCCGAGTCCGATGCCCTCCACGGACCGACCCCCCAGGAGCACACATGACCGACCTCCGCCCCACACCCGAGGACCGCTTCACCTTCGGCCTGTGGACCGTGGGCTGGCGCGGCGTCAACACCTTCGGCGACCCGGTCCGCCCGGTCCTCGACCCGGTGGACGCCGTGCACCGCCTCGCGGACCTCGGCGCCTACGGCATCACCTTCCACGACGACGACCTCGTCCCGCCTGGCAGCACCTCCGGAGAACGGGACGAGATCCTCCGGCGCTTCCGGGGAGCGCTCGACGAGACCGGGCTGCGGGTGCCGATGGTCACCACCAACCTGTTCAGCCACCCGGTCTTCCGGGACGGCGGATTCACCTCCAACAGCCGGGACGTGCGCCGCTACGCGCTGCGCAAGGTCATCCGCAACATCGACCTCGCGGCCTCGCTGGGCGCGCGGACCTTCGTGTGCTGGGGCGGCCAGGACGGCGCCGAGACCGAGGCGGGCAAGGACCACCGCGCGGCCCTGGACCGCCTGCGCGAGGCCTTCGACCTCCTGTGCTCGTACGTGCTGGAACAGGGGTACGACCTGCGCTTCGCCATCGAGCCCAAGCCCAACGAGCCGCGCGGCGACGTGCTGCTGCCCACGGTCGGCCACGCCCTCGCCTTCATCGAACGGCTGGCCCACCCGGAGATGGTGGGGGTCAACCCGGAGGTCGGCCACGAGCAGATGGCCGGTCTGAACTTCGCGCACGGGGTCGCCCAGGCGCTGTGGGCGGACAAGCTCTTCCACATCGACCTCAACGGACAGCGCGGCGTCAAGTACGACCAGGACCTGCGCTTCGGCGCGGGCGACGTCAAGGAGGCCTTCTTCCTCGTCGACCTGCTGGAGCGGTCCGGGTACGAGGGTCCGCGGCACTTCGACTTCAAGCCGCCCCGCACCGAGGACGTGTCCGGGGTGTGGGAGTCGGCGGCTGGCTGCATGCGCAACTACCTGATCCTCAAGGAGAGGGCCACCGCCTTCCGCGCCGACCCGGAGGTGGCCGCCGCGCTGGCCGAGTCCCGGGTCGCCGAACTGTCCGAACCCACGCTCTCGCACGGGGAGAGCGTGAAGGACCTGCTCGGGGAGGAGCTGGACCTGGAGGCGGTGGGGCCGCGCGGGTACCACTTCGAGCGGCTGGACCAGCTCGCCCTGGACCACCTCTTCGGCGTGCGCTGACAGGGGGCGCCCCCGGCGGGCGGGGGGACGTTCGCCGGGGGCGCGGGGGGCTCGGAGTCATCCGAGCGGTCTCAGATCAGCCGCCGACAGTCCCCGGGGCCTCGTCCTGGACGGCGGCGCGCTCGTCGTAGAGCCGCGCGAAGTCCCGCGCCCGCTGGCGGTAGCGCTTCGTCCAGGGTCCGAGGAAGAGCAGGTACGCGACGAACAGCAGGGTGAACGCCGCGGTGAAGAAGAAGTCGCGATCCATGCCGCTGAGCAGGTAGTTCATGATCGTCAGCGCACCGAACATCACCATTCCGACCCCGCTCAGCACGTTGACGGTCTTCGGGGAGTTGATCTTCGCCTCCGCCTGGGCGGCGACCACCCGCGCGATCCGGTTGACCTCGTCCCGCTCGTGGAGACCGCCACGGCGCAGCTGACGCTTGGCCTCCAGCAGGTCCACCGGGTCGGTGTCCGGATGCAGGGTCGAGGTGCCGAGGGTCCGGCGCAGGAACTTGGGCATCAGCCACACCATCAGGGCACCGATGACCACGACGGGGGCTGCCGCACCGAGGAGGACCGGGACGAACGCCGTCCAGTCGTCGAGCAGGATCACGCAGAGGACGAGTGGCGGGAGCAGCGCCAGGAGAAGGACGACCGACATGGCCCTGACGGCGTAGGCACGCGGGTTGTTCTGCGCGTAGACCTGCATCTGACCGAACAGGGCCCTGGGATGTCGGCGAGCGGACCGGGGGTAAGTCGTGTGCTCGTTCATGCCGAACCCACTACCCGGAATTCCCGTTACCATTCCGAGACCCCCTTGGTGGGGCCCCGATGGCTGACCGCCGCGCGCCTCGCGGCGGCGAACGCCTCGACCACGGCCCTGGCTCTCCGCTTGGACTTGATCTCCTCGGGAACGGCCAGGGTCACCAGGACCACCGCGAAGACGCCCACCGCGAGGAAGAACGTGGACGCGGCGCCCCAGAAGCCGAGGGAGGCGTACCGGTCGAGGGCCAGGAACAGGTTGAACCCGGCCAGGACGCACAGTCCCAGCGTCATCGGCCACATCCGCTGGCCCCGGACCTGGGCGGCCAGAGCCGCGGCGATCCGGTCGACGGCGGGGACGCCGGTCAGCGTTCCCGAGCGGAGTACCCTTCTCGCGGCGCGCAGGTCGGCGGGACGGGTGTCAGCGGGGAGTTCGACCCTGGACGGTGCCAGGTTCAGGAGAGCGGTGAGCCCGACCACGAAGAGCGGGAGGACCACGACCCCTCCGAACAGGGCCAGGGTGATGCGAGCGGCCGCGGGGAGATCGAGGGTGAAGACGAAGCCCAGGAGGGCGGTCAGGAGAAAGAGCAGCGCGAAGCTGATCCCGGCCACACGTAGGGCGTGACGCGGATCGTTCAGGGCGCGGACCTGGAAGCGGAGGGGGTCGAGGAGCCGACGGGGGGACCTGGGGGAGGGATGTGCGTCGTTGATGGCTCCATTGTCCCCCAGAGAACGGGGACGCACGGAGTTGTCCACAGGGCGATGACACCGCACCGCTTCGGGGCGGTCATGGCCGGGCGACACCCGATCCTCTCCGGGCAGGGCACCGCGCCTGCCGGAGGAGGGCACGGGAGAGGAGGGGCGTCAGCGGCTGTCACGGTCCCGGGAGGGGATCCACGGAACCCTCTGGACCACTAACCGGCCTGGCGTTTGGCCTCCAGGGCCTCCATCGCCGCGACGGCGGTGGCGACGGTCTGGTGGACCGGAACCTGCCGGTGCAGGCCGACCAGTCGGACGACCTTGGTGACGCGTTCGTTCAAAGCCGCCAGAGACAGGGAACCGTCCAGCTCACGGACGTTCCGATAGGCGTTGATGATGACGTTCAGCCCGCTGGAGTCCATGAAGTCCAGGGCGGACAGATCCAGGATCAGCCACGGACCGTGGTCCTCGATCGCGGTCTTGATGTGTTCCTGGAGGTCGGCGGCGGTCGCGATGTCGAGTTCTCCCTCGATCGCGACGATGACGCTGCGGCTCTCGAACCGCGTGCTCAGTCCAAGCCTGTGCACGTTCACTCCTCCCGGCCCCACGTTCAGATGGTGAGGGGTCCCTCGCTTAACCATACGCAGCCCGACCGGGAACGACTACCGGTCCCGGCTCCACTCCCACAGAGCCGGTCCGGTGAGGGGAGACACTTGCGCGCCCGAGCGGCCTGGTAAGTCGTTGGACACACACGGTATAAGCGAACCGCTCCCACGGGAATGGCATCGGGGAAGAAATTTTCGCCTCAGGGGCAAGAACCCCCTCCCCCGACGGCGATACCTCCCGTTCACCCTGGGTCATATCACGACATGGAACCCGGTCCTGCTTCGTGCCCGTCAGGCGTCGTCACCGTCATTCGAGGGCCGGTCACGGCCGGTTCGCCCCTCCGAGTCGTCGTCACCCTGAGTGAAGGAGTCCAGCAGGGACCGCGCGGCCAGGGTGGCGGTGGTCTCACCCGAACGCACCCGCGACTCCATCGTGGGGATGAGGTCGGCCACATCCGCGTCCCGCAGGAACGTGTCCATGAGCTGGTCCCGCACCTGGTCCCACATCCAGCTCACGCCCTGGGCGCTGCGACGGTCGGCGAGGGCTCCGTCGCGCTCCAGCACGCGCCGGTGTTCGAGCACGGTCTCCCACACCTCGTCCAGCCCGTCGCCGGTCAGTCCGCTGCACGTCAGCACCGGTGGGCGCCACTCGGGGTGGACCGGCTGGAGCAGGCGCAGGGCGCGGGAGAGCTCCCGGCCGGCCTTGCGGGCGTCGTCGGCGTGCGGGCCGTCGGCCTTGTTGACCGCGACCACGTCCACGAGTTCCAGGACGCCCTTCTTGATGCCCTGGAGCTGGTCACCGGTGCGGGCCAGCGTGAGGAACAGGAAGCAGTCCACCATGGCGGCGACGGTGACCTCGGACTGGCCCACCCCCACGGTCTCGACCAGGACCACGTCGAACCCGGCCGCCTCCATGAGCAGCATGGTCTCCCTGGTCGCGCGTGCCACTCCGCCGAGGGTGCCCGCCGTGGGAGAGGGCCGGATGAAGGCGTCGGGGTCCACCGCGAGGTCGGCCATGCGGGTCTTGTCGCCCAGGATGCTGCCGCCGGTGCGGGTGGAGGACGGGTCGACCGCGAGCACGGCCACCCGGTGTCCGCGCGAGGTGAGCCGGGTGCCGAGCGCGTCGATGAAGGTCGACTTGCCCACGCCGGGCACCCCGGTGATGCCCACCCGCTGGGCCTTGCCCGTGTGCGGAAGCAGGCGCACCAACAGCTCCTGCGCGGCGCGCGCGTGGTCCGGGCGGCGCGACTCCACGAGGGTGATCGCCCTGGCCAGGGTGGGCCGGTGCCCGGACAGCACCCCCTCCGCCAGGGCGTCCACGTCCACCGGACGCCTCCCGCGCACTGCCACGTCCACTCCCCCTCCCGGCCGGAACTCGACCGCTCGCACTCCGGCCGGGCCGCTGCGGCCCGCCGCGCTGAACAGCTACCCCCGGCGCCCCGCGCCCTCCGGGTCCAGCCGATCCTCCAGCTGGTCGAGGAGGTCGATCGCGGCCTCCGCGATCACCGTTCCGGGCGGGAAGATCGCCGACGCCCCGGCGGCGCGGAGATCGTCGAAGTCGCCGGGCGGGATCACCCCGCCCACCACGATCATGATGTCCTCGCGGTCGAGGGCGGCCAGTTCCTCGCGCAGCGCTGGCACCAGGGTGAGGTGTCCGGCGGCCAGGGAGGAGACGCCGACCACGTGTACGTCGGCCTCCACCGCCTGGACGGCGACCTCCGCCGGGGTCTGGAACAGCGGGCCCACGTCCACGTCGAAGCCGAGGTCGGCGAAGGCGGTCGCGATCACCTTCTGCCCCCGGTCGTGGCCGTCCTGGCCCATCTTCGCCACGAGGATGCGGGGACGGCGTCCCTCGGCCTCGGCGAACTCGTCGACCCGGGCGGTCACCCGATCCATCAGTCCGGCCGCGTCGGAGCTACCGGCCGCCTCGTTCCTGTACACACCCTGAATCGTACGGATCTGGCCGGAGTGGCGGTTGAAGACCTTCTCCATCGCGTCGGAGATCTCCCCGACCGTCGCCTTCGCGCGGGCCGCGTCGACGGCGGCCGCGAGCAGGTTGTTCGTGAGGGACTCGTCCGCCCTGGACTCCCGTCCCGCCGCCTCGGTGAGGGCGTCCAGAGCCGCGAGCACCTCCTGGTCGTCGCGCTCCTCGCGCAGGCGCCGGAGCTTGTCCAGCTGCTCGGTGCGGACCCTGGAGTTCTCGACCTTGAGGACGTCGATCTCGTCCGCCGTGTCGGGCCGGTACTTGTTGACCCCGATCACCGGCTGCCGCCCCGAGTCGATGCGCGCCTGGGTTCGGGCGGCCGCCTCCTCGATGCGCATCTTGGGCAGCCCGGCGTCGATCGCGGCGGCCATGCCCCCGGCCTTCTCGACCTCCTGGATGTGCGCCCACGCCTTCTCCGCGAGCTGCTGGGTGAGCCTCTCCACGTAGTAGCTGCCGCCCCAGGGGTCCACCACGCGGGTGGTGCCCGACTCCTGCTGCAACAGCAACTGGGTGTTGCGGGCGATGCGCGCGGAGAAGTCCGTGGGCAGGGCGAGCGCCTCGTCCAGGGCGTTGGTGTGCAGCGACTGCGTGTGGCCCTGGGTGGCGGCCATGGCCTCCACGCAGGTGCGCGCGACGTTGTTGAACACGTCCTGCGCGGTGAGGGACCAGCCGGAGGTCTGGGAGTGGGTGCGCAGGCTCAGTGACTTGTCCTTGGCCGCACCCAGGTCCTTGACCAGGCGGGCCCACAGCAGGCGGGCCGCGCGCAGCTTGGCGACCTCCATGAAGAAGTTCATCCCGATCGCCCAGAAGAACGACAGCCGGGGTGCGAACGCGTCCACGTCCAACCCGGACTTCTGACCCGCCCGGATGTACTCCACCCCGTCGGCGAGGGTGTACGCCAGCTCCAGGTCAGCCGTGGCCCCGGCCTCCTGCATGTGGTAGCCGGAGATGGAGATGGAGTTGAAGCGCGGCATCCGCTGCGAGGTGAAGGCGAAGATGTCGGAGATGATCCGCATCGACGGCTGCGGCGGATAGATGTAGGTGTTGCGGACCATGAACTCCTTGAGGATGTCGTTCTGGATGGTCCCCGACAGCTTCTCGGGGGACACACCCTGCTCCTCGGCGGCGACGATGTACAGCGCCAGGACGGGCAGCACCGCGCCGTTCATGGTCATGGACACGCTCATCCGGTCCAACGGGATGCCGTCGAACAGCTGCCGCATGTCGTAGATGGAGTCGATGGCCACGCCCGCCATGCCGACGTCGCCGGCGACCCGGGGGTGGTCGGAGTCGTAGCCGCGGTGGGTGGCCAGGTCGAAGGCGACCGAGAGGCCCTTCTGCCCGGCGGCGAGGTTGCGGCGGTAGAAGGCGTTGGACTCCTGGGCGGTGGAGAAGCCCGCGTACTGGCGGATGGTCCACGGCTGGTTCACGTACATGGTCGGGTAGGGCCCGCGCAGGTACGGCGGGACGCCCGGGAGGCCGTCCACGAAGTCCAGGCCCTCGCGGTCGGCGGGCGTGTAGAGCGGTCTGACCCCGATGCCCTCGGGGGTCTCCCACTCCAAGGCGTCCGCGGCCTTGCCGGTGGTGTCCTCCAGGGCGCGCCGCCAGTCGGCCGCGCCCTGGTCGGCGCCGGTGAAGGCGGGGAGACGGGGGTCGACGGTGGAGAAGTCGGGGATCATGCCCTCGCCCCCTGGGTGGAGTCGTTCGCGGCGGTCGGCGGGTCGGTGAGGATCACGTCGACCAGGTCGGTGAGCAGGGCGACGGCGTCACAGCCCTTGTGGGCGAAGGCGTCCACCCCGGCCTCCCGGTAGGAGTCGCGCGGTGTCCCGGCGAGCAGGACGCGGCGGGCCCCGACCCCCTTGAGCGCGCGCGCGACGTCCTCGGCGTGTTCACCGTAGAGCCGGTCCGAGGAGCAGATCACCGCGACCCGGCTGCCGGAGTCCGCGAAGGCGCGCGCGGCCGAGGCCGCGTCGTCGATCGGCCCCGGGTCCTCGGCCTCGATGCCCCCGGCGGCGAGGAGGTTGGTGGTGAAGGAGGCGCGCGCGGTGTGCGCGGCGACGGGCCCGAGGGTGACCAGGAACGCGCCGGGACGGTGGCCAGTCGCGGCGGTGTGGGCGTCGGAGCGGTCGCGCAGGCTCTCGTAGTCCTGGGCGTAGCGGCGGACCGGGAAGCCTCTGTGGTCCGGTGCGGGGCGGGCGGGGTCGGGGGCGCGGACCAGGGGCTTCTCGTGTGGGTCGGGAAACTCGCTGACCCCGGTGAGCGGCGCCGTGCGGCGGGCGAGGTCGTGGCGACGGCGTTCCCACACCTGGTCCACGGCCGTGCGGAGTTCCCCGTGCGCGATCGCCGCGCCGATGCCTCCGGCGCGCTCCAGTTCCTGGAAGAAGGCCCATCCGGCGCCGTAGAGGTCCCGGGTGAGGGCCTCGACGTAGAAGGAGCCCCCGGCCGGGTCGACGACCCGGGCGAGGTGCGACTCCTCGATGAGGAGCGACTGGGTGTTGCGCGCGATGCGGCGGGCGAAGTCGTCGGGCAGGCCCACGGCGGAGTCGAAGGGCGCGACGGTGACCGCGTCGGCACCGCCCACCCCGGCGGCGAAGCAGGCCACGGTGGTGCGGAGCATGTTCACATGCGGGTCGCGCCGGGTGAGCATGGCGTTCGAGGTGGTGGCGTGCAGGCTCATGCCACGCTGGTGGGCGGGCACCCCGGAGGCCTCCAGCACCTGGTTCCACATGGCGCGGACGGCGCGGAGCTTGGCGATGACGGAGAACTGGTCGGCGTTCGCGGCGAGCCGGAACTCGATCCGGCGGGCGGCGTCGGCCAGGTCCAGCCCGGCGTCGGTGAGGGCACGCAGGTAGGCGGTCCCGGCGGCGACGGCGGTACCGATCTCCTGGGCGTCGGAGCCGCCCGCGTCGTGGACGAGCGTGCCGTCGGCGACGAACAGGCCCAGCCCGGGGCGGTGGGCGGCGTGTTCCGCGGCGAAGCGGGCCGCGTCGGCCACGTCGGGGCGCTCACCGGTCAGGGCCGCCGTGCTCAACGGGTCCAGGCCGAGGTGGGAGATGACCCGGCCGTCGGGGACCTCGGCGTCGGCGTGCGCCCTGAGCAGGGCGGTGGCGGCGTCGAGTGCGTGGGGGCCGGGCGCGGACAGCACCACGGGGGCGAGGTCGAGGTAGACGTCGGCGAGGGCCTCACCCAGGCGGGAGAGGGGGACCCCGCCGGGCTCGGCGGCTTCGGGGCCGGTGTCGGCTCCCACGGCCACCCACAGCGAGCTCACACCGTTCATGAGGTCGTTGTGCATGCGGCGGCGCAGCTCGGCGGGGTCGGCGTCGGTGTGCCGGGCCCGGATGTCCCACCCTCCGGCCACGCCTCCGCCCGGTCGGTAGCCGCGCGTGAAGGGTGCCAGCCCGGGATAGCCGGGGTCCGCGGCGGGCGGGTCGGAGGTGTAGAGGGGTTGGATGTCGAACCCGTCGTAGCCGCGCGTGGCCAGGACGGACTCGGGGGTGTCGGCGAGCCGTTCCTCCGCGACGCCGCTCTTGCGCAGCACTCCGGCGACGAGTTCGCGCCACCGCTCACGTGTGGCCGCCGGGAAGCCCTCGGCCAGGTTGGGGGCCGCGGTACCGGCGGCCCCGCTCTCAGGGACGTCCATACTTCGAGATGGTAGAGAACCGCGTTCGGTTCCGGCGAGCCGGGGTGTGGTGCTCGGCACAGGTTCGACCTCCCCCGTTCTGACCTGCGGGTTGGCCAACGCCAAACGCACGGGCCACATCAGCCCCAGAATATGACATACGCCACACATGGACCCGTTCCAGAACCAAAAGCCCCGGTCAGGGACCCAAGCGGATACCCCAACCCGCTCTCCCGACAGGATGTCCCATGCTGAACTCCACCCGCCGCCACCGTGTCGCCCTCGGCCTCGTCGCCGCCGGCTCCGCTCTCGCCCTCGCCGCCTGTGGCGGCGACGACCCCGAGCCCGCCCAGCCCGACACGGCCGCCGTCGAGGAGGTCGAGGAGGAGGCGGTCGAGGTGGACGCCTCCTCGTTCAACCAGGGCCCCATCCCCGACGAGGCACCCGAGATCGACCCGGAGACGGACCTGCCCGCCGAGCCCGACTCCTCCGCTCCCCTGGGGGACCGCATCGCCTGGGAGGCCCTGGAGCGGATCTCCACCTTCGCCTCCGTGACCGATCCCGACGCCACCTCCACCTGCCCCGAGATCGCCGGTGAGGAGGGGGAGTCCGTCACCTGCACGGTGACCTTCCTGGACGAGGAGTTCGAGTACTCGATCGACATCAGTTCCTCGGGCATCCTGATCAACTACGAGTGGGACATGCCCGAGGGGCCGCTCGTTCGCGAGGTCGTCGAGGACAGCCTCCGGGTGAGCGCCGAGTCCGAGCTCGTGCTCTGCGACATGGACTCCGACGTCGAGCGCGGTGAGACCGGCGGCGAGGCTCCCTTCCTGTGCCAGAGCCTGGACGAGGAGACCGGTGACGTCACCGAGTGGGAGGTCAGCATCTCCCAGTACGGCTCCTTCTCGTTCTACCGGGTCTGACCCGGGCACCCCGGAGTGCCGGGAACGTACGAGGACCCCGCCGAACAGTGTGTGCGGCGGGGTCCTCGTACGTTCTCGGGGTCAGCCGCAGTTGGTGCCGTTGCGCACGACCCACTCGCCGCCGATCGAACCGCCCCAGTCCACGCAGTGACCCGCGGCGTCCAGGTACACCGGACCGGCGTAGGTGGTGAAGCTGCCCGGGTCGGTCTTCCAGGAGGTGGAGTCGGAGCGCTTGAGGGACGCGTCCATGTTCATCGCGGAACCGGGGCTGGACCGGGTCACGACGACGCAGTTCCTGCCGTTGGAGTTGTTGTAGGCCAGGTGGACCGTGCCCCCGGGGACGGAGGCCGAGTTCACCACCCCGTACCCGCTCCCGCACTCCCCGCTGTAGGAGGCGGCGGAGGCCGGGGCCGGGCTGGCGAGGGCCGCGACCAGGACGACGGTGAGCCCGCAGGAGATCCGGCGGGTGAGAGACTTCAGCACTTGTGCTCCTCCTACCAGGGCGGGGTTCCGCTACCGCTGGTCTTGTGGTGCTCCACGAGTCGGGTGATGGTGACGGTGCCGCCGCTCTCGGTGTAGGTGACCTCGGCCGAGACCGTGCGGCTTCCGGAGTTGACGTAGCCGGTCAGGGCGCCGGGGCTGGAGGAGACCGTTCCGGCGGCGCCGTCGGCCACTCCGCCTCCCTCCTCCTGGCAGAAGCTCCACGCGCACACCACCGTGGCGCCGTCGACCACCGCGTACTGGCCGGATCCGCCCGCGGGCTGGAAGGCCACCACGTGGTCACCGGCCGGGCGCGATCCCGAGGCGCTCACCCCGGCGCCGACCGTGGCCATGGTGGTGGTCGAACCACCGTCCTCCTCGCCCTCGTCGCCAGCGTCGTCCTCGTCGTCCTCGCCGCCGGCCTCCTCCGAGGGCTCGTCCGAGGGCGAGGCCTCCTCCGTGGGCTCCTTGCCGACCGGGCCGGGACGCCTCTGCTCTTCGTCGGAGCTCTCCTTCGCGGTGTCCCCGCCCTCGTCGTCCTCGCCTCCGGAGAACCACGCGGCGACGGGCAGGGAGTCCCAGTTGTTGGCCAGGGCCACACCCCCGATCCCGAGTCCGGCGATCAGCAGAAGGGCACCCAGGACCGCGCCGGCCAAGGCCAGGGCCCTGCCAGCGCCCGCGCCCCCGGCCGTCTTCACCGCGAATTCGCGTTCGGGTGCGGTCTGCACGCCGTGCCAGTTGTTGTCGACCAGGGCGCCCATCACGCTGCCAGCGGCCTCGGCCGAGGCCACCGGCGCGAAGGACCGTCCGGGGTGGGTCACGGACACCATCTCCGAGACCAGTTGCAGGGCCGTCGGCCGCTGGGCGCCCTCCTTCTGGAGCGCTTGCCGCGCGAGGTCGGCCAGCGGACCGGTGAACCCCTCGGTGTCCGGTTCCCCGCTGATCACCCGGTGGGCGATGGCGGCCGGGTCCCCGCTGCCGAAGGGCGGCCGTCCGGTGGCCGCGTAGGTCACCAGGGCGCCCCAGGCGAAGATGTCGTCGGCGGTGCTGGCGGGCTTGCCCTGGTAGTGGTCGGGGCTGATCCACCCGGGCGAGCCCATGACCGATCCGGTCCGGGTGAGCGCGGTCTGGTCCACGGCCCGGGCCACTCCGAAGTCGAGGACGCGGGGGCCCTCGGGCGACAGGACGATGTTGGCGGGCTTGAGGTCGCGGTGCGCGATACCCGCCTCGTGGATCTGGGCCAGTGCCTCGGCGACCCCCGCCGCGAGGCCGATCAGCAGCTGTTCGTCAAGGGCTCCGTGCTTGCGCATGTAAGCGCTGAGCGTCATGCCCCGCACCAACGGGGTGACCAGCCAGGGCCGCTCGGCCCCGGTGTCGGCGTCCAGCAGGGGCACCGCGCACGCGCCGCCCACCCTGCGGAGCAGGTCGACCTCACGTGTGAAGCGCGCCCGGAACTCCTCGTCCGCCGCGTACTCGGGGTGGATGAGTTTGACCGCGACCAGCTCGCCGCTGGCGGTCCGGGCCGCGTACACGACGCCCATGCCCCCCGCCCCCAGGCGTTTGAGGGGCTGGTAGGGGCCGATCCTCGCGGGGTCGGTGGAGGTCAGGTCGGTGGCGGTGACGGGAAGTGAGACGGCTGAGGGGGTTGGGTTCACTGGGAACAGATCCTGATCGGCATACGGGTGGGACGGTTGACTCTGGCAGCGGGGTCAGGCGCCCACCGAGAACAGGGAGGACAAGTGGGACCAAGGGGAGTAGGTGGATACTAGCGCCTCAAACCTCGCGCACAAGGTATCTGTCGTCACACCCCGGCTCCGGCGGGTCACGGCATCGGCACCCTCACCTGCTGGACCCTGCCGTCACCCAGGTGCAGGTAGGCGGTCCCCGGGGTGAGCCTCGGGCTGGACACCCCCTTGGGCAGGCGTAGTCCCAGGACCTCGCCGTCGGCCTGGCTCTGCGGAGAGAGCAGCGCACCGATCCGGTTGCGCTTGAGGTGGACGTGCCAGCCGTTGAAGCCGCCCTGGAGCGCCTCGTTGGTACCCGCCGCGACGATGCCCCAGCCCGCGCCCACCATGCCGCGTGCGATCCGCGTGAACTCCTTGCCGAGGTCGCTCTGGAGCAGCAGTTCGGCGTCGTCGATCACCACGACCGCCGTGTCCGCCTCGAAGCGCCCGAGCGCCTCGTGCAGCTGCGACAGCCTCGGTTCGGCGGCGTCGATGACGGCCCGCACCCCGCGCTCGTTGCGCAGGTCGGCCAGGCGTGATCCCCTCGGGGTCACGAGCAGCAGCTCCGTCCCTCCCTCCAGCAGGGACGCGGCCATGGTCGTGAGCATGCTGGACCGCCCGGACTGGGGCGGACCGCTCACGAGGAAGGTCGGGATCCGCGACAGGTCCGCGGTGACGGCGGTGAGTTCGTTGCCTCCGACCCCGATCAGGGCGTGCAGCGGGCGGGGAGGCCGGGTCCGGTAGCGGGACATGTCAGCGAAGGTCAGCTGGTCCGGCAGGACGTCGACGCGGAACGGCCGCGGGCCGACGCCGGGCTGGCGCTGGGAGACGAACTCGGCGATGCGCGCGAGCTCGGCGCCCTGGGCCGCGCCCTGCGGGTTCTTCGTCAGCAGCGCGATCTGGACCTCCAACGCGTCGCCCGCGCGGAAGGCCCGCCCGTCCGGGACCTCCTCGGGCAGCGCTCGGGCCTGGAGCCCGGCCGAACCGTAGTCTCCGCTGTCGTTGCAGCGCAGGACCAGCAGGTCCTCCGTGGTGGAGGAGTACTTCGTGCGCGTCAGCAGGCGGTCACCGGTGGCGACCACGTGGACGCCCACGCCCGCACCGTCCCTCATCAGGGTGGTGACGTCCTCGACCAGTGCGCCGTAGTTGTACTCGCCGAAGGCCTGCTCGAAGGCGTCCAGGCGGTCGATGAAGAGCACGATGTGGGCCGGTCGCTCCTGGCCCGGCAGCTTGGCCCGGAGCTCCTCCAGGTCGGCGCAGCCGTGCGCCGCGAGCAGCTTCTGCCGACGGTCCAGCTCCTCTCCGAGCAGCCCCAGCAGGCGCACGACACGGTCGCCCTGGGTGCGTTGGGCGACCGCCCCGCAGTGCGGCAGCCTCTCCATGGGCAGAAGGGCGCCGTTGCCGCAGTCCAGGCCGTACATGTGCACGTCGTCGGGGTGGTGGCCCAGTGCGAGGGAGGCGGCGAGGGTGCGCAGTGTCTGGGAGCGGCCGGTGCGGCCCGACCCCATGATGTGCAGGTGTCCGGTTCTGGCCAGGTCGAACGTGTACGGCATCTGGCGCTGCTGCGCCGGGACGTCGATGAGGCCGATCGGCACCGGGCGCACGACCCCGGGCTCCGCCTGCGGGGGCCGCCCCCGCAGGAGCGTCGACAGGGTCAGCGACGTGGGCAGCGCTTCCAGCCAGGGGCTCGGCTGGCGACGCGCGCCGACCTGCTCGGTGGCCTCCCGGACGGCCGCGACCAACGCCGTGAGGTCGGTGGCCTCCACGTCGCCGCTCTGCTGGCTCTCCTTGGCGGCGATCGGTGCGGGAAGTGCCAGGTCCGACCACTTCACCGCGTGGGCGACGGGGGCGGAGGCGTTCTCCACGGCCACGACCCTGCGGCCGCCCACCCGACCCGACTGGAACGGCAGGAGCGAGGCGTGGCCGAGCCGGGCGTAGGCGCGTCCGGGGGTGTCGATCCCGATGTGGGCGGACTCCGCGGCGTCGATGACGTCGCGGCTCTCGGTCTCGTCGGTCATCCGCAGCGCGATCCGCAGGTTGGTGTTGGCGCGGATGTCGTTGGTGACCACGCCGCCGGGACGCTGGGTGGCCAGCACCAGGTGGATGCCGAGCGAGCGGCCGCGCTGGGCGATGTTGACCAGGCCCTTGACGAAGTCCGGCAGCTCGCGCGCCATGGACGCGAACTCGTCGATGACCAGCATCAGCCGGGGCATCTGCGGCATGCGGGGGTCGCGGTCCAGGAGTTCGAGGTAGTCCTCGATGTCCTTCGCTCCGGCCTTGGCCAGGATGTGCTCGCGTCGGTGCAGCTCCGCGCCGAGCGAGACCAGGGCGCGTCCCACCAGGTGGGTGTCCAGGTCGGTGACCATGCCGACGGTGTGCGGCAGGTCCACGCAGTCCTTGAACGCGCTGCCGCCCTTGTAGTCGACCAGCACGAACGACATCGACTCGGGGCGGTTCACAGCCGCCAGCGACGCCACCAGTGTCTGGAGGAGTTCGGACTTGCCGGAACCCGTCGTGCCCGCGATGAGCGCGTGGGGGCCGTCCCGCCGGATGTCGACGGCGAAGGGGCCGTCCAGGCCGAGCCCGAGGGTGGCGACCGTGCTCCGCCCGCCGCTCGCCCAGTGGGCCGCGATGGCGTCGCCGTTGGGCGGTTCCAGGCCGATCACGTCGAGCAGGCGCGCGCTGCGCGGCAGGGACCCGCCGGACTCGCCGACGCTGCTGTCCCGCAGCGGGGCCAGGGCCCGTCCGAGCCGGTCCGCCCAGGCGGCGGAGGGGACGTCGGCGCGCACGTCCTCGACGTTGTCGAAGGAGGTCCGGCGCAGGCGCATCCCGTGCGGGGTGATGCTGACGACGGCCCGGCACTCCTCGGGGAGCAGCCGCTCCTCCGCGTCCAGGCACAGGACGTGGATGCCGACCTCGGGACCCTCACGCAGCAGCTGGACGACCCCGGGGAGCGAGCGGATCCGGCGGGCGCCGTCGAGGACGACCACGATCGCGGGCTCGTCGTCGACGGCTCCGCGCGTGGCCTTGCCCCTCGCCTCCAGGATCATCAGGAGTTCGGAGACGCGGCGGGCGCACGTGGTGGCGTCGATGCCGATCCGGCCCAGCGAGAGCTGGGGCAGGTCCCCGCGCAGGTGCGGCACGTAGCGGGTCCACCGCCAGCGGGTGTGGTCGCCCTCCATGGACAGCAGGTACAGCTGGAGCTCGGCGGGGCTGTGCAGGGCGACGAGCTGGGCGACCAGCCAGCGTTCCAGGGCGTGGGCGCCCTCGCCGGTCCCGGCCACGCCCACGACGCCGTTGTCCCTGACCGACACGCTCACCGGCACGTCCCGCATGTCCCAGGTGACCTCCTTGCGGTGGTCGTCCTTGGTGGGGTCCATGAGGACCACCTCGGAGGGGATGCTGCCGGTGCCCACGCGCAGCTGGGTGAAGTCCTCGTCGATCTTGCGGCGCTCCCACAGGCGGGAACGCGGGCCGGTGGACAGCAGCAGGACCGCCGCCGGGTCGGGACAGGTGTCGCGCAGGCGCCGCTGCGCGGAGACGAGGGCGTCACGGGCGTCCCTGGTGACCCGTTCCGTCTTCTCCTCGAACTCGCGCAGCTGCTTCTCGTAGCGGGCCTTGGTGGTCCTGCGCTGCATCAACTGCATGAACAGCACGGAGACGGGCGCCAGCAGACCGATGAGGAGCATCTGGGGGCGGTTCATGATGAGCGCGCCGCCGACCGCCATGGTGATCGGCATCAGGATCATCATGAGCAGCTGGGCGATCGGCTTGTCCGGCGGCTCGGGCGGGGTGGGCAGCTTGAACTTGGTCTTGGTGGGCGCGGGGTGCAGACGGGGCGGACGGTTGTAGTCCAGGCCGGTGCCGTCCTCGGAGGTGACGACGGAGGCGTCGGGCCGGTGGTTGGGCCACGCCTCGAAAAGGGTCCCGCCCAGGGTGAGCTGCTCCCCCTGCGGCCACGCGGTGTTCGGGGCGACCTCGTCGCGCTCCAGGTAGGTGCCCGGCCCGCTGCTGGTACCCGTGATGGTGACGGTGCCGTCAGGGGACACGCGGATCCGCGCCCAGTGGCCGTCCGCGTCGACGACGAGCACGGCGCTCTCGTGGTCGCCGACCACGTAGTCGCCCGGGTCGAGCCGGACGACCCGCCCGGCGTCGGGGCCGGAGACCACCCGGACCTCCACCACGCCCGGGGGTTCCGCCTTGACCTCGGCGGGTCCGCCCACACCGATGACCGACCCGTCCAGGATCCCGGCGTCAGCGAGGGACACGGACGGATCGACGCGCCGGTCACCGACGTAGAGCGGGACCTCCTGCCCGTCGACGCGCGGCATCGTCCGGACCACCGGGTCCACGACCTCGGTGAGCTGGCGCACCGTGGCGCTGGGGTCGGCGTCGACGAGCATGTCCAGCCGCAGGGGGGAGGAGGCGACGGGGCCGGAGCCGTTCGGTCCGTCCACGGACGGGCCGGTGGCTGGAGTCGCGGTGAAGAGAAGGCGCACGGTGGGGACTGCTTCCGGGTCTCTGCCGTCAGGGGCGGGTCACGTCTGCCGACGCGGCGGTCGGTGGGGTCCGCGCGTCGCGCCCCGCGCCCGCGCGGGAGCCGGAAGGGGGCGTGGGGTCCGGCGCGGGCGTGCGGGGCGGGGCTGCTCGGTGCGGGGCGGGAGCCCGCAAGGAGTGCGGGGGTCGGGGCGGCTCGGGGCCGTCAGCCCTTGAGGCCCTCGCCGAGCTTCTCGTCGGTCTCGCTGAAGGTGGTGCCGACCTGCTTGAGGTACTTGGCGATGCCCTCAAGGCCCTTGTTGACGTCCTCGAAGCCGCTGTTGAAGTCCTCGAAGAACGGGCGGAAGTGCTTCTCCGCGGCGGGGGTGCTGTAGCCGTCCGAGATCAGCGCGTCGACCTTGTTCTTGATGGACTGGAGACGCTCGGTGAACTCGTTGAACTCCTGGGTGAGGGAGCCCGAGGTCTCCTCTGTCTTGTCACTGTCGACGTTGTACGCGGGCATGTGTCTCTCCTCGTGTGTGTGCTCTCGGGGCGGCCGCGTCCGGCCGGGGTCCGGGAGCCCTTCTGTGCTCATTGTGGCTGATACGTGTTCGCGGGTGATGGTTCACCCCGGAACCCGCCGACCTGCACCGGTCGGCGCAGACTCAGGTGTCCTCGGCCGGGGGGACGTCGCGCTCCCAGAACCGAGCCGAGCCGGTGATCGCGTCGAAGAGGTCCAGGACCTCGTCGACCTCGCGGGAGTTGGGGCTGGTGCAGCTGACCAGGATCCGCTTGTCCAGGCCCGGGTACTCCATGGCCGTGTGCATGGCCACCGTGCGCAGGATCGCCTCGTCGGTGTCGTAGTCCGTGACACCGTAGATACGACCGCACTGCCCCAGCCCGGACTCGGTCAGGTCGACGACGGTCTTGTTCAGCCACGTCCCCTCGCGCGCCGTGGCCGAATCCTGGTAGACGTAGTCGACCAGGCGCAGCGGGTCGATGGCGTGCGGGCCCTTGCCCGCGGGGAAGGCGAACACGCAGACGGTCGCCATGAAGAACCCGTCGTCGTACTCCTCGAAGGTCCCGGCGGCCGAGATCAGCCCGGACCCGGTCGCCTCGTCGGTCACCCTGGACATGTCGGCGATCAGCTCGTTGAGCGCCTCCGCCTCCTCCGGCCGGTTCCCGTACGCCTCCAGGACCTTGGCGCGCATCTCGGCGAGCGAGTCGCCGGACAGGTCGTACTGCTTCCAGCCTTCCGGAAGCGCGTAGTCGAACAGGATGTCCCGCTTCGGGACGTCCTCCTCGAACAGGTAGGGCATGGCGGTCGGTTCTCCTCGTGCGGGCGGGTGTGGCTCTCCGCGGTCAGGCTAGACGGCGGACTGGTTGGGGTGACCGGGAGGCGGGGCGCCCTGCTCCTTGTCGGTCAGGCTCCTGCCCATCTCCTCGTCCGCCTCCTCGAAGGTCTCGATCACGGGGGTGAGTGCCTGGAGCAGGGCCCCGAGGTCCTCGGCCTGGCGCTCGTAGTTCTTCTTGCAGTCCTTGCCGTAGTCCTTGGCCTTGTCGACCAGGTTGCCCGGACCGATGTCCTCGGCCCGGTCCTCGGGGCTCCGGTAGGAATCGCCCTCCTCGGCTTCGGCGAAGGCGCTCTGGATCCTGCTGAGCGACCCCCGCATGTCGATCAGGGCGTCCGTGTCGATACTGACGATGGTGGCCATCCGACCCCCTTCCTGGTTCGTGCGTGCTTCGGCCGTGCGGTGTCAGCCCTGGTCCCGCATCTTCTCCACGTCCTCCAGGCTGACGTCGTAGAGCTTCGCGAGCCTTGCTTCGAGGACCCTCCTCTGCGCCTGGGCATCGGCGAGGAAGCGGTCCGCCCGCTCCTGCTCCTCGACCGCACTGGAGTTGGAGTGATCGGTGTTGCGGGTGGCCTCGTACTCCTTGAGGTTCTCCTCGGTGAGCAGCTTGTTAAGCACCTCGAGCTGCTCCTCGACCTTCTCCCCCTCGCGGAAGTCCTCATGGAACTCGTCCAGATACTCGTCCCGGAGGTTGTTGCGCATGGCCTGGTGGCTCAGCTCCAGTGGGAAGCCGGGCAGGCCGTCGGCGCCCCCGTACCTGCCCTCGGCCGCCGCCTTGGGGATCGCAGTTCCGAGCTGCATGAAGGACTGCACCACGTAGCTGGGATTGGGCATCCCGTCGGGACCGAACGCGATGCCGTCCGAGAGCCAGTCCAGTCCGGTCGTCTCCGCCGCGAAATGGCGGGCGAAGTCGAATCCCGTTCCCGCGACCACGTTGAGGATGTTCTTGAACAGCTCGAAGGGGATCGCGTCGAGGGCCGCCCTCCGGGTGTCCCGGAGCGTGGTGACCGGATCAGGGTCCGGGCGTTCCGGCCCCGGAGAGTCGCGCCGGTCGTCCCCGCCGGAGGCGGTGTCGTCGCCGTCCCGCTGGGCGGTGTCGTCGCCGTCCCGCTGGGCGGTGTCGTCGCCGTCCCGCTGGGCGGGGGCGTCGCCGTCCCGCTGGGCGGGGGCGTCGCCGTCCTGCCGGGCGGGGGCGTCGCCGTCGTCCGTCATCGGGGGAGCGGTGCGCGCGCCGCCGTCCCGGTCGGGGCGGGCCGGGGCTCCGTCGGCCCCGGAACCCGGGATGTCCACCCGGTGCTGGACCCCGTCCGGCGCGGTGACGCGGACGTGGCCCTCGGTGACGCGCAGCTCGGGGCCGCCGCCGGAGTCGACACGCACCCCGCCCCGGGCGTCCCGGACCGTCGTTCCGCTGGATCCGTCGGTAACCTCGGCGCGCCCGGAGGCCGACCGGGTGCCCGAGACGTTCCCGCCGGACTCGAACCGGATCTGATCGGGCGAGACCAACGGGTCACGCAACCGAGGCCACCGGCCGTTGCCCGTGTGGATCGGATTCTGCACTCCGGGCCCACCGGGCCTGGCCGTCACCTCGATGCTCTGCGCACCGTTGCTGCCGCGCGTCCCGTCGGGGCTGGTCGACACCGCCCACGTGTCGGAGTCGCGACCGGTGCCCCGCGCCGTCAGGCCGTCGGAGCCGACCTCCACGGCCCGGCCGCCGGAGTTCACGGTGCCGGGTTCGCGGCCCGGGCCCATCGTCGTATTGACCTCGTTACCCCTGGCCCAGACGCTCGTTCCCTCGCTTGTGGACACCGAGTTCTCGTGCTGCGAGCTCTCCCCGAACGGTGGGCGGGGTTCCCTGTCGCTCCTGGTCCCGGCCACCCTCTCGCCCGGGATGGCGCCGCCCTCGTTCGTGCGGGCGGTCGTGGTCGCCTCCCCGTCGGACACCCGAACCCGGTCTCCGTCGGTGTCGCCCCTGAGCCCCTCGGGCCCGGAGACGCTGAGCCGTCCGCCACCGTTGTCGGCCCGGTGACTCCCGTCCCTGGTGTTCACCGCCACGGAGCCGTCGCCTCGACGCGTCACCTCCAGGGAGTTCTCCCTTCCGCCCGGCGCCGCCATGGTCATGTCCCCGTCGCCGGACGTACGCACCGACCAGCCGTACGGGCTCTCGACGCGCATCGCGGGGGCCGGTCCCGTCCCGTCGCCGCCACGCCCCGGTTCGATCGTCACCCTGGTGAGCGTGCGACCGTCCGGGGAACTGACCGCCAGGGAGGGGGTGCCGGTGGCCGGGTCCAGGGGGAGGCTCGGGTAGGTCTCGCCCGGCACTGGCCTTCCGTCCATGTCGTAGGTCCGCTGTCGGCCGCCGTCGACCACCCGGATCGCGGTCGTTCCCTGGTGGTCCACGATCTGGACGCGGGAACCGTGGTCGAAGCTGACCTGCCCCGGCTCCGCGGTGACGTTCCCGGACCTGAACACGGGGCGGGTGCCGCCCCGGCCGTCGGCCACCTGGCTGAGGGCCGCGTCGTTCCCGTCCCCGTGGGTGGACGACCGCAGGTCGATGCCGCCGTCCGCGCGGATCTCGGCGCTGGAGGGGCCGCCTCTGACGCTGCCGGTGCCGTCCTGGCGTAGATCGAAGTCCACACCCCGGTCCGCGTGGGACAGGTGCGCCGAATCGGACCGGACCTCGGCGCGGGCTCCACCCGACGTGACGCGGACCGTCCCGTCCGCGCGGTCGAAGCCGTGCGAGCCGCCACCCGGGACGTCGACCCGGTAGCCGTCGACCCCGACCTCGGCGTTCCTGCCCGTGGTCGGGTCCGTCACCTGGGAACGCGGAGCGCGCCCCGTGCTGTCGACCGCCGACCGGGTGACGTCGGGTCCGCCACCGTTGGTCCTGAGGTCGACGGGGCCGTCACCGGTGTGGCTGACCCGCAGGCCGTCCGCGTCCTGGCGGACGGTCAGGCCGTCCCCGGTCCGGACCTCGCTGCCGTTCGGGTCCCGGGAGACGGAGACGTCCCCGTCGCTCGTGGAGACCGTCAGCTCACCGTCGCGGTAGGAGGCACGCCCCCTGCCGCCGGGACCGGTCACCTCCAGTTCTCCCGCGCGGACCGTGCCGTCCCGTTGGGCGCGGACCGACGAGCCGTCCGCCGAGGACACGTCGAACCCGCGCCCGGTGCTGCGCACGCTGGTGCCGTTGACGTCGACACCGTCACGGGTCACGTTCATGGTGAAGTCCGAGCCGCCCTCGCGGGTGGCCGGGTAGCGGTAGGCCACGTTCTGCTCACCGTCGGCGCCGCGCGTGGTGGTGAACTCGCCCTGGCCGTTGGTGCGGGTGTGGGTGACGACCGGACCGTCCTGCGCGGAGGCACCGGAACCGTCACCACGCGGGGCGTCAGGGGCCTGGGTGTCCTCAGCGCGTTGGCGGGGCTGGGCCTCGCCGGGTGCCCGTTCCGGGGTCCGCTGCTCTGCCGTGTTCGGGTGCTGGTCGGCGCTTCGCGGCGCGGGGTTCGGTTCGTCCACGCCCGACCGAGTCTCGGTGCTCTCGTTGGAGCGCACCCCGGTCGACGGGGTATCGGGTTGACCGTCGCGGTTCGCGGGCGCGACGTCCACCTCTCCGGGCTCTGCGATCCGAGCCCGAGGTGAGGCGGGCGGCTGGGGCGTGTTCATGCCGCTCCCGGACCGGGTGGGCGGAGCGAAGTCCTCTCGGGGCTCGGTTCCGTCGCCCCGGTCGCTCTGGTTCCCTCCGGTGTCGTGAGGGCCCGGCACGTCCGCCGCTCCGGTCGCGGAGTCCCCCGTACCGACCGTGTCCGTTGGGCCGTGATCGGGGGCGAATGAGGAGTCCCCTCTACCGTCCGACTCGGCGGTGGAGGTGCCGCTGGTGCCTGTCGAGGAGTCACCAGCGACATTCGTCGACGCTGGCGTGGCGTCCCCGCCCGTGGGCGCGGACGCCACGCCAACACTGCCGGATTCAGGTGAGGATTGACCAGCACCGTTCGTTGACGCTGGCGTCCCACCCGCACTGCCCGCATCGGCCGAGGCAGCAGGCACGGAATCCCCAGGTCCACCCACGGCAGCAACGGGAGCACCAGCACCGCCGGAACCGGACTCGGAGTCACCAACGGCGTTCGTGGAACCGGACTCCGCACCGGCGCCAGCCGACTCGGGAACCGGACCACCGGCACCAGCCTGGGCGGCAGCGGCCTGCGGCTCCGCCTCACCCTGACCAGCCTGCTGGGGTACCGGGTCCCCCTGGCCGCCCATGGGCGCGGGACCGGCGTCAGGGTCGGTGAGCGCCGCGTCCGGTGACGCCTCCCCGGTGCGGCCCTCGCCCGTGGCGGGGCCTCCGTCCTGGCCTCCCGCCGGGTTCTGACCACCCTCGCCGGTGTCGCTCCCTCCGCCGGAACCCTGGGTTCCGGCCGGGTCCGACCCACCGGCCCCTGTTGCCGGGTCGGTCCCCCCGCCGTCGGAGCCCCCACCGCCCGAACCGCCCCCGAAGAAGTTGGGCAGCGAGCCGTTGTCCGCGAGCACCCCGACGGTGGAACCGGCGGCGCTGGTCCCGACCGCGGTCAGGGCCTCGTTGGTCCAGTTGATATCACTGAGGCTCTTGCCCTCACCCGCGACCTGCACCGTGACCGACGAGGCCATGCTGGCCGCGCTGTCCTTGGCGATACCCGTCGCGATCTTCCCACCCGTGGTGTTGGCCGCCCGACTCACCCGGGCGGGAACCGCACGGCTGGCTCCGCTGCGGACCGAGGAGGCCGCACGGCTCACGCCGCCCGCCACACGCCCGGGAACACGGGTGGCCGTCGCGCCGGCCACCCTGCCGACCGCACGTCCACCGCGCAGCAGGGCGCCGCCCGGAATCAGGGAGATCGCGTCCATGCCCAGGGTGAACAGCGACTCCCGGTTGAAGCCGAGCTTGCCCTCCTTGTGCAGCGAGGCGGCGCTGATCGCGAGGACGGTCAGGGCCAGGGCGATACCGAGTCCGGGAATGAAGATGGCCGCCAGACCCGCGACGACCATGGCCACCGCGTACAGCAGCGGGTTGTCCTCGACCCACGTGACGATCTTGTCCAGCCAGCCCCACAGCTTGCGCGGGCTGCCCTGTTTGGCCTCCTCCAGGGCGTCGGCGCACTCACGGGCGGCCTCGTCCATGTCGTTGAGGACGTTGGTCAGTTTGGTGATGAACGCGTCCCGCTCGGGGTCCTCACCGTCGACCTTCTTCTTCCAGGCGTCAGTGTCCTCCAGCGCGGTGTAGGCCGCGGAGGCCTGGCGGACGATGGCCGCGCTGTCCTGGCGGGCCGTTCCGAGGGAGATCTCCCACTTGTCGAGGGCCCTGTACCCCTTCTCGTAGGCCTCCTGGGCCTTGTCCAGGTGCTTGGGCAGCTCGTTCACGAGCTCCTTGAGGGCCGCGACGGTGTCGCCCTCACCCAGGGAGTCGCCCTCGAGGCGCCGCATGTCGGTGGCGGCCTGTTCGGCGGCGTCCGACAGCCTCTCGTAGAACCTGCTCAGGGATCTGACATCACTCGTCTGCCACGGAACGGGGTCGTCGGGGCGGTCGAGCAGGTCCCACCGGAGGTACTCACGAGGTTGTTTGGCCACGTCCCGAAGTACTCGCTTTCCAGGTCCGACAGGGCACCGTCGTGGTCCGCGCACAGGCAGCGGCACGAACAGCCAGGGGTTCGCGGGCCTCGGGGGCGTAGGGCACCGCGCGAGTCCGACATCATAGACTCCCACCCCCATGAGTGAACAGATGCCTCGGAAGGCCCCCGAGTTCGCGTGAACCGGGAGGAGTCCTTCCGCATCTCCCCTCCGGACGACCCACCAGCGCAGACACCAACGGGAGAGAGCGAGTGACCCTGACAGCGGCGGCACGACCCCTCGGAACACGGTCGGCGGCGACGCGGACGGCCCGCACCGCCACCGGCCTCGCGGTCAGCGCCTCCCTGGTGGCGGCTCTCCTGTCCGCTTTGGCGTCCCCGGCCGGTGCCGACACCGCGGGCACCTACGACATGTGCCCGCAGGTCTACTACTACGTGGTCCCGGAGGGCTCCCCCGGGCTCGAGGCGATCGCCGACCTCATCCTGGACGACCCCGAGCGCGCCGACGAGATCCACGAGCTCAACGCGGGCCGTACCCAGTCGGACGGTCAGGCGCTGGGCGAGGACCGCGCGGTCCAGGCGGACTGGCGGCTGGTGGTCCCCTTCGACTCCGGCGGGGAGGGCGTCTACGAGGGCCGCGACCCCCTCTGCGTGGTCGCGGTCGACCAGGCCAACGCCCAGGGAGTCGCCCCGCCGAGCCCGCACCCGGCGCCGCCCGCCTACTCCCCGTCTCCCGAAGAGGAGCCGTCAGCGGAGCAGGGCGAGGTCACCGACGTCACCCCGCAGGACGACAAGCCCAAGATCGACCCGCGCCTCCTCGCGGCGGGTGCGGCCGCGCTGATCCTGCTGACCCTGCTCACGCTGTTCTGGCAGCCGATCGGCCGGGCCATCGCCTGGCCGTTCCGGAGGATCGCCGCGCTCCCCTGGCGCAGACCCCGCAAGCCCAGGTCCGCTCGGATCGCCGCGGCTACGCGTCGCCGCCGGGCCGCGACCGAGCGCGTCACGGCCGACCCCGACGCCGTCCACCGGGCGGGGGGCGCCCACGCCGACCTCCTCGGAGCCCCCGCCGAGGTCCCCGCCCGACCCGTCGCCATCCTGACCACGCCCGGGGAGACGACCGCGATCGTCCCCGCCGGGGCGACCCCTCCGGCGACCTCGTGGCGGGTCGTCGACACCACCACCTGGCGCTACGCGCGCGGTTCGGGGTCCTCCGGCCCGCTCAACTTCGCCGCGTCCACCCACACGATGGTCCGCCCCGTGGTCAACGGGGTCCTGGCGTGCCTGGGCACGTTGGAGGACGGGGACGCGCTCGTCCACGTCGACCTCACCAGGACGCGCGGTCTGCTGGCCGTGGGCGGGGACCGCACGATCGCCGCCGACGCCGTGCGCGTGATCGCCGACGCGCTCCACTCCAAGGGCCTGACGGTCCGGGTCCTGCGGTCGGGTCAGCCGCTGCACTCGCTGGTGACCGCGGCTCCGCCCGACCTGACCGCCCCGGACCCCGTCCACGGCCTGGAGCACAGCGCCGAACACCCGCTCGTGGTGGTCGTACCGCGTCCGCTCGGAACCGCCGACGAGCACGTGCTCGGCGGCATCCCCCCGAACACCCTCGTGGTGGGCACCGGGGAGTCGATCCACGCGCGCTGGCAGTGGGAGGCCCACGAGGACGGCACCGTCGACACCGGGGCGCTCGGCCTCAGGGTGGTCCTGCGGCTGCCCGAACGCCGCCAGTGAGCGGGACCGCGGCCATCGGGGGCGCCGGGCTGTCTCAGGCCGGGTTCACGGTGCGCTCCTCGCGCTGGATCTCGCGAACGCGGCGGTAGCTGACGGACTCGAAGGGGAAGGGGACGCGGAGGGCGCTCGGGTCCATGCCCTCCGCGATCAGCGCCCGGACGAGTTCGTCGGGGGTGTCGGTGCGGGCGGTGACGTACGTGCCGTTCCGGCTGACGATCTCGACGCCCTCGCCCGCGCGGGCGTTGGTCAGGTTGAACCTGCCGAGGCGCCGCGCGTGACGGCCCTCGAAGCGGGCCCTGCCGACGTACCCGACCGTGCCGGTCCGAAGCCTGACACTGCGGTAGCCCGCGTTGATCTCCAGCTCACCGTTCCCGACCCTCATGTGGACGCTGGAGACGTACACGAGTGTGCCGCCGACAGCGGCGGCGAGGAGCACCACCGCCAGGAGGGGCCACCAGAACGCCCCCTCGTCCACGATCAGGATGCCGGTGCCGACCACCATGATCGCGGGGCCGGTCACCATTCCCGCGATCCGCAGCAGCGGGTTGGTGACGACACCGCTCTCGTAGCCGGGTCCGGGGGCCGGTGTCCGGTCGCTCACCGGATCAGCTGGCGTCGTCGGAGGGGTCGGGGGACTCGGAGTCCTCGGCGTCCCCGTCCTGCGCGTCCTCGGTGGCTTCGAGGTCCTCGGGCGCGGGGCCGAAGACAAAGCGCTGGCGGTCCTGGACGAGGATGGCGTGACCGGTGTCGGTGATCGCCTCCACGTAGGCGGAGAGCTCGTCCCCCACCACGTCCATGGTCTCGGCGTCCAGCACCAACTGGAGGTCGCCGTCCTCGTTGGAGCGGGAGTCCCCGTAGACGAGGCCACCGTGGGCGAAGGCCGGGGAGATCGAGCCGTCGTCCTCCTCCAGGCCCCAGCGGACCTCGCCCTCCACGAGGTCGACGGCGACCATCGTGGCCTCACCGCTGGCCTGCGACAGCAGGAGCGTGCCGGTGTCGGGGTCGTGCAGGAGCCCGGGGTAGCCGGCCTCGTCGAAGTGTCGGGAGACCGGGTTGGTGCCCGCCTCCTCCAGGGTCCACAACTGCTCCCCGTCCACGGTGTCGTGCGCGGAGAGCACGGAGGGCGCCTCGGGCTGGGCCCAGCGCAGCAGCACCGTCGCCGGGTCGTCCTCGTCCTCCTCGGACTCGGACTCGGAGTCGGGCTGGGGCGCCGGGAACACCCCGAGGATCTGCGGGACGGGGGTCGGCGCGGTGGCGGGCAGCCCCAGTTCCTCGTCGCTCGCGGCCACCGACCACAGGAGTTCACCCGCGTCGTCGGGGTCGAGCGAATGGGCGCGCAGGACGGAGTCCCCGGAGTCCAGCAGGACGGTGTCGTCCCAGGCGGCCACCGGCACTCCCAGGCGCTCGGGGTCGTCCGCGCTGGCCTCGGTCTCCTCCGGGTCGGTCTCCTCGTCGGCGTCGTCGTCGGCCCCACCGTCCGCCGGACCCGGGTCCTCCGACTCGGGGTCCTCCGGATCGAAGGTGTAGGACCACAGCTCCTCGCCCTCGGGGTCCAGCACCGAGAAGTCGCCGTGGGGCTCCTCCGCGCTCCACTCGGCCGGGCGGCGCACCGCGAGGCCGTCCAGATAGAGGTCGCCCTCCTCGGCCGGTTCCCAGAGCCTGTCCCCGTCGGCGTCCAGGACGAAGGGGGTGTCGTCCGCGTCCGTCATGAGCAGGACGGACGCACCCTCGGTGTCGGTGTCGAAGCCTCGGAAGCGCGCCTCGCCCTCCCAGAGGGTGTCGCCGGTGGCGGCGTCCTGGAGCAGGTGGCGGTCCTCACCGCCGGAACTGATCAGGAAGGCACTGCCGACCGGGCTGATCCGCACGCCCAGGGGGTCGTCGAGGATGTCGTGGGAGTCCGCGCCGTCACCGTGCAGGTGGCGCAGGACCTCGCCCTCGATGCCGGGAGGCGCCTCGCCCTCGAACTCCGTGGGGATCGGAGGTGGCTCCTCCTCCTGTGCGGGAGCGGGCGGCTCCGGTTCAGGATCACCGGTACACCCCGCGACCAGCAGCGCCGCAAGGCCACAGGTCAGCGCCTGAAGCACCCGTGAGCTGCGCATTGACGGTATCTCCCCACGAAACGATGACGTTTACGGCAAATCCTAAGCCGGGGAGCGGCCAGGTGGATACACGGTGTCGGCCACTCGTTACGGCCCTGTGAGCGCGCCGTTCCCGTGCTCAGGCGCCGGTTTCGGGCTCCACCTCGATGGTGGTGACTCCCCTCACCTCGGACTCGGCCCGGCCTCCGGTCAGCTCGGCGAGGCGGACCTCGAAGCCGGGCAGTTCGGCCTCGGGCAGCGCCACCTCGATCCGGACCCGCTCCTCGTAGGCGACATCCCTGACGGTGATGGAGGAGTCGCGCAGGTCGCTCTCCAGCCGACCGCCGAGGACGTAGTCGGCGAACACGTCCACCACCAGGAGTCGGCGCCGCTCCAGCAGGCCCAGTTCCTCGACGGCGGCGGACACCGCGTTGCCGTAGGCGCGGATGAGCCCGCCCGCGCCCAGCTTGGTCCCGCCGAAGTAGCGGGTGACCACCGCCACCGTGTCGGTGATCCTCCGGTGGCGGAGCACCTCCAGCATGGGCACTCCGGCGGTCCCGGCGGGTTCGCCGTCGTCGCTGGACCGCTGGACTCCTCCGTCGTCGCCCAGCACGTAGGCGGTGCAGTGGTGATTGGCGCTCCAGTGCTCCTTGCGGCGCTCGGCGATGAACGCGCGGGCGGCGTCCTCACTGTCCACCCTGGCCATGGCGCAGACGAACCGGGACTTCCTGATCTCGATCTCGTGTTCGCCGCCGCGCTTGATCGTTCTCATGTCGCCTGTTCAGAAGGGTTCGTGGTGGGACGCACCAGTCTGCCATCCCTGAGGGGGCCGGCCTCCTCCCGCACGGTCTGCTGGTACGGTCCCCTCACCGGAGGGGCCCAGGAGCGCCGGGAGAGCCCGCACAGCGGGGGCCGGGCGCACGGGCGCGCCCTCACGAGGGCGGCGCCGACCCTCCGCCCACACCACAGTTGCCGCACTCGTAGTTATCCCACATGCACTTTGGGTAACGTTGCGGACAGCCACAGCACTGATCCCCGGGGAGTCCCGACATGCGCACCACGCCACCCGTCGTCGGTCTGGTCCTGACCGCCCTTCTCGCCACCGGGTGCGCTCAGGGCGCGCCCTCCACAAGTGACGGGGCGACCTCCACGGACAACCCCGCCGCCCAGCCCACCACCGCCCCGAGCGTGACCGCTTCGATCTTCCTCCCGCCGGGCGAGAGCGCCGGGGCGATCACCTACGACGAGACCGCGGTACCCGAGGGCGCCACCGCCGACGTCCAGGTCCGTGTCCAGGACGGTTCCACGTTCGTGCAGTTCACCGGGACCGGCCTGGAGGCGGACCGGGACTTCGGCGCCCACGTGCACACCCGCCCCTGCGGTGACGACCCCGCCGACGCGGGGCCGCACTACCAGAACGAGGTCGACCCGGCGGCGAAGGACGACGAGCCCTCCACGGACCCCGAGTACGCCAACCCGGAGAACGAGGTCTGGCTGGACATGACCACCGACAACAGCGGCAACGCCTTCGTCACCTCGACGGTGGACTGGGAGTTCCGCGAGGGCGAGGCGCACTCCCTGGTGCTGCACGACGAGCACACCGCCACCCACGAGGGGCACGCGGGCACCGCCGGGGACCGCCTCGCCTGCGTGACCGTCGAGTTCTGACGCCCGCGGTCGGCCCCGGCGGCGGGGCTCAGTCCGGCAGCACCCTGCGCAGCACCACCTTCTCCGCGAGCGCCCAGGTCGTGGAGGCGAACAGGTAGATCCCGGCGGCCAGCGGCACGAACGCGGCGATGACCACGGTCATGTACTGCATGTAGGACAGCGCCGCGAGCATCGGGGGCTGCGCGGGGTTCTCCCGCATCATCGGAAGCACCACGTAGCGGCGGTTGGCCCAGGCCACCAGCGCCAGGAGGACCAGCAGCGCCGCGAAGACCGGCGGGACCAGGAGCCCCTCGACGCTGGCGACCAGGGTGGAACCCAGTTCGATACCGCCGAAGGTGTGCGCGAGCAGGGGCTCCTCCCCCGGTCCGGCACCGATGAACAGCCCGTACAGGGCCACGACCAGCGGGATCTGCACGAGGCCGGGCAGGCAGCCCGCCAGCGGCGAGGTGCCCGCCTCCGTGTAGACCCGGCGCTGTTCGGCGAGCATCCGCTCGGGGTTCTTGCCGTGGCGTTTGGTGATCTCCGCGAGCCTGGGCGCGATCCGGGCGCGCTGCTTCTCCGCGCGCACCTGGGCCACCCCCAGCGGCAGGAGCAGGAGGCGGACGGCGACGGTCAGGCCGACGATCGCCAGTCCTGCGGCCAGGGCGCCCGTGAGCGGTGTGAGCGTGGTGGTGAGGGCGGCGAGGACCGCCGAGAGCATGCTGATGACGGCCGCGATCGGCCCGAAGGTGTACAAGGTCGGGACCCTTCGTCTGGGTGGGAAGTTCAGACGTCAGGCCGCTCGGAGCCGAGCCACGGCACGGGCGTGCGTGGGCACAGCGGCGTGCGTGGGCACGCGTCGGGGCGTGGTCAGCGAGCGGCCGGGAGGGCCGCGCCGGGTGCTCGGGGACGCGGTCTGCCCGCCGCGTCGGGGTCGCACAGGGTGAGGACGGGGAGTTTCCTGGCTCTGCGGCGCATCGCGTGCGCCGAGCCGGTGGCGGTGTCGCCCACCGGCCACAGGGCCGTGCCGCGCAGGGCCAGCCAGGTCAGGGCCACGCCGACCGCCACGACCAGCAGGGTCAGGGCGCCGCTCTCCATGCCGGGGAGCGGGAGGTCGACGGGGAGGAAGCCGAGGGTGAGGAACTCGAAGAAGGGCAGCAGGTACTGCACGCGTCGCCCTCCCTTCCCGTCCGATGGCACTCATGGTACCCAGTCGCCACCAGGCCGGCGAAGGGCCCCTTCACCCCGCGAGAAATCCGCCGACACTCCGTTGCGGCTCCCCACCTTTCGCGTGATCCTGTAGCTAAATGACACAGAGTAACCATCTCTGCACTCGGCAGCACTCTTCGGTGCCCGGCCGGGTCTCCAGTACCTGTGTCCCAAGGGCTCGTGCGAGCCCGGTGAAAAGGGGAATCCCGTGCCGATCCGCCCTGCGAACCTCGCCACCATGTCCGCGACCATCGCCGGGGCCATCTCGGGGATGGCCAGCAAGGAGGAGACCGCCCCGGTCCTCGTCACCTTCGAGTCCGGCCACGAGCAGTCCGTGGAGAACGGCGGCTGCCGTGTTCTGGAGACCGGTCAGGGCGGGGTGGTCGAGATCGAGGGCGAGTCCCGGTTCGCGCTCTTCGCGGGCACCAGCTGCCAGGGCAGCCGCACCCTGGCCTCCGGTCAGGGATCCGTCCGCTTCGGCACCCCGGTCCTGGCCGGGGCCATCGTGATCGGTTAGGCGTTCCCCGCACGGATGCCGGGGACCTCGTCCGGAACGCGGTCGAGGACGTCCCCACGGGAGCGCAGCACCTCTCCGGCCGCGGCGTGTCCCAGGCTGAGCCGCCGGTCTGGTGCGAGGTCGTCGAGCAGCCCCGACAGGAAGCCGGCGGCGAAGGCGTCGCCCGCCCCGACCTCCTCCACGACGTCCACCGGCGGGGCGGGCACGAACACCGTGTCCGCCCCGTCGAAGCTCGTCGCCCCGTGCTCGGCGTCCTTGACCACCAGGGTGGGCACCTCCGGGAGGATCGCCCGGACGTCCTCCGCCGCCGGGGTGCCCCAGAGGCGTTCGGCCTCGTCGCGGCCGACGAACACCACGTCGGCGCGGCGCGCGAGGTCCAGCAGGACCGGCCCGGCCTCGCGGGCCTCCCACAGGGCGGGCCGGTGGTTGACGTCGAAGGAGCGCAGCGCCCCGTTCCCGGACCTGCGGTCGAGGAGCTCCCGGACCAGCGCGGCGGCGCGTGGGGAGAGCGCTGAGGTGATCCCGGACAGGTGCACCAGCCTGGGCCCCCGTGACCACACCTTCTCGGCGTCCACCACGGACATCGTCGAGGCGGCCGACCCCCTCCGGTAGTAGAGGACCCCGGCGCCGCCGGGCGCGGTGTCCTTCACGTACAGCCCGGTGGGGAGCACCGGGTCCACCTCCACGCCGCGCACGTCCACCCCGCAGCGGGCGACGGAGTCGGTGACCATCCGTCCGAAGGGGTCCGCCCCCACCCGGCTCACCCAGGCGGAGCGGTGGCCGAGCCGGGCCAGCGCCATGGCCACGTTCGACTCGGCGCCACCGGTGCCCACCGTCAGGCGGGCGCCCTCAGCAAGAGCCTCGGGGGAGGTGAGCACCGCCATGGTCTCCCCCACGCAGACCGCGTCGATCCTGGTCATCGGGTGTTCCTCCGAAGGGATCGGCCGGGGAGGCGGTCGGTGCGGCGCCCGTCCCGGACGGTGAACTCTCCGGCGATCATGACGTGCTCGATGCCCACCGGGGTCTGACGGGGTTCCTCGTAGGTGGCCCGGGCGTGGACGGTGTCGGGGTCGAACACGACCAGGTCGGCGACGCCTCCGACGTGGATGCTCCCCCGGTCGACGAGGCCGAGGCGCAGGGCGGGCCGCGAGGTGAGGTGCCGGACGCACTCCTCCAGGCTGAGCAGCCCGAGTTCGCGGACGTAGTGGCCCAGGTAGTGGGGGAAGGTGCCCCAGCCGCGAGGGTGGGGGCGGTTCCCGACGAGGATGCCGTCACTGCCCGCCGTGTGCGAACCGTGGCGCATGATCGTGCGGATGTTCTCCTCGTTGCCGACATGGAGGAGGCAGCCGCTGCGCAGCTCGTCGGCGATCAGGAGGTCGACGAAGACCTTCCCTGGGGCCTCGTCGCGAGCCCGAGCGAGGTCCGAGACGGAGGAACCCACCGCCCAGGACAGGGCGGGGTCGGCGGTCCCGGTGACCACGAGGGTCGTCCAGTCCATGGGGACGCCGTGGTTGCCGTCCGTGCCCTCCACCTCGATCTCCCGCAGGACGCGGGTGCGGATGGCGGGGTCCCGCAGGCGTTCGAGGGTGGCGGCGGTCCCGCCCTCCTGGACCCAGGAGGGCAGGGGGGCAGCGAGGTAGGTGGCGCTGGCCCGGTACGGGTAGGAATCGAGGGTGACGTCGAGGCCGTAGCGGACGGTGGCCTCGTCGATGGCGTCGAGCACCTCGGGGGCGCGGCCCCGGTTCTGCGGGAAGTTCACGTGGCAGTGGGCCAGATGGAGGGGCACCTGGGCGCGGCGGGCCACCTCCAGGCACTCCTGGTAGGACTCCACCACCCGCGAACCGTAGTTGCGATGGTGGGGGCAGTAGTAACCGCCCGCCGCGCGGACGGGTTCGAGGAGGGCGACGATCTCGTCGTCGCTGGCGTACATCCCGGGGGTGTAGGTGAGCCCTGCGGAGAGCCCCTGCGCGCCCTCGGCCATGCCCTGGGCGATCATCGCGCGCATGCGGTCGGTCTCGGCCTCGGTGGCGGGGCGGTCGTCGTTGCCCACGACCGCCATGCGGACGTTGCCCTGGGGGACGAGGTAGGCGGCGTTGGTGGGGGACCCCAGGTCGATGAGGTCCAGGTACTCGCCGACACCGCGCCAGGAGTAGTCGAGGTCGGGCGTCCCGTTCCACGCGGCGATCTGTTCACGGACGGCGTCGACGGTGGCGTCGGTGACCGGCGCGTAGCCGAGTCCGTCCTGGCCGAGCACCTCCAGGGTGACGCCCTGGAGGACCTTGGCCTCGTGGGCGGGGTCGGCGAGCAGGGCGAGGTCGGAGTGGGCGTGCATGTCCACGAACCCCGGGGAGACGGCGAGGCCGCTCACGTCGATGATCTCGCCGGTGCTCCTGGCGCTCCCGGGTGGGACGATGTGGCTGATGCGGCCGTCACGCAGGACGAGGTCGGCGAGGCGGGAGGGACCGCCGGTGCCGTCGATCACCCGTCCCCCGGCGAGTACGGTCTCGGGCTGCACTGTTCCTCCGTTCGGGGTCCCCGACACCCGGTTCGGCGTCTCCGCCGTCGGAGTGTCAGTGTGGCCCAAGATACGCTTCAGCAAAGATAATTGGTAACTTTGTTGCCAATAAATGTGTTCGCGGACCCGCGTGACCACACGATCCCCGGCGCGCGCAGGAGCACGCGAGACTCGACCGAAGGAGACGCATGTCCAAGAAGGCGGTCCAGACCGACCAGGCCCCCGCTCCCGCCGGTGCCTACAGCCAGGGCGTCGTCGCGGGCGGCTTCCTGTACACGGCCGGGTTCGGCCCGCAGGACCCCGAGACCGGCGAGGTGGCGCCGACCGTGGGCGAGCAGACCACTCGGGTGCTCGCCAACGTCGCGGCCGTACTCGCCGAGCACGGCCTGACCCTGGACGACGTCGTCAAGGCCACGGTCCACCTGGAGAACCTCAAGGCGGACTTCCCGGAGTTCAACGCCGTCTACGAACAGCACTTCACCGCCCCCTACCCGGTCCGCACCACCGTGGGCTCCGACCTGGCCAACATCCTGGTCGAGATCGACGTCGTCGCCAAGCTCCGCGACTGACCGGTCGCCTCGGTCCGCCTCCCGGTCGCGGCCCGATCCGCGCCCCGGCCACCCGTTCACCGCACGGTGCACGGTCCCCCGGGACGCACCTCGTCGACCGGCCGCCCCCGACACCGGCTCCCCGGGGGCGGCCGGTTCCACCGTGTCGGCCCCTTCGCGCGGCTGCCAGAGCGTCCGCGCCGGACGCCCTCCCAGGCCCTCCCTGTGTCATCAATCCGCGAGGCCGCCACGGACCGGGCCACGACGGCGTGCCCGCACCACGAGGTCGTGGACGGTGTGGACGGTCCCGTCCAGCGTCTGCTCCGAGGGCCGCGCCTCGTTGACGATCACGTCCCACTCCCCCTCCATGAGAGCGGCGGTCACCGCGTCACCCTCGTAGAACAGCTCCGGGTACGGCGGACGCGGCACCCCCGTCTCCAGGTCCCTCGGGTGGTGGGCGACCACCAGGAGCTCCCCGCCTGGCACCACCGCCGCCGCCAGGTCCGCGAACAGCAGCGCCCGGGGGTTCGGATACAGGTGCATGAACTGGACCGTGACCAGCTCGTACTCGGGGGTCGGCGGGGCCCACCGGGTCACGTCCGCGCGCAGCCAGGTGATCCGGTCCGCTACCCCAGCGCCCGCCTCCACCGCGTGCGCGGCCGCACGGTCCAGCGCCACGGACGAGATGTCCACGGCCGTCACCCGCCAGCCCCGCGCGGCCAGCCACAGGGCGTCCGCGCCCTCACCGGCGCCGACGTCCAGCGCCCGCCCGGGCTGGACGCCCTCGATCTCGCTGACCAGGTGCCGGTTGGGCCGTCCGCTCCAGATCCGGTCTTCGGAGCGGTACCGGTCGTTCCAGAAGTCCTCGCCCATCTCCTCGGGCAGGGAACCGTACTCGTCGGTCATGTGTCGACCACCTCCTCCCCCACTCTGCTCAGCGCGGTGCGGTGATGCGAGTTCCCTTGCCGAACCCGCAAAGGAGTCACACAAAAGGGGATGAGAAGACGGTCCGGATATTCACAGGAATGTCAGAACTGATCCCTATTCGCACGTATCCCACGTGACGTCCACAATTCCCCCACTGAGACCTCAAGGAACAACAGAAATGATCATCTGGCGCGGCTGGGGCATTCTGGTCCTACTCATCGCTGCGGCCATCGCCGTTCCCTGTGGCATCGTCGCCGGGCACCTCATGGGTTCCCAGGCCTCCGGCCTCGGCGGAGCCGTGGGCTGCGTCCTGGCCGCCGTGGCCGTCTACTTCGTCGGCCAGAGGCTGAACGCCCCCAAGCAGGCCTTCGACCCGGCCACCGGACAGCCCGTCCGACACCGCAACGCGCACACGCTCTTCTTCGTTCCGATGCAGTACTGGGCGTTCATCCTGCCGGTCGTCGCCGTCGGCATCGCCGCCACGGCCTTCCCGCTCTGACACCCCCGTGAACCCCCGGGTCGCCCCCCGGTCCGGGAACGCCCCCGCCCCTCCCCTGCCTGGGAGGGGCGGGGGCACCTCTTCAGTAAGCCTCCGGCTCCGGCTCGCCGAAGTCCCTCAGGCACAGCTCCAGCAGGGCCAGGACCCGTTCCTTGAGCTGTTCGCGGTCGTGCGCGCGCAGCGCCGCCGCCCCCTCCACGCGCCGCACCCGGCCCACCCCCAACAGGACCGCGGCGACCAGCGACGCGTGCACGCGCGCGTCGGGGCCGCCCAGGTAGACGGCGAGGGGGTCGATCAGCGCGCTCTTGAGCCGCCCCTGGTAGACCGACTGGAGGTCGGGATCCCCGGCGGAGTCGTCCAGTGACAGCTGCAACGGGGTGCCCTCGCCGTGCAGACGGCCCACCGAGTGCTCCGCCAGCCGTTCGGTCAGGTCCTCGGGGGAGCCCTCCTCGATGAGCCGGGGAAACACGCCGTCCTCGCGCAGGATCTCGGTGAGCAGGCCGGCCTTGGAGCCGAAGTAGCGGTTGATGAGCGCGACGTTCACCCCCGCGTGGGACGCGATCTTGCGCGAGGACACCGCGCCGTACCCCTCACTGGTGAACAGTGTCTTGGCGCTGGCGAGAATGCGCTCCCGTGTCGCCTCACGGCCACGCGTCGGCGCCTCCGCGCCGGCTCCGGTCTGTTCCGGACGCTCCATCTGCACACCCCTTGGCGGCCGCGATCGGGCTTTCAGTACTCCAGGTTGACACCTCGGTACACCCCACGCATACCGGAAGCGCCCGAGAGATACCGATTTGACAGGTCAACAGCGTTTACATATACCTGACGTGGATGCTTGCCCCCGGTGTGCGTGCCGTGGGGCTTTCGTGCGTCCGGAATCGGGGGCCTCATGGAACAGTCAGTACAAGGGACATCCACCACCCGGGGCTCCTCCCCCGGGACCGCCTCCCCCCAGGACCTCCCGGCCCCCGCACCACTGCCCGAACCCACACCCGAGTACCCCTCGCGCCCGGTCGTACGGCGGATCATGGTCGGGCTCGTCCTGGCGATGCTCACCTCGATGCTCACCAACTCGATCATCGGTACGGCGCTGCCCACGATCATGGGCGAGCTCGGCGGACAGGACCGGCTGGCCTGGGTGGCGACCGCCGCCCTGCTGACCATGACCGCCTCCACTCCCGTGTGGGGCAAGCTCTCGGACATCTGGGGGCGCAAGCTCCTCTTCCAGATCGCCCTCGGCATCTTCATCGTCGCCTCGCTCGCGGCGGGATTCGCCCAGGACATCAACTGGCTGATCGCCGCCCGGGCGCTCCAGGGCCTCGGCGTCGGCGGCCTGGCCACGCTGCCCAACATCATCCTCGGCGACGTCGTCTCGCCCCGTGAACGCGGTCGCTACAGCGGCCTGATCGGCATGGTCTTCGGTGTCTCCACGGTGCTCGGGCCGCTGGTCGGCGGGTTCCTGGTGGACAGCCCCCTCGGCTGGCGCTGGTGCTTCCTCATCACCGTGCCGCTCGCGGTCGTGGCCTTCGGCGTCATCCAGTTCATGTTCCGCATGCCGTTCACGCCGCGCCAGCGGCCCACCGTGGACTGGCTCGGCGCCGGGCTCATCTTCAGCGCCGCCAGCACGGTCATCGTCCTGCTCAGCCTGGGCGGCACACAGATCCCGTGGAACTCCCCGGCCGCGTACGCCATGGGTGCCGCCGCGGTGCTGCTGACCGTCGCGGCGGTCCTGGTCGAGAGCCGGGCCAAGGAACCGATCATCCCCACCCGGCTGTTCCGCGACCGCACGTTCGTGCTGGCCTCGGCGGGCTCCGTCACCGTGGGCATGATGATGTTCGGCCTGATCATCTACATGCCGCAGTACCTCCAGATGGTGCACGGCATGAGCCCGACCGTCTCCGGGCTGATGACCCTGCCGCTGGTGGCCTCGTTCCTGCTCACCTCGATCGGCTCCGGATTCGCGATCAGCGGTTCCGGCCGGTGGAAGGTCTACCCCGTCGTCGGCATGGTGCTCTGCGTGATCGGGTTCACCGTGCTGAGCCTGGCCCAGTTCGACCCGGGACTGACCACGGTGGTCGTGGGACAGATGCTCGTGGGCCTCGGGTTCGGCCTCAACATGCAGATCCTGCTGCTGGCCACCCAGAGTGCGCTGCCGGTGAGGGACATGGCCTCCGGGACCGCCTCGGTCACCTTCTTCCGCAACCTGGGCGGGGCCATGGGGGTGGCGGCCTTCGGCGCCGTCATGGTGAGCCGTCTCAACGCCGAACTCGCCTCGGCCGCGACCTCCGCGCAGGAGGCCCTGGCCCTGGACACCGCCAACGGCACCGACTCGGGTGCCCGGGAGCTGACGGTGGGGCTGGAGCAGGCGGCGGAGTCCGCCCAGGGCTCCCCTGAGCTGGTGCACTCGCTGCCCGGCCCCGTCCGCGACGTGGTCGTGGGCGCCTTCGACCACGCCATGCAGGGGGTGTTCGTGGCCGGTGTTCCCATCGCCGTGCTGGGTCTGGTCGCGGTCTCGTTCATGAAGGGCGTGCCACTGCGCGGTGGCGGGCCGAAGCGGGCCCCGCGGGCTCAGAGGTAGCGGCGGAAGCCCGCGGCCGAGGTGTCGAAGCCCAGGGCGGCGTAGAAGAGGTGCGCCCCCTGGCGGCTCTCGTGCGAGAGCAGCTCCACCTTGTAGCAGCCCGCGCGCGTGGCACGGTCCAGAGCGTCCTCCATGAGCGCCCGGCCGATGCCCTGGAGCCTGGTGTCGGGGTCGACGACGAGGTTGTCGACCACCGCCCAGGGCTGGGCGTCGTGGGTCAGGTTGGCCACCGTCAGCAGGTCCAGGGTCCCGATGATCTGGCCCCGGCGCTCCGCCACCAGGACGGTGCGGTCGGGGTCGTTCTCCATGCGGGTCCAGGCGCGTACGGCGGCGGAGGACATGCGAACATGAGCGCTCTGCGTGTGGGTGGTGTCACCGAGTTCGCGCAGGAGACGCAGAATCGCACCGAGGTCGGACCGAATGGCCGCGCGGATAATCATGGCTGTCGGCATCGTAGCCGACGGCCTGCGACAAGGCGGACGTCACCCTACAACTCACCACAAAACACCAAGGGCGGGACCGGCCGGTCCCGCCCTGGTGACACACCTGACGACGCCGGTGCGGAGCCCGGTACGGCGCCGTGTCAGGGCTTGCGGATGACCCGCACGCCCTCGTCGTTCGCGGGCGGGTGCTGCTGTCCGCCCTCGGGGCGACGGTACACGCCGGTGATACCCGGGTCACCCCCGGCCTCCTCGGCGGGCGGAGCCGACGGCGCCTGCTGCGGGCCGCTCGGCTGCTGGTGCGCCTGCTGCCCCGGGGCCGGGGCGTCGAAGCGGGCACCCTGCGGGGGCTGCGGGGCGGCGACCCTGGGCTCGCCGCCCTTGCCCTCGTCACGCCTCGGTCCCTGCTGGACCTCCGGTTCGGGAGACTCCTGCTGTCCCTGCTCGGGCTTGGGCAGCGGCTGGATGCGCACGGTGGCGTGGTCCGGCTCCTGCTGGAGCGGGGGAAGCTTGGTGGTGGCCTCCTCCTTCTTCTCCGGCTGGGCGGGCTTGGGGGCTTCGGGAGCCTTGGGGGCCTCGGCGGCCTTGGCCTCCGGAGCCTTGGCCTCGGGTGCCCTGTTCTCCGGCTTGACCGCGGGCTTGGGCCGCACCGGGTTCTGCGGGCCCGAGTTCGGCTGACCCTTGGGGGCCTCGGCCGGAGCGGGGGCCGTCTCCTCGCGGGACAGCCCCGTCTCCAGGGCACCGGCCTTGTCCTCGGCCGCGACCAGGTCGGCCAGCGTGGAGTGCATGTCCTTCAGGCGGCGCAGCGCCTCGGCGTGCGTGGCCGTCAGCGTGGCCAGACGACGGTCGGCCGTGTCGTGGATCTTCTTGGCGCGGGCCTCGGCCTCGCTCAGGCGGCGGTCACCCTCCTGCTTGGCCTGCTCACGGAGCTGGTCGGCCTCCTTCTTGGCACCGCCGACCATCTCGTTGGCCTCGGAACGCGCGGAGGAGACGATCCGCTCGGCGTGCTCCTCGGCGTCCTTGCGGTGCTTGGTGACCTCCTCCTGGGCCTTCTTCTGGGCCTCCTTCACCTCGGACTCGACCCGGGAGCGACGCTCCTTGGCCTCTTCCTCGGCGATGCGGAGGATCTCCGCCATGCGCTCGCTGATCTGCTCGTGCTCAGGCTTGACCTGGGCCTTCTCGCGGGCGATCGCGAGGTCGCGCTTGTACTGCTCCAGTTCGTCGTCCATGCGCTGGAGGCGCTCACGGAGATCCTTGAACTGGTTGTCCATTCGGACGTAGTAGTCGTCGACGTGCGCCTTGTCGTAGCCGCCCTTGCGCACCGTCGGAAAACGGTCTTGTTGCAGTCCGCCGCCCGGCAACATATCGCTCATGTGCCTTTCATGTCCTTAACACCGTTGCTGCGCGTCGCAGGTGGTGAGAGATGGTGAGAGTTGCCCCGTGCCCATGTGTCGTCGAAGCACCCGTCGAACCGTTCGGTCTGGTTCGCCCGCGGATGTCCGTTGTCGAGCTCCGGCTCGGCACGATGAGGGGCACCGGCCGAGAGCGGAGCGTGAAGCCGTGGACACCGTCCAAACGACCAAGGTAGACACGCGCTGCGCCGAGGCGTCAAGAGCCCCGGCGCGTACATCGCCGTGCGGACCCTGGTCACGTTCTTACTAAGGTATGCGCGATCATCCCCGTACGGGGGCGTAGCGGTCAACTTCCTGCCCTCTCGCCCCAGGGGACATAAAGCGAGAGGACCCACGCATGGACAGCGAGACGGACGGATTCGGCATGGAGCCGCGCCCGGGCGCGAGGATCGGCGGGGCGCCCTTCGGTGAGCCGGAGATCCATCCCACAGCCTGGATCGCCCCGGGTGCGGTGGTGGTGGGACGCGTCCGTCTGGGCGCCGAGAGCAGCGTCTGGTACGGATCGGTCCTGCGCGCGGACACCGAGGACATCGTGGTCGGCGATCGGGTCAACATCCAGGACCAGTGCGGCCTCCACTCCGACCCGGGACAGCCCGCCGTCCTGCATGACGACGTGAGCCTGGGGCACAAGGCGATGGTGCACGGCGCCGTCGTCGAGGAGGGTGCGCTCATCGGCATCGGCGCGATCGTCCTGGGCGGGGCGAGGGTCGGCCGGGGCGCGCTGGTGGCGGCGGGTTCGCTGGTCGCCCCGGGCAAGGTCGTTCCCCCGAACACCCTGTGGTCCGGGCTCCCCGGCAAGGTCGTCCGGGAGCTGAACGACGACGACCGCCTCGTGCTGGAGCACACCCCCACCGCCTACGCCGCCTACGCCGTGCAGCACCAGGACGTGGCCTGGCGCTGATTCCTCCGGACGCGGCGGAGCCCGGTGCGCGGAGGGAGCCGCGTACCGGGCTCGGGCGTGCGGGGATGCGGCCGGAGCCCTTTCGGACGAGGCTCCTCGCCCGTGGACCGGGTTCGGGGAGGGGAAGAGCCCGCGAGCCGGGGGAGCGGTCCTCGAAGCCTCTGTCCTGTCCTCCCGGGTCCTCGGACGACGCCCCCAACACCGCGCACCGACGCCTTGGGGACGCCGGACCTGTGGCTCCCCCCGCCGTCGGAACGGCGGACGGCGCCCGGCCGACCGTGACTCGCCTGGGTGAGATCCCACATCCCCTCCCCCCAAGGGGATGTGGGGCACTGGCTAACCCGGATGATCCCGGTACTGGCCCACAAGAGTCATGCGCTCCGGGGTCCCGCGGCCGTAGCCTGGTAGTCCTCTCTCCTTGTGGGATCGGTTCCGTCGCGCCGCGCCCGCATCGCCCCAGCGCACGGGGTTGCCGTCCTGTCCTGCGACACCGGTGCCCCGGGAGGTGAGTGGTGGTGAACGGCCTGGGAGCGAACGGGCTGAGTGTGTGCGACCGGCTCCACGACCACGTCGCGCTCGACGAGATCGAGCTGTACGCCGAGGTCCTCATCGCGGTGGCCGACACCGACCACAGGCTCAGTCCAGCCGAGATCGACCGGGCACTGGGCCTGACCGGGCGCTACCTGGTCGGCGACCAGCCCGGCGGGGACGGTGTCCGGGAGACCGACACCGCCGAGAAACCACCGGTCTCGCCGACCGAAACCAGCGGGTCGGACAAGGGTGTCCGGCACGCCGCGCCCGGCCCCACCGGCACCGCTCCCGTCAGGAGGAAACGGCCGCGTCGCGGAGCCGTTCCCGAGCAGCCGTCCGAGGTCAGGTACGCCGGTCCGGTGCCCCCGGCCCGTGACGGCCATCGCCCGCCCACCTTCGTCATGCCGGTCCAGGGCGGCGTCCAGGGCGGTTCCTCGGCATCGCATCCGCTGTGTGACGTGGTCCTGCCGCACTTCGTCCCCTGGCGGGCCTGGCACCTCTGAGGTCACACCCGCCCCCACAGCCTCCGTTTCGGAAACAGAACCATCCGAAATCGGCCTGATCCGGCCACGTTCGTCCCGCTCCGCGCCGACTCGTACTGGGTACTGCTCCTTCAGGGCCCCTCAGCCCACAGAACGGCCAGCAGCCCCTTCAGGAGCCGAGATGCACGCAGGACCCGACAGGCCGGAACGCGAGGTGGAGCGCCCGGACTCACGCGCCCCCGCCGACCGCCATCCCCGCCGCGTGGGCGAACCCGACAACGCGCGCCGCGTCACCCTCACTGTCGCCCTCGTGGTGACCTTCCTCTTCCTCCTGGTCACGGCCGGAGGCATCGGCTGGTTCCTGGCCAACGGCACCGGGAACGGGACGGGACCCGGGGAGGACACCGCCTCGGACGGCACCGCCGGGGAGACGGAGCCGACCACGGGCTCCGGGCCTCCGCCCGGCGGCGAGGGCACCGTCACCGACTCCAGGGCGGGGCTCGCCTACCTCCTGCCCGGCGAGGGGTGGGCCCGGCTCGGCGACGACCAGGTTCCGGCGGAGTACTCCTCGTACACGGTGTACGGCTCCGAGGACGATCCGGACGCCATCATCGTCACCGGCACCGAGGATCTCGGCCCCCTGGAGCCCATCGCGGCCACCGGCCTGTCCCTGGCCACGGAGATGGTCGGTGAGCTGGTCACCGGGGGCGCGGACCTACGCATCGAGCCCTCCGGGGAGACCACCCTGGACGACCGCCCCGCCTTCGGCGCCACCCTGGGCGACGCCTCCGACGAGGACGGCGGCTACGGTCGGTTCCTGGTGGTCCAGGTGACCGACGACCGGGGCGCGTTCATGCTCGGCCTCAACACCAGCGGCGGCGAGGACGCCACAGCCGGGATCGACACGGCCTTCGACTCCCTGGGCACCGTCTGACCACTCCCCCGCAAGGCCCCCCGGACGTTCCGCGGTGCCCCGGTCCAGGGCGCCGCGGGACAGGGAGGCCCTCGGACAAGCCGCCCGTGACCCGGCACGCGGCTCCGCACGGACGCGGTCCCCGGAGCACCGTTCGAGGGTCGGTCAGAACGGGATCACGGCGCGGAGAAGGAAGCCGCCGTCCCTGGTCCTGGCCCGGGACAGAGTCCCCCCGGCCAGGGCGACCCGCTCGGAGAGCCCCGCCAGTCCGTTGCCGTCACTGCCCCCGGGCGTCCGCGCCCTCGCGCTGTCGTTGTGCACCTCCACGACCAGTCCCCTCGACACGTTCGCGCCGTCCCTGGTGAGCCGGAAGCTGATCTGGCACTCCCGCGCGTCGCTGTGCCGCAGGACGTTCGTGGCGCCCTCGCGGACCACCCAGGCGGCCAGCCCGGCGACCTCCGACGGGAGTTCCAGGCCCTCCAGGCCGGTGACCACGGTCCGCGTTCCACCCGAGTCCAGGACGGCGCCGACCGCTGCCACCTCCCCCTCCAGGTCGGCCTCCCGGTCACCGCTCACCGCGGACCTCATCTGCTGGAGCGCCTGCCCCGCCAGCCCCTGGACCTCGGCGATCTCGGTGAGGGCCCGGTCCGGGGCCCGGTCCACGAGCCGCCCGGCCAGCTGCGCCTTGACCGCCAGCGCGGAGAGGCTGTGGCCCAGCAGGTCGTGCATGTCCCGCGCGAAGCGGAGCCGTTCCTGGGTCACCGCGAGCTGGGCGCGGGCCCTCTGTCCGGCGACCGCCTCCCGGCTGATGTCCCAGAGCCAGATCGTGCCGAAGGTGCTGAAGAGGAAGGTCAGGGCCACGATCACCGCCAGCAGCCAGACCAGTCCGTAGACGAGGGGGTTGAATCCGTTCGGTTCGAGGACCGCGGAGAAGGTCGGGATCAGTGGCAGCGGCGCGAACAACAACAGGACGGTGACCACCACGCCGGGCCAACGCGTGGTGAAGAGGACTCCGGTCCCCCACCAGGCGCCCATCATGATCAGCGCCACGGCTGGGTTGTTCAGGAACACCGCGCCCATCAGGAGCAGCACCACGGAGAGCCAGAACAGGCCCGGACTGGGTCTGCGGTTACCATCCAGCCGCTCCCGGAGCAGGCGGATGAGCAGACCCGCGACCACCACGGTGAGGAGCGTGCCGACCACCGAGGACCAGAGTGGAAGACCGTACTCGGCGCTGGCGACGAGATCCATGAGGGCCAGCACCACGAGCAGCAGGCTGTTGAAACCGATCAGAGCCATGGTGATCCGCCGGGAGAGGCGGACCCGCCGGTCGTTGGCCAGTTCGTTCAGCAGTTCCGTGTCGGCTTCCTGCGGTGTCGTCTCCTCGGAGGGCTCGGGCACGACCAGGGCCGTCGCGGGCACGGGGCCGCTCGGCGCCGGATTCGCCCCGTTCTCGCTCGCCCCGTTCTCGCTCGCGCCGACCAGGCGGGGTGCCGGACCGTCCGCCAAGGGAAGGGTGGCCCGCAGCAGAAAGCCGCCGTCGTCCGTCCGGGTCGCCTCCAGCGTGCCGCCGCCACCGGCGATCCGCTCGGCCAGACCTGCCAGACCGCTGTCGGACCCCACCCCGGACGGGGCACCCTCCCGCGCCCGGTCGTTCCTCAGCTCCACGACCAGTTCGCCGAGGCCGGGAGCGGATCCGGGTTTCTCCGCGAAGGCGATCCGGCAGTTCTGGGCGCGGCTGTGCCGCAGGACGTTGGTTCCGCCCTCCCGCACCACCCAGGCGGCCAGGGCCGCCGTGTCCGCTGGCGGGTTCAGGCCCGTCAGGCCGGTGACAGCGGTGACGGTCCCGTTGGCCTCCAGGACCGCGCGGACCGAGTTCACCTCCGCGTCGAGGTCGATGTCCCGGTACCCCCGGACCACCGAGCGCACCTGTCTCAGCGTGGTCCGCGCCAGTTCGTGGACCTGGCCGATCTCCCGCTCGGCCGCCTCCGGGTCGGTCCGCACGTGCCGTCCCGCCTGACCGGCGCCGATGCGCAGCGCGTCGAGCCGGTGCCACAGCAGCTCACGGATCTGGTTGGTGAAGCGGAGCCGTTCCCCGTCCACCGCCAGCTGGGCGCGGGCCTGCTGGCCCTCGGTCACCCGCCGGATGCCGTCCCACAGCCAGATCGTGTAGAGACAGCCGATCCACAGGAAGCCCGCCCAGAAGAGCATGATCAGGCCGTGCCCCGCCAGACTGCCGAGGATCCCCAGGGGGCCGCCGAGACCGCCCGGTCCGGGCAACAGCGCTGTCCGCATCGGCGTGACCAGCGCGTTCACCACCGTCACGGCGATCCCGCCACCCGTGAGGTACAGCAGCTCGCGCCGGGAGGACAGGAAGGCGAGCAGCACCCAGGCCGAGGCGGCTATCCCGAGGACGCTCGGGGTGTGCCAGAGGAACAGGAACACGACCAGGAGCAGGGCGACGGTGCTCCAGTACAGGATCCGGTTCGGTCGGACTCTGCCGTCCAACCGCTCCCGGATCATGCGGAACATCGCCAGGGCGCACAGGACCGAGGCAACGAACAGTGCGACCGTGCGGACCACGGCGAGCCCGAGGACGTAGTCAGGCTGGCCGTCGAGGACGCCCCCGGCGTAGGAGAGGTCCACCAGGAGCCCGGTCCCGGCCCAGAAGGGAACCAGGAACGGGAACGCCGCCATGCTGTACAGGCAGTACAGTCGCGCCCGCCGGATCCTGCGCGCGAAACCCGCGCTCATCCCCGGTGGCGCGGGCGTCTCGGCGCCCCGGCCCGCCGGAGCCGTGGCACCACCGTTCTCCGGCGCCGCCACGGACGCCGCGCGCCCGCCCTGCTCCCCCACGTCCGCCTCCCGCTTCCCCCGGCGCTTTTCACCGGACTCCAACGTAAGGGCGGAGCACCCCTCCACGACCGTTGTCCACAGGCCGGATCTCCTCCGGGCCCCATGCGCGGCGGAGCCGGGTGGCCCCGTCCCGGCCTCCCGGCTCCGCCCCCTCGACCCGCTGCCTACGGCTGGCGGGGGTCCCACCTGAAGTAGCGCCGCACCAGCAGCGACAGCACCACGATCCAGGCCAGCATCACGGCGAGCGACGGGAGCGCACTGCCCCACAGGGCGGCGGCGCCCACCGCCTCGGCGCCCTCGTACCCGCCGAACACGTCATAGCCGGTGTAGGCCGCCTGCGCCATCTCGGCCGCCGGGGCGACCGGAAGGAACTGGGCGACCAGGCGGACGGGCTCGGGCATCAGGTCGAGCGGGAAGAAGACACCGCCCGTGAGGAGGAGCCCCATCATGGGGACCACGGAGAACATCTGAGCCGACTCGGCGCTGCGCACCATGGGAGTGATCAGCAGGCCCACCAGGCTCATCGCGACCGCGCTCAGCAGCACCGCGGCCACCAGCATCACGGGGTCGGCGGGCAGGCTCCCGCCGAGCGCGGCGACCGCGCCGAGGATCAGGACCGACATCGCCAGGGAGAACAGGACGACGACCACCGTCACGCTGCCGAAGATCGCCGTCTGCGGGATCCCGCTCACCCGGAGCCGCTTGAGTACCAGGGCCTCACGGCGGGCGGCGAACACGTTGGAGGGGTGTCCGATCCCCAGCATCAGGCCGATGCCGATGACGGCCGACGCCAGGGTGAGGTCGTGGGTGGTGAAGTCCCCGAAGACCGGAGCGCTGGGCGTGGACAGCAGCGGCATGAAGAGGATCAGCGGCATCACCAGGTACATCAGAGCTGTCTTGTACCGCACGAAGAGGGTGAACTCCGTGCGGGCCAGGCGCAGGGTCCGCTTCAGGGTGCTGGGAGAGGTCCGGTCAACGCTCGGGGCCGGGGGCCGGGTGGTGGTCGTGGTCATGGTGTCTCCTGGGTTCTGGTGCCGGGGTCGCGCGGCGGCGCGTGGTCCCGGTGACGGGGCGGGGTCGGAAGGGGACGGCCACTGGTGCCGCCGGGGTCCGTGCGGCACGCGCCGGACCCGCCTCCTCACGGGGTGACGAGGTCCGCGGCGCCGTCCGCGACCTGGAGGAAGACGTCCTCCAGGGAGGCGCCGCGCACCTGGAGGTGCTGGAGGACGACCCCCTGTTCGGCCGACCACGCGACCAGCGCGGCGACCGCGCGGTGGGCGCGCTCGGCCACGTCCCCGCCCGTGACGGTGTAGGTGGCCCACAACTCCTGGTCGCGGGTCTCCACCTCGATCGTGGCTCCGTCCACGTCGGGCAGGTCGGCCGTGCGCACGTCGCCGGGGAGCAGGAAGCTCACCCGGTCGCCCCAGCCCGCGAGCACCCCGGCCAGGGTGCCCTCCACCCGGATCTCGCCCCGGTGCATGATGGCGAGCCGGTCGGCGAGGCGTTCGGCCTCCTCCAGGTAGTGCGTGGTGAGCAGGACCGCCACCCCGCTCTCCTTGAGGTCGTTGATGATCCGCCAGGTCTCGTGCCGCGCCTCGGGGTCCATACCGGTCGTGGGTTCGTCGAGGTAGAGGACCTCGGGCCGGGTCAGCAGCGCCGAGCCCAGGTCGAGACGGCGCTTCTGACCGCCGGAGAGCTGCCGGACGCGCAGGCCGCGCTTGTCCGTGAGGTTGACCAGGCGGAGGATCTCCTCGACGTCCCGGGGCGAGGCGGCGAGGTCGCTGGTGAGCCTGAGGCTCTCGTCCACGCTCAGATCCTCCAGGAGCCCGCTGCCCTGGAGGACGGCGTTGACCCGCTCCCGCACGCCGGGGGGCTGACCGAAGGGGTCCTGTCCGAAGACACGGACCGTCCCGGAGCTGGGCCGCCGGAAACCCTCCAGCGTCTCGATGGTGGTGGTCTTCCCGGCGCCGTTGGTCCCGAGCAGGGCGAAGAGCTCGCCGGGCCGGATCTCGAAGGAGACACCCCGGACCGCCTCGAAGTCGCCGTAGTGCTGGTGGAGGTCGCTGACGACCACCGAGGGCCCCGTGGTCGACGTGGGGTCCTGGGTCGCGGCGGCCGGTCCGGTGTGCTCTGTCGTCGTCATGCCACCAGAGTCCCGCGAACCGGGCCCCGGCTGACAGACGCCGCTGTCACCCCTCGCCGATGACACTTCATCCGCCCCCGTCGCTGACAAATGTCATCCCGGGGCCCGTCCGCGTTCCGCCCCACGGTTCCGGCCCCTCCGCCGGACCGCGGGAACACGGCCGCGTTCGTGCGTGCCCCTTCGTCAACTCACGTACGAGCGCGGCCGTCGCCGCCGGTCGGGGGCGCGCCCGTCCCCTCACAACGCGATGCCGGGCGCGACCCCTCGGCGGTCACCAACGTTCTACACGACTCGGACCGGGCGCGCCGGTGGAATACGGCAATTCCGACGAGTGGATTCCCGACACCGCGAGCATTGGTTGCTTTCTTCTTGGGAAACATCGTCCCGAGGACGCCATCCCGAGTCGGGCGCAGACCGAACGCTGGTACGAATGACACCACCCCACGACCTCCGGACACCGAGAACCCCGCACTGATCAGGGAAGACGGAAATCCTCACCGACCCCTCGGAAATACGACCCCCCGCCGAACACACGATCCGGGAAAGGTTTTACCGACACCTCCCAGGAATTCCTCCACTCCAAGAAAAACGCTGGTCAGGACCACGACTGGAAGGGACGATCCCGTCGTGAACCCGTTCCGGGACCAAGGACACCAATCACGTCCCGACCGTTTCCCGCCGCTTGGCTCAGGCGGTGACCAGCCGGACCGCCGACTCCACCGCGGCGCGCTGCGGTGACAGGTCGGCCCCCTCGGGCAGGCGCGCGCAGGTGAGCCACAGGCCGTCCATGAGCACCATCAGCAGTTCCGCCGCCGCCTCCGGCTCCTGCCCCGGGGCGAGCTCACCCTGGTCCCTCGCGTACTCCAGGGCGACGCGGAGGTGCCCCCTGGCCTGGGTGTCCAGTTCGGCCAGCACTCCGGCGAAGACCGGGTCCACGGCCGCGCGTGCGTAGAAGGCGGCCCAGATCCGCGTCTGGGCCCGGCGCCGCTCGTCGGTGGGAAGCAGGTCCAGGAGCACCTGCCGTAGCCCCTCAGCGACGGTGAGGGCCACCGGACCGACCCGGAACCGGCCGAAGCGCGCGGACACCTCCTCGACGGAGGCACGCAGCGCGAAGTGCAGCAGTTCGTCCTTGGTGGCGAACTCCCGTTGCACGGCGCCCACGGACAGCCCCGCCTCGGCGGCGACCACCCGCACGCTGACCCCTTCGAGCCCCTCCCGGGCGGCGATGCGGTGGATCGCCTCGGCGACCCGATCCCGTCGGGCTTCCCTGTCTACGACCTTCGGCACGGGGTCATTCTGGCACACCCCCGCTTTTTTGATACACCCGTATCGACTGGAGGACCCCTGGGAGGCCACCGGAAACGGGCTGGTCGGACCGGGGCCTGGCCACCCGACCCGGACACGCGAAGGGGCGGGGTGCGCGCGTGGCACCCCGCCCCCTCCCGAACTCTGATCGCGGCCCTCACCGCACCGGGACCCACCCCGGCGAAGGACGGCTACTGGGCGTCGGCGGTCTCCTTCTCCTCGCCCGGGGCCGGGTTCTCACCCTTGACCGAACGCAGCAGCAGCTGGGAGACGTCGACGACCTCCAGCGACTCCTTGGCCTCGCCCGACGACTTCTTCTCGTTGATCGCGTCACCGAGCATGACCTGGCAGAACGGGCAAGCGGTGGAGACGGTGTCCGGGTTCGTGGTCAGCGCCTCGTCCACACGCTCGGTGTTGATGCGCTTGCCGATCCGCTCCTCCATCCACATGCGGGCACCACCGGCGCCACAGCAGAAGCCGCGCTCCTTGTGGCGGTGCATCTCCTGCGTCTTGACGCCGGGCACCTGCGCCATGATGTCGCGCGGGGGCGTGTACACCTTGTTGTGGCGGCCCAGGAAGCACGGGTCGTGGTAGGTGATGTTCTCGTCGATCGAGTTCACCGGGGTGAGCTGCCCCTCCTCAACCAGCTTGGCCAGGAGCTGGCTGTGGTGGATCACCTCGTAGGTGCCGCCCAGCTGCGGGTACTCCTTGGCCAGCGTGTTGAAGCAGTGCGGGCAGCTGGCCACGATCTTCGTGACCCCGGCCTCGTTGAGCGTCTCGACGTTCTGCTGGGCCAGCATCTGGAAGACGTACTCCATGCCGAGGCGGCGCGCCGGGTCACCGGTGCAGGCCTCCATGCCGCCCAGGACGGCGAACTTCACGCCCGCGATGTCCAGCAGCTCGGCGATGGCCTTCGTGGTCTTCTTGGCGCGGTCCTCCAGGGCGCCGGCGCAGCCGACCCAGAACAGGTACTCCGTGCCCTCGGGGAGCTTGTCCTCGACGACCGGGACCTCGACCGGGTTCTCCTGGGAGGCGAGCTCCTCGATCCAGTCCATGCGCCGGTCCTCGGCCATGCCCCACGGGTTGCCCTTGTTCTCAAGGTTCTTGAGCAGGGTGTTGGCCTCGGACGGGAAGTTGGACTCGACCATGACCTGGTAGCGGCGCATGTCCAGGATGTGGTCGATGTGCTCGATGTCGACCGGGCACTGCTCCACGCACGCACCGCAGTTGGTGCAGGCCCACAGCTCGTCGGGGTGGATGACGCCACCCTCCTCCTCGGTGCCGACCAGCGGCTTGTTGAGGAGGGCGAGGACGTCGACTCCGGCGTGGCTGTCGTCGGCGCCCTCGGCGATGGTCTCCTCGGTGATGCCCTTGAGGAGGTAGGGGGCCTTCTCGTAGGTGTGCTTCTGGAGGTCGAGGATGACCTTCTTGGGAGAGAGCGGCTTGCCGGTGTTCCAGGCGGGGCACTGGGACTGGCAGCGGCCGCACTCGGTGCAGCTGGTGAAGTCCAGGAGGCCCTTCCAGGTGAAGTCCTCCAGCTTGCCCGCGCCGAACGGGTCCTCGTCCGGGTCGGCCTCCTCGAAGTCGAGGGGCTTGGTGCCGGACTTGTCCATCATCTGCTTGGCGGCGCCGAGGGTCGGGGTGCCGTCGGCGTTGCGCTTGAAGTAGATGTTGAACGGCGCGATGAAACGGTGCCAGCCGATGCCCATGGTGAGCTTGAAGTACAGGATCGCGAAGAACGCGTAGCTGATGATCAGCTTGAACGCGGCGACCAGGGCGATGGCGGGCTCGGCCACGGCGACGTCGGTCGGCAGGATCGCTCCGACGGCGTGGGAGATCGGGGTGGCCCAGACCGGGAACGGGAAGTCCTCGATGGCGACCTTGAGACCGCGGATCACGAAGATCGAGATCAGCAGGGCCCACAGGTAGGCCTCGACGTAGTACGCGGTCCACGTCTTGGAGTTGTAGAAGCGGGAGTCCCGGCCCTTGCGGTGGGGCCCGTTCAGCAGGCGGTAGACCGTCAGACCGATGATGCTGACGAGGCTGGCCCCGGCGATGACCTCGATGGCCAGGCCGTAGAGGACCCAGTCGTGGATCAGCGGCAGCTTGAAGTGCGGGTAGAAGACCTCACCCTGCGCCTCGATCACCGTGAAGACCAGCAGCGGGAAGGAGACCATCACGAACCAGTGGGCCACACCGACCCACGGCCGCTTCAGCATCCTCGTGTGTCCGAGGATCTCGATGAGCGTCATCGTGAACCGTTGTCCGAACGGTCCCTTCCGCTCCGGCTCCACCGTTCGGCCGACACCCACGGTTCGCACGATCTGGCGAATGGCCAGACCGAACAAGGTGAACGCGACCACGGCGAAGACCGAGGTGATGATGCCCAGCGTCAAGTACAGAGGATGCATCGTCCGTGGCCTCCCATCCTGCTTCCGTCTACCGGTGCGCCACACACCGGTGGTCCCTATTGATGTTACTAGCGAGTAATAGCACGGCGGCCACCGACCCGGAGTCCACCCGCGCGGCGGCGGGTGCCCACGGTAGCCAGTCGCGACGCGACCCGGTTCACGCGGGTGCGAACCGGACACCCCGAACACACCGCACACCCCCATCAAAGCGGACCGGGGGCACGACACGGGCCACCCGACCCCCGGGAGAACCCCCCGCCGTGTCGCGGCACGCCACTCCGCCCGCCCCGCCGAGACCCCCGGAGGCGACCCCGAGACGCCCCCGGCATCCCTGGTTTCCAGGTCAAGGATGTCCCCGAGTTCTCCCGGGGTTCATCCGTTCCCCTCGTGAAATCGGCCCAGGTCGGGAACATCCCCGCGCGGCCACCCGTTGTCAGGGCGTAGGAAGCAACTTGAGTGGGGTCGACTCAACTGACTTGACAGCCCCAACCCGACGAAGCAAAATTACGCCTGAACGACTCAACTTTGACGGAGGAAACAACCATGGCACGTGCGGTCGGAATCGACCTCGGTACGACGAACTCGTGTGTCGCGGTCCTTGAGGGTGGCGAGCCGACGGTCATCACCAACGCCGAGGGCTCCCGCACCACCCCCTCGGTCGTGGCCTTCGCCAAGAACGGCGAGGTGCTCGTCGGCGAGGTGGCCAAGCGTCAGGCCGTCACCAACGTCGACCGGACCATCCGCTCGGTGAAGCGTCACATCGGCACCGACTGGTCGGTGCAGATCGACGACAAGACCTTCAACCCGCAGCAGATCAGCGCCTTCATCCTCCAGAAGCTCAAGCGCGACGCCGAGGCCTACCTGGGCGAGGACGTGACCGACGCGGTCATCACCGTCCCGGCCTACTTCAGCGACTCGCAGCGCCAGGCCACCAAGGAGGCCGGCACGATCGCGGGCCTGAACGTCCTGCGCATCATCAACGAGCCCACCTCGGCCGCGCTCGCCTACCACCTGGAGAAGGAGGACGAGGCGACGATCCTCGTCTACGACCTCGGTGGCGGCACCTTCGACGTCTCCCTCCTCGAGGTGGGCGACGGCGTCGTGGAGGTCAAGGCGACCAACGGCGACAACCACCTCGGCGGCGACGACTGGGACCAGGCGATCGTCGACTGGCTGGTCGAGAAGTTCAAGAACTCCAACGGCGTCGACCTCGCCAAGGACAAGATGGCGCTCCAGCGTCTGCGCGAGGCCGCCGAGAAGGCCAAGATCGAGCTCTCCAGCTCCAGCGAGACGCAGATCAACCTGCCCTACATCACGGCCTCGGCCGAGGGTCCGCTGCACCTGGACGAGAAGCTCACCCGCGCCGAGTTCCAGCGCCTGACCGCCGACCTGGTCGAGCGGACCAAGACCCCGTTCCAGCAGGTCATCAAGGACGCCGGGATCAGCCTGGACCAGATCCACCACGTGGTCCTGGTCGGCGGGTCGACCCGTATGCCCGCCATCGCCGAGCTGGTCAAGGAGATGACCGGCGGCCAGGACCCCAACAAGGGCGTCAACCCGGACGAGGTCGTGGCCATCGGCGCCGCGCTCCAGGCCGGTGTGCTCAAGGGCGAGGTCAAGGACGTCCTGCTGCTGGACGTCACCCCGCTCTCCCTGGGCATCGAGACCAAGGGCGGCGTGTTCACCAAGCTCATCGAGCGCAACACGACCATCCCGACCAAGCGCTCCGAGATCTTCACGACGGCCGACGACAACCAGCCGTCCGTGCAGATCCAGGTGTACCAGGGCGAGCGTGACATCGCCCAGTACAACAAGAAGCTGGGCGTCTTCGACCTGACCGGTCTGCCCCCGGCGCCGCGCGGCGTCCCGCAGATCGAGGTCGCCTTCGACATCGACGCCAACGGCATCGTCAGCGTCACCGCGAAGGACCTGGGCACCGGCAAGGAGCAGTCCGTCACCATCTCCGGTGGTTCGGCGATGTCCAAGGACGACATCGACCAGATGGTCCGCGACGCCGAGCAGTACGCCGAGGAGGACCGCAAGCGCCGCGAGGAGGCCGAGGTCCGCAACAACGCCGAGTCCCTCGTCTACCAGACCGAGAAGGTCATCAAGGACAACGAGGACAAGGTCCCGGCGGACGTGCGTTCCGAGACCGAGGCCGCCGTCGCCGAGCTGAAGACCGCCCTGGAGGGCACCGACACCGAGGCCATCCGCTCCGCGAGCGAGAAGGTCGCGCTGGCCAGCCAGAAGATCGGTTCCGCGATCTACAGCCAGGGCCAGCAGGGTGAGGGCGCCGCTCAGCCCGGTTCCGAGAACGCCGACTCCTCCACCGAGGACGCGGACGTCGTCGACGCCGAGATCGTCGACGAGGACAACGGCAAGGGCAACCAGGGGTCCTGACCCCCGAGGACCGGTGAGAGGCGAGGAAGGAGGGAACGTCGGACATGGCGCCGTCGGACAAGGACAAGAACAACCCCGACTCGGGTGACGAGAACCAGGGTCCGGTGATCCGGGACAACCGCAAGGTCGACCCGGAGACCGGCGAGGCCCGCACCCCCGAGGGTGCGTCCGCCGAGGAGACCACGGCCGCCGAGGAGGAGCCCGAGGTCGTCGAGGTCGAGATCGAGGACGTCCCCGAGGTTCCGGACACCCCGGAGTCCGTGGTGACCGAGGCGATCAACGCGGACGAGCGGGTCATCGAGCTCACCAACGACATCAAGCGGGTGCAGGCGGAGTACGCCAACTACCGCAAGCGTGTCGAGCGCGACCGCGTGGCCGTCCGTGAGGTCGCCACCGCCCAGGTCGTCGGAGAACTCCTGCCGATCCTGGACGACATCGGTCGGGCCCGTGAGCACGACGAGCTCAACGGCGGGTTCAAGGCGGTGGGTGAGGCCCTGGAGGCCACGGCCACCAAGCTGGGCCTGGAGAAGTACGCCGAGCAGGGCGACGAGTTCGACCCGAACGTCCACGAGGCGCTCACCCTGGTCCCGGTTCCGAACATCTCCGTCCAGACGGTGATCGAGGTGTTCCAGCCTGGGTACCGCATGGGTGAGCGGGTTCTGCGCCCCGCCCGCGTGGTGGTCGGCGAGCCGCTGGAGGGCGCGGGGGACGACGAGTCCGCCGCCCCATCCTCGGACGCCGACGACTCCACCGCCGAGAACGGCGAGGACAAGCAGTAACGCCTGCCTCGAGCAGGCAGGCATGGACCCGGCCGTGGCCGACGTGAGAGCGTCGGTCACGGCCCCGGGCCGCCCCCGGCACCCCAGCGGTGCGGGGCCACGTGGAAACATCGGACGCAACCGGCACCAGCGGGAGAAGGCACCAGTCGATGAGCACCAAGGACTACCTGGAGAAGGACTACTACAAGGTCCTGGGAGTCTCAAAGACGGCCTCCAAGGACGAGATCAAGTCGTCCTACCGCAAGTTGGCCCGGGAGAACCACCCGGACGCGAACACCGACGACCCCAAGGCCGAGGACCGCTTCAAGGAGATCTCCGAGGCGTACAACGTCCTGTCGGACGAGAAGCGCCGTAAGGAGTACGACGAGGCGCGCTCCATGTTCGGCGGGTCGTACCGGCCCGGCGGCGCCGGTCCCGGCGGGTTCGACATGAGCGACATCTTCGGTCAGAGCTCCGGCGGAGGGGCCGCGGGCGGCGAGCGCCTGAGCGACATCTTCGGCGGACTGTTCGGCAACCGCGGGCGGGGCGGCACCGCCACCCGCAGCAGGCGGGGCGCCGACGTCGAGACCGAGGCGACACTGACCTTCCGCGAGGCCGCGGACGGGGTGACCCGTTCGTTCCAGCTGAGCAGCGAGGCCCCGTGCCCCACGTGCAAGGGCACGGGAGCGCGCGCCGGCACGGCCCCGCGCATGTGTCCCAAGTGCAGCGGCACCGGACACGACAGCACCAACCTGGGTGGCTTCTCGCTGTCCGAGCCGTGCAGCGAGTGCAAGGGACGCGGCCTCGTGGTCGACGACCCCTGCCCCACCTGCACCGGCAGCGGGCGAGGCAAGAGCACCCGCACCATACAGACCCGCATCCCGGCCGGGGTCAGCGACGGCCAGCGCATCCGTATCAAGGGCAAGGGCGCCCCCGGCGAGCACGGCGGCCCCAACGGTGACCTCTACGTCGTCGTCCACGTGAAGGGACACCCGGTGTTCGGCAGGAACGGCGACAACGTCACCATCACGGTCCCGGTGACCTTCCCCGAGGCGGCCCTGGGCGCCGAGGTCCGGGTCCCCACCCTCAGCGGCTTCCCCGTGACCGTGAAGGTGCCGCCGGGCACCCAGAACGGGCACACGCTGCGGGTCCGCGGCAAGGGCGCCACCCGCAAGGACGGCACCACGGGCAACATGCTCGTCACCTTCGAGGTGGACGTGCCCAAGACACTCAACGGCGACGCCCGCGAGGCTCTGGAGAAGTTCCGCGCGGCGACCTCCGACTACGACCCGCGCGACGGGCTCGAGGCGCGGGCGAAGGGCGCGTGAACAACGTGAACGATCCTGCCTTCGGCGCCGACGCACCGGTCTACGTGATCTCGGTGGCCGCTGAGCTGGCCGGGATGCATCCGCAGACGCTGCGGCAGTACGACCGGCTCGGGATCGTGTCTCCGGGCCGTACCTCCGGCCGGGGCCGCCGGTACTCCATGCGCGACGTACGGACGCTGCGCGAGGTGCAGCGCCTGTCGCAGGAGGAGGGCATCAACCTCGCCGGCATCAAGCGGATCCTGGAGTTGCAGCACGAGGTGGAGCAGCTGCGCGAGCAGGCGTTCCACCTGGCCAACGAGCTTGAGGCGGCCCGCCGGGCGGTGTCCCGGCGGGGCCGTCCGGCCCGTCCCGAGGGCGGGCCGGTACGCGGGGAGCTGGTGCGCCGCACCCGCGTCACGATCTTCAACACCGCCGAGCCCGACGGCGAGCACCCGGACCAGGGCCGCCAGGGCGGGGCGGGCGGCCAGAGTGGCCCCGGCGGCCGGGACGAACCCGAGACGGGCGGTCCGGCCCAGGGCTGACAGACGGGAACCGCGATGCGGGACCCGGCGAGTTCGGCCCCAAGTGATCACTCTGAGTAACTATTTATGTGGAAGGAGTAACCGGACGTGAACTACAAGCTCACGCGGAAGAGCCAGGAGGCCCTGGCCGCGGCGATCCGTGAGGCCACCGCCGACGGCAGCCCGCAGACCGAGCCGCTGCACCTGCTGAACGCCCTGCTCGACCAGGCCGAGGGCATCACCCGACCGCTGCTCAAGGAGGTCGGCGCCAGCCCCGACCAGCTCAAGGACAAGGTCGAGTCCGCCATCGGCGCCCTGCCCAAGGCGGCCGGTTCGACGGTCAGTTCCCCGACCTCCTCGCGCCAGCTCATCGTCTCCATCAACACCGCGGCCCAGCGCGCGCAGCAGATGGAGGACGAGTACGTCTCCACCGAGCACCTGCTGGTCGGTCTGGCCACCGACGGCGGTGAGGCGGCCCGGTTGCTCAACGAGGCCGGGGCGGCGCCGGACACGCTGCTGGAGGCCTTCGAGCGGGTGCGCGGCACCGGCAAGGTCACTTCGGAGAACCCCGAGGACACCTACCAGTCGCTGGAGAAGTTCGGTGTCGACCTCACCGAGCGCGCCCGGGAGGGCAAGGTGGACCCGGTCATCGGACGTGACGGGGAGATCCGCCGGGTCATCCAGGTCCTGAGCCGGCGTACGAAGAACAACCCCGTGCTCATCGGCGAACCCGGCGTGGGCAAGACCGCCGTGGTCGAGGGCCTGGCCCAGCGCATCGTGGCCGGTGACGTCCCGCAGTCGCTGCTCGGAAAGCGCCTGATCAGCCTCGACCTGTCCGCGATGGTGGCGGGCGCCAAGTACCGGGGCGAGTTCGAGGAGCGGCTGAAGGCGGTGCTCTCGGAGATCAAGGAGTCCGAGGGCCAGGTCATCACGTTCATCGACGAACTCCACACCATGGTGGGGGCGGGCGCGGCCGAGGGCGCCATGGACGCGGGCAACATGCTCAAGCCGATGCTGGCCCGGGGCGAGCTGCGCATGGTGGGCGCCACCACCCTGGACGAGTACCGGGAGAAGATCGAGAAGGACCCCGCGCTGGAGCGCCGCTTCCAGCAGGTCATGGTGGGTGAGCCGTCGGCCACGGACACCATCGCGATCCTGCGCGGCCTCAAGGGGCGCTACGAGGCGCACCACAAGGTGCAGATCTCGGACTCCGCCCTGGTGGCCGCCGCGACTCTGTCCGACCGCTACATCACCGCGCGGTTCCTGCCCGACAAGGCGATCGACCTCATCGACGAGGCGGCGTCCCGGCTGCGTATGGAGATCGACTCCAGCCCCGTGGAGATCGACGAACTGCGCCGCACGGTGGACCGCCTCAAGATGGAGGAGATGGCGCTCGACAAGGAGTCCGACCCCGCGAGCCAGCAGCGGCTGGAGCGGCTGCGCGCCGACCTCGCCGACCGCCAGGAGCAGCTCACCGGGCTGGTGGCCCGGTGGGAGCAGGAGAAGGCCGGGCTGAACCGGGTCGGTGACCTCAAGGGCCAGTTGGACGAGATGCGCACCAAGGCCGAGCTGGCCGAGCGCGAGGGCCGCTTCGAGGAGGCCTCCCGGCTGATGTACGGGGACATCCCGCAGCTGGAGAAGCAGGTTGAGGAGGCGTCGAAGGCCGAGGAGAACGCCGAGGCCACCACCGGCGACACCATGGTCAAGGACGAGGTGGGCGCCGACGAGATCGCCGACGTCGTCTCCGCGTGGACCGGCATCCCCGTGGGTCGGCTGATGGAGGGCGAGACCTCCAAGCTGCTCCGCATGGAGGTCGAGCTGGGGCAGCGGCTGATCGGCCAGAAGGACGCCGTGCAGGCGGTGTCCGACGCGGTGCGTCGGGCCCGGGCGGGCATCTCCGACCCGGACCGCCCCACGGGTTCGTTCCTGTTCCTCGGCCCGACCGGTGTGGGCAAGACCGAGCTGGCCAAGGCCCTGGCCGAGTTCCTGTTCGACGACGAGCGCGCGATCGTGCGTATCGACATGAGCGAGTACTCGGAGAAGCACTCGGTGTCCCGGCTCGTGGGCGCGCCCCCCGGGTACGTGGGCTACGAGGAGGGCGGCCAGCTCACCGAGGCCGTGCGGCGCCGCCCGTACACGGTGGTGCTGCTGGACGAGGTGGAGAAGGCCCACCTGGAGGTGTTCGACACCCTGCTTCAGGTGTTGGACGACGGGCGCCTCACCGACGGCCAGGGCCGTCAGGTGGACTTCCGCAACACCATCCTCATCCTCACCTCCAACCTCGGTTCCCCGTTCCTGGTGGACCAGTCACTGGAGGAGGCCACCCGCAGGGAACGCGTCATGGACGTCGTGCGGGCCACGTTCAAGCCGGAGTTCCTCAACCGGCTGGACGACGTGATCATGTTCGACGCGCTGTCCACGGAGGACCTGACCCGGATCGTCGACCTCCAGGTGGACAAGCTGGCCCGGCGTCTGGCCGACCGGCAGTTGTCGCTGGACGTGACCCCGGCGGCCCGGGAGTGGCTCGCCCTGACCGGCTACGACCCGAACTACGGCGCCCGCCCGCTGCGCCGCCTGGTGCAGTCCAGCATCGGCGACCCGCTCGCCCGCGAGCTGCTCTCGGGCGAGCTGACCGAGGGGGACTCCATCCGGGTGGATGTCAACGACTCCCGCGAACGGCTGACGGTGAGCACGAGCAAGGCTGCCTGACCGGCGGCGAGGGACCGCGCGCGGTCCCTCGCCGTCCCGGTTCAGAGGATCAGGAGGATCCCCAGCCCGCTCAGCACCAGACCGACGACGATCGCGGTCCAGGCGTAGCCGGTGAAGCGGGCCCGTTCCTCCTCGTCCTCCTTGCCCATCGCCACCGCCGCGAAGGCCACGCCGACGACGCCGCCGATCAGGTTGCAGCACACGAGCGTGAGGATGGCGACGGTGAGGGCGGCTCCGGGGCTGCTGTCACCGGAGGACGTGTGGGCCATGGGTGCTCCAAGGTCGGGGGATGTCACTCCGTGGGATGCCCTCGGGGGCTCGGTGGTTTGCGGGGACGACCTGTCATTTCTGCACGTTGCCGGAAAACGGACACAGATATCATTGGCCCCTTCGTTCGAGCACTGTCGGCGAAGTACACCGCTCATCAGGCTGAATACGGCATCGCGGGTATCCGATACCGATCGCCCACTCACGGCCCGAACACGAGAACTCAGATCGGCGCTTTCAGAAGCCTGAACTCGTTCCCCGAAGGATCGGTCAGCAGATGCCAGGGGGCCTCGTCCTCGGTTTCCACACGAACCGCGCCCCTTTTCACCAACAGTTCCAGGGCGTCGGCCTCCCGTTCGTCCTCGTCGAGACGCAGGGCCAGGCCCATGAGGTTCGGTTCGGCCGCGGGCTTGGGGCCGAGCTCGTCACAGAACGCCAAGTGGATGCCGAGACCGTGCGGGGGACGCAGCTCCGGTGCATTCCCCTCGGCGGGTGTCCAGCCGGTGATCCGGGCCCAGAAGTCCCGATCAGACCGAGGGCGCGCGGAGTCCACTGGCAGTGATCCCAGTCCGGCTCCTGCCTGCTCATAGCGATCGCCGGGCATCACGCAGAACAGGTTTCCCTCGACGTCGGCCAGCACCTCCCATGCAGCGTCCCCCTGCCCCACGTCGCAGGGGGAGGCGCCCAGGGAGCACAGGGTTCGGGCCCAGGACCGGTGGTCGCTCCCGCCGTTGAGGTCGAGGTGCAGCCGCGTGATGGCCGTCGCGGACCGAGGTGTGGAGGTCGGGACCGCCATGACGCGTAGCGGCACACCCGAGGTCGGGAGCAGCAGGCCGAATGGCTCTCCACGCACGATCGGCACCCTCAGGGCATGCGACCAGAAGCGGGCCAGGATGGAGGGGTCGTCGGCCTGGAGGGTGATCGAGTCCAAGAGCATGGCGTGGAGGGTAACGCGGGGGGCGACCCTCGGAGCGAGCTCCCTCCGCAGTGCTCCTTCAGCTGCGACCACGTGGCCGAAAATGCTCGGGGCCGTCGCTTCCTCACAGAGTGGAAAGCCGCAGCTTACCGATACCAGCCGAGCGGACACCGAGGCAATCACCCAGAAAATGCGCCTCTATTTCTGATAGCCGCGATTGCCCACATTCGCGAGAAGTAGTTAGTCTGACGGAGTTGGGCTATGATTCCGTCGACTTGTGGAGGTGCACATGTGGGATTGGGTGTAACAGCTGATTCTCAGTTACGCGCGGAAATGACGCCTCAGCGCTCGTGAACGCGCAGGCCAACGAGACTGCCCCCGCGCCTGTGGGGGACCCGGCGGCCCTCAGAACTCTCTGGGGGCCGTTCTGCTTCTCGCAAGCGGGGACGGTCGGGGCCCGGTGAGTTCCGGGCCCCGACCTCCGGTCGGTTCAGGTCAGGATGCCGGTGTGGTGGGTGAGGTTCTGACCCAGGACTTCCAGGGTGTTCAGGCCCAGGAGGAGGGTGGAACCGATGGCGGTGGCGGGCCATCCCCACCACGGGCGAGGTGCCCTGTGGCGGCCCCGGGGCAAAGCGGGTTCCGGCTCGGCAAGGGATGCGGCCTCGGCCGCTTTTTGCGCGGCCTGCTCGCGGTGCTGGCGAGCCACGCGCACCCAGTGCGGGACGGGGCCGTGTTCGAGCATGTAGGCCCCCCGGGGGTTGTCGCCCATCTGGCGTAGAAGGCGTTCCTGGCGGTCCTGATGCGTCTCGGTCCAGGCGGACTCTGATTGCAGGGCCGGGACGGCGGGCCGGGGTGAACGTGCGTTCGTCCGGGGGAAGCGGTGGCCTCGGGGTGCGGTCAGGACCGACCGGATCTGCGCGCTGACCTGAGATCCGCTCATCGTGCAGCCCCGCCACAGGTGTCCCCACCGCAGGCCAGTGCGGGGTGGGTGAACTCGGCCCAGATCACAGTGCCCAGCCCGGCGCAGAACGGGAAGTCCAGCACCGGCCGGATCCCCCACCGGGTGGCGAGGTGACCGAGCAGCAGCAGGCCCCGGCCACGTTCGGCCTGATTCCACCCCTTGCGCGTACGACGACGCGGAACCTTCGGAGAAGAGTCCGAGGTGGTGTTGGTGCGGGTGCCGTCATCGATGATCGAGACACGGACCGTGCCCGGACGGGGCAGTTCCAGGGTCCGCACGACCTGTCCGTCGGGGTCCTGCCCCGAACGGGAGTGCTCGCAGGCGTTGGCGAACATCTCGCTCAGACACAACACCATCTCCTCCCGCGCCTCGACCGGAAGGCTGGTCATCCGGTTGAGGTCCACGGCAAGGTCGGCGCGGACCTGGCGGATCTGGGTGAGCTGGCCCGGGTAGACGCGGCACTCCCACCGAGGCACGGCGGGTGGGGTGATCGAGTGGTTGGGGGCATGGGTGTGCGGCACAATGGGCATGTCGGCAATCTCTTCTCTTCAACGGGGTGGTGCTTGTCGGCCTGCTCTGGGGGTGTTGTCGCACCCGCCAGAGCTTTTTCATGGAAGGGCTTCGGGGGCTCTCAGGCAGCGGGCGGAGGTTCGGGATCGCTCCTGTGGACGCCCAGGTGCCGGTGGGCGAGGAGCCGCAGGAGTTCGGTGCGATTGGGTGCGGTGATGCGTTCAAAGGGGTCACCGTCACCGGTCCAACCCAAGGGACGGCGCGCCACGTAGACCTCGTTCGGGTGCTTGCCTTCGATGGTCATGTTCCAGTGCTTGTGCAGCAGGGCGCAGAGCACGTGTTCGGGAACCGGGAGACTCTCGCAGGGGTCGCTCTGCTTCGGGACCGCGCTCGCTACCGGCCTGTTGCCGGGAACCCGGGTGGGTGCGGGGTGGTCGTGGATGGCCTGGTCGATCAGCTGCATCGCCACCTCGGCGTCGCTCTCCTCCCGGGCGATCCGCAGGGCCTCCAGTACCAGGGGGATGCGGTTGCGAAGGGTGTGGTTGTGCCACACATCCAGCTGCGCGGGAGTGAGATGGGTGGGCGCGGTCAGGGCGTCCTCGGCAACGGCCAGCATGTCCCTGGTGTCGACGTCCAACATCAGCACTCCACCTCAGCTTCTTCGGTGTTGATCCGCGTCCGGGGGCTGTCAGCCAGGGAGTGGGACAGGTGGAACCAGACCTGCCGGAGCTTCGAGTCGTCGTTGTCTCCGCACCGGTCCGCCAAGGCGTTGATCAGCCCCAAACCGATCCCCTGGCCAGTGGTGGGGCCGAGGGGGTCCAAGTTGCTGGCGGTGAGCGGGCCGGGGGCCATGAGGTGACGGGTGTCCTGGTCCTGGCAGGTCAGCGTCGTCCCGGTCGCGCCCCTGTCCACGGTGAGTGAGTAGGTGCTGCCGTGCTCACTCGACAGAGCGTGGGCGAGGGCGTTGTTGGCCAGTACCGAGCCCAGGAGGGTGAACAGGAACTGGTGGTCCTTGCTGCGTTCGGCGGCGCTGGTGTCCAGGACCGCCCGCACTAGAGGCATAAGGCCGGGGAGTCCGGCGAAGGCGTCCTTGCGCCTTCGGAAGGGCGTTCCCACGGTTCGGGAGAAGTAGTGGGCGTGGAACGGCTTGATGCAGATGGCCAGGGGGACCGTCGACTCACGGTGGGTCAGTTCGGGAGAGAGCGCACTCACAGGGCAACCGCCCAGCGCCGCAACCCGGCCATGACAGCCTCCAGGACCTGCATGGGGGCGGAATCGATCGGCCGCCGCGGCGAGGGGATCAGCGGCCCCTGAGAGCGAGAAGTGGTGCGGCCGGGGTTCGCGGCGAAGGCACGCACACGCGCGGCCTGCCTGGGACGACGGCGATGGAACGCTCCGGACGCGAGATGGCACATGCATGCCAGCGCGGAGAGCTTCAGGGATCGGGGCGCCATGGGCGCACACCTCCGGTAAGGACCGTGCCGGGTGGGAAGCCCAGCGGGGAGCTTGGTGCCTCCCATGCTGACCCATGAAGAGCAAATCTGCAATATCCACGTCACATGGATAATAAGATCAGCGTGAATCAACCACACAATGTGAATGGTGCGACAAATGTCGGGTTTTCATGCACGGAGCGTAGGATCAGGAGCCCAGCCACCCCACGTCCGTAGGAGGGACGACACTTTGGCCGCCAGCCCCACACTGCGAAGAAAGCGCCTGTCACGGCAGCTCAATGCACTCAGGGCGGAGAGCGGCCTCACTGTGGACGCCGTCGCAAAGAAGGCGAAAGCGTTGAGACCCGACCGGCCGTGGTCTGCCGCCAAGCTCACTCGGCTGGAAACTCAGCAGTGGAAGCGGCTCCACACCGATGACCTGCTCGCACTTCTGGACGTCTACAGCGTCACTGACAAGGCGGAGCGGGCCTCCTACGTGCGCACCGCCACCGAGGCATCACAGACGGGTTGGTGGGTGAACTACTCCGACATCCTCGGCTCTGGCGCCTACGTTGACCTGGAGACTGAGGCCTCCCGCATCCGCACATACGAGGCCTTCTACATTCCAGGTCTGCTCCAGACAGAGGAGTACGCCCGCTCCGTCATCAGCGCCGGTGTCACCGACACCCGCCAAATTGAACGGCGCGTGGAGGCTCGGATGGTGCGGCAAGCGCTCCTCAGCCCTGATGCAGGACCGAAGCTGTGGGCGATCCTTGATGAAGCCGCCTTTCACCGAATTCCCGCCGCTGTCCTCCCCAGCCAGGTGGAACACCTTCTTGAAGTCCAAAAGCCCGATGCCCGGGTTCAGATTCAGATCCTGCCGTACAGCAGTGGGCCGCACGCAGCGATGACGGGCCAGTTTGTCATCCTGGACTTCCCAGCGGACCCGTCCACGGTGTACTTGGAGCAGTCGGTGAGCGGCCTGTTCCCGGAGGACCCCGTGGTCTTGGACCATTACGAGATGCTGTACGACCGAGTGCACGCCCAGGCGCTGAGCGTCGAAGCGTCGCGCGACTTCCTGAAGAACCTGATCGAGTAGAGGACCGTCATGCCTGCCGCATCCCAACTGGCATTCCGAAAGAGCAGCTACAGCAGCGCCACCGGGCAGAACTGTGTCGAGGTCGCTGACGTCCCTGGTCTGTCCGCCGTGCGTGACACCCAGAACCAGGAAGCTGGACACCTGGAGTTCCCCGCCCAGGAGTGGGCGGCATTGCTGTCCACTGCGATCCGCCCGTAGCGGTAACGCCAGTGGCCCCCGGTCAGTTGACCGGGGGCCACTGGCGTTCCTACCAGAAGCATCCCGCGAACACGGTGCCTCGCTGCCCCGCACGCGGATGTGCGTATGTAGTTCTAGGTGTACAGGGGATCGGGGCTTTTCCTCTGCCACGGGTGTAGAAGCGGGTGGGACCGAGTATGAGTCAGTCACTGCCCCACCCCCAGCGGAGGTTCCGACGTTGTACCCCCACACCACCGAACTCACCTTCCACAAGTCCAGTTACAGCAATCCTCAGAACTGCGTCGAGGTCGCGGACCTCCCCACCGGCGCCGCCGTCCGCGACACCAAAACAGGGAACGTGGTCACCTGGCGTTCGCGTCGTCGGAGTGGCGCGCGCTCCTCGCCGGAGTTCGACTCAGCTGACCAGAGGCATGACGCAGGACCCCGGTTCTCACCTGGGGTCCTGGGTGAACTCTTCCTGCCTCGCCCCAACCCGAAGGCCAGCTTCCAGGAACCTCACAGCCCCCAGAACCCGGGCCTCGACCTCGGGCTCCAGGCCCACCCTGGGACGGGCTCGCAGCCACCGCCGCGACGGTGAAACGCTCGTGCTCCCGTGGCCTAGTGCGGTTCAGCTTCGGCGACCCGCTCGCCAGCGAGTTGCTGTCCGGGTTGAGCTGACCGAGAGGGATTCCCACCGGGTGGACGCGGAGGACAACCGGGAGCGGCTCCCGGCCGCCACCCGTGACGTGGGCGAACCCGACCTGGAGGCCTGACCGGATCCGGTCAAGGGGCCTCAGGAGGAGAGAACATCATCGCAGGTGGGGGCCGTGTCCGATGGGACACGGCCCCCACACGTGTGCCTTCCGAAGCCGGAGGAAAGCGGATTCGAAGTCAGCTCGAAGCCGCGGCTGCCACCATCCCTCCCGTGCCCGTTCGTTGCGGGCTCGGGAAAACAAGGAGCGAACACCCACATGATCAAGAACCTCCGGTCGGTCATGCTGCTCTCGGCGGCCCTCGCGCTGGGGTCCGCAGCCATGGCGACGCCGGCCGCTGCCGCGGACGCCCCCATCGTGGCCTACAACGGCGTCTGCGGCAGCGCCTACAAGGTTGTCAACCACGCAAACATCGGGAACAAGGGCACCGTCTTCCTGACCTACAACTCCTCCAACGGCTTCAACTGCGCCGTCACCGTGCGCAAGGGGTCGGGCTCGGCCATTCAGATGGTCGTCGGACTGAAGCGGACCAGCGACTCCCCGAGCCAGGCCGTGCAGGACGAGGGCAACTACACCAGTTACGCCGGACCGGTCTACCGCGAAGCAGCCGGGCAGTGCGTCGACTGGTACGGGAACATCAGCGGCACCAACGAGAACCGCAACGGGACCAACTGCGGCTGATCCACGCCCCGCGCCGCAACGGGCGGCGCACGGACGCACGACGGGAAGAGCCATGATGCACGTTCTGAAGAAGGCCGCCGCGGCCGCCGCCGCTGCCTGCGTCGCCACCGCGAGCATGGTGGCCACCGCGACCCCCGCATCCGCCGCCACCTACGGCGCCCAGTGCGGCAGCGGCTACACGGTCATCAACAAGATCGAGTTCCCGAACAACCGCGGGACGACGTTCCTCACCTACAACTCCTCCAACGGCAACAACTGCGTCGTGACCGTGCGCACCTCACCGGGCGCCGCCGCTCCCATGGACGCGTTCATCAAACTGTCCTCCTCCTCCACATGGAAGCGGGACAAGGGCAACTACACCACCTACGCGGGACCCGTCTACGTGTCGGCACCCGCTACGTGCATCGACTGGGGCGGCACCATCGGCACGGCGACGATCGAGAGCCCGGACCACCACTGCGGCTGAACCTCGATCCTCCTCATACATTCCCGTATTCACCGAGACACCAGGGGAGATCCATGAAGAACGCCCTCAGGAAGACCGCAGCCGTCGCACTGGCGGTGGGGATCGGCGTCAGCGGCGTTTTCGCCACCGCCGCCCCAGCCTCCGCCGCCTCTGCCATCGCCACCTACGGAAACGAGTGCGGCAGCGGCTACAAGGTCGTCAACCACAGGAACATCGGAAGCAAGGGCACGGTCTTCCTGACCTACAACTCCGCCAACGGCAACAACTGCGTCGTGACGAAGCGGGTCAGCACCGGCGCCGCCGTACTCATCGAGGCGGGCCTGAAGATCGGCTCGTCGGGCAACCACTACGACAAGTACGAGGCTGGGCACTTCACCAGCTACGCCGGACCGATCTACCTGAGCGCGGCCGGCAAGTGCGTGAGCTGGATGGGACGCATCTCGGGTACCGAAGGCAAGGCCACGAACACGAACTGCGGCTGATCCACACGAGGATGGGCGGCCCGGGGCATGTGCACCGCGCCGCCCTTCGCATGGGTTATACAAGTACTTTTCAGGCGAAAGAGAGACCAAAAGATCCAAAATTCGATATACAAGCCCTGGCCAATCTCGGACAATACCCTTCTTCATCCGAATACCCATGGACTCGTTGATTCGCCTGACCTATGCTCCGCTGTGACCGCGGGGGCGGAAATCTGCGCGGACAAAGGGGGAATCGGTTGGAAACCAACCTTTCCGGTATCCGGTACCGGCTGCTGGGCCCGGTAGAGGCCCTCATCGGGGAAGGAAGCGTGGACATCGGCGGGCGAAAGCGCCGTACGGTGCTCGCGGCCCTGTTGCTCCAGCCGAACACCGTGGTCCCCGACGAACGGCTCATCGACCTGGTCTGGGGCGAGGATCCACCGCGCAGCGCGCGTTCCCAGATCCACGGCCACGTGCACGAGCTACGGAAACGCCTGGGAGCGGACACCATCGTCCGCCAGAGCTTCGGGTACCGACTCCTCGTCGGGGCGGAGGCGGTCGACGTGGCTCTGTTCGAACGCCTCCTCGATCAGGCCAGGGCGGGCCACGCCGCCGGGCGGCTCGACGACGCGGCCCGGGACCTGCGCGCGGCGGTCTCACTCTGGACAGGACCCGCGCTCAGCGGTGTTGAGCCAGCGCTGGTCACCCACCTGCGACCCGCGTTGGAGGAGGAACGCCTGAACGCGCTCGAGGCGCTGTACGAGGTGGAGGTCGAGCGAGGCCGCGCACTCGATGCCATACCCAAACTGCGCACTCTCTGCGCGGAACACCCCACCAGGGAACGTTTTGCGGGACTGCTCATGTCCGCTCTGCACTCCCGCGGCCGCGCAGGAGAGGCCTTGGAGGTCTACGCGGAGCTGCGCGACCTGCTCCGGGTTCGCGTGGGGGTCGAACCCAGCGCACCGGTCCAACGGCTCCACAGGGAACTCACCTCGACCAGGGGTGTGGTGACCGGTCATGCGGAGGACCCACCGGGCCAACGCTCCGAGACCCCGCCCCGGGTACGGCCCGCCGAACTGCCCCGCTGCGCCCACGGCATCGTGGGCCGGGCCTCGGAACTCGGCGCGCTCGACGCCGAACTGAACGGACGGCCCGCCCCCTTCCTCCTGGTCACCGGAGTCGCCGGGGTCGGAAAGACCACACTCGCGGCCCACTGGGGCCACGAGATCCGGGACCGGTTCCCCGACGGACAGCTCTACGTGGACCTGGACGGATCAGGCCGCCGCGGAGGGCCAGTCGATTCCGACGACGCGCTCCGTCAGCTCCTGCGCAGCCTGGGTACCGACCCTCGCCATCTGCCCAGCGGTTCTCCCGACCTCGCCAAGCTCTTCCGCTCGATCACCGCGGACCTGCGGCTGTTGGTCCTCTTCGACGACGCCGCCTCCGTCGAACAGGTCTCTCCGTTGCTACCGGGCGGCCGGAGCAACACCGTCCTCGTGACCAGCCGACACGAACTGGTCTCGATGGTCGCGCTGTTCGACGCCCGCCGTGTCCACCTCAACGTGCTGTCCGAGAAGTCGTCCATCGAGCTGCTCCAGCTCGTCGCGGGGCCGGAGACACTGGCTGCGGCACGCGAGTCGAGCGAAGGCATCGTCGACCACTGCGGGCGGTTGCCCCTCGCGCTACGCATGGCAGCCGCCCGCATGGGCTCCGCCTGACCCCGCCCTCGGGGGCGGGTCAGCGGCCCAGGACGCGGGCCTCGACCTCCGGGTCCAGGCCCACCCTGGGACGGTCCGGGCGCTGCTCCGCTTCCCCGCCCACGGACTCCAGCCACGCCCAGGTGTCGGCGACCGTATCCTCCACCGGCCGACACCGCAGGCCGGTGGCCAAAGCACGCTCGACGTTCCCCTGGTGCAGGAACCCGTGCAGCTCGCCCGGGGGCAGCCACACCGGCAGCTCCCGCCACGGGGCGATCCCGGCCTCCGCGATGACCTCGGGTGAGGTCCAGCGGAATTCCGCGTCAGAGCCGGTCACCTCCCTGCACGCCGTCAGGAGGCCCTCCATGGTGGTGTGTCCGATCGGGCTGACCATGTTGTACGGCCCGCTCAGCCCCTTCTCCGCCGCGTCGAGGGTCCAGGCAGCGAGGTCACGCGCGTCCACGTACTGGAGCGGAAGGTCCCTCGGCCCGGGAGCCAGCACCGGCCCGCCCCTGGCGATCCGGCTGAGCCACCACGGCAGCCGACCGATGTTCTCGTGCGGGCCCAGGATCAGCCCCGCGCGGACGAACAGCGACCGGTCACCGAACACCGCCTCCGCCGCCAGCTCACCGCCGCGCTTGGCCCGCGCGTAGTCGGTGCCGTCGTCGTCGACGGAGACCTCCACCACGGGGGCGTCCTCGTCGGCTCCGGGCGCGGCGGGCGAGACGTACACGGAACGGCTGGAGACGTAGGAGTAGTGGCCGACCCTGCCGTGCAGCAGACGGGCCGCGTCCGCCACCGCCACGGGAGCCTTCGCCCAGGTGTCGACCACCAGGTCCCACTCCCCCGACTCCAGGGCGGCGAGCCCGCCCGGCTCGGTGCGGTCACCGTGCCGGACCTCGGCCCCGGCTGGCGCCGCGTGCGTCCCCCGGTGGAAGACGGTGACCTCCCAGCCCCGGGAGACCGCGGCCTCCGCGACCGCACGCCCCACGAACTCCGTACCGCCCAGAACCAGAAGTCTCGTCATGCGGCCAGTCTGGACGGTGATCCGGGCCGACGCCAGGGTTCCTGCCCACAGCAGAACCGGGGTCAGGCGGTGCCGCGCCGGTCCTCACCGGGGACCGAGGAAGCGCAGGAGCCGCTCCGCGGTCTCGTCCGGAGCGTCCTCGGGGAGGAAGTGGCCCGCCCCCGCGATTCGCTCCTGGACGGCGGCCGGGATCGCCGCGGCGAGTTCGTCGCCCATCGCGGTGGGCATCCAGCTGTCGTCCTCTCCCCACAGGACCAGGGTGGGCACGGTGACCTCGCCCAGCCGGCGCACGACGTCCTCGGTGTCGCGGTAGCTGACAGCCGCGACCTGATCAATCCAGCGCCGCTGCCCCTCCTCACCGGCCCACGGCGCGAGGTAGGCAGCCGCGACCTCGTCGGGCATCGGACGGCTGGTGGCAGTGTGCACGCGGGGGGTGATGATGTCGGCGAACACGCTCGGCTCCATGGTCGCGTAGACGTCCGCGTGACGCTGCATGTGTTCGGTGAAACGGGTGTTCCACGGGCCGATGACGGCGGCGTCCAGCAGGGCGAGGCGGCGCGCGGGGACCCCTTCGACGAGGTGGGCGCGCATGACCACACCGCCACCGATGTCGTGTCCGACCAGGTCCGGCGCCTCCAGGTTCCAGTGTTCGACGAGCTCGGCCAGGGCGCGGGCCTGCCGGGCGATCGACGGGGCCACCCCCGGTGCGGGGCGGGAGCCTCCGAAGCCGAGCATGTCCCACACGTGGACGGTGTGCTCCCGCGCGAGGGCGGGGACGACCCCGCGCCAGAGGTAGGACGACGCCGGGGTGCCGTGGACCAGGACCACGGGCGGGCCGCCGTCCCCGAAGACCCCGGTGAGGACCTCGCCGCCGGAGAGGCGGACGCGGTCGGTGAGCTGCCAGTTGTCGGTGCCGGTCGACACAGCGAACCTCCATGTAAGGCGTGTAATCTATTTTCAACACTTACGCTAGCATGGAGTAAGGCTTGAAAATAGATTTCACCGATTACATCCCCGGGGCGGCCCTGGCCACCGACCTGGTCAACACCTCTCCCCAGGTCCGCGGTGCCGGAGACACGCTCTCCGGCACCGGGGCGCTTCGGGAGTTCCTGGCCGAGAACGGTGTCGACTGGGGTGAGCCGAGCCCGGACGACCTCAAGGAGGTGCTGACCCTGCGGAGCCGGGTCCGCGGCATCCTGGAGACGGAGGACGAGGACGAGACCGCCGAAGCCGCCAACGACCTGGTCGCGCGGGCGGCTGGCGGCCCCTCCCTGGAGCGCGACGGTGACGGCCGGTGGCGGTGGTACGTCGGCATCGTGCCGGACGCCTCGTTCGCGGACCGGCTGGCGGTGCTCGTCGGAACCGGGCTCCTCGGTGTCCTCGAGGTCCTGAGCCACGACCGGTTCCGGTACTGCGCCTCACCCCTGTGCGAGGGGATGTTCGTCGACACCAGCCGTGCGGGGCGACGGCGCTACTGCACTCCGAGCCTGTGCGGGAACCGACTCAACGTCGCGAACCACCGGGCCCGCCACTCACAGGACCGCCCCTGACCGTCCAGACCCGGGCGTTCCAGGAGGAGGCCACGTTCGCGTTCGTTACGGGCGAGTTCGGTCGGGCGGACGGACTCCGACGGGGTCCGGAACCCCGGGGCGGAGCTCAGCCCTGGCGGTTCTCCTCTTCTGCACGCCGCTCACGCTCGTGCTCCTTGACCTCCTCGGGCATGTCCTCCAGGTCCTCCAGCTCAGCGATCCGGCGCAGCTGGAGCTTGAGTTCGCCGGGCTCGCCCTTGGCGGGGTGCGGGCACCTCCTGGCCCACTCCAGCGCCTCGGCGTGCGAGGACACCTGGAGCACCCAGTACCCCGCGACGAACTCCTTCGCCTCGGTGAAGGGCCCGTCCAGCACGGTGGCCTCACCGTCGCGGAAGACGACCTCGGCCCCGGCGGAGGTGGGCGCGAGCCCCTCACCGGTCAGCATGACCCCGGCCCGGAGCATCTCCTCGTTGTACTTCCCCATCTCCTCGTAGACCTCGGGGCCGACCTCGTAGTCGGCGGCCTCGGACTCGGGTGTGCTCATGATCGACATCAGGTAGCGCATGGTGCTCTCCGCTCTTCGGGTGTGGAACGGGGTCCGTTCCCCGCTCTCACCCGTACGTCGAACGGGGCGGGCCGGAATCGACACACTCCTCGGAACTGTTCCTACTTTTTCTCCTGCCCGACTTCCGGCTCATGTTCACCCAGGTCAGCGACTTTTCCCGAGGCCTCGGCCATCGCAGCGGCCTCGTGTTCGTCGGCCTGGGCAGTGACCAGGCGCAGCGCGGACGCGGACAGGAGCAAGGCGACGAGGACCACCACGCCCGCGGCCACCGGAACGTAGGACAGCTCGACCCGGCCGAGCGCCCCGCCCAGCAGGGCGCCGATCGGGGAGAAGCCCGCACCGGACACCTGGACGCAGGACATCACCCGGCCCATCTGGGCACCGGGGACGATGAGCTGGATGGCGCTGAGCATCACGATGTTGGAGGAGGTCAGGGCGAACCCGATCACCGTCCAGGCCACCGCTGCCGCGTAGGCGTTGGGGGCGAGGCCGAAGGCGACGCTGGCCACGGCCGCCAGGGTGAAGAGCGCCACCTCCGTGCGGAACCGGCCGAGTCGACCCACGATCCGGCTGACCGTGGTCGCGCCCAGCAGCGCACCCACTGCGGAGGTGCCCAGGAAGACGCCGTAGAGGGCCGCGGGGACCCCGAAGTGGTCCCGGACCAGGAGCACCATGACCGAGGACTGGGCGACGAAGGCCATGTTCATGACCACGTTGAACGCCAGGATCGGCCCCAGGGAGCTGCCACGGAAGACGAAGGCCAGACCCTCACCGATGTCACCGAGAACCGAGCGCACCGCACCCTTCCCCTCCCTCTCCTCGGCACAGCCCTCGGGGCGGCGTGGGCGGCGCACCGCCAACGGCAGGCCGAGCAACACCAGGGCGCCCAGGACATAGGCTCCGGCGTTCACGGCCAGCGGCAGGAACGCCGCCACCGCGAACAGGAAGCCGGCGATGGGGCCGCCCGCGAACTGCTGCGTGACCGTCCGCCCGCCCACCAGGCGGCTGTTCGCGCGTTCGAGCGCACCGACCGGAGCGATGTCCGGCAGCATCGCCTGCCCCGCGAGGTCGTAGAACACCTCGCAGACCATCACCGTGAACATGACCGCGTACAGCGCCCAGATCGAGGCGTGACCGGTGACGATCAGCAGGGACAGGGCCACGAGTGCGCCGCCCCGGCCGACGTTGGTCAGGACCATCAGGCGCACCCGGTCGACCCGGTCCACCACCACTCCCGCGACCAGGCCGACCAGCAGCCAGGGAAGGAAGCGGACGGCGGTCAGCCCGGCCACCAGCAGGGGGTCGTTGGTCAGCATGGCCGCCACCAGCGGCAACGCGACGAGCGTCATCCCGTCGCCGAGGTTGCTGGACAGACTTCCCGCCCAGAAGCGGTGGAAGTCCCGCCCCATCGGTGGTTTCGCCTTCTTCCCGGGGAACGCCCGGTCGGGGGATGCGCTGTTCACGTGGGGGATGTCCCTTTCACAGGGTGGGGGCTGCTCCTGCCGGGTCCAGGCTCCCGGGCAACGGTCAACTCCGGGTCACGGGCCCCTCGTCGTTCACGTCCCCTGGACGGGCCCGGACGCCGCTCCGCCCTGTTCACGAGCACTCCCATGGATCGAGCGCTCCGCCGCGTGGCCGGATCAGGACAGGCCGCGAACATGACCACAACCGGTCAGGAGAGGCCCCGGGGGCCGTCCTGAACTGGGGCGTTCGGTAGAGTTCCGGGACGGTTCGAACAGTGGGGGCGGGGGCACGGGATGGGCGTTTTCCTGGGTGCCGCCTTCGGTTTCCCCACGGTCCTGTTCACACCGATGCTCTTCGTCGTCCTGGGCTACTGGATCTTCGTGATCGTCGGCGCCGCCGACACCGAGCTGCTCGACAGCGTGGACTCCAACGGCGACGCCGTCGGACTGAGCGCGTTCCTCAGCAGGGCGGGACTCGGCCGGGTTCCGGTGACCGTGGCCCTCACTCTGCTGATCTGTGTCGCCTGGTTCGCGAGCATGATGGGAAGCATCTTGACCACCCTCGTCGACACCACCTCCACCCCCCTGCTGTACGCCCTCGGCGCCGTGGTGCTGGTCATCGCCCTGGTCGTCGCCTGGGCGGTCACCAGCGGCGTGGTCATGGGGTTCCAGCGCTTCCTGCCCGCGCGCGGCGGCGACTCCAAGCACGAGCTGGTCGGGCGCACCTGCGTCATCCGGATCGGTGAGGCCCGCGAGGACTTCGGCCAGGCCGAGATCACCACCGCGGGCGGCGCCTCCATCTCCATCCCCGTACGCACCATCAGCGGGGAGGTCCTGTCCTCGGGCAGCACCGCGCTGATCTTCGACCACAGCCCGGACGACGACGTCTTCCTGGTGACCGCCTTCGACGCCGCACTCGACCCCGGCCAGTCCTGACCGGGGCCGCCGTCCGAGTCCCTCTCCGCAGGGCGCTCCGGTGCGGGACGCCCGCCTACTCCCCGTTCTCCGCCTCCTGACGGTCCCTGTCCTCGGCCTCGTCCGCGCGCCGTGCCATGGTCCGCAACGCGGGCAGGAGGAGCAGGGTGGCGGTGATGACGACCACCCCGCCGATCAGTGACGGCAGGCGCAGGTCGACGCGGCCGAGGAAACCGCCGATGAGGGCACCCACGGCGTTGAAGGTCATCGCGAAGATCTGCACGGACCCCAGCACCCGTCCGCGCAGTTCGGCGGGGATGGCGAGCTGGGCGACCCCGATGGTGACGGTGTTCGACAGGGCCATAGCCACCGCGATCAGGGCCCAGAAGAACCCGGCCACGTACGCGTTGGGCGACACGATGAACCCGATGCAGCCCACCCCCATGACCGTGAAGGCGATGACCTGGGTACGGAAGCGCCCCAGGAAGGCGACCACGCGCGAGACCGAGAGCGCTCCGAGCAGCGCCCCGACGGCGGCGGAGGAGATGAACACGCCGTACAGCGCCTCCGGTACCCCGAAGTGCACCCGCAGGATGAGGACCAGCACGGACGACTGGAGCATGAAGCCCATGGCCACGAGCGAGCCGTGCAGGGCCAGGTACCTGAGGGGCCGGTCGTTCCAGAGGAACGTGGTCCCCTCGCGGACCGAGGCGAGGATGGAGACCGCCGGAGTCCGGGCGTCCCGTACCGCGGCCCGGGGGCGTCGGGCGCTCAGCGGCAGGCCGATGAGGATGAGGGCGCCGAGAAGGTAGGCGCCGGCGTTGACCGCGAGCGGGAGCGCCGCGGCGACCACGATCAGGAGGCCTCCGATGGGAGCCCCACCGAAGTCCTGGACGACCACCCGGCCGCCGACGATGCGGCTGTTGGCCCGGTCCAGGGAGGTCTTGGCGACCAGTTCGGGCATGAGGGCGCGTCCGCCGATGTCGTAGAACGCCTCGCAGGACATGACGACGAACATCACCGCGTAGAGGGTGAGGATGGTGGCGTTGCCCGCGGCGACGACCACCGCGAGCGCCACCAGGGTGGCGGCGCGCACCAGGTTCGCGACGATCAGCACCTTGCCCCGGTCGAGGCGGTCGACGAGCGCGCCCACGAACAGTCCGAAGATCAGCCAGGGCAGGAAACGCACGAAGGCCAGCCCGGCGACCAGGACGGGGTCGTTGGTGAACATGGCCGCCATCAGCGGAAGCACCGTCGCCATGATGCCGTCGGCCACGCTGCTGCTCATGCTCCCGACCCAGAAGCGGTTGAAGTCGCGGCCCAGGCCACGGACCGGTCTGCCCGGTCTGGTCTGTACGGACATGGTCTCTACTCTCGATTCCTGGTGCTACCAGCTGGTGGGGAGGAGGGGCGCGGGCGGGGACAGGGGCAAGGGCGGCGCGGGTGGCGCCGCCGGGCCGCCGGTGTGTCCGGGTGCGGGCCCGTCGCGCGGGCCCGCACCAGAGGGTGCAGCGGTGGTACTCGGTCAGACGGCGGCCAGGCTACGGGGCCGGATGTCGGTCCAGTTCTCCTCGACGTAGCGCAGGCAGGCCTCGCGGGTGTCCTCCCCCGCGACGACGTCCCAGCCAGCGGGGACGTCGGCGAAGGACGGCCACAGGGAGTGCTGGCCCTCGGCGTTGACCACGACGTAGAAAGTGCCCTCGGCGTTGTCGAACGGGTTGTTCATCGTCAGCTCCTCAGCTGTTCGAAGGTGATGGATTCCATCTGGGCGGACACCAGTCGACCGATCAGTCCCACCGACTCCGGGCGGGTCATCCCCATGTGCGTGGAGTCGATGTCATGGACCTCGATACGGCCGTCGATGTGCTCCTTCCAGTACTCGACCTCGGGCGAGTACTCGTTCCTTCCGCGCGTTGCGCGGAAGAAGACCGTGTCCCCGGTGAAGGTTCCGGGAGTGTGATGGTTCATGACGACCGCGTGGTTGGCCGCGGCGTCCACGAGGGCTGCCAGGTCGGCGGGGGCGAACTCGGCCAGGACGGGATCGCCCTGCCGTACCCGCCGGACCACGTCCTCGCGGTCGATCGGGGCTCCCACGGAGCCGACGCCGGATGGGACGTCGAGCATCATGGCCAGCACCTCGTCATGGGAGAAGTCGGTGCGCTCGGCACCGGGCGGTACGGGATAGGAGTCCATGAGTCCGAGGAAGGACACCTCCTCGCCCGCGGTCTGGAGGCGGACCGCCATCTCGTGGGCGACGAGGCCGCCGAACGACCACCCCAGCAGCCGGTACGGGCCGTGGGGCCGGACGGAGCGGACGCGCTCCAGATAGTCCTCGGCGATCTCTGCGACGCTGCTCGGCAGCTCACCCGGGACGGTGAGCGCCCGCGTCTGCAGTCCGTACAGGGGCTGGTCGCCGGGCAGGTGCTGGACCAGGCTGGCGTAACACCAGCTCATCCCCGCGCCCGGGTGCACCGCGAAGAGCGGGGGGCGCTCTCCGTGCTTGCGCAGGGGAAGCAGGACCTCCAACGCGCCCGCGGTGTTCTCCACCGGGGCGTCGCCGGTGACCTGCTGCCCCCCGCCCGGCTCGCCCGCCAGCGCCGCGACGGTCGGCGAACGGAAGACGTCCCGGACCCTGAGCTCGATCCCCAGGTCCGCGGCGGCCCGGCCGACCAGCCGGGCGGCCAGGAGCGAGTGCCCGCCGAGGTCGAAGAAGGAGTCGTCGATCCCCACCCGGTCCAGGCCCAGGATCTCCGCGAACAGCGCGCAGAAGGCCTCTTCTCGGGGTGTGCGGGGCTCGCGTCCCACGGCGGTGGGCGTGTACTGGGGCGAGGGGAGGGCCCGCCGGTCCAGTTTGCCGCTGGAGTTCAGCGGGAGGGTGTCCAGGACGACGGTGGCCGCGGGGACCATGTACTCCGGCAGCGATCGCGCGGTGTGCGCGGCCACAGCTTCGGTGTCGATCCCGTGGCCGTCCTCGGCCACGAGGTAGGCGACCAGCCGCGGGTCGCCCGGCCGGTCCTCACGGACCACGGCGACCGCGTGGGCGACGGCCGGGTGCGCCGAGAGCACGGCCTCGACCTCGCCGAGTTCGATGCGGAAGCCACGGATTTTGACCTGGTCGTCCTCACGCCCATGGAAGCGGATGTCGCCGTCGGGGGTCCGGGAGACCCGGTCTCCGGTCCGGTACATGCGGGAGCCGGGTGAGCCGTGGGGATCGGTCACGAACCGTCCAGCGGTCAGGCCGGGCCTGTGCAGGTACCCGCGTGCCACGCCGTCACCGGCCAGGTACAGGTCACCGACGACGCCGTCCGGCACCGGTCGCAGCCGTTCGTCCAGGACGCGGGTCAGCGTGCCCGGAAGGCCCCGGCCGATGTGCGGGTGCGCGCCGGTCACCTCGGCCATCGTGGCGTCGACCGTGGTCTCGGTGGGGCCGTAGAGGTTGAACGCGGTGACGTCGTCCGCCCCGGCGGCCAGATCGGTCCACGTCTGCGCGGGCACGGCCTCCCCGCCCAGGGCCAGGCGCAGCGGCCAGGCCCCGGCCGGTCGGGGGAGAAGCCTGTCGCGTACCAGTTCCCAGTGGGTGGGGGTCAGGTTCAGGTAGGTGACACGGTGCCGGGCCACCTCGCGGACGAAGGAGTCCGGTTCGTCACGGATCTCGTCGGCGACGACCAGCACCGTGTCCCCCCGGCAGATCGCGCCCCACTGCTGGATGGAGGCGTCGAACGCGGCGCTCGCGGTCCAGGCCGAGACCCCGGGTTCGGGCAGGTGGTAGCCGCTCTCCTCCAGAGAGGCGACCAGGTGGGCGAGGTTGGCGTGGGTCACGGCCACGCCCTTGGGTCGGCCCGTCGATCCGGACGTGTAGATCACGTAGGCGAGGGAGCCGGCGTGCCGGGAGACACCGGGGTCGGTCGCGGGCGCGTCCGGCGCGGCCGCCTGTTCGTCGGCGACCAGTACGTGGGTGGAATCGGGGAGCGCCCGCACCGCCTCGTGCGCGCGGTTCCGCGCGTCCGTCAGCAGCAGTCCCTCGCCGGCCTCCTCCAGGATGGCGGTGATCCGTCCCGCGGGGTTGCGCGGGTCCAGCGGCAGGAAGGGTGCGCCGCTCCGGAGGACGGCGATCATGGCGACGACCAGGTCGGCCGAACGCCCCATCAGGAGGGCCACCGGACGGTCCGCGCCAGCGCCCAGACCGATCAGCGTGTGGGCGAGGCGGTTGGCCCGCGCGTCCAGCTCGCCGAAGGTGAGTCCGGTGTCGCCGAAGAGCACCGCGGTGCGGTCCGGCGTGCGTCGCACCTGTTCCGCGAGCCTTTCGAGGAAGGCCGGGTGCCGCTCTCCGGGGTCAGGGGGCGTCTCGGCGGGCCGTCCGACGCGCTCGTGCGGCATGAGGACGTCGAGTTCGTCGAGGCCCTGGGAGGTGTCGGCGCCGAAGGCCTCCATCACGGCCACCAGACGCAGGAGCAGGGACCGCGCCGTCCGTTCCGTGAACAGGCCGGTGGCGTACTCCAGTGCGAGGACCGCGGGACGGGTGCCGTCCGGGGAACGGTCGGCGAAGGTCAGGCCGAGGTCGAACTTGGCGGTGTCGATCTCCGCCCGCCCGTAGCGGTCGGTGTCCTGTCCCGAGGCGCCCGGTCCGGCCGAGACCTCGCCCGTGGCCAGGGAGAGCATGGCCTGGAAGAGGGGGTGGTGCGCGGTGCTGCGGGTGGGGTTGACGAGCTCCACGACGTGCTCGAAGGGCAGGTCCTGGTGGTCGAACGCGGCCAGGTCCGCCTCGCGGACCCGGGCCAGCAGGTCGGCGAGGGTGGGGGACCCGGACGTGTCGGTGCGCAGCACCAGCGTGTTCACGAAGAACCCGACCAGGTCGTCGAACGCCGGGTCCGTCCGGCCCGCCACCGGTGTGCCGACGGCGACGTCGTCGCCGACGCCCATCCTGGTGAACAGGGCGGCGAGCGCGGCGTGCACCACCATGAAGAGTGTGCAGTCGTGTTCGCGGGCCACCCGCCGGAGCCCTTCGTGGACCTCGTCCGTCAGGTCCGCCGTGACAGTGCCGCCCGCGTGGCGGGCCTCGGCTGGCCGGGGGAAGTCGAGCGGCCACTCCGCGACCTCGGGCAACCCGCTCAGGGCCCGCTCCCAGTACCGGGACTGTCGGCTGTGGGCCGATTCCGGGTCGCTGGGATCGCCCAGGAGGTCGTTCTGCCAGAGGGTGTAGTCCGCGTACTGGACGGGCAGCGCCCTCCATGCGGGGGCGCGCCCCCCGACGCGCGCCTCGTAGGCCTCCTGAAGGTCCCGGAGCAGTGGCGCGAGCGACCAGCCGTCACCGATGGCGTGGTGCATCTGCACCACCAGGGCCGACTCGTCCTCCCCCGCGAGCAACAGGTCGGCGCGCACCAGCGGGCCGTCCTCCAGGTCGAAGACGTGCGTGTCGATCTCCCTGAGGACGTCCGGGATCTGCTCGGGCTCGACTCCGCGCACCTGGAGGCGGATCGCGGAGCCGTCAGTGACGTACTGATAGGGCTCGCCCTGGTCGGTGGGCAGGACCGTGCGCAGCGCCTCGTGCCGTTGGACGACGTCCGCGAGCGCGGCCGTCCACGCGTCAGGGTCGGGTCGACCGTCCAGGCGCAGCACGGTCTGGATGTTGTAGGCGCGTTCCTGGCCGTCGATCTGGTGCAGGAACCACAGCCTGCGCTGGGCGAAGGACAGCGGGAGGCGGGCAGGCCGCGTCTGGGGCACCGCCCTGGGTCGGGCCGGGCGGTCCCCGGCTGCCTCGACCAGGCGGGCGACGCCCGTGACGGTGGGTGAGGAGAACAGCTCGCGCAGCTCGACGTCGGCGCCGAGGACGGAGCGGACGCGTGCGATGAGCCGGGTGGCGAGCAGGGAGTGGCCGCCCAGGTCGAAGAACGAATCATCGATCCCCACCCGGTCCAGGCCCAGGACCTCGGCGAACAACCCGCACAGGATCTCCTCCCGCGGATTGCGGGGGGCACGGCCGGAACCCGCGGCGTCGAAGTCGGGTTCGGGCAGGGACCTCCTGTCCAGCTTGCCGTTGGCGGTCAGCGGGAGCTCATCCAGGACCATCACGGCGGAGGGAACCATGTAGTCGGGCAGGACCTCGGCGACGGCGGCCCGGACCTGCGCGCCTTCCAGGACCGTGCCCGCCGCGGGGACGACGTAGGCGACCAGGGCCATGACCCCGCTGTGGTCCCTGCGGGCCGTGACGAACGCCTGGGCGACACCGCGCACAGCGGCCGCGACGGCCTGGATCTCTCCCGGCTCGACCCGGAACCCGCGGACCTTGACCTGGTCGTCGGCGCGGCCCAGGTACTCGATTCGACCGGCCTCGACCCAGCGGACGAGGTCCCCGGTGCGGTACATGCTGGAGCCGGGCCCGCCGAAGGGGTCGGGCAGGAACCGTTCGGCGGTCAGGCCGGGAAGTCCCACGTAGCCGTGCGCGAGTCCGTCCCCGGCCACGTACAGCTCACCCGGGACTCCAACGGGTACCGGGCGCAGACGCTCGTCGAGGACGTAGCCGCGGCGGTTGGCGAGCGGTCCCCCGATGGGCACGGGGCCGTCCCCCTGGTCGCGGACCTCGTGGGAGTGGGTGAACACCATGCTCTCGACCGGCCCGTACCCGTTGCGCAGACGGGTGTCGGGGAAGGCGGCGCGGAAGCGGCGCATGTGCTCCGCGGACGGCTTCTCACCACCGACGTGGACTTGGAGCACGCCCTCGAAGACCTGGGGATACTCGTCCACGACGAGGTTGAACAGCCCCGTGGAGAGGAAGAGCGAGTCGACGCCGTGCCTGGCGACGAGCTCGGCCATGCGCGGGGCCTCGGGGACCTGACCGGGGTGCAGGACGCACACCGATCCGCTGAGCAGCGCTCCCCAGAACTCAAGCACGAAGGCGTCCCAGGAGACGGGTGCGGACTGGAGCCAGACCCGGTCGGGGCCCAGGTCGGCGTAGTCCTGACCGGTGAAGGTGGACACGATGGCCCGGTGCGGGGCGAGCACCCCCTTGGGGACACCGGACGATCCGGAAGTGAACATCACGCAGGCCGTGCTCAGCGGCGAAAGGTCCAGGGCGAGGTCGTCCCCGTCGTGTCCGTCGATCTGCGCCCCGACCGTGTCGACCGCGATGGCGTGCGGGGTCCCGATCTCGCGCCGCAGCAGGCCGGCGCGGGTGAGAACGAGGCGGGTCCCCGACGCGGACGCCATCGCCGCCAGCCTGGTGTCGGGGAAGGCCGGGTCCAGGGGGGTGTACCCGGCACCGGCCTTGAGCACGGCCAGCAGCGCGACGGCGTACTCGACACCGCGCTCCATGAGCACGCCGACCATGCTGCCCGGGGCGACGCCGTTCTCGCGCAGGTGTCGGGCGAGCCGGTTGGCGCGGGTGTTCAGTTCGGCGTAGGTGACCTCGGTGCCCTCGAAGACCAGCGCCAGGGAGTCGGGTGCCGCCGCGGCCCGTTCCTCGAACAGCGCGTGCACGAGAGCCGAGGGTTCACCCGCCGCGGTGTCGTTGACCTCGTGCACCAGCGCGTGGAACTCGTCCCCGGTCAGCACCGCGATGTCGGCGATCCTGGCTTCGGGGTCGTCGGCGACGGCGTTCAGCACCCGGATCAGGCGTTCGCCGAGGTCCTCGGCGGTCCGGCGGTCGAACAGGTCCGTGGCGTAGTCCACGACGGCGGTCAGGCCGTCGGGCCCCTCCCCGAAGGCGAAGGTGAGGTCGAACTTGGCCGTCTTCCAGCCGAAGGGCTCACGGTCCGCACGGAGCCCGGGCAGGCGGGGCTCCACCACGGCGTTGTTCTGGAGGACCATCATCACCTGGAACAGGGGGTGATGGGCGGTCGAGCGCTCCGGGTTGAGCTTCTCCACGAGCAGGTCGAAGGGGACGTCCTGGTGGTCGAAGGCCGCCAGGTCGGTCTCCCTCACGCGTTCGAGCAGGTCGGTGAAGGACGGGTCGCCGGAGGTGTCGGTGCGCAGGACGAGCGTGTTGACGAAGAACCCGACCAGGTCGTCCAACGCGGGGTCGGCGCGTCCCGCGATCGGGGTGCCCAGCGGGATGTCCTCGCCCGCCCCCGAGCGGTTCAGGGTCACCGCCAAGGCGGCCTGGAGCGCCATGAACAGGGTGCAGCCGCGGGCGCGGGTGATCTCCTCCAGTCGGTCGCGCAGGTCCGCGCCCAGGTCGAACACGATGCTGTCGCCCCGGTGCGAGGGGGTCGGCGGTCGGGGCCGGTCCAGGGGCAGTTCGAGGACCTCGGGAGCCCCGTCGAGGGCCCGCCGCCAGAAGTCGAGCTGACGCGCGGCCACACCCTCGGAGTCCCGCTCGTCCAGGAGCTCGTTCTGCCAGAGCGTGTAGTCCGCGTACTGCACCGGCAGCGACTCCCAGTCAGGCGCCCCGCCAGCGAGGCGCGCGGTGTAGGCCTGGCACAGATCGCGGACGAGCACGCCCTCGGACCAACCGTCGGTCGCGATGTGGTGCATCAGCACGACGAGCACCGACTCCTGGTCGCTGACACGGAGCAGCGCGGCACGCACCGGCAGGTCCTCTGCCAGGTCGAAGGTCCGGCCGATGAACTCCTCGATCGCGCCGGGGACGTCGGACTCGGCGCGTTCACTTGTCTCGAAGCCCAGCCGGGCACGGGCCTCTCCGGTTCCGAGCACCTGCTGGTGGAGCTCTTCCCCGTGCTCGGTGAGGACGGTGCGCAGGATCTCGTGGCGGTCAACGGTGTCGCCGAGTGCCGCGCGCAGGGCACCGGAGTCGAGGGGCCCGCGCAGGCGCAGGGCGACGGACACGTTGTAGGTGGCGGAGGCGCCCTCGATCCGGTTCGCGAGCCACAGTCGGCGCTGGGCGTAGGACAGGGGAGACAGTTCCCCGCGATCAGCGGGGACCAGCTCCGGACGGGAGGTCACCCCCCGCCCTCGAGCGATCACCCGGTCCACACCCGCCACCGTCGGATCACGGAAGAAGTCCCGGACCCCCACTTCGGCGCCGAGCACCGACCGCACCCGCGACACCAGTCGCAGCGCCAGCAGCGAGTTGCCGCCCGAACGGAAGAAGTTCTCCCCCGGACCCATCGACTCCCGGCCCAACAGTTTCGCGAACAACCCGCACAGGATCTCCTGACGCGGAGTCAGCGAACCAGAGGCCGCAGCCTCGTCGTCACCACCGGGCTCGGACACGGTCAGCGTGCCCCTGTTGGTCAGGGCCGCGCGCTCTTCGTCCGTCAACCCGATCGCGGCACCCGCCACCGCCCCGGTGTCCCCGGCCATCGCTCGCAGCACCCGATCCAGCATCGCGACCAGCGCTCGAACAGTCGAGTCGTCGAAGAGGTCGACAGCGAAGTCGACCGTGCCCCCGAGCCCGGCGGGTGCGCCTCCGCCGTCCCGGTACTCGACGAAACCCACGGCCAGGTCGAACTTGGCCACACCCGTGGTGACGGAGGTGACCTCCGCACCGTCGAAGCCGGAGGCGTCCGTGGAGGCGGGATTCAGCGCGACCGTGACCTGGAAGAGAGGATGGTGCGCGGTCGAGCGCTCCGGGTTGAGCTTCTCCACGAGCAGGTCGAAGGGGACGTCCTGGTGGTCGAAGGCCGCCAGAGCGGTCTCCCGGACGCCGTCCAGGATCTGGGCGAAGGTCTTCTCCCCGGACACGTCGGTGCGCAGGACGAGCGTGTTGATGAAGAACCCGACCAGGTCGTCCAGCGCGGGCTCGGTGCGTCCCGCGATCGGGGTGCCCAGCGGGATGTCCTCGCCCGCCCCCGCCTTGGACAGCGCGATCGCCAGCGCGGCCTGCACCACCATGAACAGCGTGCAGCCGTGCTCCTTGGCCACACGCGCCAGGGCGGTGTGCAGCTCCGCGTCCACCTCGAAGTGGACGCTCTCACCCCGGTGCGAGGGGACCTCGGGTCGGGTCCTGTCCAGGGGTAGTTCGAGGACCTCGGGAGCCCCGTCGAGGGACCGCCGCCAGAAGTCGAGCTGACGCGCGGCCACACCCTCGGAGTCCCGCTCGTCCAGGAGTTCGTTCTGCCAGAGCGTGTAGTCCGCGTACTGCACCGGCAGCGGCTCCCACTCGGGCGCCCCACCAGCGAGGCGCGCGGCGTAGGCCCGCCCCAGGTCCCGCACGAGCACGCCCTCGGACCAACCGTCCGTGGCGATGTGGTGCATCAGCACCACCAGCACCGACCCACCGGGACCGCAGTCGAAGTAGCGGACCCGCACCGGCCGGTCCACCGCGAGGTCGAACGGCGTTCGCGCGAACTCCCCCACCAGCGCGTCCACCCCATCGGGAGCGCACTCCACCACCTCGAACCCCGGCAGCCCCTCCGCCAGCCCCAACACCCGCTGGAAGGGCTCGCCCCCGCTCTCCCCGTAGACCGTCCGCAACACCTCGTGCCGCTCGACCACGTCACCCAACGCCGCTTCCAGAGCGGCGGCGTCCAGACCGGCACCGAACCGCACCACCAACGGCACGTTGTAGGTCGAACTCGCCCCTTCGAGCCGGTTCACGAACCACAGCCGCCGCTGCGCGAAGGACAACGGAGAAAGCTCCCCACGCTCCACGGAGACCAACCCCGGCCGGAACGCCACCGCCCGCCCCCGAGCGATCACCCGGTCCACACCCGCCACCGTCGGATCACGGAAGAAGTCGCGCACCCTCACCTCGGCCCCGAGCACCGACCGCACCCGCGACACCAGACGCAGCGCCAGCAGCGAGTTACCACCCGAACGGAAGAAGTTCTCCCCCGGCTCCACCGACTCCCGACCCAACAGTTCCGCGAACAACCCGCACAGGATCTCCTGACGCGGAGTCAGCGGGCCGGACGGTGAGTCGCCGACGGTCGCCACCGCGCTCACCGCGGGCGTACCGCGATCGGTCAGAGCCACCCGCTCCGGTTCCGTCAGCTCGACGCACTCGCCCACGGTCGATTCCGGGTCCCCGGCCATGGCGCGCAACACCCGCACCAGGACCGCGCCCAGGGCACGGACCGTGGCGGCGTCGAAGAGGTCACACGCGTACTCCACAACACCGGACAGCCCCGCCGCCCCACCCGAGCCGTCCCGGCGCTCCACGAAGCCCACCGCGAAGTCGAACTTGGCCACACCCGTGTCCACGGGGACCAGCTCCGTCGTCACCGCCCCGGCGAACTCCGGGTCCGCGCCTTCCCCCCGGGCCCCGTTCACGGCGACCGTGACCTGGAACAGCGGGTGGCGTCCGGGCACGCGCTCCGGGTTGAGGGCCTCGACCAGCAGGTCGAAGGGGACGTCCTGGTGAGCGTAGGCGCGCAGGTCGGCCTCGCGCACCTGCGCGAGGAGCTCTGAGATCGTCTGGTCCGGTCGGACCCCGGTGCGGAGCACCAGGGTGTTCACGAAGAACCCCACCAGGTCTTCCAGGGCCTCCTCGTCACGACCGGCCACCGGGGTGCCCAACGGCACGTCGTCCCCCGCACCGGCCTTGGAGAGCGCGACCGCCAGCGCCGCCTGCACCACCATCAGCAGGGTGCAACCGTGCGCCCCGGCCACCTCCAGCAGGCGTGCGTGCAGGTCCGCGTCGAGGTCGAGGGCCTCCTGCGCGCCCCGGCCCGTGGGCGTGTCCGGACGTACACGGTCGAAGGGAAGCTCCAGGGATCCGGGCGCCCCCTCCAGCGCGTCCCGCCAGAAGTCCGTCTGCTGTGACAGGAGACTGTCCGGGTCCTCGGGCGAGCCCAGGACGTCCCGCTGCCAGAGGGCGAAGTCCGCGTACTGCACCGGCAGCGGCTCCCACTCGGGCGCCCCGCCAGCGAGGCGCGCGGCGTAGGCCCGCCCCAGGTCCCGCACGAGCACGCCCTCGGACCAACCGTCCGTGGCGATGTGGTGCATCAGCACCACCAGCACCGACCCACCGGGACCACAGCCGAAGTAGCGGACCCGCACCGGCCGGTCCACCGCGAGGTCGAACGGCGTTCGCGCGAACTCCCCCACCAGCGCGTCCACCCCATCGGGAGCGCACTCCACCACCTCGAACCCCGGCAACCCCTCCGCCAGCCCCAACACCCGCTGGAAGGGCTCGCCCCCGCTCTCCCCGTAGACCGTCCGCAACACCTCGTGCCGCTCGACCACGTCACCCAACGCCGTC
>NZ_QGTF01000016.1:0-5328 GCF_003182025.1 Nocardiopsis sp. L17-MgMaSL7 | reverse complement strand
GCCGCCAGCCCCAACACCCGCTGGAAGGGCTCGCCCCCGCTCTCCCCGTAGACCGTCCGCAACACCTCGTGCCGCTCGACCACGTCACCCAACGCCGTCTCCAGAGCGGCGGCGTCCACATCGGCGCCGAACCGCACCACCAACGGCACGTTGTAGGTCGAGCCCGCACCTTCAAGCCGGTTCACGAACCACAGCCGCCGCTGCGCGAAGGAAAGGGGGATCACGGTTACTCCTCATGGGAAAGGGTGGTGCCTTCGTCCGCCGGAAACGTGGTGTGCGGCGGTTCTCACCCGGGTTCGGGCGGTCCGACGGTGCTCCGGGAGGGACCGCGGACGCGGTGGTCCCCTCCCGGGCCGGTCGGAACTGCGTGGCTCTCCGGTCGAGAGCATCCGCTCAGTTCGCTGACTCGATGACGGACGCGAGGTCGCGCAGCTTCGGGTTCTCGTACACGGCCTTGAGCGGGATCTTCACCCCAAGCTGCGCCTTGACCTGGGAGACGAGCTTGATGGCCAGGAGCGAATGGCCTCCGAGACGGAAGAAGTCGTCCTCCGCCCCGATCACGGGGACTCCGAGGACCGTGGCCCACACCCGCGCGATGAGCTGCTCCACGGAGCTGAGCCCCTCGTCACCGGAGTCCTCTCTACCGACGGGCTCGGGGTCGGGCAGGGCCGCGCGGTCCAGCTTGCCGCTGGGGGTCCTCGGAAACTCGGCGAGCTCCACGTAGGCCGCGGGTTCCATGTAGCCGGGCAGGCTGGCGGCGGCGAGGTCGCGCAGCTCCCGGTCCAGGCCAGAACCGTGCGATCGGTAGTAGGCCACCAGCGCGGGCCCTCCGGTCAGGGACCGTAGGTCGACGACGACCTCGGCGACGGCGGAGTGCGCGCCCAGGACCCCCTCGACCTCGCCGGGCTCGATGCGGAATCCGCGCAGTTTGACCTGGCGGTCGCCGCGGCCCAGGTACTCCAGGCGGCCGTCGTGGAGTCGGCGCGCCAGGTCACCGGTGCGGTACATGCGCGAGCCGTCGGCCGCGGCGACGTCCGGGACGAATCGCTGGGCGGTCAGGCCGGGCGCTCCTCGGTAACCGCGGGCCACCCGGTACCCGGCGAGGTAGATCTCGCCGGTGACCCCCTCGGGCACGGGCGACAGCCGCTCGTCGAGCAGGCGCAGTTCCAGCCCGGGTAGGACCCGGCCGATGTGCGGTTCACGGGAGGAGTCGATCCAGCCGGCCGTCGCGTCGACAGTGCACTCCGTGGGCCCGTAGACGTTGACGGCGCGGATCGAGCCCCGCTCCGCCATCGCGCTCAGCCGGTGCCACAGGGGCGGGCTGACGGGTTCTCCGCCGACGAGCAGCGTGAGGGGCCCCGGACGGTCTCCGCCCAGGTGCTCCTCCAGGTGGTCCAGGAGCAGGTCGGCGTGGGAGGGGGTGATGTCCAGGTCGGTCAGGCGCTGCTCGCGGATGAGTCCGGCCATGGCCGCCGGGTCGGACCGGACCTGGTCGTCAAGGGTGACGACGGTGTCACCCCTGCACAGACGGGTCCACTGCTGGACAGAGGCGTCGAAGGAGGCGGAGGCGTTCCAGCCCACGCGGCCCCCGGGGGGACCCGCGAGGTGCTCGCTCTCCAGGTCCGCGAGCAGGGCCGAAACCGACCCGCGGGAGACCTCCACGCCCTTGGGTCGCCCTGTGGATCCGGAGGTGTAGATGACGTAGGCGAGGTTGGCGGGACTGACGGCCGCGGGCAGGAAGGGTTCCTGGGACGCCTCGACCGAGGTTCCGTCGGGCGCGATCCGGCAGAGGGCGACGGTCTCGGGGAACGTGCCGTCCGAGGCGCCGCAGTCCTCGTGGCCGCCCGTGGCGGCGCCGCAGGACACAACCACCAGATCGGCGGCCGCGTCCTCCAGCAGGTGTCTGCGGCGCTCGACGGGCAGGGCCGGGTCGACGGGCAGGTAGGCCGCGCCGGCCGTCAGGGTGCCGATCAGGCCGAGGACGAGATCGGCGCCTCGCGGCATGCAGAGGGCGACGACGCGCTCGCGCCCGATCCCCCTGCCGACGAGTTCACGGGCGACGCGGACGGCTCCGGCCCTGAGCTGGTCGAAGGTGAGGACGCGGTCGCCGTCGACGACGGCGTCGCGGGTCCCGGGTACTTCGGCGAGGCGGTCCAGGAGGTCCCGGGCCCCGCTGTGGCGCCCGGCCACGGAGTCGAGGGACTCGATCTGGGTCGTCACCGGACCGCCCCGTCCTGACTCGCGCCGGTCGCCGGAGGAGCGGTCGGTGCGCAGTCGGCGAGCGGCACCGGGTCGCCCATGGCGACGAGGATCTTCCGGTCTCCCTCGAAGGCCTCACGGCCGTGGGCGTTGAGGATGTTGTCGACCATCAGCAGGTCGCCGACCTGGTAGGTCTCCCTGCGCGTGGCCCGGGAGTAGGCGTCGTTGAGCGCGTCGGCCTCCTCCCGGGTGAGCGGGGTGCCGTCACCGACGAAGGTCTCGAAGGGCAGGCCCTCCTCGCCGTAGGTCTCCAGCAGCACGTCGCGGACGTCCTCGTCCAGGGACCAGCGGCTCCAGAACGCGGCGTGGTTGAACCAGACCCGCTCCCCCGTACCCGGGTGGGTGACGATCGCCGACCGGCGCTGGCGGGTGCGCAGGGTCTCCTCGTCGAGCCACTCGCAGCCGATCACGTTCTCCGCGCAGTAGGCCTCGACCTCAGCGGGGGACTCCGTGGCGAAACTGGTCTGCCAGGGCAGACCGGCCAGAGCGGAGTAGTTGCGGACCAGCAGCCAGCCGTGCTCCTCGAACCTGCGACGCAGGTCCTCGGGGACCAGCTCCAGCACCTCGCGCATGTCGCCGACGGTCGTCGCGCCGCCCTTGTCGGGGGCGACGACGCAGCAGAAGAGAAGCGTGCCCGGGAAGTCGAGGGTGTAGCTGTTCTCGTTGTGCAGGCGGATGGGCTGGATCGCGGGCAGGTCGGTGGACGAGAACACACCGCCGCCGAAGTCGGTGCGCGGGGTGGCCTTCTCCTTGTAGGCGGCGGGCTGGGGCAGCAGGACGTCGCGGACCCGGCCGAAGGCGGCGGCGTCCTGGACGGGAAGACCCCTGACCAGGACGCTGCCCGCTGAGGTCAGCTCCGCGGTGATGGCGGGGCGTTCGCGCTCCAGGACCCGGACGGCCTCGTCCATGTCCCGCACACCGGGGAGTTCGATGATCGAGGGTTTGCCCGCCTCACGGCGGACCACGGCCTTCTCTGTTGTCAGCGACATTCTTCCTCCGTTTTCCTCGCGGGCTCGTGCCCGCTCTTCTCGCTTTTCGCTCCGCGCCGGAGCCTTTTCTCAGGAAGCGTGTACGGCGGTCATCGAGGCGGTGACCGAACCGATGATCTCCATGAACCGGGCCAGGTTCTCCTCGCTCTCGTCGAAGTAGAAGTGGCCTCCGGGAAGGGTCTCGACACAGGTCTCGCCCTGGGTGACGTCGCGCCATTCCACGAGGTCGCCGACGGGGACGATGGGGTCGGACTCACCGCCGACGATCGTCAGCGGGAGGTGGAGACTGCGTACCGCGTCATCGCGCCGGTAGGCGTCGTCGATCGAGAAGTCCGCGCGGATCGACGGCAGGATGATCTCCCGCAGCTCGGGCTCGTCGAGGATCTCGTGATCGGTGCCCCCGCGAGCCTTGATCGCCTCCACCAGTTCCTCGTCCGAGAGCGTCTCGGGCAGGACCGGGCTGGGGTTGGGCAGGAACGGGGCACGGCAGGCGGACCCGATCAGGGCCACGGGCGGCCGTCCCGCCGCGCTGAGGCCCCGGGCGACCTCATAGGCCACCAGGGTCCCCATGCTGTGACCGAGTACCACCAGGTCGCGGCGGTCCTCGGCGAGCAGGGACACGATGGGAGCGACCAGGTCGTCGACGCTCTCGGGCAGGTCGTCGGTGAAGCGCGAGCCACGGCCGGGGTACTGGGCGACCAGGAGGCCCACGTCCCGGGGAAGGTGCTCCTCCCATTGGGCGTAGTAGTGGGCGTTGCCTCCGGCGTGGGGCAGGATCAGCAGGGAGAGGCCACCGGGGGCGGAAGGGCTCCGCAGTTCCCACAGCACCTCGCTCGCGGCCGCGTTGTTTCCGAATTCCGTCATTCCGTTCCGCTCCAGATCGCTGTTCAGAGCCGGTTCGTGTTTCCGGGAATCCCGGGCCCGAATCGGTTTCCTTGTTCTGCTACACCGGTCGAATAACGGAAACGTACGCCGGAATTCCGGGCGCACGGGGCAGGAAGTGACGGCAAGGAAGCGGCAGTTGGGGCCGGTCCGCTGCCTGCCGGTGGACCACGGGGGTCATCCGCTGGGGAACGACGAAGCGGCCGGAGCCCCGGTCAGGGGCCCGGCCGCTTCGCGGGACGGGTCAGCCGTCGAGTTCCACCCCGGCGCGGGTACGGCGCCTCAGCGTCGGGCGTGCCCGGGGCGTCGGCACCCAATCAAGGCGCCGCGCCAACTGGGCCACCGTGGGGGCGCGGAAGACGTCCTCCAGAGTGGCCTTGGCGTCCATGGCCGAGCGCAGACGTGTGAGGAGTCGGGTGGCGAGCAGGGAGTGGCCGCCCAGGTCGAAGAACGAGTCGTCGATCCCCACCCGTTCCAGGCCCAGGACCTCGGCGAACAACCCGCACAGGATCTCTTCCCGAGGATTGCGGGGTTGCCCGCCCGAGACCGAGGCCGTGTAGTCCGGTGCGGGCAGGGCCCTCCTGTCCAGCTTGCCGTTCGCCGTCAGCGGGAGCTCGTCCAGCACCACCACCGCCGACGGCACCATGTGCTCGGGGAGGGCGTCGGCGACCGCACCGCGCACGACGGCGCCGTCCAGCTCGGCTCCCGCGACCGGGACCGTGTAGGCGACCAGGGACACCGGTCCGCCGTGGTCGCTCCGGGCAACGACCACGGCCTGAGCCACCCCAGGAACTCCGGCCAGGACGGCCTCGACCTCACCGGGTTCGATCCGGAATCCGCGGACCTTGACCTGGTCGTCCACCCGGCCCACATAGTCCAGATCTCCCGAGGACGACCACCGCACCAGGTCACCCGTGCGATACATCCGATCCCCCGGAGCACCGAAGGGATCAGGCACGAACCGCTCCGCGGTCAGATCCGAACGCCCGAGATACCCCTGGGCCAGAGTGCGCCCGGCGATGTACAACTCACCCGGCACACCCACCGGCACGGGCCGCAGACGAGCGTCCAACACGTAGACCCGCGACCCTCCGATCGGAGCGCCGACGGGTACCGAGCGTTGTCCGGGTTCGACCGAGGACACCTCGAAACTCGTCGAGAACCCCATGTTCTCCGCCGGACCATAACCGTTCACCAC
>NZ_QGTF01000015.1:0-128627 GCF_003182025.1 Nocardiopsis sp. L17-MgMaSL7 | reverse complement strand
TCCTTGCGCTGATGGTACTGCCCTGTTGTGGGGTGGGAGAGTAGGTCGCTGCCACGGTTTTTCTTGGTAGGGAGGGGAAGGGCTTGTCCTTTGGGGCGGGTTCTTCCTCTTCCTTTTTTGTTGGGGTTGTTTGTGCGTTTGTGAATTGTGGTTTTCGGGTGTGGGGTCGGGATTGAGGACTCCCCGATATCGACATCAGGTGTCCCGGACGGGGTTGGCGGGTTGACCACGGGAGGTGTGTTGGCCTGTGTACTAGCCCACCGTCGTGTGCTGCGGCTTTGGTGATGTGCGCGTACGCCATGTCGTAAGCTGGAGGATACGAGTACTACTACGCGCTGCTACTGCTCAAAGTGGCAGCGCTTTTGAGTGTTGACGGACGGGTTGGATGACTGAGGACAGCCGATCGGGAGACCGCGAGGACTCCGGAGCAAACGACCACAGCGGTAACCGCTCCGGTGAGCCTGGCGGTCGCGGGCGCGGTGACGAGTCCCGTTCCCGGTCTGGCTACAGGGGCTCCCGGGACGACAGAGGCGGCTCCGGTGGCGGTGGCGACCGCCGCAACTTCCGTGGTGGCGACGACCGCCGCGGTGGGTTCCGCCGCGACGACCGCGGAGGCAACCGCGGTGGTCCCGGCGGCGAGCGTCGTGAGGACCGGGGCGGATACCGGGGTCGCGACGACCGCGGGGACGACCGTGGCGGCAGGCGCGACGATGACCGCCGTGGTGGCGGCCGCGACTTCCGTGGCGGGGACGACCGCCGTGGCGGTTACCGCGGCGGGCCCGGCGGTGAACGCCGTGACGACCGTGGTGGCAACCGGGGTGGCGACGGCCAGCGCGGCGGCTACCGCGGGGATCGCGATCGTCAGGGCAGCGGGCGTGATGACCGTCGCGACGACCGCGGTGGTTACCGTGGCCGGGACGACCGTCAGGGCGGTGGGCGCGATGACCGTCGCGACGACCGTGGAGGTTTCCGTGGCCGGGATGACCGCCAGGGCGGCGGGCGCGACTTCCGTGGCCGCGACGGCGGCCGGGACGACCGTGGTGGCAACCGGAACAACCGGGGCCGCGACTTCCAGCGTGACGACCGGCGACCGCAGCGGGACAACCGTCGCGATGACCGCCGTGACGATCGCCGTGATGACCGCGATCCGGCCGACATCGCTCCGCCGCTGCCCGACGAGGCCACTTACGACCAGCTGGACAAGGACACCAAGCGCGACCTGCACTCGCTGCCCAAGTCCCTGGCCGAGCTCATCGGCAAGCACATCGTCGCGGCCGGCATCCTGGTGGACGAGGACCCCGAGCGTGCCTACAAGCACGCTGCCCACGCTCGCCGCAAGGCCTCCCGCCTACCCACGGTCCGTGAGGCGTCCGGTATCGCCGCCTACACGGTGGGCAAGTGGCAGGAGGCTCTCTCCGACCTGCGCGCGGCCCGCCGCATGAGCGGTCGGGACACCTTCCTCGCGATCATGGCCGACTGCGAGCGCGGCCTCGGCCGTCCCGAGCGGGCCCTGGAGATCACCAACGACCCGGCCGCCAAGGACCTGGACGCCGACGAGCGCATCGAGCTGCGGATCGTCGCCGCCGGTGCCCGCCGCGACATGGGTGACGTGAAGGCGGCCCTGGCCGAGCTCCAGGTTCCTGAGCTGAAGGAGCGCCGGGCCCGTCCGTACGTGGCCCGTCTGTTCTACGCGTACGCCGACGTCCTGGAGGAGCTGGGCCGCAAGGAGGACGCCCGCGAGTACTTCGCGCGTGCCTCCTCCGTCGACCGCGAGGGTGTCACCGACGCCGACGAGCGCCTGGCCGCGATCGAGGGCGTCGAGCTGGTCGACAGCGACGTCGAGGACGGGGTCGTCTGGACCGACGTCGAGGAGGAGGCGGACGAGGCGGCGGCCGAGGCCGAGGCCACCGCCTCCCGGGAGCGCCGTGACGACAAGGGCCGGGACCACCGCCGCGACGATCGTCGCGACGATCGTCGCGACGATCGTCGTGACGACCGCCGAGGCGGCCGCGAGGACCGGGGCTGACCCCCTCGGAACTCCCTGACGGAGCGCCGTCGAGTGGCCGGGAGCCACTCGGCGGCGCCGTCGTGTGCCTGGGGGCGGTTCCCCAGCGGTACGACTCGGTGGTGTGCCTGACCTACCTGGGGGAGCGTCCTCTCATGGTCCGCCACCGGCGGCGGGCCTGGGAGTTTCCCGGAGGCCACCACGAGAGCGGCGAGGACCTCTACGCCACCGCCCGGCGGGAGGCGTTCGAGGAGGCTGGGGCGACCCTCGGAGACGTCCGGCCCCTCGGGTACTACGTGTTGTCCGGCGGGCACACCACCGTGGTCACGCACGCCCAGGTGAGCGCACTGGAACCGCTGAGCGGAGAGTTCGAGACCGTCGAGGTTCGTGCCTTCGACCGGCTTCCCCCGGAACACGAACTGTCCTGGGCGGACGGTCTGTACGCGTACCTCCTGCGGGTCCTCGCGCTGCCCGGAGCCCGTTAGACACCTCCGCGGCAGCGCACCGCCACCAGCCAGCCACACCCGACCGCCGCATGCCCGAGTCCGACCTCAGGCACTCAGGCACTCAGGCGCCTGACGTGGAACCTCTCCACGCCCACTGCCTCGTACCCGAGCCGGTCGTTGATGGCGAGCATCGGCTGGTTGCTGACGTGGTTCTCCGTGTAGGCGTGCCTGAGCCCCCTCTCCCGGGCCCGGTGCAGGGCGGAGATCTTGGCGCACTTCGCCAGCCCGCGCCCCCGGTACTCGCGCTGGGTGCCGGTCATCGCCGATCCCACACGGGTGTCCTGGTCGGACATGTAGGCGGAGAAGGAGACCGGGACTCCCTCGTGCGTCACCACCAGGCTGATGTCGAGGTCGATCAGCGGGTTCTCCCAGATCGAGTTGAGCCAGAACTCGTAGGGGGCGAACTCGTCCGACTCACCTGGTTCGTCCTCGTCACATGCCTTGTCGAGCTCGTAGAGCGGTCGTGGGTCGTCGAAGTCGCTCATCCGGCGCAGCTCGAAACCCTCCGGCGTCTCGGGCCGGTTCGGCAGCCCACTCAGATCCAGGCCGAGGACGTGGTGCTCCTCCTCCACCTCGTATCCGCGTTTCCGGGCCGCCTGGTCAAAGCAGCCGCCTCCGGCCTGGACGCCCTCCTGTGCGCTGTTCGCGCGCAGGATGTTCGCCCCCTTCTCGATGAGGCTGGCCTCCGAGGCGGCCAGGAGCTGTTCTGCGAGTTCCGCGGTTCGATGACTCTCGGCCAGGGCTCCGAGGTAGCTACGGCCCGTGCGGGTCCCGTCCTCGTGGGTTCGCAGCCGACTCAGAAGGTGTCCGACCACGGTGTCGCCCACCACCGCGACCAGGCGGGTGTCCTGCGTTCCGGGCACCGGGTGGGCGAGCCGCCATCGCATGTGTTGTTCGGTGAGAATCAGGCAGGGGAGGGAAGCGCGGATGAGCGAGTAGGCCTGAACGGTGTCGGAGGGACGACCGTCACGAATCTGAGGGGTCATCCGGGGAGGCTATGCCGGGCGGGTCCGAGCACGCACGAGAATTTACGGCGTGCTCCCACCCCGCCCGGTCCCACACGGAGAAGGGCTCAGGTTCGCTCCTCCTCGGACTTCCGCTTCGCCTCGGCCTGCTCCTGGGCGAGCCGGTCCAGCCAGTGCACGATGCCGCTCACGTTGGCCTCCGGGCCGCTGAGCGTGTCCAGGACGGCCTTGGTCCCGCTCGAGGCCTCCGGAGGAAGCGGCTTGTACCGGCTGATGACCTTGTCGCGTACCATCGCGATGGCGTGGTCGAGGTCCCCGCCGGTGTCCCGGGAGTCCCGTACGGTCTCCACCCACAGGCGCAGTTCGCTCTCGGCGCGGTCGATGGTCTCGTTGACGGCGTCGTGTGCGCCGAAGTGGGAGAACATGAGCCGCTGTGCACCGATGTCACCGAACAGGCGCAGGGTGCGCAGGCAGGCGTCCATGTCGAAGTCCGGCGGCGGGGTGGCCGGGCGCAGGTCACCGGTGAGGGGGTTGTACACCCCGAGGGCGTCGCCGACGTACAGGTCGCCGGTCCCGGTGTCCACCAGCCCCATGTGGTGCTTGGCGTGGCCGGGGGCGTAGTGCGACACGAGCCTGCGGCCCGCGCCCAGGTCGATCTCCCCGGTCTCGGCCACGGACCGGATACGGGCGGCCTCGGTGGGACGCATGTGCCCGAACAGGGACTCCAGCCGGTCGCCCCACACCATCTTCGCGCTGGCCATCAGACGGCTGGGGTCGGCCAGGTGCCGGGCACCGCGCTCGTGCACGACGATCTCCGCGTTGGGGAACAGCGCCGCCATGTCCCCGGTGCCGCCCGCGTGGTCCAGGTGGATGTGGGTGACCACGATGGTGGCGAGGTCCTCCGGGGCCAGCCCGAGCCGGATGACGGCGTCGCGCAGGACCGGGGCCGAACCGGCGGTGCCGACCTCGATGATGCAGGGCCGCTCGGTGCGGATGAGGTAGGCGGACACGACCCCGGGATAACCGGCGAGCATCGTGTCGATCGCGTAGATCTCGTCGCCGAGCGGAGTGATCCCCTCGGGCAGACCGCTGACGTCCACGTCGTCGTGCAAGGCGGGCACCCCTCTTCCTCAAGCATCCTTCGGTCCGCCGCGGACCGAACCCGACTCTAGGACAAGGATGTCATGGCAGCTGACGGCGGGGTCGCACCGTTGTCCACAGCCTCCGAAAGGGCCTTTCCCTCCACCCCCCACCCGGGTGATCCTGGAACCAGCGCGCGCACCAGGACACTCCCAGAAAGGCCCTCGTGCTCGAATCCACCCCCGCACCCGTGTCGTCGAAGTCCACCCACGCCACCATCCCACCCGGCCACGCCACGGGGATCGCTCCCGGGCCGGTCATGCCCGAGCCGTCGGGAACGACCTCCGCTTCGGGGCGCCCGAACGGAACTGAACCGCCGCCCCTGTCCCCAGACCTGGCCGTCTCCGACGTCACCGCCCCGGAACGTCCGGACCGGGCCGACGGACACCTCAACGAGGTCCTCGTGGTCGGCCGCGTCACCGCAGCCCCTTCCGAACGCGAGCTTCCCAGCGGGGACCGTCTGGTCACCTGGCGGATCTGCGTGGCACGCCCCGAGGTACCCGGACGTAAGCGCGCTCGGGCCGACTCGATGACCCTCGTCTCCTTCGATCCGCACCTGTGCGCGAGGGTGGAGGGCTGGCGGGTCGGCGACGTGGTCCGGGTGACCGGCGAGCTACGCCGCCGGACCTGGCGGGGCTGGAACGGGATCCACAGTGTGCTGGAGGTGGAGGCGGACACCGCCTCGCGGGTACGCGAGGCGGGTCGGTGATCCGGTCACCAGCCCAGGACGGCCAAGGCCTCGGCGGCCGAAGACCCTGAGGGGGCGATCGTCTCGTCGGCCCAGACCGCCGTGCACAGTGCGCGCAGGCCATCCAACCGGTCGCCCTCCCCGGACAGGCGAACCGTTCCCTCCATCGATGTGACGGTCCATCCTCCGCACTCGGTGCGCGCGGTGTCCCCTTCGACACGGCGCACCGGGCCCGGGTGGGGCTCGTTCATCCCGGACACGTCCCACGACAGGTAGCGGGGGCGTTGGTGGGCGGGGGCGGCCAGCACGTCCTGCGGAGTGGCCACGCCGGACAGGACCAGGAGCCCGGCGGCGCCGTGCACGGTGGCTCCCTCGATGTCGGTGTCCAGCCGGTCGCCCACGATCAGGGGGTTGCTCGCGCCGGTGCGCATCATGCCCTCCTCGTGCAGGGGGCGCATCGGCTTGCCGGCGATCACTGGCTCGACCCCGGTGGCGTGCGCGATCACCCGGACGAAGGAACCGTTCGCGGGGGTGACCCCCCACTCCGTGGGAGCGGTGGCGTCGGAGTTGCTGGCCACGTAGAACGCGCCGCGCGAGACAGCGAGCGTGCCCTGGTCGAGGAGGTCGCGAGCCATCGTCCGTGAGTAGCCCTGGACCACGGCCACCACCGAGTCCGAAGAGACCGTGACGGGCCGCAGCCCCATCCTGCGGACGGCCTGGCGCAGCCCGGTGTCCCCGACCACGAGCACCTCCGACCCCTCCGGGTACCGGGCGGCGATCAGGCGCGCCGCCGCCTCCGCGGAGGTCACCACGTCCTCAGGGGCAGCGGGCACGCCCAGCTGGGTCAGGTGCTCCGCGATGCGAGCGGGGGTGCGTCCGGCGTTGTTGGTCACGAAGGCGACCCGGGCCCCCGCGGCCCGGGCCTTGCCCACGGCCTCGGGCGCCGCGGGCACGGCTTTGGGACCGATGTAGACCACACCGTCCAGATCGAGGAGCATCGCGTCGTGGAGCTCGTTGAGCGGGCGGTCAGCGGCCTGCAAGGACATGGTGTGGGGTCCGATTCCGTGTGGCGGGAGAGGTCACCCCCAGGCTAGGCCGCCGTGGGCTCACGGCCGCCAGCCCTCGGATGTGGGTTCCGTCGCAGCCGGTCGGTGCTCGGTGAGCCAGCCGGAGGCGAAGGTGACCGCGTCCTCCAGCGAGAACAGTCGGGCGGTCGCCGAACCCACACGTCCGACCGTCACCGCGCCGGTGGCCTCGAACTCGGCGCCGAGTTCGGGGAAGTCGCCCTCGTCCAGGACCACACCGGTGTAGGTGACCCACTTCCGTTGGCCCTCGTCGTCACGGATGGCACACGAGGAGGATTCGGTGGGCGGATCGGCCATCCGGTACTCGGCCAGGTGGAATGCGGTGCAGGAGTCGTAGCCGGTGCCCAACAACAGGACTCGCGCCCCGACCCGTTCCATCCGCGCCAGGGGAGAGCCCTCACCGAGCGCCGATTCGAGCGGATGGGGGTGCATGAGATGCGCAGCTCGCGGACCCAACGCGGCGAAGGAGGTCTGCGGGTGGGAGCTGCGTACCGCGCCCGGCCACGTGCGGACCCGTTCGGGAACGCGCCCCATGTAGGTGCTGGGGGTGATCGCGGGGTCGAAGGCGGGCGCTTCGGCGCGGATCGTCTCCCACCACGCCCGCGGCACGGGCGGGTTGACCCAGCCGGAGGGGTCGGTGTTGCCCATGGTCTGGGTGGGAACCACGAGGTTCCCAGCAGGCCCCACCGCGTCCAGCAGCGCCTGGACCACGGCCTGGTCGGCCCCGCACACCCACCCGAGGGAGCGCAGTGAGGTGTGGACCAGGAGTGTGTCACCAGGGCGCACCCCCAGGTGCGCCAGGTGCACGGTGAGTGAGGCCGCCGTACGCGGCCCGTCCGAGAGGTAAGGGGGAGTGGACACGAGGGCGCTCCGGTGCTGGTGGACACTTCGGGTCATTTTCCAGCGCGAAGGTCCGCCAGGCCAGTCAGTTTCGCTCTCGGGCCCTCTCTGCCATGATGCGACTCCCGGAACGCCTGCCGATGCGATTGTCAAGCGGAGATAACGGCTCGCGTTCCCGCAGGTCGCGAAGTGGTAGGTCCCGCGCACGCGGGGATGGACCGTCCAGCTGGCCGTCGGGGGCCCACCGGATGATGTAGGCCCCGCGCACGCGGGGATGGACCGACGACCGTCATGTCCTATGACTCAGAGCGCCAGTAGGCCCCGCGCACGCGGGGATGGACCGGTGCGGCGCCCGGCCCGGTCAGGAGGAGGGATGTAGGCCCCGCGCACGCGGGGATGGACCGAACGTGCGCTGACCGTACGAGCAGTAACCCGCGTAGGCCCCGCGCACGCGGGGATGGACCGCACAAGAACACCGAGGCGCTGAAGGGCAAGGGGTAGGCCCCGCGCACGCGGGGATGGACCGAGCACCCCGGCGGCCACGGTGGGGATGATCGCGTAGGCCCCGCGCACGCGGGGATGGACCGGGTTCCTGGGAGATCGCCCGCATCGATCCCCAGTAGGCCCCGCGCACGCGGGGATGGACCGGCCGCACCTACCGGTGGATCACCCCCCAAGGAGTAGGCCCCGCGCACGCGGGGATGGGCCGGGGTAAGGGGCTTGCCCCCATCCGCCTCGACGACCCCCCGATACGCGGGAGCTGGCGGGGACCTGGCTAGTCCAGGACTCGCATGACGAGCCCCGTGCGGGGTTTGGGGCCGAAGGACGTGGACTTGCGGGGGGTGAGTTCGCCCCGGTCGGCGACGGCGTAGACCTGCTCCACGCGCAGCGGGGGCACGATCACCGCAGTGCCCTTCTCGTCGCGGGCGGCGGCCTCGGCCTCGGCCGGGTCGTCATGGACCATCCGCACGTGTTCCTCGGGGAAGTGCCACAGGGGCAGGAGCACCTCGTGCAGGGCGGCCGTGGCCAGGTGGCGCCAGTCGGGGGAGCGGTCGGGCATGGCCCGTTGGAGCACGGCCTCGTCGAATCCGCTCACCAGGTGGGCCTCGCCCTCGGCTGACACCAGGAGCAGGGCCGGGGCCTGCGCGTCCTCCAGGAGCGCGGGGTCTGCTTCGGTGACCGGCTCCACCCGGGCCACGGTTCGGGCGGCGGCCAGAGCCTCGGCGGTGTCCAGGCCGGGCAGCACACGGTGGATGGCGCCGAGCCGGGGCGGGTGGGCGTCGCTGTCCACGAGCAGGGCCAGCCCGTGGTTCCAGCCCGGGTCGGCGTTCTCCTGGCGCAGCTGGCGGTAGGCCGCGTAGCGGTGGTGTCCGTCCGCGATCAGCGCGGAGCGTCCGGCCAGGTCGTCCGCGATCTCCTGTTGGATCCGCGGGTCGGTGACGGCCCACAAGCGGTGTTCGGAACCGTCGCGGGTCCGCGTGGACACCAGGGGCCGCTGCTGGTCCCCGGTGTTCTCCGTGACCGCTGAGGCCGCGCCGTCGGCGCCCCGGTACATCAGGAAGATGGGTTCGAGGTTGGCGCGGGCCACCTCCATCAGGCGGAAGCGGTCGCGCACCGGGGGATCGGCCACGTCCTCGTGCGGGCGCACGGCGGGGTCGAAGCCCTCGTCCGGCAGCCCCAGAGCCCCCACCAGTCCCCTTTGGGTCTGGCCGTCGGCGGTGACCTGCTCGTAGACGTAGAGCGCCGGTTCCTCGTCCTGAGCCAGGACCCCGTCGGCGATCCAGCTGCGCAGGAGGTCGGCGGCGGTCTGGTAGCGCGCGGACGCCTCGGGTGACTGCCGGGAGAGTTCGAAGGGCAGTGTGACCCTCGCCGCGTTGTGGGGGTCGGACCGTTGGAGTTCGCGTGCCTCGTCCGCGTCGGGGATGTCGTAGGGCGGGGCCAGCAGCCGTGCGATGTCGAAGACACCGTCGATGAAGCGTTCGACGTCGGGGGCCGCGTAGCGCAGACCGCGGAAGGGGGCCAGGACGAGTGGTTGGCGAGGCATCCCAGCAAGGTACCCGTCGACGGCCTTCGTTCAGAGCGCGCGTCGCAGGCGGAGCATGTCGCTGAAACTGGCGTCCACCTTGAGGCGCCGGGTGAACAGGGCCTTCGCCGGGTCCAGACGGTCCTCGGCGAGGGCCACGAGGTCATCGCTGGACACAGTCACCCGTACCTGCGGGGTACCCGCGGGAGCGTCCAGGGGGTGGGGGGTGACGTCGGTGAGCCCGTCCGTGGTCAGCCGCATGTCGAAGGCCGTCCCGAGGTCGGGGACGATCACGCGCACCGTGCGTTCGCGGATGTGTTCGCGGCGGCGGTCCAGGGGCTTGGCGAGGATGCGCTCGTTCGCCCGGGCGATGCCTTCGAGGCACGCGTCGATGCTGCTCATGGGGTCATGATGCCCTACCGGCGCGACGCCTTCGGGTGGTTCCACCCGGGGAAGCTCCCTCGTTTGCGTGTCACACGGGTCCCGGTCCCGGTAGCGTTGGCGTCGAACCCCCCCGGAGCACGAGGCCCCTCCCTCCCCGCGCCCTCCTTCCCTTTCCTCCTGCGGTCCCTTCAAGGAGCAAGTCATCATGGTCGTCGACGCGGTACGCACCTATCTGGACGCCGCCAATGGCCTCACCGAACTCTCGCGCAAGCAGGCCGTGGCCGCCGCCAAGACACTGCTGCGCGCCAACGGGGCGACCCCCGTCGCGGTCCCGGACGGCGAGGCGCCGCCCAGGGTGGGGCAGAGCATCCAGACCCTGGCGGGCGAGCTGATCGAGACCAGCCAGGCCAACCGGGCGGCCGTCGCCGACCTGGTGCGGTCCGAGGTCCGTAGCGCGCTGGAGCAGATGGACATGGTGCCGCGCGGGGAGTACGAGCGGATGGTTCGCCGGGTGGCCGAGCTGGAGCGACGGATGGCGGCGCGCCACGCGGTGGAACGGGTGCTGGAACCCCGCGGCGGTGCCTCTTCGGAGCTGCCCGCACCCGAGGAGAGCGCGCCCGCAGCCGTCCAGGAGAAGCCGGAGCCCGTCGTGGACGAGGAGTCCCACGGCGCTCCGACGAAGGGCGAGGTGCCTCCGGCCGACAAGGACGACGCGCCCGCGAAGAGCGGGGCCGGGGCTCAGGAGGCAGCGGCCGTGGAGGACGGCGACGGCTCGAAGGAGGGCGACACGGCCCAGGACGGCGCCGCCGCGAACCAGCCCCGGAGCAAGCCCAAGGCGGCCCGGCCGCGTGCGACCCCCAAGCGCGCCACCAAGGGCAAGGGCGCCAAGAAGTAGAGTCCGTTCCGGGCGCCGGACCACCGGCGCCCGCGCGGGTGGTCGAAGGGACGGGGAGCGATGGACCCGAGCGAGCAGGCCGAGGCGTTGGCGGAACAGACACTCGGCGCGACCAAGGAGCGGTTGGCCGCGCTGGACGCGCTGCCCACCCACGAGCACGTGGCGGTCTTCGACACGCTCCAGCAGGAGCTGTCGGGTGTTCTGGGTGCGCTGGGACAGAACGCCCGGGGTCCCCGATAGTGGCCGGAACGGCCGGTACCCTAGGTGACCATGGCAAAACGTAGTCGGCTCGACGCGGAACTGGTCCGCCGAGGCCACGCACGCTCACGGGGACACGCGGCCGAGTTGATCGAGGACGGGTGCGTCCTGGTCTCCGGCATGGTGGCGTCCAAGGCCGCGACCCAGATCGGCACCGACCAGCCCGTCGTGGTGCGCACACCCTCCGAGGAGCCGGCCTACGTCTCCCGTGGCGCGCACAAGCTCATCGGGGCGCTGGACGCCTTCGAACTGGACGTGAAGGGGCGGCGGGCCCTGGACGCCGGGGCCTCCACCGGTGGTTTCACCGACGTCATGCTGCGGCGCGGAGTGGCGCACGTCACGGCGGTCGACGTCGGATACGGACAGTTGGCCTGGTCGCTGCGCAGTGACGACAGGGTGCGGGTCATGGAGCGGGTCAACGTCCGTGAACTCACCCCCGAGATGGTCGGCGAGCCCCGTCCCGACCTGGTGGTCGGCGACCTGTCGTTCATCTCCCTCAAGCTGGTCCTGGGCGCCCTGCGCGAGTCCGTGGCGCCCGACGCCGACTTCTCGATGATGGTCAAGCCCCAGTTCGAGGTGGGCAGGGATCGCGTGGGCGCGGGCGGTGTGGTCCGGGAGCCCGAACTGCGTGCCGAGGCCGTGTCCGACGTGGCCGCGCACGCCCTCACTCTGGGGTTGGGCGTGGTCGGCGTGACCGCCAGCCCGCTGCCGGGCCCCTCGGGCAACGTCGAGTACTTCCTGTGGATGCGCGCTGGTGAGCCCCCTCTGGACCCGGCCGCGTTGGAGCGCGCGATCCAGGAGGGGCCGTCCTGAGGGCGTGGCCTCCTGTCGCAGGAGTCCGGTAACGTGACCCGGCCGGGTGCGGTCGAGCACCCGGTCAGCACCAGACTTCCCACTGGGGAGCGAACGTAAGGGGACGGCGATGACCAGCGGACGCAGCGTTCTCCTGCTGGCCCACACCGGCCGGCCCGCGGCCGTACGCAGTGCCCAGTTGGTCCACGCGCGCCTGAGCGCGGAGGGTCTGACCGTCCGCATGCTCAAGAGCGAGGTCGAGGAACTGGCGGCCTCCGGCTGCGTCCTGTCCCCGGTCGAACCGGTCGAGGCGGCGGGTGCCGCCGAGGGCGTCGAACTGGTCATGGTGCTCGGCGGGGACGGAACCCTGTTGCGGGCCGCCGAGCTCGCCCGACCGGCCGGTGCGCCGCTCCTGGGGGTCAACCTCGGACACGTCGGCTTCCTGGCAGAGGCCGAACGCGAGGACCTGGGCGCCACGGTGAACAGCGTCGTCAACCACGACTACGTGGTCGAGGAACGCATGACCCTCGACGTGGCCGTCTTCAACGGTGGCCGGGGCGACGGCGCTCCGCCCGTGCGTTCCTGGGCGCTCAACGAGGCGACCCTGGAGAAGGCCGACTCGCGCCGCATGCTGGAGATGGTCCTGGAGGTGGACGGGCGCCCCCTGTCCAGCTGGGGCTGTGACGGTGTGGTGTGCGCGACTCCCACGGGTTCCACCGCCCACGCCTTCTCCGCCGGAGGCCCGGTCGTGTGGCCGGACGTGGAGGCGCTGCTGGTCGTGCCGATCAGCGCGCACGCCCTGTTCGCCCGCCCCCTGGTGGTCGGGCCCGAGGCGACGGTGGCGCTGGAGGTGCTGCCGGAGACCACACCGGGCGTGCTCTGGTGCGATGGACGGCGTATGGTCGAATTGCCCGTGGGAGCACGAATCGAGATCACCCGTGCCGATACGCCGGTCCGGTTGGCCCGGCTGCACCGAGCGCCGTTCACCGACCGGCTGGTGGCCAAGTTCGGCCTCCCGGTTTCGGGATGGCGGGGGCGGGCCGCACACGGACGCTGATCCAGCGCCGTCGCAAGCAAAGGGCGTCAACTATCAGGAGAGGGATCGGTGCTCGAAGAAGTCCGAATCCAAGGCCTCGGTGTCATCGACGACGCCGTGTTGGAACTCTCACCGGGTCTGACCGTCGTCACCGGTGAGACCGGCGCGGGCAAGACCATGGTCGTCACCGGGCTGGGACTGCTCTTCGGTGGACGCGCCGACCCCCAGCGGGTACGTCCGGGGGCCGACCGTGCCGTGGTCGAGGGACGGTTGACCGTGCCCCAGGGCGGTCGAGTGGCCGACCGCGTGCTGGAGGCCGGGGGCGACATCGACGACGACGTCCTGATCCTCACCCGCGCGGTGTCGGCCGAGGGAAGGTCACGGGCCACCATGGGCGGCCGTTCGGCGCCGGTCAGCCTGCTCGCCTACCTGGCCGACGACCTGGTGGCCGTGCACGGGCAGTCCGACCAACAGCGCCTGCTCCGTTCGGACCGTCAGCGCTCGTCGCTGGACCGGTTCGCCGGGGACGACCTGGCCAGGGCGATGAAGCGTTACACCGCCGCCTACCGGCGCCACCGCGAGGTCTCCGCCGAGCTGGACGAACTGGTGGAGCGGGCCCGCGAGCGTGCCCAGGAGGCCGACCTCCTGCGGTTCGGTGTGGAGGAGATCGCCGCCGCCGCGCCGCAGCCCGGTGAGGACGCCGAGCTCCTCACGGAGGAGACCCGGCTGGCGCACGCCGACGGACTTCGGGTGGCCTCGACCACCGCGCACGAGGCGCTCACCGGCGACCCGGCCGCGGCCGAGGTCCAGGCCGACGTGGTGGGGCTGCTGTCGGCGGCCCGCCAGGCCGTCGGCGCCGTGCGCGAGCACGACGCGGACCTGGCCGCCATCGGCGACCGCCTGGACGAGGCGTCGTACATCCTCACCGACGCCGCCACCGAGCTGGCCTCCTACGCCGAGTCGGTGGACGCCGACCCGGCCAGGCTGGCCGTGATCCAGGAGCGCCGGTCCCTGCTCACACAGCTCTCACGCAAGTACGGCGAGACCACGGACCAGGTGCTGGCCTGGGCGGAGAACGCCGCCAAGCGCCTCGGGGAGCTGGACGGCGACGACGAGCGGATCGAGGGGCTGCGCGCGGAGGCCGAGGAGCTGTACGCGCGGTTGGACGAGGCCGCCACCGAGCTGACCGGGATCCGGTCCGGCGCCGCCGAGCGGTTCGGCGCGGCGGTCACCGAGGAGCTGACCGCGCTGGCCATGCCGCACGCGCGGGTGAGCGTGCGCATCACCACGGGTGAGGAGTTCGGGCAGCACGGGCGCGACGAGGTCGAGCTCCTGCTGGCCCCGCACCCGAGTTCGCCGCCGCTGGCCCTGCACAAGGGGGCCTCGGGCGGTGAGCTGTCGCGGGTGATGCTGGCGATCGAGGTGGTCTTCGCTGGAGCGGACCCGGTCCCCACCTTCGTGTTCGACGAGGTGGACGCCGGTGTCGGCGGCAAGGCCGCGGTGGAGATCGGCCGGCGTCTGGCCCGTCTGGCCCGGTTGGCGCAGGTGATCGTGGTCACGCACCTGCCGCAGGTGGCGGCCTTCGCCGACGCCCACCTGGTGGTGGAGAAGTCCACCGAGGGCCTGGTGACGGAGAGCGGCGTGGTCCGGCTGGACCGGGACGGGCGGGTGCGTGAGCTCTCACGGATGCTCGCGGGGCTGGAGGATTCCGAGCTGGGTCGGGCCCACGCGGAAGAGCTGATGAACAACGCCGATCCGGAGCGCGCCTACCCGGCTGGCTGACCCCGGTTGCGAGGACTGAGTCGCGGAGGTGGCCGTGCCCCTTGGGTGCGGCCACCGCTGGCGTCACGGCCTGGGTGGTTTGCCCAGAAAACGCCCGCCAGTCGACTGTAGTAACTTACCGTGTTCGAGTTCTGACAGTATGCCACCGATGAAGGTATCGGATGCGCTCAGAGCCACAATGCGATTCCGCCGTTCGCGAGCGGAAGCCCCCTTCGGGCTGGTTGCGCCCGTCCGTTCGGACCGCCGCACCAAGAACCTGACCAAGCGGCTGCGACCCGGCGACATCGCCGTGATCGACCACGTCGACCTTGACCGGGTCAGCGCCGAGGCCCTGGTGGGCTGCGGGGTCTCGGCGGTGCTCAACGTCGCCCGCAGTATCAGCGGGCGCTACCCCAACCAGGGGCCCGAGATGATCGTGGCCGCCGGTATCCCCCTGGTGGACGACGTCGACCCGGAGATCCTGACCCGCGTCCGTGACGGGGAACGGCTGCGGTTGGAGGGCGCTGTCCTCTACCGGGGCGACGAGGTCGTCGCCCGGGGGGTCTGTCAGGACAAGGAGAGCGTGGCCGACGCCATGGCCGGGGCGCGCGCCGGGCTCGCCACCCAGCTGGAGGCCTTCGCGGCCAACACCATGGCCTACCTCCAACGCGAGCGCGACCTCCTGCTGGACGGCATCGGCATCCCCGTGATCGGCACCTCCATGGAGGGGCGCCACGTCCTGATCGTCGTGCGGGGCTACCACTACCGCGAGGACATCGTCGCGCTGCGGCCCTACATCCGCGAGTTCCGCCCGGTGATCATCGCGGTGGACGGGGGAGCCGACGCCGTGATGGAGGCCGGGTACCGTCCGGACATCATCGTCGGGGACTTCGACTCCGTCTCCGACCAGGCCCTGACCAGCGGCGCCGAACTCGTGGTGCACGCCTACCGCGACGGCCGCGCCCCCGGACTCCAACGGCTCACCGACCTGGGCCACGAGGCGGTGGTCTTCCCGGCCACCGGCACCAGCGAGGACGTGGCGATGATGCTCGCCGACGGCTCGGGTGCCAGCCTCATCGTCGCGGTGGGCACCCACGCCACCCTGGAGGAGTTCCTCGACAAGGGCCGGTCGGGGATGGCCAGCACCTTCCTCACCCGGCTCCGGGTCGGCGGGAAGCTGGTGGACGCCAAGGGCGTGAGCCGCCTCTACCGATCCCGCATCTCACCGTGGGCACTGCTCGGCCTGGTGGCCGCGTGCCTACTCACCATCCTGGTCGCCGCCTACAGCTCACCGGCCGGGCAGGTCTATCTCACCTTTCTCGCGGCGCGCTGGGACGCGTTCGTCTACTGGATGACGGGGCTGTTCACGTGATCGACTTCCGCTATCACCTCGTGTCCATCATCGCGGTGTTCCTCGCACTCACCGTTGGTCTGGTCCTGGGCACCACGATGCTCCAGGACCCGCTGCTCAACACCCTCCAGTCCGAGACGGCCGACCTGCGCGGGCAGAGCGAGGAGCTGCGCGCCGAGCGCGACGACTCCGAACTGCTCAACACCGGGGCGGACCAGTTCACCGACGCCGTCGCCGCCGACGTCCTGGAGGAGCGCCTGCTCGACCGCGAGGTGGTCCTGGTCGCGGCGCCCGGGGCGGACGAGGAGGTCGTGCAGGCCCTGGGCGGCCGCGTGGAGGAGGCCGGCGGTTCGGTCGCGGGCCGAGTGCTGTTCGAGGAGTCGTTCCTGGACAGCGGCAGCTCCACCTTCGTCGACGAACTCGCCCTTCAGGTCGCCGCCGATCCGGGCGACCTCTCCGGCAACCCCTACGACAAGGCCGGAACCGCGCTGGGTCACGCGCTGGCGGTCCCGGACGAGGAGGGCCTCGAGGAATCCGCGGAGACCGAGGACGCCGAGGCGACCGAGGGCCGTGACAGGGACAACGACGACACCGAGGCCGACGGCGAGGCCGACACCGGGGCCACGGACGCTCCGGACACCGGCCACGACGCCAGCGCCGTGCTGTCGGCCTTCTCTGAGGGCGGCCTGCTCACGGTCGAGGGTTCTCCGGCGGCGTCGGCCGACGCCCTGATCGTGGTGGCCCCCGCCAGCAACGCCCCCGAAGAGGACGCCGAACGCGTCAACACCGCACTGAGCAGCCTCACCGCGGCGCTGCACCGGCAGGTCGGACCCACGGTCCTGGCCGGGGGAACCGACTCGGGCCGCCCTGGCGGGTTGGTGGCCCTCGCGCGCGACCAGGAACCGTCCCACGCCACCGTGGACGTGGTGGGGCGCTCCACCGGGAACGTGGTCGCCGTCCTCGCCCTGGCCGACTCCCTCGACGGCTCCGGCTCCGCCTACGGCATCGGTGAGGGTGTGGTCGGCTTCCTGCCCGACCCGCTGCCCGGACCGGTCGAGACCGCCGAGACCGAAGCCGACGCCGAAGCCGAGGCGGTGGCCGAGTCCGGCAACGAGGACGAGGCCCGCCGCAGGGCGCCCCGGAGCGGAGAGTGAGGCCCGCGCGCACGCCCCGGGCGGCCGCGCCGCGCACCTCCGTGGTGTCGCAGGCGGCCCGAGGCCTGACCGGGGCCGTGCTCGGAGCCCTCGCCGCCCGATCCGCCTACCGGATGCTCGACCGGGACGGCGACCGCTCCCCGAGTTGGCAGCGCGTCAACTTCCGGGGCCGCACTGTCACCCTCAAGGAGGGCCCGGCCCTCGCCTCGGGGATCTGTGCCGCCTGCGTGCTCGCCCCCGGACTCACCCCGCGCGTGCGCGCGGCCACCTCCCTGGCCGCGGCGGCCTCGGCGGCCTTCGGCGCCTACGACGACCTCGCCGGGAACACCCGAGCCAAGGGGTTGCGCGGCCACCTGGGCGCGCTCGCCCACGGGGAGGTCACCACCGGGACGGTCAAGATGGCGGGGATCGGAGCCACGGGGCTGGCCGCCGCCTCCCTGCTGCGCAGGGGGCCGCTGGACACCCTGGTGGACGGAGCCCTGATCGCGGCCAGCGCCAACCTGGTCAACCTCCTCGACCTGCGCCCCGGCCGGGCCGTGAAGTTCGCGCTGCTGGCCTCGGCCCCCGCGCTCGCCTCCCCGGCCGCACCGTTGGTGGGTCCGGTGCTGGGCGCCTCGGCCGCCCTGCTCCCCGACGACCTGGCCGAACGCTCGATGCTCGGCGACGCCGGGGCCAACGCGCTCGGCGCCGCCCTGGGCGTGGCCGCGGCGGCCCGCGCACCGCGACCGGTCCGCCTGGCCCTGCTCGGCGGGGTGGTCGGCCTGACCCTGGCCAGCGAGCGGGTCAGCTTCTCCCAGGTGATCGAGCGCGTGCCGCTGTTGAACCGGCTGGACCGGTGGGGGCGCGCGGACGCCGGTGCCGCCGGGCCCGATCGGCGAACGGCCGACCGCACTCCGTCCGGGGCTCCTTCGTCGGGCGGAACGGGACGCCGGCGGGGGGCGGCCCAGGACGGGCCGGAGCGCGTACCGCGGGCACGGCGCTCCGCCGCCTCACCGGCCCCGGGGTGACGCGCGGGGTCGCCACGGCGGCGGCGCTCATCGCGGTGGTCACCGTGGGCGCCCGTCTGGCCGGGTTCGGCCGCACCGTCGTCTTCTCCCAGACCGTCGGCGACACCTGCCTGGGCACCGCCTACGTCACCGCGAACCAGCTCCCTGCGGTGCTGTTCGAGATCGTCATCGGCGGAGCCCTGACCGCCATGGTCGTCCCCGTCCTGGCCGCCTCGGTCCAACGCGGCGACGACGACCAGGTCCGGCACACCGCCTCCGCGCTGGTCACCTGGGTGCTGCTGCTCTCCCTGCCGTTGGCCGTGCTGCTGGCGCTGGCCTCGGTCCCGGCGATGACCCTGCTGCTGGGCGCGGGGGCCGGCTGCGACCGCGCCGCCCTGGTCGGCCTGGCCGCCCGCATGCTGGTGGTGTTCGCTCCGCAGATCGTCTTCTACGGGCTCGCGGCGGTCCTCTACGGCGTCCTCCAGTCCCACCGCCGTTTCCTGGCCCCGGCCCTGGCGCCCCTGGTGTCCAGCCTGGTGGTCATCGCCGCCTACCTGGTGTTCGTGCCCCTGGGCGCCGACCACCGGCAGGACCTCGACGCCCTGCCGGTCTCCGCCGAACTCGTGCTCTCCCTGGGCACGACCGCAGGGGTGGTGGCGCTCTTCCTCACGGTGCTGGGACCGGCCGGGGGGCTGCGGCTGCGGTCGCGCCCCCGCCTGACCTTCCCCCCGGGTGTGGGTGCGCGCGTGCGTTCCCTGGCTCTGGCCTCGCTGCTGCCGCTGGTGGCCATGCAGGTGAGCCTGCTGCTCTCGGTGGCACTGGCCAACTGGGGCGGGGGAGCGGGCGCCTCCGTGCTCTACAGCTACGCGTGGGCGCTGTTCACCCTGCCCTACGGGGTGATCGCCGTTCCCATCGCGACCAGCGCGTTCACCTCGCTGGCGGTGGCCCACGCCGAGGAGGACCGGGACGGCTTCGCCCGGCTGCTCTCGGGCAGCGCGCGGGCCTGCGTGGTGATCACCGCGGGGGTGGGCACGGCCCTGGCTGCGGCGGCCGCACCGCTGGCGGCGGTCTTCGCCCAAGTGGAGCCCGCCCCGTTGGAACGCGCGCTGTTGACCTACGCCCCCGGGGTGGTGGGTTTCGCCCTGGTGGCGCTGCTCAGCCGGGCGCTGTACGCCTCCCACCACGGCCGTTCCGCGGCCACCGCGCAGGTCGTGGGCTGGCTGGTGGTGATGGCGTGCGCCGTGGGGCTGGTGTGGGCGCTGCCACCGGGGTGGTCCATCGCCGGGCTGGGCGCGGCGAGCACCACCGGACTCAGCCTGGCCGCCGTCCTGCTGTGCGGAGGGGTGACGCGGGTCCACGGCACCGTCTCCCTGTCCGGCCTGGTCCGGTCCCTGTGCGCGGCGCTGGTCGCCGGCGTGGCGGGATGGCTGGTCGGGCGATGGACGGCCACGGCGCTGGCGGGGTCCGTGGGGGGCGGGATCTGGTGGACGGCGCTCGTGGCCGTCGCCGCGGGATGCGCGGCGATGGCGGTCTTCGGGGCGGTGGCGGTCCTGGTGGACCGCTCCGCGCTGCGCACGGTGGCGGACCGTGCTCGGAACATTCGCGAACGAGGGAGGGCAACACGGTGAACGGCAGGATCGCGTTGGTCGTGGGGACGGTCAGCGGCGGGGTGGGCCGCCACGTGCGCTCGCTGGGTGAGGGGCTGATGAACCGGGGGTTCCGTGTGGCGGTGGTCGGACCGCCCTCGGCCGACCGGGAGTTCGGGTTCTCGTCGCTGGGCATGCGCTTCGCCCCGGTGCCGATCGGGCCCTCACCCTCCCCGGGCGACCCCGGGGTGGTGCTGCGCCTGCACTCGTTGTTGCGCGGGGCGGACGTGGTGCACGCGCACGGACTGCGGGCCGGAGCCCTGTGCGCGCTCGCGGGGGTGCGGCCGTTGGTGGTCACCGCGCACAACGCGCCGCCCGTGGTCGGGGGAGTCCTGGGCACGGTCTATCCCGTTCTCGAGCGGATCGTGGCCCACCGCGCGGAGGTGGTCCTGGGGGTCTCCGGGGACCTCGTGCGCAGGCTCTCGGCCGCGGGGGCGAAGGACGCCCGGATGGCCGTGGTGGCGGCCCCGGAGACGGGCACGCCGTTGAAGGGGCGTGAGGAGACCCGGGCGGACCTGGCGGTGGAGCCGGGCCGTCCGCTGCTGATGACGGTGGCCCGGCTCGCTGAGCAGAAGGGGCTGGACACCCTGTTGGCAGCGACCCCGGCGATCTCGAACCGGGTCCCCGAACCCGTGGTGGCCATCGCGGGGGACGGGCCGCTGTGGGGGGAACTGCACGACGCCGCCGCGGAGATGCGGGTGGACGTGCGCATGCTCGGACACCGGGGCGACGTGGCGGACCTGCTGGCCGCGGCGGACGTCTTCTGCCTGACGAGTCACTGGGAGGGCCCGTCGCTGGTCATCATGGAGGCCCTGCGAGCCGGGCTGCCGGTGGTCTCCACCAGGGTGGGCGGCATCCCCGACCTCTACGCGGGGACTGTGCTGATGGTGCCGCCCGGCGATCCCGCGGCCTTCGCGGCGGCGGTCGGCCGGGTGCTGGACGACCCGGACCTGGCCGCCGACCTGCGGGCCCGCTCCCGGGAGGCGGCGCGGAGGCTGCCCTCGGAGGAGGACGCGGTGGAGGCGGCGTGCGCGGTGTACAAGTCGGTGGCGTCCTGGTGACCGTCGCGGCGCGCCGGGCCCTCGAACGCGTCGCGGTGCGCCGGGGGACCGGTGCCCGCGGGACAGCGCGGTCACACGTGGCACCGGATGTCCGGCGGGTGCGGATGATGTGTCTCCGGGGAGTGACGGGTACCGCCGCGCGGGTGACTTCCTCAGAGAGGAATTTGATGTCATGCTGAGAACCGGCTCGGATGGCGTAACCTGTTCTGGTGCGCTCTACGCGCCTGCTTCACCACGTGAGGGGAGTATCCCTGTCGCGGCGGTGCCGTCATCACGGAGTACAACGACGTTCTCCCGGTTCCGTCGGTTCACGTTCTTCGGACGTGAGCGGGAGAGACCTCCGGTTATTCGCCGTGCGTGCAAAACGCTCGCGCGCACCAACCGGAGGAGAATCCGTCCGTGAACGTTCCCTTGTGGGTGTGGGCCGCCACCATCGCGGCCATGGTGCTGATCCTCGCCCTGGATCTCGTGATCGTCGACCACCCGTGGAGCAAGACCAAGGGTCCCAAGGAGTTCGGGATCAAGCAGGCCTCCTGGTGGGCCGTCTTCTACATCGGCATCGCCATCGTGTTCGGGTTCGGGGTCATGTACTTCGGCAACCCGACGGCGGGCGCCGAGTACTTTGCCGGGTTCGTCACCGAGAAGAGCCTGAGCATCGACAACCTCTTCGTGTTCTACCTTCTGATGACCGCGTTCGCGGTCCCGAAGAAGTACCAGCACGAGGTCCTGCTCGTCGGCATCGTCATCGCGATCATCATGCGCGGCTTCTTCATCGTGCTGGGCGCGCAGGTCATCAACGCCTGGAGTGAGGTCTTCTACCTCTTCGGCGTCTTCCTCATCTACACCGGCTACAAGATCGTCCGCGACCACGTCAAGGGCGACGACGAGGAGAAGGACTTCACGCAGACGCCGGTCGTGCGCCTGGTGAAGCGCTTCTGGCCCGTGACGAAGGACTACCACGGCGCCAAGCTCACCGTGAAGCTCGACGGCCGCCGCCACGTGACCCCGATGCTGCTGGTGATCGTCGCGATCGGCGTCATCGACCTCGTCTTCGCCGTCGACTCCATCCCGGCCATCTTCGGCCTCACGCAGGACGCCTACATCGTCTTCACCGCCAACGCCTTCGCCCTGATGGGGCTGCGCCAGCTGTACTTCCTGCTGGCCGGACTGATGGACCGCCTGGCCTACATCAGCTGGGGCCTGTCCGCGATCATGGTGTTCATCGGCGTGAAGATGATCCTGCACGCCCTGCACGAGAACGGTGTGCACGTCGTGGACATCGGCATCGGTACCTCGCTCACCGTCATCCTGGGCATCATGACCGTCACCATCGTCGGCAGCCTGGTCAAGTCCGGTATCGACCAGCGCCGCCGGGCCGAGGTCGAGGGCCAGGGCCGGGACACGGCCGACCGCTCCTGACCCCGGACCACTCCGTCCGCGGACGTTCCCGCGACCCGGTCCCGGGAACTGTGGAAACCAGCATCGTTCGAACGGTTGTTCGTTTATAGTGGTGGTGTCCCGGCGCTCACGCGTCGGGGCGCCACCATTTTCGCGCGGCGGAAGAAACGGCCCCGGGTGATCGTTAGTCTTGTCGAACGGGGAGTCGCCTCACCACTCCCCGACATCTCCTGAGCGGCCCGATTCCGGAGCCGCGGCGGCCCCGAGGGGTCCGCGACCGCCTCAACGCGAAGCCATACACGGGTCCACCGACGTCTCTCCGACGTGGTCCGCGCCTGTGCGTCAGAGCCGAAGGATGTCTCACTCGATGGTCGAACAACTCGTGGTCCGTGGAGCACGGGAGCACAACCTCAAGGACGTGTCGCTGGACCTGCCCCGCGACTCCATGATCGTGTTCACCGGCCTGTCAGGTTCGGGCAAGTCCTCGCTCGCCTTCGACACGATCTTCGCCGAGGGCCAACGCCGCTACGTCGAGTCCCTCTCGGCGTACGCCCGCCAGTTCCTGGGCCAGATGGACAAGCCCGACGTGGACTTCATCGAGGGCCTGTCCCCGGCGGTCTCCATCGACCAGAAGTCGACCAGCCGCAACCCGCGGTCCACGGTGGGCACCATCACCGAGGTCTACGACTACCTGCGCCTGCTCTGGGCCCGCGTGGGCGTTCCGCACTGTCCGGAGTGCCACCGCGAGATCGCCCGGCAGACGCCGCAGCAGATCGTCGACCGGGTCATGGAGATGACCGAGGGTACCCGCTTCCAGGTGCTCGCACCGGTCGTGCGCGGACGCAAGGGCGAGTACATCGAGCTCTTCAAGGACCTCCAGTCCAAGGGCTACACCCGCGCCGTCGTCGACGGCCAGTCGGTCCGGCTGGACGAGGCGCCCAAGCTCGGCCGCTACGACAAGCACGACATCGCCGTGGTCGTGGACCGGCTCAGCGTCAAGCCCGGAGCCAACGGGCGGCTCACCGACTCGGTGGAGACGGCGCTCAAGCTGGCTGGCGGCACCATCGTCCTGGACTTCGTGGACTTGGAGGCCGACGACCCCGAGCGGGAGAAGGTCTTCTCCGAACACCTCTACTGCCCCTACGACGACCTCTCCTTCGAGCAGCTCGAACCGCGCTCCTTCTCCTTCAACGCGCCCTACGGCGCCTGCCCCGACTGCTCCGGTCTGGGCACCCGCATGGAGGTCGACGCGGACCTGCTGGTCCCCGACCCCGAGAGGACCCTGGCCGAGGGCGCCATCGCCCCCTGGTCCGGCGGTCCCAACGGCGGCTACTGGGAGCGGATCCTCAAGGCGCTCGGCGAGGCCGTGGGGTTCGACACCGACACTTCCTGGGAGCGGCTGCCGCGCCGCGCGCGCAAGGCGATCCTGGAGGGCCACGACACCCAGGTGCACGTCAGCTACCGCAACCGGTACGGGCGCAACCGCTCCTACTACACCGAGTTCGAGGGCGTGATCCCCTGGGTGAAGCGCCGCCACTCCGAGGTGGAGAGCGACCACACCCGTGAGCGCCTCGAGGGCTACATGCGCTCGGTGCCCTGCCCCACCTGTGACGGCACCCGGCTCAAGCCGGTCGTCCTCGCGGTGACGGTGGGCGGCAAGTCCATCGCCGAGGTGGCCTCCATGGCGCTCGGCGACAGCGCCGCCTTCCTGGCCGGGCTCCGGCTCTCCGACCGCGACATGGTCATCGCCGCCCAGGTGCTCAAGGAGATCAACGCCCGGCTCGGCTTCCTGCTGGACGTGGGCCTGGACTACCTGAGCCTGGCCCGCTCCTCCGGCTCGCTCTCCGGCGGCGAGGCCCAGCGCATCCGGCTGGCCACCCAGATCGGCTCCGGCCTGGTGGGCGTGCTGTACGTCCTGGACGAGCCCTCCATCGGCCTGCACCAGCGCGACAACGCCCGGCTGCTGGAGACCCTCCAGCGGCTGCGCGACATCGGCAACATGCTCATCGTGGTCGAGCACGACGAGGACACCATCCGCGCGGCCGACTGGGTCGTGGACATCGGCCCCGGTGCCGGCGAGCACGGCGGGCACGTGGTGGTCTCGGGCATCGTGGACGAACTCCTCACCTCGGCCGACTCGCTCACCGGCGACTACCTGGCCGGACGACGCGCCATCGAGCTGCCCGCCACACGGCGCCCGCTGACCAAGGGGCACGAGCTGGTGGTCCGCGGCGCCCGCGAGAACAACCTGCACGGCATCGACGTCTCCTTCCCGCTGGGCGTGTTCACCGCCATCACCGGGGTGTCCGGTTCGGGCAAGTCCACGCTGGTCAACGAGATCCTGTACAAGGCCCTGGCCAAGGAGCTCAACGGGGCGCGCGACGTGCCCGGCCGCCACCTGCGGGTCAACGGGATGAACAAGGTCGACAAGGTGGTGCACGTCGACCAGAGCCCGATCGGCCGCACGCCGCGCTCCAACCCGGCCACCTACTCCGGGGTCTTCGACCACGTGCGCAAACTGTTCGCGCAGACCACCGACGCCAAGACGCGCGGCTACCAGCCCGGCCGGTTCTCGTTCAACGTCAAGGGCGGCCGCTGCGAGGCCTGCTCGGGTGACGGAACGCTCAGGATCGAGATGCAGTTCCTGCCGGACGTGTACGTGCCCTGCGAGGTCTGCCACGGCGCCCGGTACAACCGCGAGACCCTCCAGGTGAAGTACAAGGGCAAGAACATCGCCGAGGTGCTGGACATGCCGATCTCGGAGGCCTTGGAGTTCTTCGAGCCGGTGAACGCGATCCGCCGCCACCTCCAGACGCTGGCCGACGTCGGTCTGGGCTACGTGCGGTTGGGTCAGCCCGCCACCACGCTCTCCGGAGGGGAGGCCCAGCGGGTGAAGCTCGCCGCCGAGCTCCAGCGCCGCTCCACCGGCAGGACCGTGTACGTGCTCGACGAGCCCACCACCGGTCTGCACTTCGAGGACATCCGCAAGCTGCTGGGGGTCCTCAACCGGCTGACCGACACGGGGAACTCGGTGATCGTCATCGAGCACAACCTCGACGTCATCAAGACGGCCGACCACGTCATCGACATGGGCCCCGAGGGAGGGTCCGGCGGTGGCACGGTCGTGGCCGAGGGCACCCCCGAGGAGGTCGCCTCGGTCGCGGAGTCCTACACCGGACAGTTCCTCGCCAAGATGCTCTGACCGGATCCCCGACGATCCACCACCGGCCCCCGCACGGCACCGTGCGGGGGCCGCGTCGTGGAAGGCCCCGAGACGCCGGGCGGGGCGTGCGCGGCGGTCGGTACAGTCGGGGGTGCCAGGCCCGCATCCCCCGTCACTCCGGAGGTCGACCTCTCCCATGAACGCCTCACCGCACCCGAACGGTCACCAGTGGGGGACGCGACCGCCGCAGGACGGTCCGCCCGCACCGGGACCGGCCGGGACACCCGGACCCGAGGGCGGTTCGGCGGCGGGGCCCGTGCCACCGGCGGCCGGGGTCGTCCACCCGCTGGCGTCCTGGTGGGCGCGGGCGGCGGCCCGCTGCATCGACGCGGTCGTGATCGCGCTTCCGGCGCTCCTGATCAGCCTGGTCCTCGCGCTCACCTGGGCCGGGGCGCAGGTGGTCCTGGGCGGTTCCACCCAGGACCTGGACCACCGCTTCTGGTTCATCCTCTGGCCGGTCATGTTCGTCCTCCACACCGCCTACGAGACCTACGCCGTCTCCCGCTGGCAGCAGACCTACGGCAAGCGCAGGATGGGGCTGAAGGTGGCCCCGCTGGCCGCCCAGGGAGGGCTCGGCCCGATCCGCCTCTCCGCCGTCACCGTCCGCGCGGCCCTGTACGGCCTGCCGATCCTGCTGTTCTTCACACGCGGGCTCTGGTTCGTGTTCATCGCCGTGATGGCGCTGCTGATCGGCGGGATGGCCGCCTGGGACAGGCCGAACCGGCAGGGGCTGCACGACAGGATCGCGGGAACGGTGGTCCTCGACGTCGGGTCGCGGTGAGGCCCGCCCCCACCGTTCGTCTGGCAGGCTGTTGCCCATGATCGGACGACTGCGCGCAGTGACCATCGACTGCCCCGACCCCGGGGCCCTCGCCGACTTCTACTCGGAGCTCCTGGGGCTGCCCGTCACCCGTCGTGACCACGACTGGGCCGGGATCGGCGACGGGACCTGGCCCGTGGTCGACTTCCAACGGGTGGACGACCACCGGGCCCCGGCCTGGCCCGACCCCGAGCGGCCCCAGCAGATGCACTTCGAGATCGTGGTCGCGGACATCGACGCCGCCCACGAGCGGGTCCTGGCCCTGGGCGCGCGTCCGCTGGCCGTCTCCGAAGAAAACCCCGACAACATGTACCGGGTCTACGCCGACCCCGCCGGCCACCCGTTCTGCCTGGAGTTCACGGCGTGACCGCAGGCCGCCAGCGGGCGGGTGGCCCTTCCCGCGCGAGCGCCCGGACGGTTCATCACGGCCGTCCCACCCGGAGTGAGCTTCGCCCGAACCGCGTGCGGCGGTCAGCTCACTGAGCCGAACCCGCTTCGCCGTCTTGTCCTCACGAGCATGCGAGGGCGACGTTCCTCTGCACCGCACCTGCTTCCACAGGACCCCGCCCGTGGGAGGGCCCGCCGCCGGGGGAGCACCCCCGGCGCTTCCGAGTAGGGGGCGGTGCGCGGCACCCGACCCGGCCTACTACGATTCGTAGTGGAATTCAGGCGCAGGTGAGGAGCGTTCGGTCGTGGCTGGAACGAGGACATGCGGGTGCGGGTTGAGCAGGCGTCGTCTGCTCGGAACGGCGGGGGCGGCCGCCGCCGTGACCGCCGTGAGCGCCTGCGGTGAGCCTCCCAGCCCACAGGAGGTGCGCCGAGGGCACGTGGTCGGTCAGACCACCGACGTCCCCGAGGGCGGCGGGGCGGTGTTCAGCCACAGCAAGCTGGTGGTGACCCAGCCCGAGGAGGGCGAGTACAGGGCCTTCAGCGCGGCCTGCACCCACGGCGGCTGCACGGTCCAGGAGGTGGAGGACGAGCTCATCCGCTGCCTGTGCCACGGCAGCGAGTTCGACATCGCCTCGGGTGAGGTCGTGACGGGACCGGCCCAGGAGCCCCTGGAGAAGTTCACCGTCACCATCGACGGGACCGACATCGTCCTCGACTGACCGGGGTCACACACGACGGAGCCCCACCGGACAGCGTCCGGTGGGGCTCCGTCGTGTGCTCGGCGGGTCAGACCTCTTCGGGGTTGCCGGACTGCGCCGAACCGTTGCCGCTGTCGTGGACGGCGCCGGAGGCGGCGGCCGTGCGACGGAAGGCGGAGGTCGGGAACCGCGCGGCGTAGTCGGACTCGTCGTCCGCGCCACCGACGAACTCCGTCCGCTTGCGCGGCAGGGACTCGGGGTAGTTGGTGGCCAGCCAGGTGATCAGGTGCTCGCGGATCTCGCAGGCGATGTTCCACTGGTTGCCGGTGTCGGAGGCGGTGGCGACCACCCGGACCATGACCTCACCGGTTTCGGTGATGTCCACGACCTGGCAGGACCAGCTGCGCCCGTCCCAGAACCTGCTCGCGGTGATCAGGCGGCCGGTCTCCTCGCGCAGGTCGCCGATGGGCACCTCCCAGTCCAGGGGGAGCTGGACCTTCGCGGTGATGTTGGTCCCGGCCTTGGTCCAGTTCTCGAAGCTGGTGGTGGTGAAGTTGGCGACGGGGACCACGAGGCGGCGCTCGTCCCAGATCTTGATGGTGACGTTGACGAGGCTGAGCTCCTCGACGCGGCCCCACTCGCCCTCGACCACCACGACGTCGCCGATGCGCAGGGCGTCGCTGAAGGCCAACTGGAGCCCGGCGAAGAGATTGCCCAGGGTCGACTGGGCGGCGACACCGGCGACGATGCCGATCACACCGGCCGACGCCAGGAGCCCGGCTCCGAGCGCCTGGACCTCGGGGAAGGTGAACAGGATCGATGCGATGGCGAGGATCACGATGACCGAGGTGATCACCCGGCGCAGGAGGCGCACCTGGGTCTGGAGGCGGCGGGCCCGGCGGTCAGCGTCGCCGTTGCGCACCGAGAGCCGCTCCAGGACCATGTCCGTGGCCGCGTAGGCCAGGCTGATCCCCAGAGCGGTCAGGGTACCGATCATCAGGATCGTCATCGCGTGGTCGATGGTCTGGAACGTGCTCCAGGGCACGTCCCCCCGGCTGGGGAGCGCCAGGTTGGCACCGACGACCGCCGCCGCGGTGTACGCGGTGACCGCCGAGCGCGAGACCACGTAGCGGGCCATCGGCCAGACCTTGCCCAACTTGTGGTTGAGCAGCCACTGGAGTACGAAGACCAGGGCCATCGAGACCGCGACGGTGACGCCGATCGCGATCCATTGGGACGGATTCACGACGAAGTGCCCCCCTGTCGTTCATGTCGGGAAGTTCGGCTGTACTCGCCCAACCTAGACCATGCAGATATCCAATCGTGACGTTTGCTTGGACTGATCGTGCCGGAGTGACCCGCTCCACGGAGGCGCTCCGCACGGACAGGTGGCCGTCTGTCCCCGGGAGCGACCAGAATGGGGGTATGGCTGCGACTCCTCACCTGCGCCCCGCCCCCGGTTCCATCCCGACCGAGCCCGGTGTCTACCGATTCCGGGACGCCTCCGGCCGGGTCATCTACGTGGGCAAGGCCAAGAACCTGCGATCGCGGCTGTCCTCCTACTTCCGGGACTTCGCCGGACTGCACCCCCGTACCCAGCAGATGGTCTCCACCGCCGCCGACGTCGACTGGACGATCGTCGGCACCGAGGTCGAGGCCCTCCAGCTGGAGTACTCCTGGATCAAGCAGTACGACCCGCGATTCAACGTCAAGTACCGCGACGACAAGAGCTACCCCTACCTGGCGGTGACCCTCAACGAGGAGTTCCCCCGGGTACAGGTGATGCGGGGGGCCAAGCGCCGGGGCGTGCGCTACTTCGGCCCCTACTCGCACGCCTGGGCCATCCGCGAGACCGTCGACCTTCTGTTGCGGGTCTTCCCGGTGCGCACCTGCTCGGCCGGGGTCTTCCGGGGGGCCCGCAACAGCGGCCGCCCCTGCCTGCTCGGCTACATCGGCAAGTGCGTGGCGCCCTGCGTGGGCCGCGCCAGCCCCGAGGAGCACCGCGAACTGGCGGAGGACTTCTGCTCGTTCCTGGCCGGGGACACCGGTCGCTTCATCCGCCAACTGGAGGGCCGCATGACCGAGGCCGCCCAGGAGATGGAGTACGAGCGGGCCGCGCGCATCCGTGACGACATCGAGGCCCTGCGCGCCGCCCTGGAGAAGCAGGCGGTGGTGCTGCCCGACTCCACCGACTGCGACGTCATCGCGATGGCCGACGACCCCCTGGAGGCGGCGGTCCAGATCTTCCACGTCCGGGGCGGCCGGATCCGCGGTCAGCGCGGGTACGTGGTGGACAAGGTGACCGACGCCAGTCCCGGGGAGCTCATGCAGACCTTCCTGCGCCAGCTCTACGGCGCGCTGGACGGCGCTGAGGAGACCGAGGGAACCGGTACGTCGATCCCGCGCGAGGTCCTGGTCTCCCACGAGCCCGACGACCCCGACGCCGTGGCGAGCTGGCTGTCGGAGCACCGGGGCTCGGCGGTGGACCTGCGCGTGCCCCAGCGCGGAGACAAGAAGTCCCTCATGGAGACCGTGGACAAGAACGCCCGCGAGGCGCTGGCCCGGCACAAGACCCACCGCGCCGGTGACCTGAGCACCCGGGGCCGCGCCCTCAACGAGATCCAGGAGGCGCTGGACCTGTCCGAGGCACCGCTGCGCATCGAGTGCTTCGACATCTCCAACCTCCAGGGCGAGCACGTGGTGGCGTCGATGGTGGTCTTCGAGGACGGCCTGGCCCGCAAGTCCGAGTACCGGCGCTTCTCCGTGCGCGGCAGCGGGGCCGGGGGAGCGGAGCAGCACGACGTGGCCGCCATGTACGAGGTGGTCAAACGCCGGTTCCGCCGCTACCTGGAGGAGAGCTCGCGCACCGGTGAGGTGGCCCGCATGGGAGGACCCGAGGACCACGCGGCGGAGAACGGTCCCGAGGTGCACGAGGTGACGGGCGGCAGCGGTGCCTCCGAGGAGCCCGCGCCCGGCAAGTTCGCCTATCCGCCTAACCTGGTGGTGGTGGACGGTGCCCGCCCGCAGGCGGAGGCCGCGCGGCGCGCGCTGGACGAACTCGGCATCGAGGACGTGGCGGTCTGCGGTCTGGCCAAGCGCCTGGAAGAGGTGTGGCTGCCCGACGACGAGGATCCGGTGATCCTCCCGCGCACCGGCGAGGGGCTCTACCTCCTCCAGCGCGTCCGCGACGAGGCCCACCGCTTCGCCATCCAGTACCACCGGCAAAAGCGCGCCAAGGCGCTCACCGGGAGCAGTCTGGACGAACTCCCGGGGCTGGGCCCGGCGCGCAGGACCGCCCTCATCAAGGAGTTCGGTTCGGTACGCAGACTCGCCTCGGCGAGCGTCGAGGAGATCGCGGAGGTACCCGGGATCGGTCCCAAACTGGCCGAGTCCGTGCACGCACATCTGTCCGGTGGCCCCGGCCGGAGGGATGGGGAGGGTGACGGGGCGACGGCAAGGCAAGGCACAGACGGGGGAGGAGACACATGACGGTCGAACTGGGTGGGGAGCTTCCGCCCGAGGTGGTCATCGTCACCGGGATGTCCGGTGCGGGTCGCAGCACGGCGGCCAGGGCCCTGGAGGACCTGGACTGGTTCGTGGTGGACAACCTGCCACCGGGCCTGCTGCCGACGATGATCGAGCTCGCCGGCCGCACCCACGGGGCGGTCCCCCGGGTCGCGGTGGTGGTGGACGTGCGTTCACTCGCTTTCACAGAGGACCTGCTGTCCACGGTGGAGGAGCTGCGCAAGCGCGACATCACCGCGCGGGTGCTCTACCTGGAGGCCGGGGACGACGCCCTGGTGCGCCGCTTCGAGGGGGTCCGCCGACCCCACCCCCTCCAGGGTGACGGCCGACTGACCGACGGCATCGCCCGTGAGCGCGAGACCCTGCGCGCCATCCGGGGCGAGGCCGACCTGGTCATCGACACCTCGCAGCTCAACGTGCACCAGCTCAAGGCGCGGGTGATCGGGTTCTTCGGAGAGAGCGACGAGGTGCGCCCGCGTGCCAACGTGGTCTCCTTCGGCTTCAAGCACGGCCTCCCGGTCGACGCCGACCTCGTCCTGGACTGCCGTTTCCTGCCCAACCCCCACTGGGTGCCCGAGCTCAGGCCGATGAACGGCCGCGACGAGCCGGTCCGGGACTACGTCCTCTCGCAGGACGGCGCCCAGGAGATGTTGGAGGCGTACTCGGAGGTCCTGAAGCTGACCATCGCCGGTTACCAGCGCGAGGGCAAGCACTACATGACCCTCGCGGTGGGCTGTACCGGTGGCAAGCACCGCAGCGTGGCCATGGCGGAGCAGTTCGGCGACCGGCTGCGCGCGCAGGGCGTGGACGTGCACGTGGTCCACCGGGACGTGGGCCGGGAGTGACGCGCGTTCGAGGCGGCACCCGGGGGTTCGCGCCCCCGGGCCCGAGCCTCCGTGCGGTGTGGCTGTGGGCCGGGCCCCGGCAGGGGGAGAGCGACCCCAGCGACCCCGGCCGTCAGCGGACCGTCGGACCGTCGTACTGACCGGATCGGGACCAAGGAACTTTTCCTTCCCGGCGAGTGCGGGTATCCCTGGCGTCCATGAGCGACAGTAGACGGATCACGTGGCAGGGGTTCTTCAACACCCGTGACCTCGGCGGCCTTCCCACCCGCCACGGCCGGACCACTCGGTCCGGGGCCTTCGTCAGATCCGCCGACCCGCGTTTCGTCACCGCCGAGGGATGGCGGGCCGCCCACGACGCCGGTGTGCGCACCGTCGTGGACCTGCGCAACCCGGACGAGATTCGGCCGACCCCGGGTGAGGGCCCGACACGTCGGGGAGGGTCCGCCGCGTTCCCCGCGGTGTCGGCCCGGACGCCCCTCCCCGAGGGGATGGGGCGTCTGGAGGTGCCCCTGGACGATGTCGACGACGTGGAGTTCTGGAAGGACGTCAACCGCAGGAAGCTGAACGGGAGCCCCCTCTACTTCCGGCCCTTCCTCGCCCGCAAGGCCGAACGGTGTGCCGCGGTCGTCACCGCCCTGGCACGGTCCGCACCCGGCGGCGTCCTGTTCCACTGCGGGGCCGGACGCGACCGCGCCGGGCTGGTCGCCCTGCTGCTGCTCTCCCTGGCGGAGGTCGAGGCCGACGCGATAGCCGACGACTACGAACTCTCCACCGCCGCTCTCGTGCCCCTCTTCGCCGCGATGGGCCAGGAAGACCAGGGGCCGGTGATCGCGTCCCTGCTGGCCGACCGCGGACTGACGCCGCGCGGCAGCGTCCTCGACGTCCTGCGGGGCCTGGACGTGCGGGCCCGTCTCCTGGAGGCGGGCACCGACGAGGAGGACCTGGACCGGATCCGGGCCCGGCTCCTGGGCTGATCGGATCCCCGGGGGAGCCCTCCACCCGGACGTCTCCCGAACGCACGGGGAGCCCAGGGCACCGATCCCATGTGACCCACGCCTCCGACACGCTCGTGCTCCGGCCGCTCACGGCTGGACGCGCGTCCCGCTGACATCCTGGTCCCCACTGACACGCGCCCGGCCCCCGGGTGAACCGAATCGCCAATAATGGCGTCTTCCCTTACATTGGCCCGGTCATTGTTGGTGCCGGTCCGCGAAGGGGCCGGGACACGGCGGGCCGGGGGCGTGGGCCGGCCGTTCGCACGCCTCCACTCCGGGGCGGGCCGACGCGTCCGCCGGACACGGGACGAGGGGGCAGGCCAAAGGCATGTCGAACAGCACCGCTCCGGACGGGGACGACGCCTCGCGGCCGCCCCGGGTGGTCGCGCTGGGGGGCGGGCACGGCCTGCACGCCTCCCTGTCGGCGCTGCGCAGGGTGACCACGGATGTCACCGCCATCGTGACGGTCGCCGACGACGGCGGCTCCAGCGGCCGTCTGCGCGAGGAACTGGGCGTGCTGCCGCCCGGGGACCTGAGAATGGCCCTGGCCGCGCTGTGCGGGGACGACGAGTGGGGGCACACCTGGAGCCAGGTGCTCCAGCACCGCTTCCGTTCGGAGGGGGACCTGCACGGCCACGCGGTCGGCAACCTGCTGATCGTCGCCCTGTGGGAACTGCTCGGTGACTCGGTGGCGGGTCTGGACTGGGTGGGGCAGCTGCTGGGCGCCCACGGCCGGGTACTGCCGATGTCGTCGGTCCCGCTGGAGATCTCCGCGGAGGTGTCCGGGATCGACCCGGACAAGCCCGACGCGCTCACCACGGTGCGCGGGCAGGTGGCGTGCGCCAGCACCAGCGGCCGGGTGCGCTCGATCTCGTTGATCCCCGAGGACCCCCCGGCCAGCCCGCAGGCGGTCAAGGCCGTGCGGGAGGCCGACTGGGTGGTCTTCGGCCCCGGTTCCTGGTTCACCAGCGTGCTGCCGCACCTGCTGGTCCCGGAACTGGCCCACGCCCTGGTCACCACTCGGGCCAAGCGGCTGGTCGTGCTCAACCTGTCGCCCCAGCAAGGGGAGACCGACGACTTCCGTCCCGAGACCTACCTTGAGGTGCTGAACGAGCACGCGCCCAAGCTGGGGGTGGACGTGGTCCTGGCCGACACCGGAACGGTGGAGGAGGTCGGCCCGCTCCTGTCCGCCGCCCACCAGCTGGGCGGGCGGCTCGAACTGGCCGACCTGAGCCGGGGGGACGGCTCCCCGCGCCACGACGCCGAGAAGCTGGCCGCCGCCCTGGAACGCGTCCTGGAGGTCTGACCCGCACGCGCGGAGTACGGCCGCCCGTGTTGTTGGTGCCGTGCTGGGGTCCCCGTGACCGGGGACGGGGAAGGGTGGTCGCATGGCTGATCACCGCATCCACCTGGAACGCGTCTACGACGAGGTCCGCGCCGAGGAGCACCCCGGGCAGGGGGAGGAACCCCCGCCCGGGCCGCGGTTCCTCGTGGACCGCCTCTGGCCCCGAGGGGTGAGCAAGAGCGCGGTCGCCGGGGACGAGTGGGTCAAGGACGCCGCGCCCAGTCCGCACCTGCGCACCTGGTTCGGGCACGACCCGAGCCGTTTCGAGGAGTTCGCCCGCCGCTACCGGGCCGAACTGGAGGCCCACCCGGAGGTCCTGGAACCCCTCCTCGACGCGGCCCGGAAGGGGCCCGTCACACTCCTGTACGCGGCCAAGGACACCGAGCACAACCACGCCGTCGTCCTGAGGGACCACCTGGAGTCGCTCCTGGACCCCTCCTCGGGGTCGGGGAGCAATTGACCGCACACCGTCACGAAGGGCGACACGCCGCCTGTGAGCTGGGCTTGAGGAAGTGCGACACGCCGTGCGGGGGTCGGCGTAAAGGCGCGCGTCACGTAGTCTGCACCGAGAAAGCCGCCCGGGGGTGACCCTGGGCGGCGCCCCGGCGCCCGGGTGTGCGGCGCCGGTGTTCTGCCAGTTCAAGGGGAGGATCGCAGCGATGGCGATGACCGGCGTGGTGAAGGATGAGCTGAGCCGACTGGCGATCCTCAAGCCATGCTGCCGCAAGGCGGAGGTGTCCACCATCCTGCGGTTCACCGGTGGCCTGCACCTCGTGGGCGGCCGGATCGTGATCGAGGCCGAACTCGACACGGGCGCGGCCGCGCGGCGGCTGCGCAAGGACATCTCGGAGGTCTTCGGACACGAGTCCGAGGTGGTCGTGCTCTCCCCGAGCGGACTGCGCAAGGGCAACCGGTACGTGGTGCGGGTGATCAAGGACGGTGAGTCCCTGGCCCGCCAGACAGGTCTGGTCGACAACAACGGCCGCCCGGTGCGCGGCCTGCCCCGTCACGTGGTGGCGGGCGGGGCCTGCGACTCCGAGTCCGCGTGGCGCGGCGCCTTCATCGCGCACGGCTCCCTGACCGAGCCGGGCCGGTCCATGTCGCTGGAGGTCACCTGCCCCGGTCCGGAGGCGGCGCTGGCCCTGGTCGGCGCGGCCCGTCGGCTCAAGGTGCACGCCAAGGCCCGTGAGGTGCGCGGTGTGGACCGCGTGGTGGTGCGCGACGGTGACTCCATCGGCGCGCTGCTGACCCTGCTGGGCGCCCACCAGAGCGTCCTGGCCTGGGAGGAGCGCCGGATGCGCCGGGAGGTGCGGGCCACCGCGAACCGGCTCGCCAACTTCGACGACGCCAACCTGCGGCGCAGCGCCCGGGCGGCGGTCGCCGCGGGGGCGCGGGTGGAGCGGGCCCTGGAGATCCTGGGGGAGGACGCCCCCAAGCACCTGGTGGCCGCCGGTCAGCTGCGGCTGGCCCACAAGCAGGCCTCCCTGGAGGAGCTGGGACAGCTCTCGGTTCCGCCACTGACCAAGGACGCCATCGCCGGGCGCATACGCAGGCTGCTGGCGATGGCCGACAAGCGGGCCAGTGACCTGGGCATCGAGGGCACGGAGGCGAACCTCACTCCCGACATGCTGGTTCCCTGACCGGTTGTGGGGCACAACCACGCCGGAACACGACCGTCACACCGATGTTCGGCTTTGTTAACTGGGAAAACTCCCGGATAACTTCCGAAAATGGTATAGACCTCTCAGCTTTGCGGTGCCAGGATGGTCGCGAATCCGCGAGGGGACGACGGGTCGCCGGACGGGGGTGAGAACGGCTCCCCGCCGACACTCCGATAGGCTCTTTGTGAACACCTGTTACGCGTTCACGCTGTTCAACACGGTCGCGCCGGCCCCACAGGTCCGGTGCCCCGGAACAGCCACACGCTCGGGTGAAACTGCTGTGCGACATATGAGGAGATTGGTTCCGTGACCATCCGTGTAGGCGTCAACGGCTTCGGTCGGATCGGCCGCAACTTCTGGCGCGCGGTCGCCGCTGGCGGCAGCGACATCGAAATCGTCGCGGTCAACGACCTCACCGACACCAAGACGCTCGCGCACCTGCTCAAGTACGACACCGTGCTCGGCACCCTCGAGGGCGACGTCGAGGTCGGTGACGACTTCATCCGCGTCGGCGACAAGAACATCAAGGTCCTCGCCCAGCGCGACCCGGCCCAGCTGCCCTGGGGCGAGCTGAACGTCGACGTCGTCGTCGAGTCCACCGGTATCTTCACCAAGGCCGAGGACGCCCGCAAGCACATCAGTGCCGGTGCCAAGAAGGTCATCATCTCCGCCCCGGCCAAGGGCGAGGACATCACCATCGTGATGGGCGTCAACGACGACAAGTACGACGCCGCCAACCACGACATCATCTCCAACGCCTCCTGCACCACCAACTGTGTGGCGCCCATGGCGAAGGTGCTCAAGGACAACTTCGGTGTCCAGCAGGGCTTCATGACCACGGTCCACGCGTACACGAACGACCAGGTCATCCTGGACTTCCCGCACAAGGACCTGCGTCGCGCCCGCGCCGCCGCCCAGAACATCATCCCGACCAGCACGGGCGCCGCCAAGGCCACCGCCCTGGTCATCCCCGAGCTCGCGGGCAAGCTGGACGGCATGGCCATGCGCGTCCCCGTGCCGGACGGCTCCGCCACCGACCTGGTCGTCACCGTGGACCGTGAGGTCACCAAGGACGAGGTCAACGCCGCGTTCAAGGCCGCGGCCGAGGGTCCGCTCAAGAACGTCCTGGTCTACACCGAGGACGAGATCGTCTCCTCCGACATCGTCGGCACCTCGCCCTCCTGCACCCTGGACGCCGGGATGACCATGGTCGCCGGCAACCAGGTCAAGATCCTGGGCTGGTACGACAACGAGTGGGGTTACTCCAACCGCCTGGTCGACCTGGCCAAGCTGGTCGGCTCCAACCTGTGACCAACGGGTCCTGACCCGTGGCCGCGCACGCGTGACCCGGCACCCCTTCCGCCCAGGCGCGGTGGGGGTGCCGTCGCGTGCGCACCCCTCCAGCCCCAGACTTCGACACCCCAACGAGGAGACCAGCATGCGGACGATCGACGACCTCGACGTCTCCGGCAAGCGCGTGTTCGTCCGGGCCGACCTGAACGTGCCCCTGGACGGTGACCGCATCACCGACGACGGGCGCATCCGCGCGGCCCTGCCGACCATCGAGAAGCTTCGTGAGCGCGGCGCCCGCGTCATCGTCGCCGCCCACCTGGGCCGCCCCAAGGGCGCCCCGGACCCCCAGTACTCCCTGCGCCCCGTCGCCGCCCGGCTCGGCGAGCTGCTCGGCACGGAGGTGGCCTTCGCCGCCGACACCGCCGGCGAGTCCGCCCGCGCCACCTCCGCCGCCCTCGGGGACGGAGACGTCGCGCTGCTGGAGAACGTGCGCTTCGAGCCCGGAGAGACCAGCAAGGACGACGCCGAGCGCGGCGAACTCGCCGACCGCTTCGCCGAGCTCGCCGACCTGTACGTGGGCGACGCCTTCGGCGCCGTGCACCGCAGGCACGCCAGCGTCTACGACCTGCCCGGCAAGCTCCCGCACGCCGTCGGCGGCCTCGTGCTGACCGAGGTCGAGGTGCTCAAGCGGCTCACCGAGAACCCCGAGCGCCCCTACGTGGTGGCGCTGGGCGGCTCCAAGGTCTCCGACAAGCTCGCCGTGATCGACAACCTCCTGGGCACCGCCGACCGCCTGCTCATCGGCGGCGGCATGGTGTTCACCTTCCTCAAGGCCAAGGGCTACGAGGTCGGCTCCAGCCTGCTGGAGACCGACCAGCTCGACACCGTGCGCGGCTACCTGGAGCGAGCCGAGCGCGAGGGCGTGGAGATCGTCCTGCCCGTGGACGTCGTGGCCGCAGAGAAGTTCGCCGCCGACGCTCCGCACGCCGACGTGGACGTCGACGCCATCCCGGCCGACCGGATGGGTCTGGACATCGGCCCGAAGAGCCAGGAACTGTTCGCCGCGAAGCTGGCCGACGCCAGGACCGTGTTCTGGAACGGCCCGATGGGCGTCTTCGAGATGGCCCCTTACGCGGGCGGAACGCGGGCCCTGGCCCAGGCCCTCGTCGACTCGGACGCCCTCACCGTCGTCGGTGGCGGCGACTCCGCCGCCGCCGTGCGCTCCCTGGGCTTCGACGAGGCGGCCTTCGGTCACATCTCCACCGGTGGCGGCGCCAGCCTGGAGTACCTGGAGGGCAAGGACCTCCCCGGCATCGACGCCCTCGCCTGAGTGGAGTGATCGCCCTGCGCCTCCGCTTCGCTGTGGCGCGTGTTCGGGCGCCCGGAGAGGCAGGAACCCTCTCGGCGCCCGAACGAAGACCCCTCGCGCCTCCGCCCGGCTGCGGCGGCGCACACACAAGCCCTCTCCGACGATTGTGAAGTGAGTCAAGGATGACCAAGCGCCAGCCGCTCATCGCGGGCAACTGGAAGATGAACAACAACCACTTCGAGGCGATCGCGCTCGTCCAGAAGCTGGCCTTCGCCCTGAACGACAAGGACTACGACAACGCCGAGGTCGTCGTCCTGCCGCCGTTCACCGACATCCGCAGCGTGCAGACGCTGGTGGACGGGGACAAGCTGCGCATCCGGTTCGGCGCGCAGGACATCTCCGCCCACGACAAGGGCGCCTACACCGGTGAGATCTCCGGTTCGATGCTCGCCAAGCTGGAGTGCTCCTACGTGCTGGTGGGCCACTCCGAGCGCCGCGAGTACCACAACGAGGACGACGCCCTGGTGAACGCCAAGGTGAAGGCCGCCTACAAGAACGACATCGTTCCGCTCCTGTGCGTGGGCGAGGGCCTCGAGGTGCGCAAGGCGGGTCAGCAGGTCGAGCACGTCCTCGCCCAGCTGGACGGCGCCCTCAAGGAGATCCCGGCCGAGCAGGCCGAGCGGATCGTCATCGCCTACGAGCCCGTCTGGGCCATCGGCACCGGCGAGGTCGCCACCCCCGAGGACGCCCAGGAGGTGTGCGCCGCGATCCGCGTCCGCCTGGCCGAGCTGTACTCCGCCGAGCTGGCCGACGCCGTCCGCGTGCTCTACGGGGGTTCGGTCAAGGGCGACAACGCCCCCGGCATCATGGCCAAGGCCGACGTCGACGGCGCCCTGGTCGGCGGTGCCTGCCTGAAGGCCGACGAATTCGCCAAGGTGATCCGTTTCGGCGAGAACGGCTGACCAAACGTCTCGTGGACCGGGCCCGTCACTCTCCGACGTCCAGGGGTGACGGGCCGGGTGCCCGACGGGTGCCCTGTTCGGGCTAGACTTCGCTGTGGGGATCCCCCTGTCCTGAGGTTTCCCCACCCGTGCCGACACCGGCACGGTAAAATCCGAAAACGTCCCCGGTCTCCTCCTTCCGTGACCCGCTCCGGACCGACGCCTCCCGTCGGTCCTGGTCCGGGCGGGAAAAGGGGGATCGAGGTGTCCATTCCCCCCTGCTGCGGGGTCGAGCTACGGGTGAGCGTGTGATCCTCGGTCTGTCCATCTTCGTGATGCTTCTCAGTGTGCTGCTGGTCCTCCTCGTGCTGATGCACAAGGGGAAGGGCGGTGGCCTGTCCGACATGTTCGGCGGCGGTGTCACGTCCTCGCTCGGCGGTTCGTCCGTGGTCGAGCGCAACCTCGACCGGATGACCATCGGGATCGGGATCACGTGGATCGTGACGATCGTCATCCTCGGTCTGCTGATCAACCGGGGAATGTAGCGCGCCGACCGGCCGCAGACCCCTCGTCCAAGACAATCTCGCCCAAGTCAGGCAGCGAGTTCGCTGAAGGAGTTTTTCGTGGGTAGTGGCAGCGCCATCCGTGGCAGCCGAGTCGGAGCTGGCCCTATGGGCGAGGCGGAGCGGGGCGAGGCCGCTCCCCGCGTCCGGGTCCCGTTCTACTGTGCGAACCTGCACGAGGTCATTCCCAGCTTCGCCAGCGAGGCCGCCGTTCCCGACGAGTGGGACTGCCCGCGCTGCGGTTTCCCCGCGGGCAAGGACAAGGCCAACCCGCCGTCGCCGCCGCGCACCGAGCCGTACAAGACCCACCTGGCGTACGTGAAGGAGCGGCGCAGCGAGGAGGAGGGCAAGCTCATCCTCGACGAGGCGCTGGCCAAGCTCCGTGCCGACCGCGCCGCGGTCGAGGCCCACATGAAGGCCTCCCAGAACTAGAGTTCCTCGGCTGGCCGTGTCCCAGCCGCGCAGGTTCCGTCGGGGCCCGCCACCGGTCACAGACCGGTCGCGGGCCCCGACGTATGTCAGGAGCACCTTCAGACATGAGGGAATGACATATCTTCTCATTCCGGAGACTGATGTGGCTGGTGGGAATTACGATACCGACACACACCCCCGAAGCCCCCTTCCTGAGGAGTTGGTGTCGATGTCAGCGTGCCCCACCGGCGGAGACCACGACTGGATTCTCGGCGACGACCGCAAGTTCCAGTGCGCCAAGTGCGGAGCTCAGAGCGCCAGGCGGTTCTGAAGGACCTCCCCGGGCCACACGGTGCCACGAGCCTCGGGCTCGTTCTTGGCCTCGGCCCTCCAGGTCACCGGCCCCCCAAGGCTCTCGGCCACGGTCGTGGCCCAACGCTCCAACGGCGCGAACCGCTCGGTCCCCTCCTCGTCGAGCATGGTCCGCCCCCGGTAGACGACCCCCTCGATGACCAGGACCTCCCCGTCCACCAGGAGTGCGGTCTCGTACTCTCGTGTGCTCCGCCTCATGGGACAGGACTGTAGTGCCGGGGAGGGGCGGACATCAGGCGTTCGCCGGGATTGGCCGCACATGGACGGGAAAGCGGGGTGAGGCACCGCCCCAAGCACCCCGGAAGCTTGGAAGAATGGGGGCATGGCCTCCCCCGAACCACCGGACGTCCCCCCTGAGACACGGGGTGTCCCCTCGGACCTGACCCAGTCGCCCGCGAGCGTGTCCCACCTGCGCCGCTACGTCAGTCTGCGCGGCCCCAACACCCGCATGTGGATGACGGCGGCCTACTTCTCCGGCGGTCTCACCCTGGGGTTCGTGGTGGTGGTGGGCTCCATGCTCTGGCACGTCATGCGGGAGGAGACCACGGTCAGCTCCGTGTCGCTGTGGGCGTTCGCGGCACTGGTCATGTTCTTCATCGGCCCCGGCAGCAATGTCTTCCTCGTGCGCGGGCTGCCCCAGCGCATCACCCGCCAGGGAATCAGTGCCGACAGCGACGGCGTCACCGTGCTCCAGGAACGCAAGTGGTGGTTCCCCGGCGAGGGCACCTTCATCGCCTGGTCGGAGATCCGCCGCATCCGCGAGGTGCACACCGGAGGGCGCAGGGTCACCTACTTCATCGAGTTCGCGCTGGACACCCACCGCACCGACCCCGAACTGCCCAGCTGGGCCGAGACCCCCGAGAGCCTGGACCTGGAGGTCGACGCCGGGGCCGCCACGCAGTTCTACGTGCAGGTGCCGCGCGACCGCAAGGAGCACATCCTGAAGATGGTGGAGCGCACCGCGCCCCTGCCGTCGATCGTGGAGCGGACGCCGCCGCTGCGTGAGCGCCGCGCTAGCCGGAGCGCCCGCTGAGCCTGCGGGTGAGTTCACCCGCGGCGTCCCGCACCCGCCCGGCCAGGGCCCTCGGGGTGACCGGCCGCGCGATCGGAACGGTCAGGCTGATCGCCGCCGCCGGGCGCCCGTTGTGGTCCGAGGCGGCCGCCGCCACCGAGAGGAACCCCTCGGTGACCTGGCCGCTCTCGATCGACCACCCCTGTTGGCGCTCCTCGGTGAGGAGCTCCCGCAGTTCCCCCGGAGTGGTGGGCCCGTGCCCGGTGCGGTCGGTGAAGGCCGCCGTGTCCGGGTAGAGCGCCCGGACCTGGGCGCGGGGGAGCCGGGCCAGCATCGCCCGCCCCGACGCCGTCAGGTGAGCGGGCAGGCGCACCCCGACCCCGGTGATCAGCGTGGGCGCGTGCGGCGGCTGTTCCTTGAGCAGGTACAGCGTGTCCGCGCCGTGGAGCACGCCCAGGTGCGCGGTGGCCCCGGTGGTCTCGGTCAGCTGGTGCAGGAGGGGCCGGGCCAGCCGCTCGATCCCGTCGTGGCGCAGGTAGGCCGAGCCGATCTCGAAGGCCGCGACCCCCAGACCCCACCTCCGCTCCTCGGGCAGGTGGGTCACGAACCCCTCCTCGGCCATCGCCTCCAACAGCTGGTAGACGCTGGAGCGGGGCAGGCCGAGCCCGGTGGCGATCGCCGTGGCCGACACCGGCCCCGGCCGCGAGGCCAGGAAGCGCAGCAGCCGCAGCGCGCGCGTGGCAGCCGGAACAACACTCATGCCCCGATGGTCCCACGGCATGCGGTTCTACCTTATGTGGTGCTAGAATGCATATGTTCTGGCGCCAAAGTGCACACAATTGCGGGAAATTGTAGGTACGATGGGGTCATGGCTGCTATTCAGATCAAGGACGTGCCGGACGAGGTCAGAGATACCCTGGCGGCGGAGGCCAAGAGGTCGGGCAAATCCCTCCAGGCCTATCTACTGGGTCTCTTGGAGAAGGAGGCACGGTTCGCGCGCAACCGGGAGATCGTTGCGCAGACCCCCTTGCCGGGGGCGAAGCTGACTGTGGAAGAAATCGTTGCCGTGGTGCGTGAGGCCCGAGGCGATGGTGGTGACAAGCCGGAAAGTGAAGTCGCGTGATCGTTGTTGACACGTCGGCGCTGGTCGACCTCTACCTTGGCGTGACCGGTCACGGTGCCGGGGTGGCCCAAAGAGTCCTTGGCAGTGACCCGGAGTGGTACGCGCCGAGTCATCAACCGGCCGAGTTCCTCAGTTCCATGCGTGGCCTCGTGCTGGGGAGGAAGTTCCCCCAGGCTGATGCAGAAGCGGCACTGAAGCTCTATGAGATGCAGGCCATCAGCTATGTGGACGCCACCGGGTCGATCTTCCACCGGGCGTGGGAGCTTCGGCACAATCTGAGCGCCTATGACGCGGTCTATGTCGCTGTCGCTGAAGAGCTGAACTGTGCGCTGGTCACCGCGGACGCGCGGCTCGCCGCCGCTCCGGGGCTCAGATGTGAGGTGCGGGTGATCCGGTAGGGAAAGGCCACCGGGTGGGGTGTCTGGGATCTCGGACGGTTCCGTCGTGTTGGCGCTTTCGGCGGGCCTCCGGACACGGTCGAATGGGGGCATGTCCACAGCCGTTCCTTCCGTTGCCGTCGGCGGTGCACCGCTCACCCCGGCCCAGGTCCTCTCCGTCGCCCGCGAGGGCGCCCACGTCGTTCTCACCGAGGAGACCCGCAAGGCCGTGAGCCACGGCCGCGAGCGGGTCGAGGCGCTCGCCCGGGGCGAGGTCCCCGCCTACGGTGTCAGCACCGGGTTCGGTGCGCTGGCCACCCGGCACATCGCCCCCGACCTGCGCGCCCGCCTCCAGCGCTCCCTCATCCGATCGCACGCCGCCGGGGCCGGACCCGAGGTGGAGCGCGAGGTCGTGCGCTCGCTGATGCTGCTGCGTCTGCGCACGCTCGCCTCGGGCAACACCGGGGTCGAGGTCGCCACCGTCGAGACCCTGGCCGCCCTGCTCAACGCCGGGATCACCCCCGTCGTCCACGAGTACGGCAGCCTGGGTTGCTCGGGCGACCTGGCGCCGCTGTCCCACGTCGCCCTGGCCCTGATGGGCGAGGGGCAGGTCCGTGACGCCGACGGTGAGCTCCGGGAGGCCGCCGACGCCCTGGCCGCGGCGGGCATCGCGCCCGTGGAACTCGGCGCCAAGGAGGGCCTGGCCCTCATCAACGGCACGGACGGCATGCTCGGCATGCTGGCCATCGCCTGCATGGACCTGGAGCGCCTGCTCAAGGTCGCCGACGTCACGGCCGCCATGAGCGTCGAGGCCCTGCTCGGCACCGACCGGGTCTTCTCCGAGGAGCTCCAGAGACTGCGTCCGCACCCGGGCCAGGCAGCCTCGGCCTCGAACCTGCGCGCGATGCTCGCGGACTCGCCGATCGTCGCCTCCCACCGCGGCCCGGACTGCAACCGGGTCCAGGACGCCTACTCGCTGCGCTGCGCCCCGCAGGTGGCCGGAGCCGCCCGCGACACCCTCGCCCACGCCCTGCTCGTGGCAGGACGCGAGCTGGACAGCGTCATCGACAACCCCGTCGTGCTCGACGACGGCCGGGTGGAGTCCAACGGCAACTTCCATGGGGCGCCGGTCGCCTACGTGCTGGACTTCCTGGCCGTGGCCGTGGCCGACACGGCCTCGATCGCCGAGCGCCGCACGGACCGCATGCTCGACGTCTCCCGCTCACACGGCCTTCCGGCCTTCCTCGCCGACGACCCCGGAGTGGATTCGGGCCACATGATCGCCCAGTACACCCAGGCCGCCATCGTCTCCGAGCTCAAGCGCCTGGCCGTGCCCGCCAGCGTCGACTCCATCCCCAGCTCGGCCATGCAGGAGGACCACGTGTCCATGGGCTGGGCCGCCGCCCGCAAGCTGCGCCGCGCGGTGGACGGACTCACCAACGTGCTGGCGGTGGAGCTGCTCACCGCCGCACGCGCCCTCGACCTGCGCTCCCCGCTGGAGCCCGGTCCCGCCACCGGCGCGGTCCTGCGCACCGTGCGCGAAAGGGTCGCCGGTCCCGGCCCCGACCGCTACCTGGCCCCCGAGATCGCCGCCGTGGCCGCCCTGGTCGCCGACGGTTCGATCGTCGAGGCCGCAGAGACCGTCACCCCGCTCGCCTAGCCCCCTGAGGAGACCACGATGAGCAACCCACGCACCGTCCGCGCGGCCCGAGGCCTCACCCTGTCGGCCAAGGGCTGGCAGCAGGAGGCGGCCCTGCGCATGTTCCACAACAACCTCGACCCCGAGGTGGCCGAGCACCCCGAGGACCTCGTGGTCTACGGCGGCACCGGAAAGGCCGCCCGGGACTGGCGCAGCTTCGACCGCATCACCGCGTCCCTGCGCGACCTGGAGGACGACGAGACGCTGCTCGTGCAGTCCGGCCGCCCCGTGGGGATCATGCGCACCCACGAGTGGGCGCCGCGCGTGCTGCTGGCCAACAGCAACCTGGTGGGGGACTGGGCGAACTGGCCCGAGTTCCGCCGACTGGAGGCCGAGGGCCTCACCATGTACGGGCAGATGACCGCCGGTTCGTGGATCTACATCGGCACGCAGGGCATCCTCCAGGGCACCTACGAGACCTTCGCCGCCGTGGCCGCGAAGTTGGGTTCGAGGGGGCACAGCGGCGGCACCCTCGCCGGGACCATCACCCTGACCGCCGGACTCGGCGGCATGGGCGGCGCCCAGCCCCTGGCCGTCACCATGAACGACGGCGTGGCGATCGTGGTCGAGTGCGACGGCAGCCGGATCGACCGGCGTATCGAGCACCGCTACCTGGACGTGCGCGCGCAGAGCCTGGACGAGGCCCTGGACCTGGCCGTACGCGCCCGCGACGAGCGCCGGCCGCTGTCCATCGGCGTCCTCGGCAACGCGGCGGAGGTCTTCCCCGAACTCCTCTCCCGTGGTGCTCCGATCGACATCGTCACCGACCAGACCTCGGCCCACGACCCGCTGGCCTACCTGCCGCTGGGCGTGTCCTTCGAGGACTGGAAGGCCCTGGCGGCGGCCAAGCCCGAGGAGTTCACCGTCCGGGCCCGCGAGTCCATGGCCGCGCACGTGGAGGCCATGGTCGGCTTCCTCGACGCGGGAGCGGAGGTCTTCGACTACGGCAACTCCATCCGCGACGAGGCCCGCGAGGGCGGGTTCACCCGCGCCTTCGACTTCCCGGGGTTCGTGCCCGCCTACATCCGGCCCCTGTTCTGCGAGGGCAAGGGGCCGTTCCGGTGGGCCGCGCTGTCCGGCGACCCCGCCGACATCGCCCGCACCGACGACGCCATCCTCGACCTGTTCCCCGACAACGAGCACCTGGCCCGGTGGATCCGCATGGCCAGGGAGCGGGTCGCGTTCCAGGGCCTGCCGGCCCGCATCTGCTGGCTGGGCCAGGGCGAGCGGGCCGCCGCCGGTCAGCGTTTCAACGAGCTGGTGGCCTCCGGAGAGATCACCGCTCCGCTGGCGATCGGCCGCGACCACCTGGACACCGGTTCGGTGGCCTCGCCCTACCGCGAGACCGAGGCCATGAAGGACGGCTCGGACGCCATTGCGGACTGGCCGCTGCTCAACGCCCTGGTCAACACCTCCTCCGGCGCCTCCTGGGTGTCCATCCACCACGGTGGCGGGGTCGGCATGGGCCGCTCCATCCACGCCGGTCAGGTGAGCGTGGCGGACGGCACCGAGCTGGCCGCGGCCAAGCTCCAGCGGGTGCTCACCAACGACCCCGCCATGGGCGTCATCCGCCACGTGGACGCCGGATACGAGGAGGCCGAGCGGGTCGCCGAGGCACACGGCATCCGCGTGCCCATGAAGGAGGGCGAGTGAGCTTCGACCGGCTCTGGGCCGACCTCGACCCCGTCGGGCGCTCGGCCGACAGCGGTGGCTACCACCGTCACTCCTGGGCGGGCGCCGACACCGACGCCCGCGCCTGGTTCACCGAGGCGGCCGCCGCCCGGGGCCTGGACGTGCGCACCGATCGCAACGGCAACCTGTGGGCCTGGTGGGGCACGCCCGGCCCGGGAGCCGTGGCCACCGGCTCCCACCTGGACTCGGTGCCCGACGGCGGGGCCTTCGACGGCCCCCTCGGAGTGGCCAGCGCCCTGGCGGCCGTGGACGAGCTGCGAGCCCGGGGGTTCACCCCCGCGCGACCCCTGGTCCTGGGGGTGTTCGTCGAGGAGGAGGGCGGCCGGTTCGGTGTGCCCTGCCTGGGCAGCCGCCTGAGCACCGGGGAGATCGACCCCGACCGCGCCCGGTCCCTCACCGACGCCTCCGGCGTCACCTGGGAGCGGGCCATGGAGGGGGTGGGACTGGACCCCGAGGCGATCGGACCCGACCCCGAACTCCTCTCCTGGCTGGACGTGTTCGTCGAGCTGCACGTGGAGCAGGGACGGGTACTGGAGGACACCCACCACGCCGTGGGCGTGGCCAGCGCGATCTGGCCGCACGGCCGGTGGCGGATGGACTTCCGGGGCCGGGCCGACCACGCGGGCACCACCCGCATGGAGGACCGGGCGGACCCCATGCTCCCGTTCGCCCACACGATCCTGGCCGCGCGCTCGCTGGCCGAGCGGCACGACGCCCGCGCCACGGTCGCCAAGGGCCTGATCACCCCCAACGGCACCAACGCGATCCCCTCGCTGGTCAGCGCCTGGCTGGATGCCCGGGCCGCCGACCAGGACACCCTGGCCTCAGTGGTCGGGGGTGTGCGTGAGGCCGCCGAACGGGCGGCCCGCGACCACGGGGTCGCCCTCGCGGTGTCGGCCGAGTCCACCACGCCGCTGGTGGAGTTCTCCCACGACCTCCGGGACCGGCTCGCCGGGATCGTGGGGACCCGCGCCGCCGAGTCCGCCGGTCCGGTCCCCGTCCTGCCCACCGGGGCCGGGCACGACGCCGGGGTGCTCTCCGCGCATGTGCCCACGGCGATGCTGTACGTGCGCAACCCGACCGGGATCTCCCACTCACCGCAGGAGTGGGCCCGTCCCGAGGACTGCCATGCCGGGGTCGTCGCCCTGGCCGACGTCCTGGCCGACCTGCTCGCGGTCCCCGGGGGGACACCGTGACGGGGGAGGGCCGGTACTGGTGCGAGTGGGCGTGGCTCGGCGGCGCGGCCCCCGAACCCGGAGTGCTCCTGACCGTCGACGCGGCCGGACGCCTGGCCTCGGTGGTCTCGGGCTCCGCCCCGGACGGCGCCGAGCGTCTGCCCGGACTCACCCTGCCCGGCCTGGCCAACGCGCACTCGCACGCCTTCCACCGGGCGCTGCGCGGCCGCACCCACGCCGGGGGCGGGTCCTTCTGGACCTGGCGCGAGGTGATGTACCGGGCGGCCGATCGCCTCGACCCGGACTCCTACCACCGCCTGGCCCGGGCCGCCTACGCCGAGATGGCTCTGGCCGGAGTGACGTGTGTGGGAGAGTTCCACTACCTGCACCACGGCCCGGAGGGCCAGCGCTACGCCGACCCCAACGCCATGGGTCAGGCCCTGGTCGCGGCCGCCGCCGACGCCGGGGTACGGATCACCCTGCTGGACGTGTGCTACCTCTCCGGCGGTCTCGGCGAGGACGGGTCCCAGCTGCCCCTGACCGGACCGCAGCTGCGCTTCGGCGACGGCACGGCCGACGCCTGGGCCGCCAGGGTGAGTGAGTTCGCCCCCCGGGGGAGGCACGCCCGGGTGGGCGCCGCCGCGCACTCGGTGCGCGCGGTACCCGTCGGGGACCTGCCCTCCGTCGCCCGGTTCGCGGACGCGGGCGAGCTGCCGCTGCACGTCCACGTCTCCGAGCAGCCCGCAGAGAACGCCGCCTGCCTGGCCGCGCACGGGACCACCCCCGTGCGCGTGCTGGCCGAGGCGGGGGCGCTCACCGAACGCACCACCCTGGTGCACGCCACCCACCTCACCGACGCCGACGTGGACACGGTCCGAGCCCACGGGTCCGCCGTGTGCCTGTGCCCGACCACCGAGCGCGACCTCGCGGACGGCCTCCCACGCACCGGCGACCTCGTGGCCGCCCCGCGTCGGGTCCCGATCAGCCTGGGAACCGACCAGCACGCCCAGCTGGACCTGTTCGAGGAGGCCCGCGCCGTGGAGCTGCACGAACGTCTGCGCACCCACCGCCGGGGCACCCTGGGAAGCGGGGAACTGCTGCGCGCCGCCACCGCGGACGGTCACGCCGGACTCGGCTGGCACGACGCAGGGACCCTCACACCCGGAGCCCGCGCCGACCTGGTCAACGTGTCCCTGGACGGTGTGCGCCTGGCCGGGGCCGATCCCGCGCGGGCCACCGACGCCGTGGTCTTCGCCGCCACCGCCGCCGACGTGCGGCACGTGATGGTGGACGGGCGCTGGACCGTCCGCGAGGGTGTGCACGTCCGCCTGCCCAACATCGCCCGAGAACTCGACGCCGCCATCAAGGAGCTGCTGTGACCCCGACCGGCCCCGGAACCGAGACCGAGAACGGGCCCGCGACGCCCGGCACGATCCTCGTCGACGCCATCGGCACCCTGGTCACCAACGACCCCGAACTGGGGGAGGGGCGGCTGGGTGAGATCAGTGACGCCGCCCTGGTGATCGAGGACGGACGCGTGGCCTGGGCGGGGCCGCGCGCGCAGGCGCCCGCCGCCGACGCCCGGGTGGACGCGGCCGGACGCTGCGTGATCCCCGGGTTCGTGGACAGCCACTCCCACATCGTCTTCGCCGGTGACCGCAGCCGCGAGTTCGCCGCCCGGATGAGCGGCACGCCGTACTCGGCGGGCGGCATCCGCACCACGGTGGCGGCCACCCGTGCCGCCAGCGACGCCGAACTCCTGGCGGGCGCGCGGCGGTTCGTCCGTGAGGCGCACGCGCAGGGCACCACCACCCTGGAGGTCAAATCCGGGTACGGGCTCACCGTCGAGGACGAGCTCCGTTCCCTGGAGGTCGCCGGTCGGGTCACCGACGAGGTCACCTTCCTCGGCGCCCACGTGGTGGCCCCCGAGTACGCCGACGACCCGGCCGCCTACGTGGACCTGGTCACCGGGCCGATGCTGGACGCCTGCGCCCCGCACGCCCGCTGGGTGGACGTCTTCTGTGAGCGCGGGGCCTTCGACGAGGAGGCCTCCCGCCGGGTGCTCACCGCCGGGATGGAGCGGGGGCTGCTGCCCCGTGTGCACGGGAACCAGCTGGGCGAGGGGCCCGGGGTCCGGTTGGCCGTGGAGCTGGGAGCCGCTTCGGTCGACCACTGCACGTATCTGTCCGGCGAGGACGTGGACGCCCTCGCCCAGGCCGCGAAGCGCCCCGAACCCACGGTGGCCACGCTGCTGCCCGGTGTGGACTTCTCCACCCGCCAGCCGTACCCGAACGCCCGTTCCCTCATCGACGCGGGCGCGGTCGTGGCCCTGGCCAGCGACTGCAACCCGGGTTCGTGCTTCACGTCCAGCCTGGCCTTCTGCATCGCCGTGGGTGTGCGGGACATGGGGATGACCCCGGACGAAGCGGTGTGGGCGGCGACCAGGGGCGGCGCTCTGGCGCTGCGCCGTGACGACGTGGGCCGTCTCTCCCCGGGAGCCCGTGCCGACCTGACCCTGCTCGACGCCCCGAACCACCTCTACCTGGCCTACCGACCCGGTGTTCCCCAGGTGGCGGCGGTGTGGAAGGACGGCGCCCTGGTCTCCGGCCGTACCTGATCCCCCGAGCGCCGACGCGGGTGGCGCCACTCCGGCGTCTCCCGCGTCGCCGGGGCCCTGGGAAACGAAACGAACCCGGAACTCAACGGGGACCTCACCTCGGTGAAACCCGCGGCCCCCACAGTGGAGGTGTGTCGGTGCGCGTCCCTCCGTCGCGGCCCAGCGTCGTGACGCGGCGGAGGGTGCACCCCCTCCCGGAGGGTACGAACGCGCTTTCACGGGCCCACCTCACGTCAGGGCCCGTCGACACCGTCGGGGTCGGAGAACAGGACCAGGGCCAGCGCGCCCTCACGGCGAACGGCCAGGTCCAGCCCGGTCGCCTCACGGAAGGCCTGTAGGCGGTTGACCACCGTGTTCCGGTGGCAGTAGAGCGACGCCGCCCTCTCCTTGACCGACATCGCGGCCGCCCGGCCGCCATCCGGGGCGGGCGGTGGCCCGGATGGCGCACGCGAACGGGGGCCGGCGGGCACCGTGGTGCCCACCGACCCCCGTTTCGCGGTTGACGCGATGAGGTCGATCCGGGCGTTCCCGTGGGACCGCCCGGGTGAACCTAGGGAGTGGTCCGGGGGGTGGCCCCCCGGCGCGCTCGCACGACCTAGTTGTCGTCGTCGCTGTCCGCGTCGCTGTCGGAGCCCTCGGGCTTCTCGGTGGTGGAGGAAGCGGCCTTCTTGGTGACGCGGCGCTTCTTCACCGAACGCGAGTAGTCGACGAGGGGCTCGTAGCGGGTCTCGTGCTCCTTGAAGCACTCGTCGCAGGCGTCGACCTCACGGACGGCGCCCTCCCAGGCGAACTGGATGACCTCAGTCGCCTCGACCTTCTCCTCGCGGACGGCGTGGGGATCGCAGTACTTGCGCGTGAAGACCTCGGTGACCACGGCGGGGATTTCCCTTCGGTATCGCGTGAACTGTGCGGACCCCTGTAATCATACACGTGTACGAACGCGGAAACGGGTGATGAGACCGGTTTCCGTGATGGGTCGGGGTCGCCCCGAAGCCTAGCGAAGTCGGAGGGGTCATCGCGCCGTCCGGCGGTGCGTGTGGCCCGGATGACCAGGCGGTCCATTCGGGGTGACGGTTCGTGATCCCGGTCTCCGTCACGGAGTGTCGCGTCCTTCCGCGCTGTTCCACAATGCTCCTCCCCCTTTCCCGTTCCGGTCGTCGGCATATGTTCCAGCCGATTTGTGTATTTGGTGAACACGGCGCGCGGGCCCTGGTTAGTGTGAGTTCCCAACGGGGGAGAGGGGCCGTTCCAGGAAGAGGACGGATCACCCCGGGAAACGGCCGACGCGCCCGAGGCGGCGCGCGCCGAGGGAAAGGCCGAGCCCGTGGGGGAGCGGATTCGGCGCCACACACAAGGGCCCCGCGTGCGCGGGGAGGGATTTTCCGTGTTCGGGGGGATGGCCGTGGTCGAGTACATGGAAGGCACGTCAAGAAGGCGTGGCGGCGGCTCGGGGGAGCCGTACCGCGCCAGCGGGACCGGATCGGCGCACGGCCGGACCGAGGCGGATATGGCGCACGCCTGTGAACGCATGTCCGTCGATCCTCGATTCGTGAAACTCCGAAGGAGATTCGCACTTCAGGCCGGGTTCCTGGTCGGCACCTTCCTGCTGGGTTACCTTTCCTATCTTCTCCTTTCCGCCTTCGCGCGCGATTTCATGAGTGTGCGGATCATCGGTCCCGTCAACGTCGCTCTGGCGATGGGGATCGGCCAGTTCCTGCTCACCTTCGTGCTCGCCTGGGCCTTCGGCCGTCTCTCCGCCCGCTCCATCGACCCCCTCGCCGAGGAGATCCGCGAGCGGGCGCGGGCCGAGGACGCCCTCGACGGACGGGTGGTCGGTTGATGGACGCCACGGCCCCGCCCCCGTTCACCAGCGCCCTCGTCCCCGACGGTCCGATCGAGGCCGCGCACGCCTGGACCATCGGCCTGTGCGCCGTGTTCGTCCTGGTCACCCTGGCCATCACCGTCCGAGCCCGGCGTGCCACCAAGGGCACCGTCGACTTCTACGCCGGTGGGCGCGGCTTCTCCGGAACTCAGAACGGCCTCGCGCTGACCGGCGACTACCTGTCCGCCGCCTCCTTCCTCGGCATCGCCGGGATGATCGCCCTCCAGGGCTACGACGGCTTCCTGTACTCCATCGGCTTCCTGGTGGCCTGGCTGCTGGTGCTGCCCATGGCCCAGCTCACACGCAACACCGGCCGCTTCACCATGGCCGACCTGCCAGCCTTCCGCATGCGTCGGATGCGGGTGCGCCTGGCCTGCACGGTGTCCACGGTCACCGTGTGCCTCTTCTACCTGGTGGCCCAGATGGTGGGGGCGGGCGCCCTCGTCTCGGTCCTGTTCGGCCTGCACGACGGCGGTACCCTCCTCGGGTTGGACGCCGCCCAGGCCCGCACCGGCGCCATCGTGCTCGTGGGCGTGCTGATGATCGTCTACGTCATGTTCGGCGGGATGAAGGCGGCCACCTGGCTCCAGATCATCAAGACCGTGGTGTTGCTCACCGCCACCGGCGTGCTCACCGTCCTGGTGCTGGCCCTGTTCTCCTTCGACCCGCGCGCCCTGCTCAGCGGCGCGGCCGAGGCCAGCGGCCACGGACAGGCCTTCCTCGAGCCCGGTCTGCGTTTCGGCGCCGAGGTCCCCGGAGACCCGGTACGGACCCTCTTCAACAAGATGGACCTGGTCAGCCTGGGACTGGCGCTGGTCCTGGGCACCGTCGCCCTGCCGCACATCCTGATCCGCTTCTACACGGTGACCGACGGCCGGGCCGCCCGCTCCTCGGTCAACCACACCATCGCCATGGTGGGCGCCTTCTACCTGATGACCCTCGCTCTGGGGTTCGGCGCCGCCGCCCTGGTGGGGTCCGAGCGCATCCTGGCCCTGGACCCCTCGGGCAACTCCGCGGTCCCACTGCTCGCCGAGGAGGTGGGCCGTCAGACCGCCGGGCCGGTGGGCGCCGCCGTGCTGCTCGCCCTGATCTCGGCGGTGGCGCTGGCCACCATCCTCGCGGTGATCGCCAGTCTCACCCTGGCCTCGTCCTCCTCGATCGCACACGACCTGTTCGGCCACATCCTCATGTGGGGGCGCCCGCGCGAGTCCCAGGAGGTGGGGGTGGCCCGTTTGTCCGCGTGCGTGATCGGCGCGGTCTCCATCGCACTGGCGGTGCAGGCGCAGGCCCAGAACGTGGCGTTCCTGGTCGGGCTGGCCTTCGCCATCGCGGCCGCCGCCAACCTGCCCGTCATCGTCCTGACCATGTTCTGGCGCCGCTTCAACACCCGGGGTGTGGAGTGGGGGATCTACGGCGGGCTGTCCGCGACCCTGCTGCTGATGCTGTTCTCACCGGTGATGTCCGGCAAGACCGACCCCGTCACCGGTCAGAACCTGTCCGTGCTGCCCGCGTGGATCGACATCCAGGTCTTTCCCATGGAGAACCCGGCGCTGGTCGCCGTACCGATCGGCTTCGCCTGCGCGATCGTGGGCAGTCTGCTCTCGCGGGAGCGCAACAGCGCGCGCTTCACGGAGCTGCGAGTCCGGTCGCTCACGGGTTGGGGCGCCGAACGCGACTGACCCGTCAGGGAGCCGGGACACCCGGCCCGCGGGGTTCGGGACGGCTGGGTTTTGGGACGGCTGGGATCAGAGGTCCGGGGTACGGGGGCGGTCGTCCGGACGGGCGCTGGCGCAGGTCCGGGCCACGTCGTCGAGAAACCCCGGCACCGAGGGGAGCGCGCGGGCGACGTCGTCCCAGCCCTCCTGGAACCGTGCGGTGCCCGACTCCACGGACCACTGCTCGGAGCGGCGCAGGGAACGGCCCATCGCCCACGCCGCCACCGCCACGATCGGGCGCGACAACCCGACACCGCGCACGTCCAGCTGGCCCGAGACCGACCACGTTCCGTCCGGCCCCGGGGCGGGGACGGCCTGCCCGCGCGCCCGGACCAGCCGGTGGTCCACCTCCAGGGTCACCGGGGGAGCGGTCGCGGTGCCGTCAGCCGCCGCGAACCAGCCCGGCAGGTCCACACGGACGCGCACGCGGGCGCGCAACAGGCGCGAACCCCAGCGCGCCATGGCGCTCTCCACGGGGAAGCGCAGGTCCGCCTCGAGGGTCAGCGTCTCCTCCGCGTGGTCGTGGACCACCGTGCCGGTGGTGGACGGGGCTCCCTCCCCGCCTTCCGCGCCGTTCTCCGTGGCGCCGCCGGTCCCGGCGTCCTCCCGCATGGCGAAGTCGACCGAGCACACCCCGGACTCGTCCCAGGAGGCCACGGTCAGGTCGGTGCCCACCCAGCCCTCACCGTCCGGCGCGAAGACCGGCCGCCCCTGAGGGTCGACCTCGGTGGCCAGGTAGGTGCTGCCCGGGGCCAGGTGTTCGCCGGACAGCAGGCGCAGGGAGAGCTCGGCCTCGCTCACGACGACCTCGTCCGCGAGGTCCTGGGCGGTCACCTCCCGCTCGGTGGAGCCCGCCGGGTCCCCGGTGACCTTCGCCCCGTCCAACGGGTCCCCCACCCGACGACCGTACGCGGCCCTCTCCTCCTCCGTGAGCAAGAGGCCCAGCTCCCGAGCCCTGTGCTCAAGGCGCCGCGACTCCTCCTCGGAGGGCAGGAGCAGCAGGCCGTCCTCGCCGAAGCGCGCCCCGTGCAGGACCCCGTACGCCGAGGACACCGTCCGTGCGAGGTCCTCCCGGCCCAGGGCCGTGAGGGCGAGGGTGTGGCTCAGAAGGGGCATGGGCCCTCCGCTTCGACGTGGGTCAACACTGGCCAGGCCATTGTGGTCCCCACGCGCCGGACGGACAACCGGCGAACCGTCGTCGGCCTGGGGCACCATGGCCGGTATGACCAGACACATCGTGCTGCTGCGCGGCATCAACGTCGGCGGACACCGCAAGGTGGCCATGGCCGACCTGCGCGCGCTGCTCACCGGCCTCGGGTACACGGACGTGTCCACCTACATCCAGAGCGGCAACGCGGTCCTGACCTCGGCGGAACCCGACCCCGGGGTGGTGGGCGCCGCCGTGCGCGCCGCGTTGCTCGAGCGGTTCGGTCTCGACGTCGCGGTGGTGACGCGCACGCTGGATCAGCTCCGCGCGGCGGTGGCCGCCAACCCCCTGGCAGTGGAGAACCCCTCCGCGTTCATGGTGCTGTTCTGCTCGGAACCGGTGGACACCGCAGCGCTCACCGCGATCGATCCCGCCACCCACCCGCGCGAGCGCATCGCCGTCACCCCCACCGAGGTCTTCACCCACCACGAACTCGGCGTGCGCGCGGCGCGCCTGCCCGCGGTGGTCGCCCGGAACTGTCCGGGGGAGGTCACCGCCCGCAACTGGCGCACCGTGCTGCGCCTCGTGGAGATGGCGGAGGGCGGCTGAGACCCCCGGAGACCGGGGTTCGGGGGACTGTCCGAGAGTAGTCGTGGGAGGAACGAGGACGGCGAGGAGTACGCCGTCCCGACCAGGGGAGGGGTGGTGTGCGGTGCCCAGACGGTGGACCGTGATCCTGAGGGAGCGGGCCGACGCCGCGCGGCCGATCCGGCCCGAGGACTGCCACGGACTGCTCAACCGTTGGTGGCCGCAGTCGGAGTCCGAGCACACGGCGCCCAAGCGCTGGGCGATGAACGGGTGGCCGACCCCCCTGGGCGATCGGCTGCACCACTGGACGCTCACCTGGCTGGACGACGAGTCGCCGCCGCCCGTGGACCCGGGGGAGTTGCTCGGCCGGGTCCAGAGAGTGGGCGACCACCTGCTCGAACCCCTCTCCGTCACACGCACCTTCGACACCCCCTACTCCGAGATGCTCACCGGGTCGCACCGGCCCGCCGCCGTGCGCGCGGCCGAGGTACGCACCCGAACCCCGGTGGTGACCACCACGCGTGACTCCACCGGCGAACGCGTTCCGCACGTGTGGCCCAACCCCCGGCGGCTCTTCGGCGCCGTGCACCGCTCCGGTGGGGGGATCGTCGGCGGAAGCGGAGCCGTGGGAGCCGTGGCCCGATTCGCGCCTGCCGAACTCGCCGCACCCTGGCTGGAGGAGGCCCTGGCCGGTCTGGCCCGGGTCCGGCGCTCGAACCTGCCCGGCGAGGAGGTGGGGTTGTCCGAGCACCAGCACGCGGAGAAGCGCTCCGTGCTGGGCTGGCAGGGCGGCCTGCGCCTGGAGGTGGTCGACGGAGACCCCCGGGACGTCGCGACCTTCGCGGTCCTGCTGGAGCTCCTGGAACTGGTCGGGATCGGCAAGTACACCGCGCAGGGCTTCGGTTCGGTGCGAGTGGACACGGTCACCCGGAACGTGCTCGCGTCGCGGGTCCCCGCCCCGCGTTCGGGCCGCCGGGTCGCCCACCGCATCCGGCACAGCCGCCCCCGGCCGATCGACACGCGTGCGCGCGCGGTGGCCGAGGCGGAGGAGTTCGGGGGCACGCTGTTCGACTGACCCACAGACCGCCGGTTCCCGCCCGAGGACGGCGGGCGGGGACCGGTGCCCCACCCCGGCGGCCGCCACGGCCGCCCTTCGCGGCTCCCACCCGGTGGACGGGGTGGGAGCCCCTTCTCGTCCCCGCCCGCGCCCTGACCCGGATGGTCACCCGGGTCGGGGCGTCAGGCCGTCCGTTGGTGGGGTATCGGCTCCGGTGGGGTTCGCCCGTCGCCCTCCCGCAGTGTCCGGGCCAGCCCGAGCAGGTGCGGCACGAGGTCCTCCGGGGTCAGCGCGGGGCCGGTCCGCTTGCCTCCTGAGGGGCGGTCGCGTTCGGATCGGGAGAGCCTGTCGTGTCTGCTGGGCGTCGCCATGGAAGGGCCTTTCTGCTGTCGGGCGGGGGACGGTCCATGCACTGTGCTCTCTCGGACAGGGCGCGGGGCCCTCCGGGCACGGGGTGCGTGCGGGGGAAGGAGTGACCGGATGGGGCCAAGGGGGTGACGCGGGGTGGCGGCTCCTGGTATCGGTGGTGATGACGGCGTCACCGTCCGAGAGATGTCTGAAGGACACCCGTTCCCGTGCGGCGCGTCGCGCCGTTCCCGCCGTCCCCCGGCCACGAGGAGTCCGTCGCGGTGACCCAGGCCTCCGAGCACCGACCGACCGAGCCCCACCCGCCCAGTCACGACCCGCGCACCCCGGCCACCGGGGTGCTGGTCGGCGTCGACCTGCGTGGAATCCAGGCCTTCGTCTACAGCGGCAGACGGATCCTGGACGCTGTGGGTCGCGCGGCACTGGTCGCCGAACTCACCGACACCTCCGACCCCGTCCACGGGGTGGCCGACCTCGTCCCCGAGGACTGCCTCGTCCTGCGGGACGCGGGCGGAGCCCTGACCCTGGTCCTGGCCGACCTCGCGGCGGCCCGGCTGTTCACCGGGCGGTACACGCGCAGGCTGCGGGACCGGGCCGGGGGACTGACACCGGTGGTCGCGTTCGTCCCCTACGGGCCCGGGGCCGTCCCCGTTCCCGGAGAACCGGTCGCGCCTGGTCTGGACGCGGCGTTGGCCGAGCTGCCCGTCCGGCTGCGCCGTGCCCGTCGCCACATGTCCGCGCTGCACACCCCCGCTCCGGGATACGGGATCACGGCCGTGTGCTCGGTCAGCGGGGCCCCGGCCGAGTCCGTGGACGGGAGCAGGCCCCTGGAGGACCCCACCGGGACTGGTCGACGCGTGCACGAACGGGTGGCGGCCGACGTCGCCCGGGCACGGGGGATCGGCCGGCGCTGGCACCGCGCCCACAGCGACTCCTGGCTCTCGGGCCCGGAGGCGGGCCTGGCCCTGCCCATGGAGGTGGACCGGCTCGGTCGCGACCACGGGGACGTGAGCAGGGTCGCGGTGGTGCACGTCGACGTCAACGGTCTGGGGGAGCTGCTCGGGGAGTACCGCGAGCGGGCCGGGGCCCCCGGTGTGCCCGGTTCCGGGGCGCTGGCCCAACGGGAGCTGTCCACCCACATCGCCGGGCTCACCGAGGGGCTGGCCCGCGCCCTGGTGCACGCGGTGGCCGCCCGGGTCCGAACCGAACCGGGGCGGCCCCCCTTCGTTCCGGCCGCCGGCGCGGGCGGGGAACTCACCCTGGACCACGAACCGCCCGGCCCGATCCGGCTGCCGCTGCGGCCGATCGTGGTCGCCGGGGACGACCTCACGGTGCTCTGCGACGCCCGGCTGGCGCTGAGCCTGGTGCGGTTCGCCCTGGAGTGGCTGGACGCCGACCCGGCGCGGATCAGCGACCCCGCCGACCCCAGGGTGGCCCTGCACCGTGCGCTGACCCGGGTCCGCCTCCCGGGCCGTACCGTGACCCCTGCCGACGCCCGTGCGCACGTCACCCGCGTGCCCACGGTGGGGGCGGGGATCGCGGTGCAGCCGGTGGGCGCCCCGCTCGCGCTCGGCTACGACCTCTGCGAGGCCATGTGCGGACTGGCCAAGGCACGGCGGCGCTCGGCTGTGGCCACCGACCCCACCGCCGCAGAGGAGCACGCCGTGGCCTGGACCACCCGATTCGACGGGGTCGACCGTGTCCTGAGCCGCATGGAGTCCGCTCGAACGGCCGTGCCCCCGCGCACGGCGCTGCCGATGACCGGTACGAACTTCACCCGGTTCCTGGACCGCTACCTGTCCGCGGACGGCGGCCTGTTCTCGGACGGGGACGCCCGCCACCGGGGGTGGCTCGTCTCGGCGCTGGTCCCCCTGCTGGAGTCCGGAGCCGACCCCGGACCCGAACTGGACCGCCGTGCCCGCGCGACCGGGCACCCGGTGACCCTGCCCGAGCGATGGACCCACGGGGAACTGTTGGACGCGGTCGACGTGCGTGACCTGTACCTGGATCCCGGACTGGCGGAGGGCGGAGTCCGATGAGCGAGCCCGACCGAATCGTGGTGCGCCTGGCCTCCCCGGCGCTGTTCGTGGGCGCCAGCGCGGACGGCACCGGCGCCGACACCGATGTGGTCACCGACGCGCACGGGCTGCCCCACCTGCCCCGGCACCGGCTCGCCGCCCGGTTGCGCGCGGCGGCGGTCGGCGCGGCGACGGTCGCACCGGACCTGGCCGAGGCGGTGCGGTGGGTGTTCGGCCGGGAGCGCTCGCACGACGCCGACCGCGCGCTGAGGGTGGGGCACGCCCGCCCCGCGGACACGGTGCGCGCCGCCGTCGCCCACGCCCTCGCGGGCCGGGGCGAACCCGCGCGCGCCACGCTGCGCCGCGCGGTCACCGACGCGCACACCACACTGGAGTCGGGAGTGGAGATCGGCCCCGACGGCGCACCCGAACCCGGACGTCTGCGCACCCACCGGGCGCTCCTGCCCGGTCTGGTGCTCATCGCGCCGTTGACCTGGTCGGTTCCCCCAAGGGCTGTGGACTGGCGCTGCCTGGCCCGCGCCTGCCTGGCCACGGACCAGATCGGCCTGCGCTCCACCCGTGGTCGGGGACGGGTGGACGTGTACCTGGCCCTCCCCGACGACCCCGACCCCCGGGCCACCACACTGGCCCTGGCGCGGCCACCCGGACGACGCCCCCACCAGGAACCCCCGGAACGCGCGACGACCAACGGGCGGGAACCGGGGCCCTCCGCGCCCGGGCAGGAGGACACCCGGACATGAACCCCGCGCCGAGCCCGCCCTCCGAGCCCGTCAGCGCCTACCTGCCACTGCGGTACGTGCTCACCGACTCCCTCGCCGTGCGCACCGCCTTCGACCCCCTGCACGTCGACACGGAGACCACCGTCAGCGGCCGAGCCCAGCGCGGCATGCTCGCCGCCGTCCTCCAGCGCGCGGGCCTGCGGGACGAACTGCACGCCTGGGTCGCGCGCGGTGACCGGGTCCGCTTCGCCGCCGCCCATCCCCGGTTGGAGCAGCACGCGCGCCCCGGCGTCCCCGTGGTCGCCCATCCGCCGCCCGCGTACCTGTACTCACCGGGCAAGGACGGCGACACGCTCGTGGACCTGTTCGCCGAGGGGGTCGATCGGCCCGGGACGCCTCACCGCGCCGTGCGGGACCCGCTCACCCCCGACCGTTCCCTGCGCGCCGCGGTGCGCACCACCTCCGAGCGCTACCTGGGTCGGGGTGCCCCCTTCTTCACCACCAGCATGGACCCGGGCCAGGTCTTCGAGGCCCGCTGGCAACTGCGCGGCCCCGACCACGCCTTCCTGCGCGGGCTCGCGGAACGGATCGTCGAGGTCCTCTCCGACGCCGAGGGCACGCTCACTCTCGGCTCCGGTGGCACCCGCGCCCACGGCGGGGTCACGGTGGAACCGGTGCGCCCGGACCGTCTGCTGTCCCCGGACCGGGTGGAGCGGCCGGGCCCGGACCGGTCCCGACGCGCGGGCCAGGAGATGGACCTGGTCCTGCTCTCCCCGGCGCTCCTGACGGGCGAACAGGGGCAGGACCGCCCGCACGCCCTGGTCCCGGCGGTACGCGAACTCCTCGCCCGGCGCCTGCCGAACACACCGTTCTCAGTGGTCGCGGCGCACGTCGAACCCGTCCTGGTCGGTGCCTACCACCGTGCCTACCGGGGACCGATGGCCCAGCGGTGGGCCGCGGCCCCGGGGTCGGTGGTGCGGCTGTGCCTCGGAGGGGGGATCACGACCGCCCACGTCCGCGACCTGGAGGCCCACCCCCTGGGCGAACGCCTTGTGGACGGCCACGGCCAGTTCGTCCTGGTCGACCCGCCACCGCGCGTCCCCGTCCCGCTGGTGCCGCCGTCCGCCCCGCTCCCCGCCCGCGCGGCGGGCACCGTGACCCTGTCCGACGGCCGGGTCCTGCCCGACCCCACACCGCTCGACCCCGGACGGGACGCGGAGCTGGACACCCTCTACGACGAACTCCTGTGGAACGCGGCCGCGCCCTCCGTTCGCGACCACGCGCGCGGCCTCGCCTCGACGGGCAGGCTCGCCCCGCTCACCCCCAGCCTGCTCGGGAGGCTCCGCGAGGTGGTCACCCACCCCCACGACACCCCCGACGCGGCCCTGGACGCGCTCGGCCACACGCTCGACGGGCCGGACCAGGAGGGCGATCCGGTCCACAAGGTGCTGCGGGAGAGGGCCGTGCGCGCCCTGCGACGCGCCCGGCTGGTCCGTCCGGGGCAGGGCCGCCCGCTCACCGTCCACGCGTGGTTGAGCGGGCTCTCCGCCGGGCCCGCCGTCTGGTGGCAGGAGAACCGGCCCCGGTTCGCCCACGACCCCGCCTACGCCCGGGCCCTGGCGGCCGTGGACCTGACCGCCCCGGACGGGCTGCCGCCCAGCAACCGCGCGAGCGGGCTCTCCGCCCGAGCCGAACACTGGGAGCTCCGCGCTTCGGCACGGTTGTCCCTCCTGCTGGTCTCGTCCTGGTTGGCCGAGGCGGCCCGCACACTGCGCGCCGAACAGGACCAGACTTGACCGCCGATTCCGCGTCCGACGACGACGCCGACCCGCACGGGCCCGGCCCCACCGGTCTGGTCTGGGAGTTCGCGGTCCGACTCCGCCTTCTCACCGACGCTCACGTGGGGGCGGCCCGGGCCACCCCCAGGCACGTCGCGGAGAGCGACGTGGACCTGCGCCTGGACCGGGACCCGCTCGGTGGGGCGCCCCGGCTGCGGGCCACCACCCTCGCCGGGCTGCTCCGCCACGAACTCCTCGCCCGCACCGCGGACCCGGAGAGCGCCGCAGCGCTGTTGGGGTCGGCGGACACACCGGGGGCGGGGGCGCGCTCCAGCGCCCTGGACCTGGACGACGCGCACGCTGTACTCCCCGGGAGGGGAGCGGTACCGGTCCGGGTGGGGACCCGCGTGGATCCCGCCACCGGCAGCGTGCGCCCCGGCCGCATGTGGCAGTGGGAGGTGCTGCCCGCGGGCACCGTGTTCACCGCGCACCTGAGGTTGAGGGCCGCTGACCCCGTCGAGGAGGCCCGCCTGCTCGCCCTGGTGGCCCTGGCCGCCCGTGGGCTGGCGGACGAGGGGCCGGGCATCCGGATCGGCGGGCGTACGGGCCGTGGCCACGGAGCGGTCCGGGCCACCCGCTGGTCCGCCCGCCGGCACGACCTCACCGACGAGGAGGGATGGTTCGCCTACCACGCGCGTGACTGGCCGACCCGCTGGCGGGAGGCCGAACAGGCCCTGTCCGCCGCCGAGACCGGACCCGCGGGTCCATCCTGCGCGGAGTCGGCTGAGCCCGCCGAGGTCGCCGCGCCCGCGGATGTCGCGGCGCCCGCCGAGGTCGCCGCGCCCCCTGAGCCCGTCGCGCCCGCCAAGGTCGCCGCGCCCCCTGAGCCCGTCGCGCCCGCTGATGTCGCGGCACCCGCCAAGCCCGTCGCGCCCGCCAAGGTCGCCGCGCCCCCTGAGCCCGCCGTGCCCGCTAAGGCCGCCGCGCCCACAACTCCCGCTTGGGTCGGCCCGCCCCGCGCCGACGAGTGGACCGCCGTGGCCCCAGGCGCCGAACGGCACCCCTCCGCGACCCGCACCGGGACGGACCTGGTCGAGGTCATGCGCTCCGTCCTCGAAGAACACGGCGGTGCCGCGACCCTCGCGCTTCCGTCAGACGGGGCCGGGGTCGTGGACCGGCGGCGCCGGGCCGAGCTGCGCATGGAGCTGCACGTGGCCGAGCGCACGGACTCGGACCCCGCGTCCTCGAAGCGGGAACCGCGCCCCGCCACCCTGCTGATCGGCGACGCCCCGGTGGACGACCGATCGGGCACGGCCGACCGCGCCCACCGGAGAAGCCCCGCGGGCATCGGATCCGCGGACGGCGAGGTGGAGCTGCGCCCGGTCCTCGGTGACACCGCCCTGTTCGCCCTGTTCAAGCGGATCGGTCGACGCCTCGTCCGGGACGCGGCCGAACACCTGGCGGGGGAGGGGACCCGCTGGCGGGAGTGGCACGGCCACTGGTGGGGCGACGACACCGGCCGGTGGCCCGACGCCCGGTCCGCCGCCTCCCGGGTCCGCCTGCGCGCCACCCCGACCCTGACCGGCGGCGCCCCGGTGACCACCACGCGTCTGACCGTCGACGCCCTGTTCGGCGACGAGGTGGACGGTCACCTGTTCACCACCGAACTCCACTGCGGCGGTTCGGCCACGGTCGTCCTCGACGTCTCCGAGCCCGACGACGCCGTGCGGGGGCTGCTCGCGTTGGTCGTACGCGAACTGGCCACGGTCCCCCTGGACACCCTCGGGGCCGGGGCGGGCACCGGCAGCGGTCGACTGCTGGCCACCCGGGCCGTCCTGACCAGCCACGAGGGGGACGGGTCCGCGCCCCGCGAGGTCGACCTGCTCCGCGCCCTCACGGAGCCGGACGGCCCGGACGCCGCCACCGCCCGCGAGTGGCTTCCCGAACTGCACCGACAGATCACCCCGGCCCCGGAACCCGGGCAGACTGACGAGGGGGACCTCCCATGAACCCGCATCCCCACGAACCCCCCGACCCGGTCGGCGTCGACGTGCGGCGGCTCTCCGAGCGGACCATCGACGAGGTCCTCGACGACGTCTTCGTCAGGGGACGGCGCTGCCGCGCCCTCGACGCGGCGGGCCCGCCCGGAGGCCCCCAGTGGCTGTTGGCCGAACTCGGCGACGGGCGAATCACCGGTTCGTGCCCCCACGCGCGGTGGCGGAGGTCGGACGAACCGCCGACCGGACACCTGTCGGCGGCGCCGGTGGACCCCGACACCGACCGGTGGCGCATCCTGGAGGTGCTCGTGTTCGGCCCGCACGCGCAGATTCGTCTGGGCGAGGGCACGGAGGCGGGCTGGATCAGCACCGACGCCCCCGGCCGCCCGCCGGACTGGATGCGCCCCCGCGACCGCTCCCTCCTGCTCCAGGGATGGAGCGGACCCCAAGCCAGCCGCACCCTGAAGGGGCCGGTCGCCTTCTCCGTCACTCGGGAGCCCTCCGGCTCCGAGGCGGTGCTCCCGGTGGCCTGGACCGACTTCTCCGGCCGGGTGCGCCCCCTGCCGGAGCCGGGGCGGGGCGCGCTGGAGAGCACCGGGACCTGGCTGACGGTGCGGGAGTACTGGGCCGCCGACCCCGTGACCGGCGCCGTGGGCGTGGCCTTCCACCGGCTGACCGGGCTTGCGTCCGGACGCAAGCCGACCGGACCCGAGTTCGAGGTCGGCACCGGGGCCTTGGTCGAACCCCGGGGCCGCGACCGGGACGGGGCGCTCTGATGTCGGATCCGCACCGCGCCACGGCCCCCTACGGCCTGGTCCGGTTGGCCGAGGCTCCCGTCCCCGCCACCGCCCTGCACCCCGACCACGACACCGCGTCCCTGCTCCGCTCGCACGACCGCACCGTGGAGGGCACCCACTCGGGCTGGATCGACCTCGCCCTCACCACGCTCACCCCCACGTTCGTCGGCCAGACACCGGGACGGGGCCGCACGCGCTCCTCCGCCCGACTCCCGCACGGTGACCGCTCCCTCCCACTGGTCCCGGGCTCCACCCTGCGCGGCCTGGTCCGCAACACGCTGCGCATGCTCACCAGCGGTGAGAGCGGCCCGGTCAACACGCCCATGCTGTTCTTCCGCGCACCCGTGCGCGTGGACGCCGGGGCCGCCGACGGTTCCCCCTCGGCCCGCGCCCGACGGGTCATGGCCAGGCGACACGACCACTACCGCAGACGCCGCGCGGGCCACCGCACCCGACAGGGCTTCCTCTACCGCGACTCCGGGGACGGGGGCTGGTACGCCGTGGAGGTCCCCGCCACCATCCTGGAACCCGAACCCGGACGGGCCCTCAAGGTGACCTTCGACGTGCTCCGCAAGAGCCTGCGCACCTGGGACTTCGGGGTGTCCGACTTCCCGGACCCGCCCCGGGACGGCACCTACGTGCCCACCGTCCACGAACAGCACGGCCACCTCCAGCACCGCTGGGTGTACGCGGTACACCTGAGGGGACGGCGCGGCATCGCGGCCGTGGCCCCCGACGAACCCGAGGCGCGCTCCTACCTCGCCGCCCACGACGGTTCCGGCGGCGTGATCCCGGCCCTGCTGGTGCTCACCGGGAGCGCCGCGCAGGAGCGGCGCAACGCCTACCTGTTCCCCCGGCCCCCGGACCCGCGCACCGGTCGCCTCCCGGTACCGGAGTCGCTGGTGGAACTGTTCGAGTCGGCGGCGCAGATCACCGGATACCAGCGGGCCGCCTTCCCCGACACCCTGGGCACCGGGGACGACCGGCCCGCCCGCCCGCCGGTGGCCGGAGCCGGTGGCGGGGGGCTGCCCCGCCGGGGACTGGAGCCCGTCTGGTTCGACCTCGACCCCTCGGGCCGGGTGGTGTCCTTCGGCCGCTCCGGCGGCTACCGGGTCGCGGTCAGCGACGACGATCCGATCCGCCGGGCCGTCCCCGCCGACGTGCTCGGCCCGCAGCACGGCGACCCCGACCGCACGGAGCGGGCCGGCCGCACCGTGGACGTGTGCCGCGCGCTGTTCGGCGACACCGACGTGTTCGCGGGGGAGGCCGGCGCGCTCAAGGGCCGGGTGTCCTTCGGCGACGCCGTGGGCGGGGACGGCGATTTCGACTACCCGGACGGCGCCGCCCTGCGCGTACGGCTCCTGTCCCCGCAGCGCGGCTGCTTCGCCAACTACCTGGTCCAGGGCTCCGAGGTGTCGGGGGAGCGCTCCGACGTCGTCACGTGGTCCCACGAGGGTCGAATCCGCCTGGGCGGCTACAAGACCTACCTGCACCGGCACGACTCCCGGCTGGGCTCACCTGTGCGCTACGACGAACGCGCCCAGGCCGACCTCGGGATCACCGTGCTGCCCCGGGGCGCCCGCGTCCCGCCACCCGAGGACACCCAGCGCGACATCGTGCCCCTGCGCGACGGCCTCGTCCTGCGCTCACGCGTCACCTTCACCAACCTGACCGACGCCGAACTCGGCGCCCTCCTGCGCGCCCTGCTCCTGGACAACCCCGTGGAGGGCGGCGATCCCCACGATCCCGAGCACGCGCACAAGGTCGGCATGGGCAAGTCCCTCGGGATGGGCAGCGTGCACCTGCGCCCCGAACTCCACCTGGTGGACCGCCGGGCCCGCGCCGCTGACCTGTCCCTGGACCCGGCCTCCGGGGTGACCCGCGCCACTCCGGGCCTGGTCAGCGACTTCCTGGACGCCTTCTCCGCCGCCATCGCGCGCGACCGCTCCGCCGACGACTGGCGCGGGGTGGACCAGGTGGTGGACGTGCTCCTGGCCAGCCGTTGGCGGGGGCGCCTGCCGTGGGAGGAGACGGCGGTGATGTCCCTGCGCCAGTTCGCCGAGTATCCGGTGCTGCCTCCGCTCACCGAGCGCTTCGCGGCGGCGGGCGCGGGCTGATCGGGCCGACGGGCCGTCATCCGCGCCGTCAGTCGTCGACCGCGTCCGCCAGGGCTTCCAGCAGGTCCGCGCGGCGATCGGGGTCGTCCTGGGCTCCCCGCCACGGCACCGGCACCCGGGGCCCCTCCTCCAGCAGACGGCACAGCAGGGCGTCCAGGGAACCACGGGGGTCGGCGTCGAAGGCCGCCCGGTGGGCCTGAGCCTCGGCGGCGAGCTCACGGGCGAGCCAGCCCAGCCACGCCCGCTCGGCCTGGCGGGGCACGTCGCGCCGGGGTCCGTACGGGTCCGGGTCCCCGTCTCCGTAGGCGTCGGCGTCCTCCTCGTCCGGCAGGTCCGGGACCGGGGTGTAGGGGGCGCTGCGGGCACGTCCCCGGGCGCGCTGCACCAGCTCGAAGTGGCCGGGCATGGTGACGGCCATCCGCCCCAGGACGCCGGTCAGCCGCCGGGCCACGTCCTCGCCGGTCAGGTTCGGCAGCAGTCGGCGCAGGTGCAGGCGGCGGCGCTGGTCCGGGGTGCGGCCCGCGTCGGCGTCGCGCCCTCCGGCCAGTTCGGAGAGTTTGCGCAGCAGGTAGTCGCCGGTGGCAGTGGAGACCATCGGGGGTTCCCTGACCGCCGTGAGTGAGCGCCCGTGCAGGTCGGCGACGGGGACCGCGCTGCCGTCCTCGGTGAACGACACCGACTCCCCGGGATGGACGTCCTCGGGCAGGTCGGCGGCGGGGTTGCCCCAACCGGCCGTCAGGACCAGCAGGGCGAGCGCCTCCTGTTCCACGATGTCGGTGGCGACACGGGCCACGTCGCGGCGCTGGGCCCAGCGCCGGGGGCGCTCGGAGAAGGCGCAGCGGACCTTGCCGTTGGGAGCGGGCTGCGGGTAGACGCGCCGCAGGTTCTTGTACGAGCGGTCACGGCGGACGTCGTCCAGGGCGTCGCGCAGCCGGTGGGCGGCGGTGCGGTCCACGGAGGCGACCGCGCGCACGCCGAAGGCGCCTTCGGCCGTGCGCCCGCTCCCGGGCATGGCCTTGGCACCAACCGCGTCAGCGTCCGGAAGGACGCCGCGGCCACCCGCCGCGCCGTTCGAGACGCTGGCCATGCGTGTGGCGATGACGCTGGTCGGCTCTCCCCGGTGCCGCGGGCACGGGCAGTGCTCGAAGCACAGGTCGACGTAGTCGAAGAACTGCTCGGAGTGACCGGCGCAGCCCTGCGCTGTTCCGTCCGAGGAGCAGGGCCCACACCCCAACACACGCGTGAACACGCGCAGGAAGGCGGCCGAACCGAACAGTTCCACGGCGGAGCAGTGATGCTTGCTCACGAACTCTTCTCCCCGGGTGTGCCGGGGCTGGGACGCTCCCCCAGCCCTTCCGGGGAAACGCGCTGTCGAGACGTGAGACTGGTGGTGACACTCCTGCGTCAACGGGAGGTCAAACAACAAAATATGGCCACCGGGTGCGCGCTGTCAATTGTCGGCGGGGAATCCGAATGGAGGAAGTGCTTGGGGGCCATTCTGAAACGGTCACGAGTAACAGTGGCCCCAGAAAGGGCCGTGAAGGTATTCGCCAGGGAACTTGCAGGTGTCCGAGAGATGGCGTTGAGGACCTCGGATCGGGGTGCGTCGCGCCCGTCCCGGAGTGGAGGGCGGCCGACATGGATCGAGTGTTACGGGAGGTCGCCGGATGTCCGTGGTCAATCTGACTCCGCACGAGGTGACGGTCGTCGACGAGCACGCGCGGGTGATCCGCACCTGGCGCGGATCGACTGAACCAGCGAGAGTCGAGGCGGTACGGGTACCGCTGAGCGAGGTGGAGGGGGTGCCGCTGCTGGCGGAGGAACGCACCAGGGCACGCCTGCCGCCGCCCGCCGAGGGGGTCTGGTTCATCGTCTCCTCCGTGGTGAGTTCGGCGCATCCGGAACGGGACGACCTGCTCGTCCCCTCCGACCTCGTACGGGACGACAAGGGGGTGGTCACCGGATGCCGCTCCTTCGTCCTCACCTCCGTTCCGGTGCGCGCGCACGGTTACCAGTGCGGCCCCGCGTGCCGGGTGGGAAACTCACTTCCCTGATCCATTTCGGGAACGGGTGAGTACTGTGGTCCCGTTCCTGTAGTCGGGAGACGTCCGAAAACGGTGCGTCCGGAAAGGAAAAGCGTGGACGCACCCCGAGTCGCCGTCGTTCTCGTGGGCCAGAACCCCACCCCCGCCCTCCTCACGTCGCTGACCCTGCCGGTCGACCAACTGCTCCTGGTCTGTAGCGACGGAACCCTGCCCGTGGCGCGCCGCGTCGCCGAGGCGGTCGGCCGCATCGCGGGGGAGCGCTCCGTGCGCGTCCTCAGCGTGGGCGCCGACCCGCACGACCCCGCCAGCGTCACCGGGCTCCTGGACACCGTCCGCCGCGCACTCGGCGGGAAACCCTGGTACCTCGACTACACCGGCGGAACCAAGGTGATGAGCGTGGCCGCCGCGCTGCACCACGAGCAGGCGCTGCCGTCGCACGCCCGCGCCTGGCGGTTCTACCTGGACTCCCACAGCGACCTGCTGCGCACCGCCGACACCGCGCGCCCGGACCACCCGGTGAGCTGCCAGGGGGTCGACCTGCGCACCCTGGCCGGGGTCCACGGCGCCCACTGGTTGAGTGACCGCGACCCGGAGCCGGTGCGCCGCTTCCTGAGCGGAGGGGACACCGCCCTGGCAAGGGCCCATCCGAACCTGCCCGAGAGCGAACGCAACGGGATCGCGGCGGAGGCCCGGGTTCTGTCCCACCTGCGCCGCCTGCTGGGCGGGCGGCCCGACACCGAGGTCCTCGGCTCCCGCCGTGTCGCCGACCCCTACCGCCCGGGCGGGTCCGTGGCCGACTTCGACATCCTGGTGCGCCATCGCCACCGGGTGCTGTGCGTGGAGGCCAAGACGCGGGCCGAGGACGTGGTGGCCCGCGCCGGCTGGACCGTGGCCAAGGCCCGCCGGGTCTTCGGCGGGGCCACCCTCGTGCTGTTCGTCTACTCCGGCCCCGTCGTCGAGAACCTGCGCGAACAGGTCACCGCGTACAACCCGGCGCTGACCGCCCGCCACGTCCACGTGTGGAACCTGGAGGCCCTGACCGAGCGCGTCACCACCTTCGCGGCCGCACGGGACGCCTTCTTCCCGAGCCTGGCCGACTCCCCGCGGCCCGCCGTCCCCGCCGTCATCCCCCGGTCCGAGGTGACACCCGACCCCGCTGGTGGTGCGATCCCCGGTCCCACGCCACCAGCCCTGCACCCCGGCCCGGGGGACGGTCCGCTCCTGGTCACACCCCTGGGCGGCAGCCGCCTGGGCGCCCTCGCGGCCCTGCACGCGCACCGTCCCGCCCGCGCGCTGGTCCTGCCCTCCCGGCAGAGCCTGCGGGCCCGGGTGCGGGAGGCCGCCGCCGGAGCCCTGCGCGCCGCCGAGCAGCCGGACGCGCCCCCGGCCGACGCCGCCACCCTGCGCGCCGAGGGCTACCGCGACCGGGTCCGGCTGGCCGCCGACCCGGTGGACGGCTACGACTCCGCGGCGGTCCAGCGGGCCGTGCAGGGCTGGATCGAACACGAACGCGAGGGCGGGCAACCCGTGGTCGTCGACATCACCACCGGTACCAAGGCGATGAGTCTCGGGCTGGCCAGGGCCGCACGGCACGGAGGTGCCTGCGCCACCTACCAGCTGCCCCGGGACCGTGCCGTGGTGTGCCTGACGCACGGCCGCCGCGAACTCCAGGGCCGGGCCCGGATCGACTGGTCACTGGTGCTGTCCGGGTACGCCCCCCTCAGCGCACCACTGGGGGAAGTGGTCACCGGAGCTGCCCGCGACCAGGTGGACGTGGAACTGCTGGAACGCGCCAGGACCGAGCTCAGCGCGGCCGCCTCGGGATCGACCGGGGTGTGGTGGGACGTCTCCCTCGCCGACCCGGAGGGGTTCCTCACCGCGCAGGAACGGCCCGGGCTGGTCCTGACCTTCGACGACCGCGCGGTGGGGCTGGCGGCCCCGGCCCGCCAACGCCGACGCACACCGGACGGGCCCCTGCGGGACGTGAGCCCGGGGTCCTGGGCCCAGAGCGTGTTCGCGGCGACCACGCACCTGAACGTGCGCTGTGACGTGGCGGGCACCGTGGTCGCCCTGACCAGGCCGGGGCGGGACGTGAGCCGCGCCGGTGAACTGGTGGACTGGATCTCCCAGCCCGCCCCGGGACGCGGCGCCGCCACGGGACTCCGGTTCGGGGAGCCGCTGTGCCCCCTGGTCCTCGAAGTGGATCCGGCGGGCGTGACGGACCCGACCGGGGCACTGGCCACGGACGTCAGCAGGCTCTGACCCCGCGGTGATCCACGTCCCCTTCCCGAACCGGGGCCCGTTTCGCGGCGTCCCATCCGGTGCTCCACTATGGGGTCGCGGCCGACCGGTCGTGCGGGTGGCGACGGCGGGACGTACAGGGCATGGGGATCACTGGTGGTCGGGTTCGGGCGGGCGCGCTGGGAGGCGTGCTCGTACTCCTGCTCGCGGGGTGCACCGCGCAGGACGACGGGGAGGCCGAGGCCGCGCCCGTGTCGGCGCCGAGGACCATCGACTGGGCGCCCTGCCTGAGTGAGGAGGAACTGGAGGCCGCACCGGACTGGGACGGCGACCCGGAGTGGCTGGAGACGCTGGAGTGCGGCACCCTCACCGTGCCGCTCGACCACGCCGCCCCCGACGGGGACACCGTCGACCTCGCCCTGGCCCGACGGCCCGCCAGCGGCCCCGCAGACGAGCGGATCGGCTCCCTGGTGATCAACCCCGGCGGCCCTGGAGAGTCCGGGGTGAACATGCTCGACCACCCGCTCTTCGACGCACCGATCCAGGATGCCTTCGACCTGGTCGGCTTCGACCCGCGCGGGGTGGGCGAGAGCGAGGGCTTCGCCTGCGGCGACTGGTACGCGATGGACGAGGCCCGCCGCGCCGTGGCCGACCCCGAGAACGTCACCGACGCGGAACTCTCCGCCCTGGCGGACACCGCCCGCGCCTACGCCGAGGCGTGCGCGGAGACGGCGGGGGAGGAGTTCCTCGCCAACATGGGGACCGTCAACGTGGTCCGCGACCTCGACCTGATCCGCGCCGCCCTGGGTGACGAGCGGCTGACCTACGCGGGCTTCTCCTACGGCACCTACATCGGTGCCCTGTACGCCGAGACGTACCCGGAGAACACCCGCGCGCTGGTCCTGGACGGCGCGGTGGAGACCGAGCGCCCCAACGTGGAGGTCGCCGCCGATCAGGCAGTGGCCTTCCAGGGCGCATGGGACCTGTTCGTGGAGGAGTGCGGGTACGCCCCCAGTTGCCCGTTCGACGACGCGGCCACCGCCGACGCCCGGATGGGGGACCTCCTCGACCGGCTCGACGCCGATCCGCCCATCGTCCAGGGCTGGCCGGTGAACGGTGACACGCTGCTGACCATGGTGAGCCTCCAGCTCTACGACGAGGTCGCCTGGCGCGAGCTGGCCCAGACCCTCGCCGCTCTGGACCAGGACATCCACGGCGCCGGACCCCAGCTGGAACGCCTCTACGACCAGACCTTCGCCCAGGACGAGGAGGAGGTCGAGGAGTCGGATGAGCCCGAGGAACCCGGCGTCTTCGAGGACACCGAGGCCGCCCTGACCGCCGTCAACTGCGCGGACCGCGCCGACCCGACCGACGCCGACGACTACAGGGAGGCGGCCCAGCGCGCGGCCGCGGAGTCCCCCTACTTCGGAGCCGACCTCGTGTGGGAGCAGTTGCCGTGCGCCTATTGGGTGGACACCGAGGAGGCGCCCACCGGGTTCTCCGCCCCCGACGCCCCGCCGATCCTCGTGGTCGGCACGCACGGGGACCCGGCCACCCCCTACACCTGGGCCGAGGAGCTGACCGGCCAGCTGGCCACCGCCACCCTGGTCACCTACGAGGGCGCGGGCCACACCGCCTACGGCTACGGCATGGAGTGCGTGGACGCCGCCGTGGACGCCTACCTGCTGGAAGGGGCGGTCCCGGAGTCCGGGCTGTCCTGCCCCGCCTGGTAAAGCCCGAAGGGACGGACTGTTTACCCGCTCTCCGGAATGTTCTGCGCGGCCGCGCACCCGGTCGCTCGGAGGATGGATCCCGGTGGAGGACGACTCTGTGCGGGGGCGGGTGTTCGGGTGCGTTGCGCTGGCGGGCGGGCTCTGGGGGCCGTGGGGGCGGCGTTGGCACTGGTCGTGACGGCGGGGTTCGCGCCACTCGACGAGCAGGACCACGCACGCTCCTTCTACGGTCAGCACATCGACTGGCGGCCCTGCCTTTCCCCTGAGGAACTCGCCGCGGTCCAACCCGCGGAGGGCGACCCCGACTGGAGGGCGCGCCTGGAGTGCGGCACCGTCACGGTCCCTGTCGACCACGGTGACCCCGGCGGCCGGACCATCGAGACCGCCGTGGTGCGGCACCCGGCCCAGGGCCCGGCCGAGCAGCACCGGGGCTCCCTGGTGTTCAACTTCGGCGGCCCCGGCCGCGCGGGCGTCGCTCAGTTCGAGTCCGGACCCCTCCCCGTGAGCAGGAGGATCCGTGACTCCTTCGACCTCGTCTCCTTCGACCCGCGCGGTGTGGGGGAGAGCGCCGGGTTCACCTGTCCGGAGTGGGACGCCATGGAGCGGCCGTTGGAGGAGGTCGAGGGCGTCGAGCCCGACAGGGTCGGACTCGACCAGCTCCGGGACCTCGAACGCACCGCCCGGAGGTTCACGTGGAGCTGTGTGGACGAGGTCGGTGCGGAGTTCCTCGCCAACCTGGGCACCGTCAATGTGGTCCGCGACCTCGACCTGGTCCGCGACGCCCTGGGCGACGAGCGGCTCACCTACGTGGGCTTCTCCTACGGAACCTACGTCGGCGCCCTGTACGCCGAGATGTTCGCGGAGAACACCCGCGCACTGGTGCTGGACGGGGCCCTCCAGAACCAACGCGGCCTGATCGCGGACGGCGTGGAGCAGAGCCAGGGGGCGCAGAGGGCTTGGGAGGCCTTCGTCTCCTACTGCCTGGAGAAGGCGCCGGAGTGCCCGTTCACCGGAGCGGAGGAGGCACCCGCCGAGGCCGAGGCCCTCCTGGCCGGGATCGACGCCGATCCGATCGTCGTGCGGGACACCAGGATCGACCGCCACGAGATGCTCGCGCTGCTCCGGGACTCCCTGTACACCGAGCGGCAGTGGGAGAGCGACGCCCGCCTCCTGGCCCGGATCGTCGGGGGCGACACCCGGGACCCCTTCGTCCAGGCCTACCTGGGGAGCTTCGTCGCCGGTCAGCGGGACGACCGGGGTGCGACGGAGTCGGCCTTCACCGCGGTGCAGTGCGCCGACCACGCGCGGCCCGGTGACGTCCGTGCGTACCAGGAGGGAGCCCAGCGCGCGGCGAGGGTGTCCCCGTTCTTCGGCGGCGACGGGATCTGGTCCTTCCTGCCCTGCGCCTCCTGGCCTGACACCGAACTCGCGCCCGGCGGCCTGAGCGCCCCGATGGCGCCTCCGCTCCTGGTCGTCGGAACCCGGGCCGACCCGGCCACCCCGTACGCGTGGTCCGAGGAACTGGCCGACCAGCTGGCCACGGCCACCCTGCTCACCTACGAGGGAGGCGGCCACACCGCCTACGCGGGCGGCCGGGCCTGCGTGGACGGCGTGGTTGACGCCTACCTCCTGGACGGCGTGGTCCCCGCGACCGGCGCCTCCTGCCCCGGAGAACTCTGAGCCGCGTCGGACTCGGCGGACGCCTCGCGGTAGCGACCGGGGGATCGGCCGAACTCGCGCTTGAAGGCGTTGGCGAAGGCGAACTGGGACGAGTAGCCCACCCGCGTCGCCACCGAGCTGATCGGGGCGTCCTCCTCGCGCAGCAGCCGAGCGGCCGTGGTCAGTCGCCACCACGTCACGTACGCCAGAGGCGACTGCCCCACCAGCGCCGTGAAGCGGCGGGAGAAGGCGGCACGGGAGAGACCGGCACGCTCACCCAGCTCCGCCACGCTCCAGGGGTGCGCGGGGTCGCGGTGCACGGCCTGGACCGCGGCGTGCACCCCGGGGTCGCGTAGGGCGCCCGCGAAACCACAGCCCGGGTTGTCGCCGCTCTCCCGGATCTCCTCCAGATAGGTGCGCAGGATGTACACGACCAGCATGTCCAACAGGTGCGGGATCAGGGTGTCCCCACCAGGACGGTTCGTCCCCAGTTCCCGACCGAGGAGCCCCACCGCCAACGGGAGCTCCGATCTCCGTCCCACCTTCGCGGGCAGGTGCACCACGGAGGGCAACTCAGCGAGCAGGGGATGCGGTCTCGACGCGCTCGCGTGGTAGGAGCCGCCCACCGTGACACAGGTGGGCTCGCCGTCACCGGAGTCCCCGATCGTGGTGGCCCCGAAAGTGGTCGGGACGTCCTTGGGGCGGGCGTACCCCCGTGAGCACACCAGCGTGGGCACGGCCTCACCGGCCGCGGCCGTGGCGATGTCGCTCTGGTGGCGTAGCGCTCCGGCGCAGTCCACGGCGCCCTCGGTCTCAGGGGAGCTGCTCAGCGAGTGCTCCCGGCCGCGCGGCAGGAAGAGGACGTCGCCCGGGCCCAGCTGGAGGCGCTGCTCGCCATGTGTCAGGAGCCAGGTGGAGCCCTGCAACACCACCAGAAACTTGGCTCCGGGGATCTCCGGGAACCGTGTCGCGTAGGGGGCGTGCCACTCGATCCGTGCCGAGTGCGGCTGACCCGTGCGCACCGTGGAGATGACGTCGCTCAGTACATCCATAGTGCGATCGTACTCACTCGTGGACGATCGCGCATAAATTCAAGCGGATCACGCATAGGAAGTCTCGAACACGCTCCTTATGGTCGTTACGAACCTCCATTCGAAGCAGGGAAATGAGCCATGAGCGTCACCGAGCCCCGAACCGTTACCCGCCCGACATGGCAGCCGCGCCTGGCCGCCGTGCTCGCGGTCACCGTCCTCAACACCGTCCTCGCCCTCGCGGCGCCCCTGTTCGGCGCTGACCTGGTGGTCGCGCCCCAGGGACAGGAGCCCGGGGCCCTCGCATGGCCCGCCTTCACGGTCTTCACCATCGGGTTCGCCCTGCTCGGTTGGGGCGTGCTCGCTCTGGCCGAGCGCCTCCTGGGTGCCCGGCGCGGCCGTCTGATGTGGACGGTCGTTGCGATGCTCATCGTCGCGGGCATGTTCCTGCCACCGCTCACCGTGGGCGCCACGACCGCGACGGTCGTCGTCCTGCAACTGGCGCACCTGGTCGTGGCCGCCGTCATCCCCGTGTTCTGGCGCACTTCCCGCGCCTGAGGCCACTGACACGCCACGGTCACTCTGATGAGGCTAGCCACACCTAGCCAAGGAGGTCGTGGCGTGTCCGACGAGCGTCCCGAGTTCGACCATCTCCTGCACTGGGTCCCGGACGTGCCCGAAGCGGTGCGTCAGTACACCGAGGCCGGGTTCCCTCACACACCAACGAGACGCGGGGCCATGAGCTTCGCGGTCAACGTCACCGACGCCGCCGCCTGCGGGGACACCGCGTGGAGGAGGTCGTCGCCTCCCCCGAGGGTCGCGACGTGAGCTTCCGTGAGGTCTTCCTCCCCGACGCCCCCTTCAGGGTGCCCTTTCTCGTCACCTACGATCCGCCCCGCGAGCAGATCTTCACCGAGTACGTCCAGGCCGCTTCACCCCGGGGCCCCGCGACCTCCGGGCGATCGTCATCCAGACCGCCGATCCGGAGCACTCAGCCCGCTGGCTCTCCACCCTCCTGGACGCCCCGGCCGAGGCCACGGAGGTTCCCCTCCCCGGAGGCCCCGAGGACCGCATCGTCGCCGTCGTCACCACGGGCCCGGAAACCGAGATCGAGGGCCCCGACTTCCGCAGCGTGTGACGCCGCACACGCCGTCCCGGCCGCCTCCGCCGCCCGGGCGGCGTCGAGACCCTTCCGTCTCCTCCGTTCCGATGGCAGTGTGCGCTCCACGGATATGCCCGCTTGGGGCATACATTCAAGACCCATGGCGCTGGGGCGAAGGACACACAGGCGCTGACTGATCGTGCGCGGTACGGGGAACCAGCAAGGTCAATGGTTGGACAACGATGCTGCTGCAGAGTTTCTCAGGGGGATCCATGTCGAAGGAGTAGGCCCCAGGTCGGTGCAGATCCCGGAGGGAATGGGTCAGGTCATTATGCCGGATGGGAGCATTGTCCAGGCACGCGCAGCTACCGTCGTACCGAGCCGAAATGGTCTGTACAAAACAGGATTTCCGATCATCGGCCCGAACTAGGAGGCTGGAGAGATGAGCTTCTCAGTGTCGTTCACTCTGGCCGTGCCGCCAGCCGCCCCGCCTCCTGACTCAGCGAGTCTAGAGCTGGATGGAGACTACGAAACTCTCGTCATGGAGGCGTGTAGTGTCCTCTCCGAAGTTGAAGGCTGCAGATTCCACATTGGCGGCTTCGGGGATGATGAGTGGCCGCTTGATGTCGCGTATGACTTGTCTGTTTTCATGGAGCAACTTCCATCGCTTCTGGTGGGCGTGCGCGAACGCCGCGAAGTCGAGGTGGATCTTTACTCGCAAGGCATCGAGAGGACTTTGACCTTCCGGCCAAGCGGAGATCTCGTGATGATTCACTGTGATTCTCGGACCGGCTGGGTTCCAGATCCGGTGCGTGAGAGCATCACGCAGCGCGAGCTAGTTGCGATGCTCTCAAAATTGGCCGAGGAGTTCGCTGGAGGGTTGAAGGCGATCAATTCTGAACTGTCAGAGTTCGCGCCATTCGAAGGCTGGTTGGAGGGTGAGGTGTAGCCTGGCTGCCTGATCCCGCAACCCTCGCGCTGAATAGCAACAGCAAGGTTGAAGCCCCGTCAGGTGCGTCCTGGCGGGGCTTCTGGGGTGGTTGACGGCAACGTCAGCGGACGGCGGCTCCGACGAGGGGCCGGGTGAGGGTGGACACTTCGATCGGGGCGCCGTCGGGGCGGGTGAAGACGCAGCCGCTGTCCTTCCATTCCATCCCCATCGCCTCACGTTCCTGGAGTCGCTGGTCGCGGTTTGGTTCGAGGGCACCGCGTGGGAAGCGCGATACGTCGTTCGGTGCGTGCCCCAGAAGGTATAAAGCCTCCGATGAAGGGGACTTCGTGGGTTTGCAGGGGAGGCAACGATGGCATGCGTACCTAATGCCATGCATCGGCTTGTCCTGCGCTCTTCTGATCCTGGTGGGCTATCTGACCTCTTCCTGAGGTGGACACGTCTTCTGTGGCCAGGCGAGTCTCGTCAGCCGGACTTCGGTCTGGTGCGTGCTGATCGGAGATACCGCTTGACTCTCTGGTTACTGCAACCCTGAGACTGGCGTCATGGGCCTTTCGATCAAGGATTTCAGCGAGATGAGCGAGCTCTCTCCCCAGACGCTGCGCTTCTACCACTCCGAGGGGCTGCTGGTCCCCGCCATAGTCGACGAGGACACCGGGTACCGCTACTACGACTTCGAGCAGGTCCAGGAGGCCCTGCTGGTCAGCGCGCTGCGCGGGGCCGGGATGAGTGTCAAGGACGTGCGTCGGGCGGTGGAGGCGCCCGACACGGCGGCCGGGCTGCTCCATGAGTACACCGAGGGGTTGCGCCGCCAGCGCGAGGCCGAGGACGAGGCGATCACGACCGCTCGCAGCCTGCTCACTTCCTGGCCCGAGGTACGGCGGCGGGAGGTACCGGAGATGACGGTGCTCTCGACGGAGGTGGCGGTGGTCGCGGTGGAGAAGCACAGGGGACAGCCGGACCAGTACGACTGGGACGAGGTCGCCGCAGCGGTGAGGGCCGCAGTGGCGGAACTCAGCGCCCTGGCCGAGGAACACGGTGCCGCGGTCGCGGGGGCCCCATGGTTCACGTGGGCCGGTGAGACCCACGAACAGCGGCAGAGGGCACTCACCCCGGAGGGGCCGCACTGGCTGGCCAAGGTCCCGGTCACGGCAGAGGCCCGGCAGTTGGCCGCTCTGGCTGAGCGTGTCGACGTGCAGACCTTCGAGGCCCGCGAGGAACTCGCCATCCACCTGCCGGGCAGGGCCACCATGCCCAAGCACGCCACGGCCCAGCTCCGACTGGTGACCGAGGTGCCCGAGGGCCTCTTCCCCGACGCCTCCACGCAGCGCCACATCCTGCACGAGGACGGGACCGAGACCGCCGTGCGCCTGAGCCCCCTCAGCGGGGACCACACCTGAGCGACGGTGCCCGCGCCAAGGGCCCCGGACACGACGACGCCCCGGCCGAGTTTCCGGCCGGGGCGTTCGCCTGTGCGGCTACAGCTTCGAGGCGGCGGCCTCGTCCACCCAGAACACCGTCTTGTCGGCACCGCGCGCACCGGCCACCGGGGCCTCGTCCACGCTGCCACCGGCCACACCCAGGCGGACCGCGTCGGCCTTGGTCGCACCGGAGGCCAGCACCCACACCTGGCGGGAGCTGCGGATCGACGGCAGGGTCAGGCTGATCCGCGTGGGCGGCGGCTTGGGGGAGTCGTGCACCGCGATCGCCGCGGCCTCGTTCTCGTGCACCCCCGGCAGGCCCGGGAACAGCGAGGCGACGTGGTTGTCCGGACCCAGACCCAGCAGGCACACGTCGAACTCGGGCACCGGGCCGCGCCCACGAGCCGCCACGGAGAGTGCCTGCGAGTAGTTGGTGGCCGCCCGCTCCGCCTCCGCGTGGTCGGTCCCGTCCGACGACGGCATCGGGTGCACCTGGTGCGACGGGATGTCGATGTCGTTGATCAGCGCGTCACACGCCTGTGTCTGGTTGCGCTCGGGATCCCCCTCGGGCAGGAACCGCTCGTCACCCCACCACAGGTGCACGTGCCCCCAGCTCATCCCGCTGGCGAGCGCCTCGTCCCGCAGGACACCCAGCGTCTGGATGCCCACGCCGCCGCCGGTGAGCACCAGGTGGAACTCGCGCTCCTCGGCCTCGGCGCTCACGATCAGCTTCACCAACCGCGACACCACGCTCTCGGCGAGCTGCTTGGCGTCGGTGGTGCGGACGATCTCCGGTTCGGTCATCCTCATGCTCCGCTTCCAGCGAGCAGCGGACCCAGGTGGCGGGCCGCACTCGCGTACGTCTCGTCGGCGTCCAGGCGGCGCAGTTCCTCGGCCAGCGCCTGGGAGGCGCCGCGCCGGGACAGCGCCACCGTCTGGTCCGGCTGACCGGTCCTGGACAGTGTGGCCACGCGGCCGTCCACCCGGGAGATCGTGATGTCCCCCTGGTCGGTGGTCAGCCGGACCTCGGTCAGGCCGGGCCCGTGCGAGGTGTCGCGCTCCACCTCCACCTCCAGCCTCTCCGACAGCCAAGCGGCCAGCAGCTCGGCGCTCGGGTAGTGCGGTTCGGCCGTCACCTTGGCCGAGTTCACCCAGCCGCACGGCTGGTCCATGGCGCTGGCCAGCAGCGAACGCCACGGGGTCAACCGCGTCCAGGTCAGGTCCGTGTCACCCGGACGGTAGTGGGCTACCCGTTCCAGGAGGTCGGCTACCGGATCCTGGGCACGCAGGGCGTCGGTGATCCGCCGCTGGGCCAGCTTCCCCACCGGGTCGGCGGCCGGGTCGGCCGGACCCTCTCCGGGCCACCACACGACCACGGGCGCGTCCGGGACCAGCAGCGGCGTCAACACGGAGTCGGGGTGCTCGCCCAGCGGACCGTACAGGCGCAGCAGCACCGCCTCACCGGGGCCGGAGGTGCCGGGACGGCGGATCTCCGCGTCGATGGCGGGCTCGGCCCCCGGGTCGCGGCGGATCAGCGCCACCACCCGCGAGGGGTGCTCGCGCCCCGCCTCGGTGGCCGCGCGGACGGCGTCGTAGTGGTCGGCCTCGTCGGTGACGATGACTAGGGTGAGCACCATGTTCATGGCGCCCCCGCCGACACTGAGGCGCTCGGCCATGAGCGCCTCGGTGATCTGCGAGGTCGTGGTGCGCGGCAGATAGAGCGTCATCTGTTCCTCCCGGCGTGGACGCGGACGGTCACGGGCGGCGCCACTGGCGTCCGTCCCTGGCGAGCAGTTCCTCGGCCGACTCCGGGCCCCAGGTACCCGAACCGTACTGTTCGGGCTGGCCCGACTCGGCCCAGTACTCCTCGACCGGGTCGAGGATCTGCCAGGACAGCTCCACCTCCTCCTGGCGCGGGAACAGCGGCGGGTCGCCGATGAGCACGTCCAGGATGAGCCGCTCGTAGGCCTCGGGGCTCGCCTCGGTGAAGGACTGCCCGTAGGTGAAGTCCATGCTCACGTCGCGCACCTCCATGGAGGCGCCCGGCACCTTCGACCCGAACCTCAGGGTGACCCCCTCGTCGGGCTGGATGCGCAGCACGAGCGCGTTCTGCCCGAGCTCGCTCACGTCACCACGGGCGAACAACTGCTGCGGCGCGGCCTGGAACACCAGCGCCACCTCGGTCACCCGGCGGCCCAGCCGTTTGCCGGTGCGCAGGTAGAACGGCACACCCGACCAGCGCCTCGTACCCACGTCCAGCCGCAGCGCCGCGTAGGTCTCGGTCACTGACTCGGACGGGATGCCGTCCTCCTCCAGGTACCCCGGGACCGCTGCCCCGCCCTGCCAACCGGCCGCGTACTGGCCGCGCGCGGTGCCCTTGGACAGGTCGTCGGGGAGCGTCACCGCGGAGAGGACCTTCTCCTTCTCGGCACGGATCGCGTCCGCGCTGTAGGAGACCGGTTCCTCCATGGCGACGAGGGCCAGCAGCTGGAGGAGGTGGTTCTGGATGACGTCGCGGGCCGCGCCGATCCCGTCGTAGTAGCCCGCGCGTCCGCCCACACCGATGTCCTCGGCCATGGTGATCTGCACGTGGTCCACGTAGCTACGGTTCCACAACGGCTCGAACAGGGTGTTGGCGAAGCGCAGCGCCAGGATGTTCTGGACCGTCTCCTTACCCAGGTAGTGGTCGATGCGGAACACCGAGGACGGCGGGAACACGTCGTCCACCACCGCGTTGAGCTCCTGGGCGCTCTCCAGGTCGTGGCCGAACGGCTTCTCGATCACCACCCGGCGCCACGGCGTGGTGCCCCCCGCGCCCTCACCCTCCTCGGGTGTGGCCAGACCACTGCGCTTGAGCTGGGTGACCACGGTCGGGAACAGCTTGGGCGGCAGCGACAGGTAGAACGCGTAGTTGCCGCCGGTGCCACGGTGGGCGTCCAGCTCGCGGACGGTCCGGGCCAGTTCGTCGAAGGCCGCGTCGTCGTCCAGGTTGCCCTGCACGAACCGCACGCCCTCGCTGAGCTGGCGCCACACGTCCTCGTGGAACGGGGTCCGCGCGTACTTGCGCACCGCCTCGTACGCCTCGGCCGCGAAGTCCTGGTCCTCCCAGTCGCGGCGGGCGAACCCCACCAGACCGAAGCCCGGCGGCAGCATGCCGCGGTTGGCCAGGTCGTAGATGGCGGGCAGGAGCTTCTTCCGGGCCAGGTCACCCGTGACGCCGAAGAGCACCAGCACGCTGGGCCCGGCGATACGGGGGAGCCTTCGGTCCAGGGCGTTGCGGAGCGGGTTGGGTACCGCTCCCGGCATCACCGGTTCTTTCACGGGTTCCGTCTCTTCCTGTCAGGAACGGCCTGGTGGCTGCTGGAACCCGCGTCCGCGCGGCTCGTGCGCGGACGCGGGTCGGTGACCGGGAACGGGTCCGGGTCAGGAGAGCTCGTCGAGCTTCAGGGTGAGTTGGCCCAGCAGGCTCTCCCAGGAGTCGACGAACTTGACCACGCCGTCCTCCTCGAGGTGACGCGTCACGTCGTCCAGGTCCACGCCGACCTCGGCCAGCCCGGCCAGGTCGGCCTGGGCGGAGTCGTAGTTGGCGCGGACGGTGTCCCCGGTGATCTCACCGTGGTCGGCGGTGGCGTCCAGGGTGGCCTGCGGCATCGTGTTGACGGTGCCGGCCGTGACCAGTTCGGTGACGTAACGGGTGTCCGCGTAGGCGGGGTCCTTCACGCCGGTGGACGCCCACAGCGGGCGCTGCGGGGTGGCGCCGTCGGCGGCGAGGGCCTGCCAGCGCTCGGAGGAGAAGACCTGCTCGTGGTCCCGGTAGGCCAGGCGCGCGTTGGCGATGGCGGCGCGGCCGAGCAGCTCCTCGGCGCGCGGGGTGCCGACCTCCCTCAGCCGCTTGTCCACCTCGGCGTCCACGCGGCTGACGAAGAACGACGCCACGGACTGGATGCGGGACAGGTCGTGGCCGTTCTCACGGGCCAGCTCCAGGCCGGCCAGGAACGCCTCCATGACCGCGCCGTAGCGGGCCAGGGAGAAGATCAGGGTCACGTTGACGCTGATGCCGTGCCCGAGCGCCTGGGTGATGGCGGGCAGGCCCTCGACGGTCGCCGGGATCTTGATCATGAGGTTGGGCCGGTCGACCAGCCACCACAGCGACTTGGCCTCGGCGACGGTGCGCTCGGTCTCGCGCGCCAGCCGCGGGTCCACCTCCAGGGAGACCCGCCCGTCCAAGCGGTTGGTGGCGTCGTACACCGGGCGCAGGGTGTCCGCGGCCCAACGGATGTCGTAGGCCGTCAGCAGCCGGACCGCCTCGTCCACCGACACCCCGCGCACACCCAGTTCGTGTACCTGGATGTCGTAGGCGTCACCCTCGGCGAGGGCCTTGTCGAAGATGGACGGGTTGGAGGTGACGCCGGTGACGTGGCGGGTCGACAGCAGCTCGGCCAGGTTGCCGGTCCGTAGACGGTCACGGCTGATGTCGTCCAGCCAAACGGACTGACCGGCCTCGGCCAGGTCCTTCAGAGCGGTGCTCATGTGGGTCTCACGCCTTCCTGGAATTCACACGGAGTGCGGGCCGCCGGGGGCCTCCCGGCGGCCCGCGTCGTCAGCTTCCGACCTTGGCCAGGCTGTCGCGGACCGCCGCGACGACGGCCTCGGAGGTGATGCCGAACTTCTCGTAGAGCGTCTCGTAGGGGGCGGAGGCACCGAAGTGCTCGAGGCTCACCGAGACGCCGGCGTCGCCGACGTAGGAGCGCCAGCCCATGGCGATCCCGGCCTCCACGGAGGCGCGGGCGCGCACCGAGGACGGCAGGACCCGCTCGCGGTACTCCGGGCTCTGGGCCTCGAACCACTCGACGCACGGCATGGAGACCACGCGGGTGGGCGTACCGGCCTCCTCCAGCTCGGTGCGGGCGGCCAGGGCCAGCTGCACCTCGCTGCCGGTGGCGATGATGATCGCCTCGGGGCTGCCGCCGGAGGCCTCGGCCAGGATGTAGCCGCCCTGGGCGGCGCCCTCCGCGGAGGCGTACTCGTCCCGGTCCAGGGTGGGCACGTTCTGGCGGGTCAGGGCCAGGGCGGAGGGGCCGTCGGGGTTGGCCATGACCTCGCGCCAGACCACGACGGTCTCGTTGGCGTCGGCCGGGCGGATCACGTTCAGGCCCGGAATGGCGCGCAGCGCCCACAGGTGCTCGATCGGCTGGTGGGTGGGGCCGTCCTCGCCCAGGCCGATGGAGTCGTGCGTCCACACGTAGGTGACCGGCAGCTTCATCAGCGCGGCCAGGCGCACGGCCGGACGCATGTAGTCGCTGAACACCAGGAACGTGCCGCCGTAGGGGCGGGTGGGGCCGTGCAGGGCGATGCCGTTGAGGATCGAGCCCATGCCGTGCTCGCGGATGCCGAAGTGCAGCACGCGCCCGTACGGGTTGCCCGGGAACATGCTGCTGGCCCGGTCGAAGGGCAGGAACGACGGCTCGCCCTTGGGCGTGGTGTTGTTGGACCCGGCGAGGTCGGCCGAGCCGCCCCACAGCTCGGGCAGAACCGGTGCGATGGCGTTGAGCACCTCGCCGCTGGCCTTGCGGGTGGCCACGCCCTTCGCGCTGGCCTCGAACGAGGGCAGGGAGTCCTCCCACCCTTCGGGCAGCTTGCCCGCCTGGAGACGGTCGAACAGCTCGGCGTGCTCACCGGCGCCGCGGTGCCAGGCGGCCAGCGCCTCGTCCCACGCGGTGTGCGCCTCGCGACCCCGGTCCAGGGCCTCGCGGGTGTGCTCGATCACGGAGTCCTCGACCGCGAACGGGGCGTCGGGCAGGCCGAGGATCTCCTTGGTGGCGGAGATCTCGTCGGCGCCGATCGCCGCGCCGTGGATGGCGCCCGTGTTCTGCTTGTTGGGGGCGGGCCAGCCGATGACGGTGCGCAGGCGGATGAAGGTGGGACGCTCGGTCTCGGCCTTGCCGCGCAGGATCGCCTGGTAGAGGGCGTCGATGTCCTCGACATACTCTCCGGTCGCGGTCCAGTCGACCTCCTCCACGTGCCAGCCGTAGGCGGCGTAGCGGGCCACGACGTCCTCGCTGTGCGCGATGCGGGTGTCGTCCTCGATGGAGATCTGGTTGTCGTCCCAGATCATGATGAGGTTGCCCAGGTTCTGCGTCCCGGCCAGGGCGCTGGCCTCGTGGCTCACGCCCTCCTGGACGTCACCGTCGGAGCAGAACGCGTAGACGTGGTGGTCGAAGGGGCTGGCGCCCGGACCGGCCTCGGGGTTGAAGAGGCCGCGTTCGCGGCGGGCCGCCATGGCCATGCCGACGGCGTTGCCGACACCCTGGCCGAGGGGGCCGGTGGTGGTCTCCACGCCGGCAGTGTGACCGACCTCGGGGTGGCCCGGGGTCAGGCTGTCCCACTGGCGCAGGTTCCGCAGGTCGTCAAGAGTGAGGCCGTATCCGGCGAGGTAGAGCTGGATGTACAGGGTGAGGCTGGAGTGACCGATCGACAGCACGAAGCGGTCCCGGCCCACCCACTCGGGCGCTGCGGGGTCGTGCCGCATCACCTTCTGGAAGAGGAGGTAGGCGGCGGGCGCGAGGCTCATCGCGGTGCCGGGGTGACCGTTACCCGACTTCTCTACCGCGTCCATGGCCAGCGCCCGAACCGTGTTGACGGCGCGGAGGTCGAGGTCCGACCACTCCAGGTTCTTCGGGGTGTGGGCGTTCACGGACTTGTCTGCTCCTTCTCGACACCCGTGCACCCGGTTCCGGGGCGGGTGTGGGTTGTGTGTGCGTGCTGTAGGCCGGGCACCCCTTCGGCGTCCCACCGGGTCGGCGGATCGCGGGGGAGGGCGGGATCGGCTTCGACGGCTCGCGCGGTGTGGCCCCGTGGCGCGGGGCTCGGGCCGCGGAGTCGGCGCGACAGCGTCTGGGTCACGGTGTCCGGAGCTCGGGCCCCGTGGTGACGGGGTCGAGAACAGGGCCGTATGTGAGCCTATCGTCCGTGGCCGTGGATGTCGTTTCCCGACACCTTGGGTTACTGGCTGGTAGGGGTCTGTGGGCGCCGCCTGGCGACCGCCCGCCACGGCCGTAGGGGGCGGGCGGTGCGGCCGTCCGGGGCGCGTGGCACGTTGGAAGCTCGAAGGGGCCTGTGCGACCCTTCTGTACACCCAGGCGGGAGTAACGGCGCCCGGGGCGATCGGTCGCCGGGCCCGGAGGCCATCCGTACGGAGGGGGCTGGTCACCGATCCGGACAGGTAAGTACTACACTTTGTCGTTGACGGGGTTTTCGCTGATCCTGCCGCTTTGTCGGTCCGATCCACCCCGCGTGGCGAGCAGTGTCGATTCCCTAAGAGTTGTCGAGGTATCCGCGTGTCTGAAACCGAGCCGGCCCCCCAGGGGACACGAGTGCCTCCGGGCGTGAGGGCGCCGATCTGATGGCTCTCACCAACCGCGCACCCCACACCGGTGAGTCCGACATTGAGGCGTCCGCCCCCGAGGCCCCCCGCAAGGCCTCCTTCGGCGACCACGCCCGTGCCTACGTCGCCCTCTCCAAGCCCCGCGTCATCGAACTCCTCCTCATCACCACCATCCCGGTGATGTTCGTCGCCGCCGGGGGCGTGCCCCCGCTGTGGACCGCCGTCGCCACCCTGGTGTTCGGCACCATGTCCGCCGCCAGCGCGAACGCGATGAACTGCTACATCGACCGCGACATCGACCGTGAGATGCGTCGCACCCGACAGCGTCCCGGCGCGATGGACCTGGTCACCCCGCGCGGAGCCCTCACCTACGGGCTGATCCTGGCGATCGGCTCCACCGTCGGCTTCCTCGTGCTCGTGAACGTGCTCTCGGCCGTGCTGTCGGTCTTCGCGATCGCCTTCTACATCTTCGTCTACACGATGCTGCTCAAGCGGCGCACCGCGCAGAACGTCGTGTGGGGCGGCATCGCGGGCTGCATGCCGGTGCTGATCGGCTGGGCCGCCGTCACCAACAGCCTGGACTGGGCGCCGTTCGTGCTCTTCCTGGTGGTGTTCTTCTGGACGCCGCCGCACACCTGGACGCTGGCCATGCGCTACCGCGAGGACTACGCGGCCGCGCAGGTCCCCATGCTGCCCGTGGTCGCCAGCGACCGCCGTGTGCTGCTGGAGTCGGTGCTCTACACCTGGGCGACCGTGATCGTCTCCCTGATCTTCTGGCCGGTCGCCGGGACCACCTGGTTCTACGGCGTGGTCGCCCTGGTGCTGGGGGCGCTGCTGGTCGTGCAGGCCCACCGCCTGCTCAGCCGCTCCAAGGCGGGAGTGACCGGCGCCCAGCTCAAGACGATGAACTTCTTCCACCTCACCAACGCCTACCTGGCGCTGCTGTTCGTGGCGGTCACCGTCGACCCGCTCATCGCCCGCTTCCTCTCCTAGACACCCGGTCCCGCGGGCACGTCGGCCGCGAGCGCGGGCCCCTCACGACGGCGTTCCTCCCACGGAGGAGCACCGTTTCGTGTGGGTACGCACACCTTCTGGTCACGGGTGGGCGCTGTGACCCCCCTGTGGCAACAACCACCCCTCCCACCTGGGCCGCCGTCGTGGCGCGGGTCGGGACCGACACGGAATACCCGTACCGCCTGCCCGCACCACTCGAGGGCTTCGACCCGCTCGCCGCCTCGGCTCGCTCCCGCTTCCCCGAAGCTGTCACCGAACGGCTCGGCGAGGTGGAGACCGACCTGGCCGTCCTGCCAGCCCTGTCCTCGGCTCTGGCGATGGCCGACACCCGTGCCCGCGCCGCCGTGGAGAGCCTCCTGCCCCACGCCCTCCACTCGCACAACAGCCCCACCACCCAGGTCACCCAGATCACCGACACCCGTGCGGACCTCCCCGCCTCAGCCCGACTCCGGAACCTCCGCCGCGGGGTTCCCGGAGATTCCAGTCTCCCCGACCGGAAGCGGGCCGGACGGGTTGTCCACAGGGTCGATTCCGGAGGGGGCCGTGCCACGGGGCACTCCACTTCCACCCGGTCCCGGAAACCACCCAGCCCCGGAAACCACCCGGTCCAAGGCGCCGTGCCTGGTGGGCCGCCGAGAGCCCCCGCCCCGGCCCCGACCCGGCTCACCCATGGCCACAGCGGCACCGAGGCTTCGGAGGGCCGCGCGCCCCCACCTCACGGACGTGCGCCCCCACCTCGTCACCCTGGCCTGGGCTGATGCCCTGTGAGGGTCTTCGGAGGGCGGGGCTCAGCTCCGGTTGACCCCGCGCCCTTCAGTGCGGCGCCACACCAGGACCGCCGACCACACGACGGTGGCCACGAGTACCAGGGCCAGCGGCACGTGCGCCTGGAGCGGCCCGTAGGTGCCCAGGGCGGCCTGCGGGAAGCCCAGCACGAAGGCCAGCAGGCTCACCAGCGCCACCAGCCGGTCATGCGCGGGACCGGCCGACGATCCCGCACGCCACACCAGGACGGCGGCCAGCAGCTGCACGCCGCTGGCCACGTGCACCGCGAAGGCGCCGCCCCAGTGCAGAGGCAGGGCGGCCATGTTGAACGTGATCAACTGTCCCGCCGTGAGGAACTCCCACAGGAGCGCGGCGAGGCTGGCGCCCACCGCGACACGGAGGAGCAGGAGCCAGGGCGGGTTTCCCCCGCGCTCGGTGGTGGTGTTCGGGTCCATGCCGTGGCCTCATCTCCGAGTTGAACGAACGCTCCGATCCTCTCGTACCCGGTCGCCCACGGGCACGAGACCGGAGGCGTGGCGCGGTTCGCCGTCCTCGCCTTCGGAGGACCAGCGCGGGGGCGGAGCCGACCCCGCCGAACGCCCGCTGACCCGCTACGATCTGTGCCCATGCCCCGACTCGACAGCAGGGCGATCCTGCAAGGACGCCGCTCCCGGTACTCGATGACCCTCATCCTGGGCACCACCGTCAGCGTGGTGTGCATGATCGGCATGCTCACGTACCTGTGGTTGCTGGCGATGGCCGGGGGAGCGGCGGCGGGGATCGACGGCGCCACGGGGTTCCTGGTCAGCCTGGTCGCGGCGATCATCCCGGTGACCATCCTCGTGCCGCTCATCCTCATGCTCGACCGGCTCGAACCCGAACCCGGCTGGGTGCTCTTCTTCGCGTTCGCATGGGGAGCCGGGGTGGCGGTCGTGGCGTCGTTCCTGCTCAACAGCTGGGGGCTGACCTACCTCACCCAGCCGGTGTTCGGCGACGGCGTGGCCGAGTTCCTGAGCACGTCACTGGTGGCACCGGTCGTGGAGGAGAGCGCCAAGGGCATGGTCCTGCTCATCCTGCTGTGGCGGCGGCGCAACGAGATCGACACCTTCACCGACGGTGTGGTCTACGCCGGGATGGTGGCCACGGGGTTCGCCTTCACCGAGAACATCCTCTACTTTCTCAGCGCCTTCTTCGACGGCACCCTCGTCGCCACCTTCGCCATCCGGGGCCTCATCGCGCCGTTCGGCCACCCCGTCTACACCGCGATGATCGGGTTGGGTGTGGCCTACGCGGCGATGCGCACCGGCCGACTGCGGTTCCTGGCTCCGATCGGGGGATGGGTGACGGCCGTGCTGCTGCACGGCATGTGGAACGGCTCGACCTACTTCGGCTGGACCGGCCTGGGCGTGGCGTACCTGGTGCTGTTCGTGTTCCTGCTCGGCATCCTCGCGATCGCCGCCCACGACCGGCGCGGCCAGGTGGCGGCGATCGACCGCTACCTGCCGCCCTACATCTCCACGGGGCTGGTCACCCCGGCCGACATCACGATGCTCAGCTCGATGACGGGCAGGCGTCGCGCCCGAGAGTGGGCCGCCCGCAACGCGGGGGCCCGGGGCCGCTCGGCGATGAAGGACTACCAGTTGGCAGCCACCGAACTCGCGCTGCTGCACCAGAAGCTCGACGCGGGCCTGCCCCGCGATAACTGGAAGGTCGACCGGGACTCGTTCCTGGCGTTGATGCACGTGGCCCGAGACACCTTCCTGGGGCGCGTCCCCCAGCCGGTCACGCCCGGCTGGGCGGAGAACCCCACGGACTCGGGCTTCCTGCGCCGGGCCGACTTCGCGCACGTCATCGCCCAGGCGCGGGCCGAGCAGCCTACTGTCCAGCAGCCGCCGAGCCAGCAGAACTACGTTCCCCGGCACGGTCAGCCTCCCCGCTGACCTCCTCACCCGGAGGGACCAGGCGGGTGGTGGCGAAGTACAGGCGGGAGATCGCGACCCAGGTCACCGCGGAGCCCAGCACGTGCAGGACCACCAGGGCCTCGGGCAGCTCCAGGGCGTACTGGGTGTAGCCCAGGACCCCCTGGAGCACCACGATCACCAGCAGACTCACGCTGCTCGTCCGCGCGATGCGCGAGGCGCCGCTGCGGAAGGCGATCACGGTGGCCAGGACGCTTCCCAACAGGGTGAGCCAGCCCAGGACCGAGTGCACCCGGGTGACAGCGGGCAGGTCCAGCTCCCAGCGAGGAGCGGCGGCGTCGCCGCCGTGCGGACCGGTGCCCGTGACCACGGTTCCGGCGATCAGCAACAGGAAGCCGACCACCACCAGGCCGATGCTCACCGTGTGCAGCATCGGTCCCACGGCGAGCTGTGGCCTGCCCTCGGGCTCCTGGCAGCGCACGTAGAGCGCCACGGTGATGAAGACCATCACCATGGACAGCAGGAAGTGGGTGGCCACCGAGGCCGGGTGCAGGTCCGTCCACACGGTGATGCCGCCGACCACGCCCTGTCCCAGGACGCCGAACGGGATGATCGCGGCCAGCAGAACGAGGTCGCGGCGGCGCGGGGTCATGCGCAGCACCGCGATGAGCGTGATCACGGCGACCGCGAGTACCACGAAGGTCAGGGTCCGGTTGCCGAACTCGATGGCCGCGTTGAGGGCGGCGTGACCGGTGTCGATGGGCACGAAGCTGTCCGGTGTGCACCGGGGCCACTCGGAGCATCCCAGGCCCGAGGAGGTGACCCGCACGGTCGCGCCGGTGACGGCGATCCCGGCGTTGACGACGATGTTGCCCAGCGCCCAGGCGCGCAGCGACCTCTGGGAGGGGGTCCAGATGGTCCGGGCCAGCAGGACCAGCGCCAGGACGCCCGCGGCGGCCACGACGATCTGCCAGCCCCAGAGGGGGACTCCGAGGAGGACGATGTCATCCATCTCGTCCGCCGCGAGCGGGGTGATCGTGTTGAGGGCCGTCGTCGCGGAGGCCGGGGATGCAAACATACGACAGACTGTAGTACATCCTTCGGAGGGGACGAATGCGCCCTCTGCTTGTGTGTTGGCCTGCGCAAACCCGGTGCGCCGGAATCGTGTTCCGCTGGTTCGGTCGTGGCGCGTGCCACGCGCACGGGATCGAACGGACCGGTCGTGGAGCGGGATCGGCCGGGGAGCCCCCGCAGCCGCGAGGCCACTGGTCTCCGGGCGGGGGCGAGCCAGTGGGATCCGGTCCGGCTGACCGGCCCGTGCGGCGGCGTCCTCAGGGAACGCGCAGTTCCTCGGCCCTCGCGCCGAGCAGCGAACCGAAGGCCTCCATGCCCTCCGGGGTCACTTCGACGGCGCGGGGTGTTCCCGTGCGGACGATCCATCCGGAAGCGAACGCGTGGGAGCAGAACGCGGCCCCCAGGGCGCCCGCGAGATGGGGGCGACGCTCCGTCCAGTCCAGGCAGGCCCGCACCGCCGGACGCCGGGTGCCCGGGGCGGTCACCAGCCCCAGTTCCGTGCTCCAGCTCACTCCGGCCGGGGTCAGCGCCAGGCCGCCGCTCTCAGTCAGCAGTCCGCGCTCGACCATCGCCTCGGTGACCAGTACGCCCAGCCGACCAGCCAGGTGGTCGTAGCAGGTCCGTGCGAGCGCCAGGTGCCGCTGGCGGGAACGCGCCCTCAGGGAAGGCGCTGGGGGAGCCGGTTCCGGCCCCAGCGCGGCCAGGCGTTCGACCAGCTCGGCGATCTCGGAGGAGGCTATACGCACGTAGCGATGACGTCCCTGCCGCTCCTGGGCCAGGAGTCCGCCCTCCACGAGGGCGTTGAGGTGCTCGGTCGACGTGGAGGCCGCCACCCCCGCGTGCCGGGCCAGTTCCCCGGCGGTCCAGGCCCGCCCGTCCAGCAGGGCCAGGCAGAACCCGGCCCGGGTCGGGTCGGCCAGCAGGCCCGCGACCTTCGCCAGCCCTGGGGCGACCCGCTCGGTTTCCATGGGTCCATTGTCCCCGCAGACGCTTCGGCCAGCACCGAAGTGTCCGGTTACTAGTGTCACGGCCATGACCACTGACACCTTCGAGAACCCCTCGGACACCTCCGGGGACCACCTGAGGATCGAGCCCAGCATTCTCTACTTCGGTACCCCCGTGGCCCTCGTGTCCACGCTCAACCACGACGGGTCGCCCAACCTGGCCCCCGTCTCCTCCGTGTGGGCCCTGGGCATGCTGCTCGTCGTGGGCCTCGGTGCGACCGGGCAGACGGCCCGAAACCTCCGGGAGCGACCGGAACTGGTCGTGAACCTGCCCTCCGCCGACCTGTGGGAGCACGTGGAACGGCTGGCGCCCCTGACCGGTCGGAGTCCCGTCCCGGAGGGGAAGCCACCGGGCTGCCGCTTCGAGGCCGACAAGTTCGGCGCGTCCGGGCTGTCTCCCCTGGGGGCGGACCTGGTCGACCCGCCGCGTGTGGCGCGGTGCCCCCTGCAACTGGAGGCGAGGGCACGCCATGTGCGCTCGGACGACTCCGGCGACCACGTCATCGTCGAGGCTGAAGTGGTCCGTGTCCACGCGGCGGAGGACATCGTGGTGCCCGGAACCCATCACATCGATCCCGCGCGCTGGAATCCGCTGGTCTACAGCTTCCGCCACTACTTCGGTCTCGGAGCCGAACGGGGACGCTCCCACCGCTCACAGACCCCGCCACGGGAGCCCGTCAGCCCGGTCCGTTCCTAGGGGGCTGCTTCGCGGGCGCTTTCGGCGGCGGTGGCGGGGCCGCCATCGATGCCAGCGGCCGTCTCTCCTACTGTGCGCCGCCACACAAGGTGCGCCGTGCCGCGCGGCGGGCCCGTCCGGGTTGGCTGTCCGAGCTCCAGGGACGCGGCGAGAGGGAACCTGGTGGTCGCGAACGCGGAACTACCCCGGGGCACTCACCGGATCGGCCGTGCCCGGGCGACGGACCACGCGCACGCACGGGGGCCCCGGAGTACGCTCCGGGGCCCCCGCCGTCAGGATCGTGGGTCAGACCAGTCGATCCGCTACTTGTTGTGGCTGTTCTGCGCGATGCACTGGTTCAGCAGGTCCAGATTGAGGTTCAGCAGACCGAGCTGCTGCTGCTCCTGGACACACTGGTGGTAGACCGAGGAAGACTCCGCGGAAGCGGCCCCGGCGCCCAGCCCGAGCAGGCTGGCGGAGAAGAAAGCGGTCAGGGCGAGCTTGGCGGCGATGCGCATGGGTTTCCCCTTTTAAGTGCGAGTGCTCAGGAATTGGGTCGGCCGGTCCGGAAGGCCCGCCGTCCCAGAGGCAAGAATTGCCGGTCCCGACTCGTCGGAAACACCGACGGAACGAGGTTTGCCTGATCAGTGGCGGTGATCTTCCGTCCCAATGGACGAGGGCGTTCGGCCTTGGCCTCTAGTTGTCCCCACTCGTATCCGTGTTGGTGTGGTCACGCTCGGTGCGCGTCCGCTCGTCCCGGTTGGCCGAGGTCCGGGTCGCGCCCGCGCTCGCGGCGATCACACAGCCCACCGCCAACCACTGCCACACGGTCAGCAGTTCACCGAGGAGAACCAGCCCCACCATGGCGGCGGCCGCGGGTTGCAGGCTCATGAGTACCCCGAACACCCTCGGCGGCATACGGCGCAGCGCGTTCAGTTCCAGCGTGTAGGGCACCACGGAGGAGAGCACGCCCACGGCCAGACCGAACAGGAGCAGGCGCCAGTCCAACAGGGCCGCGCCGCCCTCGGCGATCCCCGCCGGGGCCAGCACCAACACGCCCACCACACTGGCGATGGCCAGCCCCGACGCCCCGCTGAAGCGCTGCCCCGTGGCGGCACTCAACAGGATGTAGCCCGCCCAGGCGGTGGCGGCCAGCGCCGCGAACAGCACGCCGACCGGGTCGAGCTCACGGAACTCGATCCCCAGCGCGGCCACGCCCAGCCCGGCCAGGCCCGCCCACAGCAGGTCCACCCGGCGACGTGAGCCCAGGATCGCGATGGCCAGCGGGCCGAGGTACTCGATGGTCACCGCGATGCCCAGCGGAATGCGCGCGAAGGCCTGGTAGATGAAGTAGTTCATCGAGGCCAGGGCCACTCCGTAGCCGATCACCACCATCCAGTCGGTGCGGCTGCGTGCCTTCAGCGCGGGTCGGACCAGCAGGCCCAGGATCACCGCGGAGGTGAGCAGGCGAAGCCAGACGACGGCCGCCGGTGGAAGGACCTCGAACAGGTTCTTGGCCACGCCCGCTCCGGTCTGTACCGAGACGATGCTGACCATGACCAGCCAGACCGGGGGCAGGGACCCCAGGGCGGCGCCGGGGGAGAGGAGGCTCGTCGAGCCGCTCCGAGAACTCATGTTGAGTCATCCTACGTTTTGCGCGACCCTCTCCGCCTCATGAGTCCCCTCGTTCCCGGGAACACCGGGAACGGTGGCCCCGGCGCCGGGCTGGGTCACCAGAGCGAGCAGGAGGAGCAGCCAGGCCACGACCACCGTGCCCGGTTGCAGCAACGTCATCACCAACCCGACCACCGTGAGATCACCCTCCCTGGTGAGGATCTGGACCCCGATCCACAGGAACGGAAGCATGGCGGCCACCAGGTTCACCGCGAGCGCCGACCAGACCATCCACGCCCGCGCGGGTCGTCGCCACACGAGGAGCGCTCCGCCCACCACGAGCAGGAACAGGGGCGGCCCCAGGTAGCGGACCACGATGAACCAGGGGACTCCGATGGCTTCCATGGTCGGTCACCCTATCGAGGCGTTACCGTCCCGTATCGGTGGGAATCGGGACACGTGCTCACAGGTGGCCCGAACGTGCGCCGGGGGTCCCCGTGGTGTGAAATGGTCCGAGCCCGTGGAGACCGCGGGCGGCCCCGTTCCCGCAGGAGAGTCCCCGCCATGTCCTCCCGACGCAGTGACCAGCGAGTCGATGACCAGGTGTCGTACGTACCCCGGTGGCCGATCGTCGCCGGTGCCTCGGCCCTGGTCCTGGCGGTCGCGCTCGGAGGCTACGTCGCGGGGATGTTCGTCGCCGAGAGCGACACCCCCGAGGAGATGTCCGTGGTCTCCGGCATCCTCGTCGAACCCACGGGCGGCCCCGAGGAGGAGGCCGAACCCGAGGAGGACGAGGCAGAAGAGGAGGAGGTCACCCACCCGGCGGGCCTCGACCCCGAACAGGTCTACGCCCTCCAGAGCGTGCACGGGGACCGCGTCATGGACGTCGCGGGCGGCTCCGACGAGAACGGCGCCCCGGTACACCTGTGGGACCGCCACGACCAGGCCCACCAGCAGTGGCGGTTCGCGCACGTGGAGGACGACTTCTACGAGATCGTCGGCGTGGGCAGCGGCAAGCTGCTGGAGATCCCCGCCGACGAGGAGGCCCAGCCGGGCTCGGCCCTGCTCACACGGACCGGAGGACACAACCAGCAGTGGCGGGTGGTCGAGAGCGGGGACGGCGAGGTCCGCCTGCTCAACCGCGCCACCGGTCAGGCTCTGGAGGGGCAGGGCGGCGCACCCGACAACGGCACGCTGGTCGCCCAGGGTGAGGACGGCGGCCACCCCCACCAGAAGTGGCGCCTGCTCCCGGTCGAGGGCTGACCCCGGAGGACGCAGCGGGGGTTGACGACCAGCGTCCCCCTGCTAGCCTCGTGCGCATGTTCTCCCCCTGTGCGTGATGCGACGCCCCGACCACGGCCCGGTCCCGTGGTCCCTCGGCGTCCACGCACGTTCGCGGCGCCCCCCGCGCGCGCCGCCTCCCTGACGGAGAACATCCATGACCCCGCCCCACCGGGCGCCGACCTACCGTGCCGTCCTGCGCGTCACGGGGGTCCCCCGCTTCCTCGTTCCCGCCCTCCTGGGCCGTCTGTCCTACGGGCTGGTCTCGCTCGCCCTGGTCCTGTCCGTGGTCCACACCACCGGGTCCTACGCCGACGTCGGCCTGGTCGCCGGGCTGTTCGGCCTCACCGCCACCGTCCTGTCGCCCCTGCGGGCCGCGCTCATCGACCGGTACGGGCCGCTCCTCGCCCTTCCCCCGATGGCCGGACTCCACGGGCTGGCCCTGGTGGGCCTGACCGCGGTCTCCTGGAACCCCGTCGGACACCTCGGTCTCCTGGCCGCCCTGACCTCGGTCGCGGGGGCCTGCGCCCCGCCGCTCGGCCCGGTCACCCGCACCCTGTGGAGCCACCTGGTCCCCGACAGGGGTCTGCTCCAGCGGGCCTACAGCCTCGACACCGTCGCCGAGGAACTGATCCTCTTCACCGGTCCGCTGCTCCTGGGGGCCCTGATGCTGGTCGGGCCGCCCTCGGCCGGGCTGGCGCTCGGGGCCTCCCTGATCGTGGTCGGGACCGCTGGCCTGTTGACCTCGCCCGCCGCCCGCGCCCTGCACGCCGTCCGTCCCACGCCCGCTGTCCGGCCCTCCGAGGAGAAACGGACCGGACCCGAGCCGACCGCGCCGGACGCTCCGCACCCCACCGCCCGCGGTGGCTTCCTCTCCGCCGTCGCGGTCTCCGCCGCGACGGGCCTGACCCTGGGCTCGGCCGCCCTCCTCAACGTCGCCTTCGCCGAACAGCGGGGTGCGGTCGGGGCGGTGGTCCTGGTGGAGTCCGCCCAGGCCGCGGGCAGCGCACTGGGCGGACTGGCCTACGGGGCCCTGTCCTGGCGCACGGGTGCCAGGACCCGCCTGGCCCTGCTCGGCCTGGCTCTGGGCGGCGGTGTGGCGGCGGCCGCACTGGTGCCGGGAGTCGCGGCGCTGGCGGCGTTGCTGTTCGTGGCCGGTGCGTGCGGCGCGCCGATCATCACCACCGCCTACCTGCTCGCCGACGAGTCGGTGACGGCCGGGTACCGGACCCGTGCCGGGAACTGGCTGAACACCGCCCACAACGCGGGTGCGTCGGTGGGAGCGGCGAGCGTGGGCCTGTTCCTCACCGTGGCGCCGCCCGGCGCCGGCTATCCGTTGGTCGGAGCGGTGCTCGTGGTGGTGTCGGGCGCCGTGCTGTTCGTCGCCCGATTCACCGGCGGGACCCGGTTCAGGCGCCCAGCAGAAGCGACCGCGCCGTCCGCCACGTCGTCTCGTCGGCGGCGGTGAGCAGGAGCCGCCCCTCCTCGTCGGGGCGGTACGGGGTGCCCTCCGGTCGGAGGCTCACCCCGCCCGCCTCGGTGAGCAGCAGGCCGCCGGGCGTGTGGTCCCAGGGTGTGGGGTCGGCGAACAGCATGAAGTCCAGCTCACCCGACAGGAGGCGCGGGTAGTCCACTCCCACGCAACCGGAGCCGCCGTCCAGGAGGGCGAACCCCGGGACCGCGGCGTGCACGCGGTCGCGTTCCCGGGGAGACAGGAACCGGAGCTGGGTCATACCCCGCAGCTCGGCCGGGTCCGCGGGCGCGGGAGCGCGGTGCACCCGCACGCCGTCGCGCCAGGTCCCCGAACCGAGTTCGGCCGCGTGCACGGTGCCCTCGGTGGGCCTCAGGATCCAGGAGGCCACCGCCCGGCCCCCACGGACCAGTGCCGCCATGACGGCGAACCGGTCGTCACCGGCGGCGAAGTTGCGGGTGCCGTCCACAGGGTCGACCACCCAGGCGGTGGGCTCACTGCCCAGGACACGGACCAGCCCGGGATCGGCGGAGGTGGCCTCCTCACCCACCACCGGCGCGTCGACCAGCTCACGGAGTCTGCGGCCGATCAGCTCCTCGGCCTCGCGGTCGGCCACGGTGACGATCTCACCGGGCGCCTTCTCCGACACCTCGTCCTCGGACAGCGCACCGAAGCGCGGCAGGATCGTCGATTCGGCGGTCTCGCGGAGGATCGTGGTCACCGCGTCGATGTCGATGGTCATGACCGACACCCTAGGGCGCGGACCCTCAGTGACGGAGACCGGACCGGAACGGCGGCGCTACTCCCAGCGGAACAGGCGGGAGGCCAGGAAACCGGCGACGGCCGTCCACACGGCCAGCACCGCGAAGGCGCCCAGTCCGGGAAGGGAACCGTCGGTGAGCACGGCGCGCAGGCCGGAGCCGAGCGCGGTGATAGGCAGGACCGACACGGCCTGCTCCACCGGCTCGGGGAAGCTGCTCGTGGGGAACAGGACCCCGCCCAGACCCAGCATCAGCACGTACACCAGGTTGGCCCCGGCCAGGGTCGCCTCGGCGCGCAGCGTGCCCGCCATCAGCAGTGCCAGGGAACTGAACGCCGCCGTGGCCAGCAGGAGCAGCGCGAGCACGGCCAGCACACCCGCCGGCTCCAGCGAGGGCGACCAGCCAAGGAACAGCGCCACCACGCACAGCACGGTGATCTGGATGGCCTGCACGCCCAGGACCGCCAGCGTCTTGGCCGCGAGCAGCCCGAACCGCGACAGCGGGGTGGCGCCCAGCCGCTTGAGCACCCCGTAGCGGCGCTCGAACCCGGTCCCGATGGCCAGGCCGGTGAAGGAGGTGGACATGACCGCGAGGGCCAGGACACCGGGGGTCAGCGCGTCCACGCGCGCCCCCTCGCCCACGTCGAGGACGTCGACCAGGCTGAATCCCACCAACAGCAGCACGGGGATGACCATGGTCAGCAGGAACTGCTCGCCGTGGCGCAGCATGACCCGCAGTTCCATCCCGGCCTGGGCCGCGACCATCCGCCACATCGGGGCGGCGCCGGGCGCCGGGGTGAACAGGCTCGCGTCGAGGGCGGGCTTCGGGGCGTCGGTGACGGCGGACGCGGCCGTCCCTGAGGTGTGCTCGGTCATCAGTCGCGCAGTTCCCGGCCTGTGGTTTCGAGGAAGACGTCTTCGAGGGTACGCCGCCGTACGCGCAGGTCCTCCGCCAGGACGCCGGTCGAGGCGCACCAGGCGGTGACCGCGGCCAGGAACTCCGGGCCGACGTCGTCGGGGTCGTCGGTGGCCACGGAGTACTCGTTCCTTCCCCCGGAGTCGGTGGCGCTCACCCGGCCACCGGTGGGCAGGGCCGCCTCCAGGGCCACGGCGTCCAGCGGCGCGGCGGTGGAGAAGCGGACCTCGCGCCGTCCCTGGGTGAGTTCGGCGGGGGTGCCCTCGGTGACCACCGCGCCCCGGTCGATGATCACCACGTGGTCGGCGAGCCGCTCGGCTTCCTCCATGTAGTGCGTGGTCAGGATCACGGCCACGCCGGCCTCGCGCAGTGCCGCGACCAGGTCCCAGGTGGCCATGCGCGCCTGTGGGTCCAGTCCGGCGGTGGGTTCGTCCAGGAAGACCAGTTCAGGGCGGCCGATCACCGCGCAGGCCAGGGAGAGCCGCTGCTGCTGGCCGCCGGACAGGCGGCGGAAGGGGGTGCCGGAGACGGAGGTCAGACCCAGGCGCTCCAGGAGGAGGGCGGGGTCGATCGGTCTGGCGTGGAAGGAGGCCATGAGCCGCAGCCACTCGGCGGCCCGGGCGCCGGTGGGCACCCCGCCGGACTGGGGCATCACACCCACGCGGGGTTTGAGTTCGGTGGCGTCGGCGACGGGGTCGAGCCCCAGGACCCGCACCTTCCCGCCGTCCGCGTGGCGGAAGCCCTCGCAGATCTCGATGGTGCTGGTCTTGCCCGCGCCGTTGGGGCCGAGCAGGGCGGTCACCGCGCCGCGGCGCGCGGTGAATGAGAGGCCCGTGACGGCCGTGGTGGCGCCGTAGCGCTTGACCAGGTCGACGACCTCGACGGCGGGTGTGTCCATGGGGCCTGAGTTTACGTGCGCCGGTGCTCCGCGCTTCACCACCCCGCCTTTCGGAGGGCCGACCGCGTTCGGGCAGGGACCGAACGTCCCACTTCGGACAGCCGGAACACGGAGGTGTTTTTGGTGCGTGTGGTGGAAGAATGGCGCATGGCCCCTGGTTGTGCCTGAGTGGCGTGGGTGCCGCCGGTGCCGGGTTCGGAGGGGCCGGAGCGGGGCTCCCGCCAGGGTCAGCCGACCTTCCGGCCACCAGGTTGGTCGGATGGTGATACCGCGATCCCACTGAATGGGAAAACGGATCGGTTCCGAAGTGTGCGAAAAGGGTGTCCGTGCGTGACTTCCGCGTGAACTCCCAGATTAGGCAAGCCTGACCTTCGTGATCAAGCGCATCAAGGCGGGTTTGCCTAGGTGGACTTATTTAGGCCACACTGATGTTGTCTAAAACCGAGAGCCGAACGACGAGCGGGAGGGGGACACTGTGTCGGACCTGTCCGGTACGCCGGGTGCGCCCCGGCCCCTGAGTGGTCCCGACCACGGGACCCGTGCCCGCGTCGCCCGGCTCATCCTGGAGAAGGGTCCGATCACCGCCTCCGCACTGGGGGAACGGCTCGGACTCACCCCGGCGGCCATCCGCCGCCACCTCGACAACCTGACCGTCGAGGGCATGGTCGAGGCCCGTGACGCACGGCCCACGCACGGACGACGTCGGCGGGGCCGCCCCGCCCGCGTCTTCGCCATCACCGAGGCCGGGCGTGACGCCTTCGTCCACGCCTACGACGATCTCGCCTCCAACGCCCTGCGCTTCCTGGCGCGGACCTCCGGTCCCGAGGCGGTCGGCGAGTTCGCCCGGAGTCAGGTCGCCGACCTGGAGCAGCGATACAAGCCCCTGCTGGACGCCGTACCCCAGGAACAGAGGGTCCGGCTGCTGGCGGAGGCGCTCTCCAACGACGGCTACGCCGCCACCTCGGGCCAGGCGCCCGCGCCGGGTGGCGGCGACCAACTGTGCCAGCACCACTGCCCCGTCGCGCACGTGGCCGCCGAGTTCCCGCAGCTCTGTGAGGCCGAGATCGAGGCCTTCGCGCGGCTTCTGGGCACCCCGGTGCGCAGGTTGGCCACCATCGCCCACGGCGACGGTGTGTGCACCACGCACGTCACCCCACGGGGAGACGGGGCGAGCGGGGAGGACGGCACCCCCGCGTCCAAGAAGGCCATCCGCCAGCGGGCGGGCGGCTCAGTTCACCAGAAGGACGTCTGAGTCCAGGAGGAGTCCGCGCATGACTTCTGTCGCGCATCCCGAGCTCGAAGGGCTCGGAACATATGAGTACGGCTGGGCCGACTCCGACGCCGCCGGAGCCTCGGCCCGTCGTGGCCTGAACGAAGAGGTCGTCCGGGACATCTCGGACAAGAAGAGCGAGCCGGAGTGGATGACCAAGCTCCGCCTCAAGTCGCTGAAGCTCTTCGACAAGAAGCCCATGCCCGACTGGGGCGCGGACCTGTCCAAGATCGACTTCGACAACATCAAGTACTTCGTGCGGTCCACGGAGAAGCAGGCCACCTCCTGGGAGGACCTGCCCGAGGACATCAAGAACACGTACGACAGGCTGGGCATCCCCGAGGCGGAGAAGCAGCGCCTGGTCGCCGGTGTCGCCGCCCAGTACGAGTCCGAGGTCGTCTACCACCAGATCCGCGAGGACCTGGAGGAGCAGGGTGTCATCTTCCTGGACACCGACACCGCCCTCAAGGAGCACCCGGAGATCTTCGAGGAGTACTTCGGCTCCGTCATCCCGGCCGGTGACAACAAGTTCGCCGCGCTGAACACCGCCGTGTGGAGCGGCGGGTCGTTCATCTACGTGCCCAAGAACGTGCACGTGGAGATCCCGCTCCAGGCCTACTTCCGGATCAACACCGAGAACATGGGCCAGTTCGAGCGGACGCTGATCATCGTCGACGAGGGCGCCTACGTCCACTACGTCGAGGGCTGCACCGCGCCGATCTACAAGTCGGACTCGCTGCACTCCGCGGTCGTCGAGATCATCGTCAAGAAGAACGCCCGCTGCCGTTACACGACCATCCAGAACTGGTCGAACAACGTCTTCAACCTGGTCACCAAGCGCGCCATCGCCGAAGAGGGCGCGACCATGGAGTGGGTCGACGGCAACATCGGCTCCCAGGTCACCATGAAGTACCCGGCCGTCTACCTGATGGGCGAGCACGCCAAGGGTGAGACCCTCTCGATCGCCTTCGCGGGTGAGGGCCAGCACCAGGACACCGGCGCCAAGATGGTGCACTGCGCGCCCAACACGTCCTCCAAGGTCGTCTCCAAGTCGGTGGCGCGCGGCGGCGGCCGCTCCTCCTACCGCGGCCTGATCCAGGTCCAGGAGGGCGCCCACCTCGCCAAGTCCTCGGTGGAGTGCGACGCGCTGCTGATCGACACCATCAGCCGCTCCGACACCTACCCCTACAACGACCTGCGCGAGGACGACACCGAGCTCGCGCACGAGGCCACCGTCTCCAAGGTCAGCGAGGACCAGCTCTTCTACCTGATGAGTCGGGGGATGGGCGAGGAGGAGGCCATGGCCATGGTCGTCCGAGGTTTCGTGGAGCCCATCGCACGGGAGCTCCCGATGGAGTACGCACTGGAGCTCAACCGTCTGATCGAGCTCCAGATGGAAGGATCGGTGGGATAAGTTGACGACCGCGAACACAGAGCCCAAGGCGCACAGCCACGGGCTGGGGCAGATCCCTGTCTCCAAGCTCGACACGCACGGCTCCAAGGACGTGGACGCCTTCCCCGTCCCGAACGGGCGTGAGGAGGAGTGGCGGTTCACGCCGCTGCGCCGCCTCAAGGGGCTGCACGACTGGAAGGGTGTCGCCGACGGCACCGACGAGGTCGCCGTGGACGCCCCCGAGGGCGTCACCGTCGAGACGGTCGGCCGTGACGACGAGCGGCTGGGCAGGGCGGGCCTGCCCGTCAACCGCGTGATCGCCCAGGCGTACACGTCGTTCGAGAAGGCCACGGTCGTCACCGTGCCGCAGGCGCTGGCCGCCGACAAGGCGATCACCATCGACCGCAAGGGCCTGGGCGGCACCGCCTTCGAGCAGCTGCTCATCGACGTCAAGCCGCTGGCCGAGGCCACCGTGATCATCACGAACACTGGCACCGGTGTCCGCGCGGGCAGCCTCGACGTCCACGTCGGCGAGGGCGCCAAGCTCACGCTGATCTCCCTCCAGGAGTGGGACGACGACGCCGTCGAGGTCAGCCAGCACAACGCCCGGGTCGGCAAGGACGCCAGCCTCCGGTCGATCGTGATCACCCTCGGCGGTGACGTGGTCCGCCTGTCGCCGCGCGTGTCCTACGACGACCGGGGCGGCAACGCCGAGCTCTACGGGCTCTACTTCGCCGGTGACGGTCAGCACCACGAGCACCGCTCGCTGATCGACCACAACGTGTCCAACACCCGCTCGCGGGTGGACTACAAGGGCGCGCTGAGCGGCAAGGACGCCCACGCGGTCTGGATCGGTGACGTGATCATCGGCGAGGGGACCACCGGTACGGACTCCTACGAGAACAACCGGAACCTCCAGCTCACCGACGACACCCGTGTGGACTCCGTGCCCAACCTGGAGATCTTCACCGGTGAGGTCGCGGGCGCCGGGCACGCCAGCGCCAGCGGGCGGCTCGACGACATCCACCTCTTCTACCTGCGTTCTCGCGGTATCCCGGAGGAGGAGGCCCGTCGCCTCATCATCCGCGGCTACTTCCTGGACATCGTCAACCGCATCGACGACCAGGACCTGCGCGACCACGTCATGGAGAAGGTCGAGCGGAAGCTCTCCGCGCATGAGTGAGCAGGGCGGTTGGGTCAAGGTCGCCGAACTCGACGAGATCCCCGAGGAAGGTGTCCTGGGGATCGAGACCGACGACGAGACCCCCATCGCGCTGGTGCGCACCGAGGGCGAGCTCTACGCGCTGCGGGACGTGTGCTCGCACGCGGAGGTCCGCCTCTCGGAGGGCGAGGTCGAGGACGGCACCATCGAGTGCTGGCTCCACGGCTCGTGCTTCGACCTGCGCTCGGGAGCGCCGGTCAACCCGCCCGCGACCCAGCCGGTCCCCACCTACGACGTGAAGATCGACGGCGACGACGTGCTCGTGTCGCTGGATGACAAGAATTCCTGAGGCCTGAAATGACGAAGTTCGAAATCCGCGGTCTGCGCGCCGACGTCCTCATCAACGAGGACGAGCGGCAGGAGATCCTCAAGGGCGTTGACCTCACCATCAACTCCGGTGAGACCCACGCCATCATGGGCCCCAACGGCTCCGGCAAGTCCACCCTCGCCTACGCGATCGCGGGCCACCCGCGCTACGAGATCACCGAGGGCGAGGTCCTCCTCGACGGCGAGAACATCCTCGAGATGGAGGTGGACGAGCGGGCCCGCGCCGGCGTCTTCCTCGCCATGCAGTACCCGGTCGAGGTCCCGGGCGTGTCCATGTCCAACTTCCTGCGCAGCTCCGTCAGCGCGGTGCGCGGCGAGGCGCCCAAGCTCCGCCAGTTCTCCAAGGAGCTCCAGGGCGCGATGAAGGACCTGTCCATCGACTCGTCCTTCGCCGCCCGCGGCGTGAACGAGGGCTTCTCCGGCGGTGAGAAGAAGCGCCACGAGATCCTCCAGCTGGAGCTGCTCAAGCCCAAGGTCGCCATCCTGGACGAGACCGACTCCGGCCTGGACGTCGACGCGCTCAAGATCGTCTCCGAGGGCATCAACCGTGCCCAGGAGAGCAACGACCTCGGCGTCATGCTCATCACCCACTACACCCGCATCCTGAAGTACGTGCAGCCCGACTTCGTGCACGTCTTCTCCGGCGGCCGCATCGCCGAGTCCGGCGGTTCGGAGCTGGCCGACGTCCTCGAGTCCGAGGGCTACGAGCGGTTCGTGAAGGCGGGCGCGTAACCATGACCCTCCGCGAGCCCGGTCAGCCCGACACGGCTCCGCTCGACACGAAGGCGATCCGGGAGGACTTTCCGATCCTCTCCCGGACCGTCCGTGACGAGCGCCCGCTGGTGTACCTCGACTCCGGGGCGACCTCGCAGAAACCGCGCCAGGTGCTGGACGCCGAGCGCGGGTTCTACGAACGCCACAACGCGGCGGTGCACCGTGGGGCGCACCAGCTCGCGGAGGAGGCCACCGACGCCTACGAGTCGGCGCGGGAGACGATCGCCAGGTTCGTCGGCGCCGACTCCGACGAGGTGGTCTTCACCAAGAACGCCACCGAGGCGGTGAACCTGGTCGCGTACGCGATGAGCAACGCCGCCACGGCCGAGGAGGGCCTGCGCCGCTTCCAGGTCGGTCCCGGCGACGAGATCGTCGTGACCGAGATGGAGCACCACGCCAACCTGGTGCCCTGGCAGCAGCTCTGCCAGCGCACCGGCGCGACGCTGCGCTGGTTCCCGGTGACCGACGAGGGCCGGCTGGACCTGTCGGACCTGGCCGAACTGGTCAACGAGCGCACGAAGCTGGTGGCGTTCGCGCACCAGTCCAACGTGCTCGGGACCGTGAACCCGGTGGCCACGATCACCGCGCGGGCCCGGGAGGTCGGCGCGCTGGTGCTGCTGGACGCCTGCCAGTCGGTGCCGCACATGCCGGTGGACGTCCGTGAACTCGACGTGGACTTCCTGGCCTTCTCGGGGCACAAGATGCTCGGTCCCAACGGGATCGGCGTGCTCTGGGGTCGCCGGGAGCTGCTCGCCGCCATGCCGCCGTTCATCAGCGGTGGTTCGATGATCGGCGTCGTGCACATGAGCCACTCGACCTGGGCGGACCCGCCGCAGCGCTTCGAGGCCGGTGTGCCGATGGCCCCGCAGGCCGTCGGCCTGGCCGCGGCCTGTGACTACCTCTCCGAGGTGGGCATGGACCGGGTCGCCGCGCACGAGCACAGGCTCACCGAGTACGCGCTCAAGCAGGTCGGCGCGGTCGAGGGCGTGCGGATCGTGGGCCCGACCGAGGCGGTCGACCGGGGCGGCGCGGTGTCGTTCGTGGTGGACGACATCCACCCGCACGACCTCGGGCAGGTCCTGGACGACAGGGGCGTCGAGGTCCGGGTCGGTCACCACTGTGCCTGGCCCCTGCACCGCAAGCTCGGTATCGTCGCGACCACACGCGCGTCCTTCTACCTCTACAACACGTTGGAGGACGTGGACGCGCTGGTGGAGGCCATCCGGGCCGCCCAGAGGTTCTTCGGGACCAGGGCCTAGGAACGGTTCGGTGAACTACTGGGGGTGTTCTTCCGGTCGGGCGCCGGGGAGGGTGTTGCAGGACGAGTCAAGCCGCCAGCGAGGAACGAGCCAGGCGTAGACGAGATCGAAGCATCCCTCCGCGAAGGCGCCGAGCACGGGCCGAAGCGAAGCGGAGGCCCAAAGAGAGCACTCCTAGTACGAGGATTCTGCCTGACCATGCAGTTGGACGCGATGTACCAGGAAATCATCCTGGACCACTACCGGAACCCGCACCACAAGGGGCTGCGCGATCCGTACAACGCCGAGGCGCACCACATCAACCCCACCTGTGGGGACGAGGTGACGCTCCGGGTGACGCTGACCCCCGACTCCGGTTCGGAGCTGGACGAGAGAGCCGTCGTCAGCGACGTCTCCTACGAGGGGATGGGCTGCTCGATCAGCCAGGCCAGCACCTCGGTGCTGACCGACCTGCTCATCGGCAGGACGGTGGCCGAGGGGATGACGACCCTGGACGCGTTCACCGAGCTGATGCAGTCCAAGGGCAAGGGTGAGCCGGACGAGGACGTGCTGGAGGACGCCGTGGCGTTCGTCGGTGTGTCCAAGTACCCGGCTCGGATCAAGTGCGCCCTGCTGGGGTGGATGGCCTGGAAGGACGCGGTGTCGCAGTCCTTGGAGAAGGAAGGCGCCTGAATGAGCGACAACGAGACCACGAAGACCGAGACCGCCGAGAAGCCCGAGGCCGCTCCGCTCTCTCCTGAGCAGGAGGCGCTGGCCGAGGAGATCGGAGAGGCGCTCAAGGACGTGATCGACCCGGAGCTCGGCGTGAACATCGTCGACCTGGGCCTGGTCTACGGGGTGAACCACGACGACGAGTCGATCACCCTGGACATGACCCTGACCAGTGCGGCGTGCCCGCTGACCGACGTGATCGAGGACCAGGCCAACAGTGCCCTGGACGAGTTCGAGCGCGAAGTGAAGATCAACTGGGTCTGGATGCCGCCGTGGGGTCCGGACAAGATCACCGACGACGGCCGGGACCAGCTGCGCATGCTGGGCTTCAACGTCTGATCCGACCCTGTCGGAGCGCGGGCCGGGACCCCTGGGGGTTCCGGCCCCGTCGTGTGTCCGGGGTCGCTGGCCCCGCCCCGGGCTCAGCACTGGTGCCGGTCGAGCCCGGCCATCTCCTGGACCTCGTGTGCGACGTCGTGCGGAGTGCGTGCCGGTCTTCTGAAGGGGATGCGGACGTCGTGATCGCCGTCCGGACCCTCCAGTCGCAGCCGCAGCCCGTGCCGGTCCACGCCGAGCGGGCGGGGCCGCCCCGGCGGGAGCGGGGAGCCGCAGTGGGCGACCAGCGCCCAGAGCACGTCGGGGTGGTCGTCCTCCAGATGGCGCAGCCAGGGACCCTCCCAGCGGCCGAAGGGGTCGGCCGCCGCGTCCGTGAACTCCTCCGGGTGCAGCAGGTGGCAGCCGTCGTGGTCGGAGTGGATGATCAGGTGGGGGTCCATGACGATCAGGGTGCGGCCGTGGCCCAGGTCGAGCAGGCGTTCGTCCGGGTCGTCGACCAGGGCGGCGAGCGCGCGGTCACGGGCCTCGCGAGGGGAGGGGGCGCGCAGTTCGCCGCTGATCCACAGCAGGGAGCGGGTCGGATCGCGCAGGTCCACCGGGGCCGTGTCGGTGAACTCGACGGTGGCCTCCAGCACCCCCTCACCGATCTCGGCCAGGACGCGGTGCTGGTCGGGGACCAGCAGCGTGACCTCGCCCTGGAAGGTGGTGTGGCAGACGGCTCCGGTCAGGTGCAGGGAGACGTCCGCACTGGTGACCGTGGCCGGGTTGGGGCGGGAGAGGACGGAGCGCGCCCGTTCGGCGGGGGAGGGCGTGAGGGAGTTCGGGTACGACAGCAGGAGGACCACCTCAAATCAATTAGGTAAGGCTAACCTACATCCTCCGGCTTCGGTTCGGTACCCCTCCCGCGCCAACGACGAGGGGCCGCACCGGAACGTGTCCGGTGCGGCCCCTCCTGACCAGGTATCTAGTGTGTGGCGAACATGGCCGAGCGCAGCTCCCCGGCGATGTCCTCGTCCCCGCGCATGGACAGCGCCTCCAACAGCGCCTGCGGGTCCGACAGCGACTCGTCGCCGTTGTCGGTGATCCGACGCGACAGGATCCTGAGCGCTTCCTCCGTGGCGGCCGGGGCGGTGTACCCGATCAGGTGCAGCGCACGCGCGGCCGGAGGGTGACCGCTGAGGTCCCCGGCGGGCAGCTTGCGCGCGTCCAGACGGTCGCCGGAGACCGTGATGAACATGCGGTCACCCGGCTGGGCCGCCTGGCGGCGCAGCAGCGGACGAAGGGAGTCGAAGGCGGGCTGGTCGCGCCAGACCAGCACGAGCAGGTCGGCGCCGGGAGCGGTGAGGCACAGCAACCGGCCGGGCTGCAACCCCAGATGGGTGGCGTATCCGGTGGGCACGGCCACCGGCGCGCCGTTGAGGTGGTCCGCGGTGATGTCGATGCGGTGCCACCAGCGGCCGTCCGGGGCCCGGAAGCAGCGCGCGGAGGCGGCCGGGTCGCTCGCCCCGGGGCGGACCGGTGCGGCGTGCCCCGGGTGCCCCGGGTGGGCCGGGTGCGCCGGGTGAGCCAGGGGCGGGACCGGCGGCGGGGCCAACGGGACGGACGGGAGGCCGGGCACGAACCCGCCCTGCTCGGGTTCGGGTCTGTGGTGGTGGATGTGTTCGGGGGCGTGGGTCGCGGGCTCGGGACCCGGCTGGCCGTCGGGGCGGCGCCGGATCGGGAGGCCGTTCTCGGTGGTGGCGCCGGACCCCTCGGTGGAGTGGCCGTCGCCAGGGGCCTCCATGGGGACGGAGGTGTCCACGTACACCTGGCCGTCGCGCAGGCTCACACCGGGGGTGCTCAGCAGCCAGGCGCGCAGCTCCTGCTGGCGGATACCGATCCGGCCCAGGCGGATGCCCGCCTCGGTCAGGTTGGGCGCGTCGCCCAGCAGCTCACGGGTCTGCCAGCGCAGCTTGTTGGGGTCGTCGGCGATAAGCCAGCCGTTGTGCATCCGCCGGTCGGTGAACAGCGTGATGATCACGCGCCACAGCGGCGTGTGCAGCGTGGGCACGTCCACCGGGTGGTCGGGGTGCGCGTTGATGAGCCGGTCGATGGTGGTCGCCGAACCGAGCTGCTCGGAGAGTTCGCGCAGGTGCCTGGTGATGGCGGCGCCCTCGGGGGAGCCCAGCCAGCGCAGGAGGCGTTCCTCCACCTTGCGTTGAGCTCCGCGTATCTCGGTCACGTCCACCGAGATCTGTTCGGAGAGCACGCGGATGCTGATGGGGTCGGTGGCGAAGAGCCGTTCGGCGGCCACCGTCCGCTCCAGCTCGGGCCAGGAACGGAACATCTCCTCGACCTGGTCCACCAACGGGTGCTGGCCCAGGACGGGTGCCGGGGGCTCCTCCACCCGTTCGGGGGAGGGGGCCTTGGTGCGGCTGAAGCTGGGGCGGCGCAGAGTGCGTCCGGGGCCCAGGAGCGAACTGCGGAACTGCGAACGCAGGTCACCGACACCGCTGGTCGTGGGGGCGGCCGCCTCGCTGCTCACCGCCTCGGCGCTCAGGACCGAGCCGGGGATCATCGCCGCCGAGCTGACCATGCCGCCGACCGCTGCCGGGGCCTCGGCCACGGGGGCGGGCCGCTGCTCGACGTGTTCGGCGGAGGGCTGCTCCTGGTCCCGCTGGGCGCGCAGGGCACGCAGGGTCCGGATCGCGCGGGTGGCCGGGGTCTGCGGCGGGTTCGCCGGGTCCTCGGAGTCGCCGTCCCCTTCCGGTGCGTCGCCGGTTCCGGTAGCGGTCTCCAGGTAGTCCAGCGCGCTGCGCACGTGTTCGGGAGCGGAGTCGGGCAGCCAGTGCGCGATGGTGCGCACGGCCTCCGTCATCAGCGCGGGGGAGGGGGTGGGGCCTCCGGGAAGCTCACAGCAGGGCTGGAGGGCACGCCAGGCGACGGTGCTCACGATGTCCAGGACACCGCAGCCCGGGAGCCGCCACTCGTGCATCTCCTGGGGGCTGGACGCGATGAGGCGGTCCCAGTCACCGGCGGTGGCGAAGACCGCGCCGCGGACCGGTTCGGCGAGGTCGGAGCAGTCCACGTGCTGGGTGCGCAGGCTCGGCAGGAACTCGGAGAGGGCGATGTGCCCCCAGTGTTCGACCGCGAGGCGGGCCAACCCGTTGGCGAGCCAGGGCGGACCGGCGATGTCCAGCACGCGGGTGACGGGCAGCGAGTGCCACCAGCCGTCGATGAGACGGTCGTGGTGGAGCAGGGGTGCCACGTCCGGCGATCTCGACCACCGCAGGGCGGGTGCGAGGTCGACGAGGCAGATCGGAGAGACGGCGTTCATCCGCTGGGGACCTCGACCTCCTGGTGTCTGCACGTGAATTGGGGAGGAACCGCACGGGCCTTCGGTTCGATGCACCACAGTACGCGCCCTTGACCCGGAGGAGGACGGATCTTGAACCGACTCGGTCGTTCCGCGTGGGGGCACGGCGGGCCGAGGGACAGGGGTGCCGTGAGCACTTCTCCGAGATCGTACGTGCCCCGGGCGCTCATGGGTAGTCCCAGGGTGACCGGGTCCACCGATACCCGGAGGTGACCTCGGCGTGTGATCACCGTGACAAAGGACATTCGCCCCGAGAGGCCAGCAAGTGCTGTGAGCTACCTCATATCGGGCTTTTGGCTCTTCTTGGGTGCTCCGGGCGTTGTTCCCAGGGTGCCCCGAAGCCCTGTGCGAGCCCGGCGCGCTGACGTTCGGCGCGGGTATGCTGGATGGGCACTGTCCTCGCCCGAGCGCCCCCCGGCCGGGTGCCCGCGACGCGGCTCACCTCGGGGCCGACGGTGCTCGGACATTCGGGCCAGCGGCACACCGCGACCCGCCCAAGACTTCCGTTCCCACGCACCCCGGCGCATGGCAGGCGCGGGGACGGTCGATCCGGATGATTGGTTGACGTGACAGACCTTGAGATGAATCCCCCCGCTGCTGCGCCCGCGGACAGACCGGAGCTCATCCGGTCCTACGTGGCGATCGGTGACAGCATCACAGAGGGGATGGAGGACGACAGCGGCCCCGGCGGCGAGTACCGGGGGTTCGCGGACCGCCTCGCCGAACACCTGGGCACGCTCTCCCCGGACTTCCGCTACGCCAACCTCGGCGTCCGAGGACGTCGGATGAAACACATCTTCGGTGAACAGCTCGAGCAGACCCTCGCCTGGAAGCCCGACCTCGTCACCGTACTCGCGGGAGGCAACGACGTCCTCCGCCCCGGCGGCGACCTCGACGAGCTGGCCGAGAAGTTCGAGTGGGGCGTGCGCCAGCTGCGCGACGCGGGCATCCGCGTGGTGATCCTCGCGGGCCACGACACCGGGTGGATCCCCGTTCTGCGCCTGTACCGGGGCCGGATCGCCGTGTTCAGCATGCACATGCGGGCCGTGGCCGAACGCACCGGGACCGAGATCGTCGACCTGTGGGCGCTCAACGCCCTCAACGACCCGCGGGCCTGGAGCGACGACCGGCTGCACCCCAACGGCGCCGGACACCAGATCGTCGCGGCGCGCGTCGCCGACCTGCTCGGACACCCGATGGGTCCGCCCGAGTCCTGGACCGACCCGTGGGCGACCCCGCCCCAGCAGCTGCCCCGCATCCTGCGTCGCAGGGAGGGCCGTCGCTGGGCCCGTCAGTACCTCGTACCGTGGCTGCGCCGCCGCGCGATGGGCCGTTCCTCCGGCGACGGCCTGCTGCCCCGCCGCCCCGAGCTGGACTACCTGCACGACGAGCAGACCCGCGACCAGCTGCGGGAGGAACTGCGCAGGAGCGGAGCGGACACGCACTACAACGACTACTCGGCGGACGACACGCCCCCGACCAGCAGCCCCTCGGGCACCAAGGGCCCCGAGCCCCTGCGCTGACCGCGCCGGATCCGCGCCCCCACCGTGGCCGCGCCCCCTGTTCCTCAGGGGTCGCGGCCACGGTGCCGTCACGGGTCGTCGGATCCGTCGGGAGCCCGGCGGTGGGAAAGCGGGGTCCCCGCTTCCCCGGGGTTCACTGGCGGGACAGCGACTGGATGAGGTCGCTGACGTGCACGACCCCCACGCACTGGCCGTACGGGTTCGTCACGATCAGGTCGTCGTAGACCCGTTCGCGGTCCTGCCCGGCCACCCGCAGGGCCGAGATCGCCGACATCCACGCGGGCACCGTCCGAGGCGACTCCGCCAGACGCAGGGCCGGGCGCTTGGCGTGCAGCGCGTGCCCGTACCGACCGGTCACCGACAGCAGGAACCGGGTCCGGTCGATCACCCCCATCGGCCGCTCCCGGTGGTCGATGAGGACCACGCTGTTGAGCGCGGTGTCGCCGGTGAACGCCTCCAGGACGTGCTCGCCCGTGGACTCGGCGTCGAAGTCCAGCGGAGGCACCATGAACTCGGTGACCCTGGGACCGGCGTCGGTGTCGGCCAGAGCGGTGGCGGCCGGTTCCGGCACCGGGTTCACCCGCTCGCCGGGCCGCCAGTCCGGTTCGGCGAAGAACGTACCGCTGCCCAGCCGCACTCCGCACTCGCGCAGGCGCACGATCTCCTCGCCCCGGGCCACACCGGAGGCCAACGCGTACACGCCGCTGCTGCGCCCGATCCGGGCCAGCCCGTCCACGATCCCCCCGTTGCGCTGGTCGCCCTCGATCCCCGACACCAGGACCGGGTCCAACCGGATCAGGAACGGGGTGGCCTCCACGACCAGATCCGGCCGGGCCATCGCGGTGCCGAAGCCGCAGCGGAACCCGAGGGAGCGCAGCCCCGAGACTGCCGTCAGCACGGAGGCCCGGGGCAGGTCCACCAGGTCCGCGGTGAGCATCAGGGTCACGTCGCGAGGGCGGCGGCCGTCCCGGCGCAGCGCACCGTCGATCAGCCCGGGCAGGTCGGTGCCGTCGACGAGCGCGGCCGAGGGCAGTGGCAGGACCAGCGGCAGCAGGCTCTCGACACCGGCCCCGGCACGCACCAGCGAGGCCAGCCACTCGGCCACCACCGCCGACCCGCCGCCCCTCCCGTCCGGGCGGCCCAACCCCGCCGGTACGGCGGCCACGACCTCCACGGCCACCACGGCGCCGGAGTCCAGGTCCACGACGGGGCGGAAGGCCGGACCGCGACGACGACCGGCCCGGCCGTCGTCGCCGGGACCCGGTGGGGCGTGTGGATGGGGCAGCGTGGACACGTCATCCATGGTCGCGCGCGGGACGCGCCCACCTGAAGACCCTCGCGGCGGAGTTCAACCGTTCTTGCGGCACGGGCCCCCGAACGTTCACGAACGGTTGACCGAGGTCACGGACACGACAGTGGGCGTCACCGTGCGGTGACGCCCACTGGAGGACCAGGTGCCGCGCGCGGGGGCGCGGCCGGTCGGATCAGGCGCGGCGGAAGGCCACGGCGATGTTGTGGCCGCCGAAGCCGAAGGACTCGTTGACGGCGGCGACGTCCCCGCTCGGCATCTCCCGGGGCTTGTCGCGGACGATGTCCACGGCCACCTCGGGGTCGAGCTCGGAGATGTTGATGGTCGGCGGGATCTGGCCCTCGTGCAGCGCCAGGATCGTCGCGATCGACTCCACCGCGCCCGCGCCGCCCAGAAGGTGCCCGGTCATGGACTTGGTGGAGGTCACCGCGACCCGGTCGGCGGCGGAGTCGCCCAGCGCCGTGCGGATCGCCCGGGTCTCACCGACGTCCCCGGCCGGAGTCGACGTGGCGTGCGCGTTGACGTGCACGATGTCGCTCGGCTTGAGGTCGGCGTCGGCCAGCGCCTGGGTGATGGCGCGGGCCTGACCGGCGCCCTCGGGGTCGGGCATGACGATGTCGTGGGCGTCGTCGGTGTAGCCGACACCGGCGGCGTGGGCGTATACGTGCGCGCCGCGCTTGGCGGCGTGCTCGGCCGACTCCAGGACGAGAATGCCCGCGCCCTCGCCCATGACGAAGCCGTCGCGGTCCTTGTCCCAGGGACGGGAGGCGGTCTGCGGGTCCTCGTTGCGCGTCGAGAGCGCGCGCATGGAGGCGAAGGAGGCGATGTTCAGGGGGTGGATCGCGGCTTCGGTACCGCCCGCGATCACCACGTCGGCCCGGCCGGCGCGGATCATGTCCACACCGTTGGCGATGGCCTCGGCGCTGGAGGCGCAGGCGCTGACGGGGGCGTGGGCGCCCGCGCGCGCGGTGAACTCCAGGGCCACGGCGGCGGCCGGGCTGTTGGGCATGAGCATGGGCACGGTGAACGGGGAGACCCGCTTCCAGCCCTTCTCACGGAAGGTGTCGTACTGCTCCAGGATGGTGAGGATGCCACCGATCCCGCTGGAGACCACCACACCGAGACGGAGGGGGTCGACGTCGGGGGTGCCCGCGTGGTCCCACGCCTCCTGCGCGGCGATGAGGGCGAACTGCTGGGTCCGGTCGAGGCGGCGCAGCCTGGGGCGCGGCAGCTTCTCGGAGGGTTCCTGCGCGATCCGCCCGGCGAAGTGCACCGGAAGCTTCTCGTGCCAGTCCTCCGGCAGCATGCTGATCCCGGAGCGGCCGTCGAGGAGCGCGGACCATGTGGTCGCGACGTCACCCCCGAGGGGGGTGGTGGCGCCGAGGCCGGTGACGACGACATCGGTCTTGGACATGATCCGATCGCCCTTCTCGTGGGTCGATCCCGGCGCGTGTGCCGGGAGGCGTGGCGAATGAGTGGGTCTGGGGCGTCCTGGTGGGGACTTGCGGGCCGCCGGGCCGGTGTGCGGCCCGGCGGCCGGACACGCTACTTCTGGATGAAGTTGATGACGTCCTGGACCGTCTTCAGGTCCTTGAGCTGGTCGTCGGGGATCTCGACGCCGAACTTGTCCTGCGCGGCGACGGCGATCTCCACCATGGACAGCGAGTCGATGTCCAGGTCGTCCACGAACGTCTTCTCCGGGGTGACCTCGGCGGGGTCGGTGCCGACGATCTCCTCGACGATCTCGCCGAGGCCCTTGAGGATGTCCTGCTCGCTGTGGTCGGCCATGTCTATTTCTCCTTGCTTGACGCTTGACGAATGTGGAGTCGGGTGGCGTTCCCGAACGGGAGCGGGCGAGCCCGCCCGGCCGGGACCGGACCAACGGATCAGGGGATGCGGATCACCTGTGCGGCGTAGACCAGGCCCGCACCGAATCCCAGAGTGAGCACGATGCTCCCCGACGGCAGTTCCCCGCGTTCGACCATGCGCGACAGCGCGAGAGGGATCGAGGCGGAGGAGGTGTTGCCCGCGGTGACGATATCGCGGGCCACGAGCGCCTGCGGCGCCCCCAGCTTGCGCGCGATGGACTCGACGATCCGCAGGTTGGCCTGATGGGGAACGAAGGCGGTGAGCTCGGACGGCTCCACACCAGCGCGCTCCAGGGCCTCCAGGGCCACCTTGTACAGCTCGGTGGTGGTCCACCTGAAGACGGCCTGGCCCTCCTGGTGGAGGTACTTGCCCTCACGCAGGTGGATCGTGTCGGCGCGTTCGCCCGAGGAGCCCCAGACGACCGGTCCGACGCCGTGGTCCTCGGAGGCCGAGACCACGGCGGCCCCGGCGCCGTCGGCGAAGATCACACAGGTGGACCTGTCCTGCCAGTCCACCCAGTCGCTGAGCTTCTCCGAGCCGATCACCAGGACGTTGCGGGAGCTTCCGACCCGGACGGAGTCCGAGGCCAGCCCGAGCGCGTAGACGAAGCCCGCGCAGGCCGCGTTGACGTCGAAGGCACCCGGGGCGGCGATGCCGAGCCGGGCGGCGACGGTCGCCGCCGTGTTGGGGATCTGGTCCTGCACGGTGCAGGTGGCCACGATCACCAGGTCGATGTCCTCGGGGGAGAACCCGCCCGCGGCGAGTGCCTTGCCTCCGGCGGCCACGGCCATGCTCGCGACGGTGTCCTCGGGGCCCGCGATGCGACGCTCCCTGATGCCCACACGGCTCTGGATCCACTCGTCATTGGTGTCGACACGGGCTTCCAGATCGGCGTTGGTCACGACCCGTGACGGCTGGTACTCGCCGAAGGAACGGATCGAGGCGCCGCCGGGCGCGCTCGGGACGTTGAACATGCTCAGCCTTCCTGCTGGCCGCTCGCGGGGGAGATGGTCCCCGCGTGCTCCTTGATGAGGGCGCCGGCGCGTTCGAGGTCGTCGGGGGTCTTCACCGCGAGGATCTCGATGCCGCGCAGCGCACGCTTGGCGAGCCCGGTGAGCGTGCCCGCCGGGGTCAGCTCGATGAACGCGGTCACTCCGAGGTCGGCGAGAGTGTCGGTGCACGCGTCCCACCGGACCGGCGAGGAGATCTGCGAGACCAGACGCTCCAGGTACTCGGCGCCGCTGTCGACCACGGCGCCGTCCGCGTTGGACAGCAGACGGACACTGGGGTCGGCCGGGGTCAGGTCCCGGGCGGCGGCCCGCACCCGCTCCACGGCCGGGGCCATGTGCTCGGTGTGGAACGCGCCCGCCACGGACAGGGGGCGCAGCCGGGCCCGCTCGGGCGGGTTCTCGGCGAACGCCGCCAGCTGGGCGGTGGTACCGGCGGCCACGATCTGCCCGGAGCCGTTGTCGTTGGCCGGGGTCAGACCGGCGGCCTCGATGGCGGCCAGCACGTCCTCGCGCTGACCCCCCAGGACAGCGGTCATCCCGGTCTCGGTGCGGGCGGCGGCGTCGGCCATCCCGCGACCGCGCTCGGCGACCAGGGCCAGCGCGTCCTTGGGGGAGAGCACACCGGCCAGCGCGGCGGCGGTGAACTCGCCGACGCTGTGTCCGGCCGTCGCGTCCACGAGGGAGGGCGAGGCGGGCAGCGGTGCCCCGGGGGCGGACTGCGGGCCGAGCAGCGCGGTGGCGGCGGCCAGACCGGCGCTGACCAGCAGCGGCTGGGCGACGGCGGTGTCACGGATCTCGTCCGCGTCCGCCGTGGTGCCGTAACGCACGAGGTCGAGACCGGTCACCTCGGACCACGACGCGAACGTCTCGGCCATGCCGGGGAGTTCGAGCCACGGGGAGAGGAAACCGGGAACCTGGGCGCCTTGGCCTGGAGCAACGATTACAAGCACGACATCAACCTTGCCCTGTAGGAGATCACCAGTTGGATGGGGAGAGACACGAAGTTCACCGGACACCGTTTGTAGGTAATCCACAAAACGACGCCGGTCATGTGCCCACAAACCCGAAACGGGTGGAGGAGATCACTTTCCGACGTTACGCGGGGCTGTCCGCGGCCCCCTCCGGGACCGGGTCGCCCCGGGGGGTGACAGCCGACACGGAGGCGAACCCGGGACCGGGTGCGGAGAGGATGCGAACCTAGACAAGTGAACACCGAACCCCGACCGACCGAGGACGGCGCGAGCGCGCCGACCGGGAGCGGCGCCCCACAGGACAAGATCCGCGCCGAGACCGTACGACGCCTGGAACGCTCCATGGGAGCGCTGGGCACCGCCGCCGTGAGCCGGATGGAGGAGCGGCTCGGCTGGTTCCGCCGGATGTCGGCACAGGACCGGTCCTGGATCGGCCTCGTGGCCCAGTCCGGGGTCGCCGCCTTCGTGGACTGGTTCCGCGACCCCGACCGCGGTCGGCCCGCCATCACCGTGGAGGTGTTCGGCACCGCCCCGCGCGAACTCACCCGCTCCGTCTCCCTCCAGCAGACCGTCGACATGATCCGCGTGGTCATCGAGGTGGTGGAGAACCAGGTCGACGACCTGGCCGCCGCCGGAGGCGAGCAGCAGCTGCGCGAGGCCATGCTCCGCTACACACGCGAGGTGGCCTTCAGCTCCGCCAAGGTCTACGCCCGCGCGGCCGAGGCCCGCGGTGCCTGGGACGCGCGGCTGGAGGCGCTGATCGTCGACGCGCTCCTGCACGGTGACCAGGTGGAGGGGCTCCAGACCTGGGGTTCGGCGCTGGGCTGGTCGCACACGCCGGTGATCGCGATGGCCGGGGACATCGGCGACGAGGACGGCGGGAAGGTCATGGACGACCTGCGCTCGGCCGCGCGCCGTCTGGGCTACGACGTCCTGGCGGGCATGCAGGGGCGCCGTGTGGTCGTGGTGGTGGGGGTGGGTGAGCGCCACCCGGTCGACGATCTCCCGGTCGAACCCGTGGAGCCCCTGGCGGGGTTGTTCGGGGACGGTCCCGTGGTGGTGGGTCCGGCCGTGGCCGACCTGCACGCGGCGGGCTCCTCGGTGCGGTCTGCGGTGAACGGCCTGCGGGCCGCGGTGGCCTGGCCGGACGCTCCACGGCCCGTGCTCGCCGACGACCTGCTGCCCGAGCGCGCGCTGGAGGGTGACGTTGAGGCCCGCCAGCAGCTGGTGACGGAGGTGTACCTGCCCCTCCAGGGTGCCGGTTCCCCGCTCCTGGACACGTTGTCGGTGTACCTGGAGCACGCCTCGTCGCTGGAGGCCACCGCGCGCATGCTCTTCGTGCACCCGAACACGGTGCGCTACCGGCTGAGCCGGATCTCCGAGCTCACCGGGCACATCCCCTCGGACGGCCGCGGGTCCTTCGTGCTCCGGGTCGCGGTCGCCCTCGGCCGATTGTCCGAAACCCGGGACGGATCACCCTGATGTCCGGTGTCGGCCATGCTCGGGAGAGTGACCTCCGTCACGTCGTAATCTGATCGTTGCCTCCCTTTTCCGTGGGTTTATGGAAGTTTCACCAGCGTCGGGTAGGTGTGTAACTGACTGTGCGCGCCCGGGGACTACGCGAAAAGAGATAGCTTTGATACGGGCAGGTTGCAGGTGGAGCCACAGACGACGAAAACCCACGGGCGTCGCTCCCCGCACCGCTCCGTCACGACGTTCTTGGGGGGTCCAACGCTGTGGTCGAGCGACCGAGGAAGAGGTTCCGGATACTACGCCCGGTGATCGATTTCGTACTCCAACCCACGCAGGAGGGTGAGCTGCGCAGGCGGGTGCTGTTCTGGCTCCCCGCGCCGATCCCGGTCCTGGGACTGGTGTACCTGCTGGTGGGCGGGGCGATGTCCGCCGCCGGATGGACGATACTGCTGGCCGCGAGCGTGGGCGTGGGAACGCTGCTGCTCGCGGTGATCGTGCAGCCCACCCCGCTCCCCGAGGGTCTGGCCCCACCGGTCTCGGCCCGCCGCTCCCTGCACCGGTTCCGGCAGTTCACCCAGCTGCGGGTGGCGCTGGCCCTGGTGCCGGTGGTCATCGGCGCCGCCGCCGCGATCGCTGGCGGCGGCATGTACCCGCTGTTCGCCGCGCTGGCCCTGGCCTGGCCGCAGCTGCTGCTGGCCATGCCCACCTTCTTCACCATCACCAGGGCCCGCCGCGCCATGGAGGCCTGGGGCACCACCGCCTACCTGTGGCACGCCCTCTCACGCCCCGCCAAGGTCACCTGGCCGGTCCTCACCCCGCTGGCCCGGTCCTACCGCGCCTGGCGCACCGACCGCGCGCGTCGTCTGGCCCGCCAGAAGCAGGAGGACCAGCAGCAGGACCAGGCGTGGAAGGAGGCCGTCGACGAGGAGAAGCGCAACCCCACCGAGGCGGCCGCCCCCGTCGGGGAGGAGCCCGGGACCGAGGGGCCCCGGCTCCAGCGCACCCGCAAGCTGCACGCGCTCCCCGAGGAACTGGACGACCAGGACAACGAGCCCACCACGCTGCTCCCCAAGCCCGAGCTGGTCGAGACCGAGGACACCCCCTCGACGGGATCGGGGACGCGCGGCACGGTCAACCGGGCCGCCCGGCAACTCCTGGAGGAGGGTGGCGCGCTCGGCCTGAGCGTGCGCAACCGGCGTCGAGGACACGCCAACCGCCGACCGCCCTCGCACAAGCCCTAGGGCCCTTCGGCCGGACTCCCGGCACGAGCGGTCCGAAGCAGCTCCGGCGGCGCCCAGACGGGCGCCGCCGGAGCTGCTTCGTTTCCAGGGGTTCAGACGCGGGTGCGGCGTCGTACCTCGGGCAGGGCGTCGTCCCCGCCCTGCGGGCAGTGGTACCAGAGGGCCTCGGCCTCGCGGCCGTCGAAGACCACCTCACCGATGGTGTTGCCGAAGTAGGGCCGCTCCGCCAGACCCCAGGACAGCGGGCTGCGGCGCACCCCGGCCAGCCGGGTCATGACCCGCCCGGCCACGTGCAGGGGCCAGCTCGCGGACAGCGTGGCGGCACGGCGCAGGTTCGGGGGGAGCTGGTTGCACAGTGCGGAGGAGACCAGCTGGGCGATCCGGGAGGTCGTCCGCCCCTCGCGCGCACGCGCACGCGCCAGGTAGGAGAAGTGGACGTCCCCGCCGAGCAGGAGGATCGTGGCGGGCGCCGGACCCCGAGCGCCACGGGCGACGTCGAGCAAGGCCTCCGCGAGGCGGTGGAAGGAGTACTGGAAAGCGCCCCAGTGCTCCAGGTCCAGTGCCTGGCGCAGGCGTTCCGCGGGGCCCCGCGCGGCCGAACCCCAGGCCCCCGCGCACACAGCCTCGTTCCAGGCCTCCAGGTGGTGCACGGAGGGCGGCAGCAGGACCGGGACGGTGGAGGCCACCACGAGGTGGTCGGGGCCGCCGGTGAGGTGCCGGTCCAGCCAATCGTGCCCCTCGGCGCCCAGGATGGACCGTGAGCCGCCGGAGGGGTCGTCCTCCTCCAGCGACCGGCCGCAGCGGGTGTCGGCGACCAGGACCCGCACGTCGCCCACGTCGTGGTGGTGGCTCCACCGGTACGAGGAGGGCTCGTCGTGGGCCCGCCAGGCGAAGGAGTCCACGGTGTCCCCGGCGTCGGTTCCGCGATCGCGGTGGTCCCGCACGGACGCCCACAGCGGGTCCTTGGCACGCGCGTCGGGGGAGAGGTTGCCCACGTGCTGGTACACCCAGTAGGCGCCGATGCCGCTGGTCACCCGGGTGCGCCACCACGGCTGCCGGTCCATCGCGCCGCGCCAGGCGGCCGAGGTGTTCCAGTCGTCGCGGATGTCGTGGTCGTCGAAGACCATCAGCGTGGGCACGGTCGAGAGCAGCCACCGCACCTGGGGGTCGGACCAGGCCTGGCGGTAGAGCTCCGCGTACTCTTCGAAGCGGACGACCTCGTCCTCGGGAGCGCCGTCCGGGTCGACCTCGCCGCGCCGCTCCCGCAGGAAGGCCCGCATGGGCTCCTGCACCTCGTCCGCGTAGACCTGGTCGCCGATCAGCAGCAGGACCTGGTTGTCCCCGGTCGCGCCCTCGCGGGCCAGACGGCGGGCGGTGGCGCGGAGCATGTCGGGCCCGTAGCGGACCAGGCCCTCCGGAGTGTCACCGGTGGGGGTGTGGCAGGAGCCGTACAGCAGTCTCGTCGGCGCACCGGGGGACAGGGTGCGCAGGACGCTGGGCGGCAGCGGGCTGTCGGGCTCGGGCCACACCCGGTCCTCACCCAGGAAGACCTCGTAGGGAAGGACGGCACCCGGCTCCAGGCCCTCGATTTCGCACACGGCGTAGTGGTGGCCGTGGACCGTGAAGGTGCGGCTGGCCGAGACCGGCCCGCCGTCCACGCGAACCCGGACGTCACAGGGGGCGTCCGTCTCCACCCACACCGTCGCCGTGGTGGGACCCACGTGGCGAAGCACGGGTCCCAAAAGTAACGAGACAGTCACCCTTATCCCTTCTTTCGTCCAGTTTCACACACGTCGGAGAGGAGTATGGCCCCTTCAGGGGGCTTCGGCCACCCGCGGATTCACAGGTGATGGTTGCACCGGGAGCCAGGCTGCGCGAAGGTGTCGCTATGCGGACACTGATCCTTGAGCTGCACACAGGCGGATCGGAGAGCGTTACCGACATCACCGCGCAGTGCGGTGACTTCGTCGCCGAGAGCGGCGGCGACGGCCTGCTCAACGTCTTCGTCCCGCACGCGACCGCGGGTGTGGCCATCATCGAGCTGGGCGCGGGGTCCGACGACGACCTCCTTGCCTCCCTCGACGACCTGCTGCCGGCCGACGACCGGTGGCGCCACCGACACGGGTCCCGGGGGCACGGACGCTCGCACGTCATGCCGGCGTTCGTCGCACCGCAGACCACGGTGCCAGTACTATCCGGCAGACTCGAACTGGGAACGTGGCAGTCCATCGCGATCGTGGACCTGAACGTGGACAACCCGGATCGGCAGGTCCGGTTGTCCTTCCTGGAGTCCGGATGAGCTGATTCGACTCGGGCCGGGTTCGGCCGTGCGTTGACGGGATATGCCACTAGCGTGTGAACTAGGCCATCAGCGATGGTTACGGACCCACGTGACGGGTGACAAAAAAGCCCGGCATCGTTGTGACAACTGCTTCGTGCAGGCAAGATTGAGAAAAACCATCTGTGGAGGAGAACTTTCGTGAGCGCGACCGCGGGCCAGGCACAAAGCGAACGCGGCTTGGCTGACCGACTCGGATTCAAGCCGGGTCAGGTGGTGCAGGAATTCGGGTTCGACGATGACGTCGACGAGGGACTGCGCGCTTCCATCGCCGAGCTTACGGGCGAGGCACTGGTCGACGAGGACTTCGACGGCGACGTCGACGCGGCACTGCTGTGGTGGCGGTCCGACGAGGAAGGCGACCTCACCGACGCTCTGATGGACACGGTGACGACCATCGCCGACGGAGGGACCATCCTGGTCCTGACCCCGAAGGCCGGTCGTGAGCTGCACGTGTCCCCCAACGACGTGGCCGAGGCCGCTACCACCTCGGGCCTGTCCCAGACCAGCGCGGTCAGCATCGGCGCCGACTGGTCGGGCACCCGCCTGGTCGTTCCCAAGCGGTGACGGACACCACCCGTACAGGGTGAGACGTCCGGCGTCGCGCGCCCCGGCGAACAAGGGCGCGCGGCGCTGAGGGGCGCCCGCCGACCGGCGGGCGCCGGTACCGGCCCGTGCGGCCGCCCGACACGAACGCGAGCATGACCGACACCGTCACCGTGGGTGCCCGCGCGCCCGAGTTCAGCCTCCGGGACCAGTACGGCCAGGACACCGTCCTGAGCTCCCTGCGGGGCGGTCCCGTGCTCGTCGTGTTCTACCCGTTGGCCTTCTCCGGGGTGTGCGCCGGGGAGCTCGCGGACCTGCGTGAACACCACGACGCGCTCCGAGAGCTGGGCGTGACGGTGCTGGCGGTGTCCGTCGACTCGACCTTCGCGCTGCGCACCTGGTCGGACCGGGAGGGCTTCCCGTTCGCGCTGCTCTCGGACTTCTGGCCGCACGGCGCGACCGCTCGCGCCTACGGGGTCTTCGACGACCAGCGGGGCGTCGCACGGCGCGGCACGTTCCTCGTCGACGCCGAAGGCACCGTCCGCTGGACCGTGCTGACCCCCGTCGACCGTCCCCGGGACGTCGCCGAGTACGTGGCCCGGGCCCGCCTCCTGGCCGGATAAATCCGGCGCGAGAACCACCGCGAAGCGGTATGATCTCTCGCGACGCACACAAGGGCGCGTAGCTCAGTTGGTTAGAGCAATTGCCTTACAAGCAATAGGCCAGGGGTTCGAGTCCCTTCGCGCCCACTTGACTCCGGAAGCGACCCCGCGCGTGACCACGCTCGCGGGGTCGCGGCATCGTTTCTTCTGAGGGCGACCCCAGACCCCCGGTGTGCGCTTGCTGGTCCTTGGGTGCTATTGAGTGCTCGGCACTCGCTGACGTTCGCCCCTTGCCTGGGGACTGCGTCCTTCCGACAGGACATCCGTCGTTTCTGCGGGGGCGTGATTGTCAGATTCCCAACACAGGGACGTGTCTCCAAACTACGATGTTGGACATGGTTAGTGGGTCTGGCGGGGTGGCAGCGGCCTTCGGGTTCCGTTATCAGTACCTCATTACGGTCGAGGAGCTTCTGGATCTCTTTGAGCATGCGCCTACATTGGATTGGCGTGTCGGTGTAGACCTGCACGGCCAGGATTCGGCCGACATCCTTGTCTATCCCCGTTCCGTCGGGCCACCGTCGCGGGCTGTGCAGGTCAAGGCGTCGATGACATCCTCTGTGACGAAGATGGATCTGCCGACGGCGAAACGGTGCCTCGACGCGCTGGCCTCCGAACATGCGGGGGCGGCCAATCTGGTGCTGCTGACTAATCGGACGCTTGGTGCGCCCGCAGCGGAGTACGCGGCGCAGCTGCGAAAACAGCGGACGAAGAGATCCCTCCGCAGGTTCATCGATGTGCGGCAAGAGGACGTGCGCAACATCGTGTCGCGATTGCTCGACCGCATCGCGAGGGTTCGAGCGCGTGGAAAGGGTGGGCTGGGTCAGCGTTTGCATTATATTTTGCTCGCCCAGCTCATCGATCTCGTATTAGCACGTGGCTCGCAGACCACAGAGCAGATCATCGATTACCGCCAGGTCGCGGACATCCTAGATGAGTCAGCGGCGGTGCTTGCCGATGCGAGCGGGCAGCGTTCCTGGGGGCGAGCGTACGGGATGCCCCTGGGAACGTACGTCCCGAGGCCGGCAGTTGTCGACTTCCTCGCGGAGCACCTAACCGAGGATGCTCTTCATGGAGGCAGCCCGGCCGTGGCCGTACTGTCGGGGTTGTCGGGATCGGGCAAGTCGGCTGCAGTCGCATCTTGGGCGTCTGCCCGCCGGGAGCACTATGCCGTCACTGTCTGGGTCGACGCAACGTCTGACCAGGCTCTCGCTGAGCAGACCCCGGAGCTCTTGGAATGGCTCGGGGCGGGCGAGACACTCAGCGACGACCCCGCGCAGATCTTCTGCGATGTGCTGGCGGAGCTGCCCGTTCCCTGGCTGCTCATCCTCGATGGCGCGCTTGATAGTGCAGAGTTGAGCGCTTGGATACCAGCATCCGGCTATGGCCATGTCGTCATCACCACCAGTCGCGGTGACTGGCCGATCGACATCGCACCGCAGAGGGCGGTCAAGGGCATGGAGGATGCGGATGCGATCGCGCTGATTCGGCAGCGGCTGCCCGCGCCGCAGGAGGCGGTAGGCGACGACGAGACGGCTCTGCGATTCGCCACCAGGCTCGGGCGGTGGCCACTGGCTATCGACCTAGCCTGCGCCTGGGTTCGTGGTCTCGGCGGTGACCATACACGTTTGCAGGAGTTCGTGGCGCGGCTCGACCGGTTGGACCTCCTGAAAGACGAGACGCAATTGGGCAGCTACCCGAGAAACGTCTCAGGTGTAATCCGTGCACTATGGGAAGGACTCTCACCGCCGAGTCGTGCGGTGCTCGGCATCGTCATTATCAGTGGCGGCGCCCATGTCCCGCTCATCGTGATCGACCGCTGGGCTGCTTCCTTGCGGACAGAGGGTGGTCTGGATATCGACTCACGGGCGGTGCTGGACGAGCTAGCCGGGGCAGCGCTGCTGCAAAGGCGCCTGCGGAGCGATGTGGGCAACATAAGCGGTATTGATGAGGCCCTCTACGTGCACGAGGGAATTCAGGCGATACTCTCAAAGGCCATCGCAACTGAGATCGGACTTTTCTACCCATGGATGGAGACTTATGCCGGCATCGTGAACGAATTTTTGGACGGTGCCAGACTCGTCGAGGCGTCCGCCCTTCTTCCCGCCGCTGAAAAGCTCTTGATCTTCTTGATGACGGCACGTGTAGCAGAGGACGATGGCGATCAAGCACTGCAGATGATGAGAGTCATAGCGGCCACGATGATGCACAACCTGGGCACGCTCGCTACCCTAACAGGGCTATTGGACGCGGCATCAATGTGGCTTCGTCTCGCGGTCAACACACGCGAGGAGCTGGTCTCAGATCAGCAGCGCACGCCTGTTCTCGTAGCCACTCAGATCCAAACACTCGCAGCCCTGGCGCAAGTCGTCTTTCGGCAGAGTCACTTTGACGAGATCCAACCGATCGTTGAAGAGTCACTGCGACATTTGAACGGCAGGTCGGTCGATGAGCTTGAACATACAGGCTTTCCGGTTTTGCCCTCACTGCGTGTCCTGAGCGAGGTGACACAGTTCATGCCGGAAGATTCTGCGCATTTACGTGAGCAGATTGACACGGCTCTGAAAGGGCATGAGCTGATCGGGTCTGAGGAGTCAACTCTGCAGCGGCGGCTTCTTTATTTTAATTCAGTCAACGAACGGGGGCGCGTATACGCGATTACTGAACAGTGGACACGTGCTGTGGACAGCGTTCTCACCGGGGCGAACCAGGCTGTGAGTTCGGGCATGCTCGTACATGACGCTGTCACAGCGGTCCTCGATACTGGTTTGGCGCTGATGCACTCGAGGCTGGAGCGCCCGCATTCGGCGCCGGCTGCCAGTTGGACAGCTGCGATCAACCGCCTTGCGGAATGGGGAGAGGGGAACATCGACTCCTTCGACCCGATCCAGTGCCAGCAGCTGTCGATACTTGTTCCGTGCGCCGACCAAGATGTGCCGAAGCTGCGTGCGATGCTCGACGAGATCTGCCGTGTGGGGGCCGGGTCGCAGCAGGTGCAGGATTGGGTCGATTTTGGTGAGGTCGCGCTCAAAACGTTCACAGCGCAGCAGCGGTTTGAGGGACTTCTGGGTGGCGCGGGCGTGCCTGATGGGGTGCGCTTGATTCGGACCATCGACGGCGGTAGCGAGGTCCGGTGGTGGCCGGTGATGATGCACGACCAACCTTTGCTCGCTTTTGTCACTGTTAGTGCGTCGATGTACGTCGGCGAGAAAGTGATCGATCCATTGCGCGATGTCCTGATCGCTGCCGGATTCCCTGATGAATTGGACGAGAGCGGTCATCCACGGTTGGCAGTGGGATGGAGTTTTCTCGTCGAACAGGACACCATTATTTTGCAGGGTCCACAGGGGAAGTCTTACTTGGAAGCAACCGTTGGCCCGGGTGATCCGCACATCAAAGAGTGGTGGGGGGCTGTTAATCAGACTAGGATGCTGCGCGTTATTTATCGGGATGCGGCTGACCTTACGGTTCGCGATATTATCGCTACTAAAGAACAGGCGCTGGTAAGGGTATTGAGGTCGAAACGTGGAAGGTGGTGGAAGCGCCGGAAGCGCGCTTGAGGCCGTGATTAGATCAATGCTGAGCGTCCTGGTTGGGGCCGTCGTGGGATGCGCTTTTTCACCTATACCCTGCACGGCTTGAAGCGCAGGAGTACTAGTGAGTAAATCAGGGGTGTCTTTCGTGTTGTCGTGGTCCTGTTTAGAGTGGCCCGTTGAGTAGTGGGAGTTAACACCATACTCCAGCAGTCGACTTCATACTGTCCGGCTGTCCCCCCCGAAGTGTTTCTCGATCCGGGTCATCGACCGGCCTTGCTCATAGAGCCGTACGGCTTCGCCGATCTCTCCGTCCGTCAGGTCACACTTGTGTATCTGGACGCCGTGGCTTTTGAGATGTTGCTCTCCCTCTTACGGGTGATGTCGAAGCGTTCTTCCAACTTGTGGACGTTCGTGCCTACCTGGAAGGCGGCGATCAGCTCATCTATTGCGTGGGGCTTGAGGCGCTTTGCGGTGCATGGCTTATTCGCGGGTTTCTTGCGCTCGGTGAGTGGCGCTGTTGGCACGGGTAGCTCGCGAATGAGTGCTTTGCGCTTGGCAGCGAGCTGGGTCGGGTTGTAGTTAGTTTGTCCAGGGTCCACTCCACTCCGGAACGACCCTACTCGGGGGATGTCCTCCGACTCGCCGGGTCGTTCCGTCGTTTCCTCTGGGGACGACCCCCGGACCCCGGATGTGGGGCTATGCCGTCCCGCCCCTGGAGGGGGCGGATGCACGAAGGGTTCATCCCGGAGCACGGTCTGCGGATGGTCGGCAGGCACCACGAGATCTACCTGAGCGACACCCGCAGGACCGCTCCCGAGAAGCTGCGCACCATCCTGAGGCAGCCGGTCGCCGACCGCTGAGCGGCCGCTCCGGAGCCCTCAGCCGGGGATCACCACGACCGGGCACCTGGCCCGCACGGTCAGCCTCTGGCCGACCGATCCATGGAGGAACCCGGCGGTCAGGCCCAGGCTCCGGGTCCCGATGACAAGCAGGTCGGCGTCGGAGGAGCGCTCCACCAGGAGATCGACGGGGTCCCCCTGCTGGCTCTCCTCGCGGACCCGCACGTCCCGGTCCGACTTCTTCGCGTCCTCGATCACCGTCGCCGCGGCCTCCGACGAGCTGTCGTCCCGGGAATCTCCGAGGGCACGGAAGACCAGGAGTTCCGCACCGCGCACCCGGGCCTCCTCCAGGGCGAAGGACACCACCGCACGTGTGGAGGCACCTCCGTCGATGCCCGCGACGACGCGTCCGCGTTCCTGCGAAGCGACCCCGGATACGACGGCCACGGGGCCGGTGGATCGCCCGATCAGCCTTCGACTCACGGACCCGGCGATGGTTCCGGACAGGAACCCCAGCCGGCGCGTGCCGACCACCAGCGGGCCGCCCTCAGCGGAGGCGATCAGAGCGTCGACGGGGTCACCCGAGACGACCAGCATCTCGATGCGGTCCGCCGGCACGCTCCCCACGGCTCGGGAGAAGGCCGCCTCGGCCTTGCGCTGGAGCCGCTGGTTGCTCTGGAACTCCTCCCGGGAGATCTGCCTCCTGGAGTCCGCGATCGGGCTCCTGTTGGCCGGGCCGGACCCCACGGTCACGACCCTGAGCGAGGCCTCCCAGAGGCGCGCGTAGGCGCTCGCCCACTCGACGGCGTCGAGACTGGCCCGGGAGCCGTCACCACCCACGGTCACGGTCGGTCGAACGTCCACGGTTCTCCTCATCAGAACTCGGTCGCCACGAGGTGGGCGCCGTCCCGCCGACACGGTCGGTTCCCTGTCAGCAGGCGCTTTCCTGCTTTTCGGCGGTGACGCCGCCGAGGTCGTCGGTGATGGACAGGTCGGACTCGGAGGAGGAACCCCCGAAGCCCTCCCAGTCGGACCCGGCGACCAGTTCGAGGGTCTGTTCCAGGCCCCCGACCTCCTCGGTCCGGGCGTTGGTGATCGAACCCGCCAGCAGCTCGGCGGCCTCCTCGTCGCCGGGGCCGTGGAAGACCGTGGTCGCCTCGGGGGCGCGCTCTTCGGGGTTACCGGTGCCGGTGACCACGAAGCCTTCGTCGACCAGCACCGACTGGATCTCCAGGGCCAGCCCCTCGATCCCGGTGTTGTTCACCACCTCGACGGCGACGTCCCCGGGCTCCACCGAGACCTCCTCGGACGTGTCGTCGCTGTCGCCGTCGTCACCGTCGGCCAGATCAGCGCCGTTGTTGATCGCCTCGAACAGGGCCGGGGCCGCGTCGCTCATGATGATGCGGTTCTCGTCGGCCGGATGGGCGCCGTTGGGGACGGTGACGAA
>NZ_QGTF01000014.1:0-147320 GCF_003182025.1 Nocardiopsis sp. L17-MgMaSL7 | reverse complement strand
GCCAAAACAAACATGGCTTAAAGAAAATCAAACACGCGCTGTTGAGTTCTCAAGAAACAATCACTCTTCCCGTACAAGCGCCAGAACCGAAGTCCCGTCTGCTCTTCCGGAGAAGGCTATTTGCGTTTCCGCTGTTGTGTCTTTACTTTATCAGGTGTTCCGCGCCCCGCCAAATCGGCGTTTTCGCTTCAAACCTGATCCGGAGAAAGAATTCCCGGTGCTTCGTCCGCTCTGCGTTTCCGCCGGGCTTTTGAAGCAACTCCCCGAGCTTACATGCCTCGAGCGACTGCTCGAACCACCGTGCTTGCGAGGAGGATGTCGGAGATCGCGGCCCGGTTCCGAGTCGAAGCCACGAAGGCCTCGCTCGCCGTCCCGCAGCGACTCGTTCGACTATAGAGGGGGTGGGTGCGGACGTCAACTCAGGACCCGGAACGAGCGCCGTCTCGGCGATCCGGGCCTCTGGCACCCCGCGCGCGGTCCTCACATCAGGCCCGCGCCGGTGACGTCGGCTGTAGTCAGACAACAACTGTGGTGCCCGAATCATCCCGAGGCCAAACCTGCGCCGAACGCGCCCATGAAAGTCGTGGACGGCGGCGAACGCGTGAGGGTCGGTCTCCCCCAGCGGGAAACCGACCCTCGTGCACGTGCGTCCGGGCGTCAGCCCTTGAGGACGACGCCACCGATGTTGCGCTTGCCCTTGCGGAGTACGACGAAGCGGTCGGCGAGCACGTCGTCCGCGCTCAGCGTGGCCTCCACGTCGGTGACCTTCACGTTGTTCACGTAGGCACCGCCCTCCTGGATGGCGCGGCGAGCCGCCGACTTACTGGGCGTCAGGCCGCTCAGCGCGAACAGATCGGTGACCAGCAGCTCCCCCACCGGGCCGTCGACCTCGGCCTTGGGCACCTCGGCCAGGGCGGCGTCCAGCGTGCGGCCGTCCAGCTCCGCCAGGTCCGCGCGGCCGAACAGCGCCAGGCTGGCGTCCTTGACCTTGCGAGTCTCCTCCTCACCGTGGACCAGCGTCGTCAGCGTCTCCGCGAGCGCGCGCTGCGCCGCACGGGCCTGCGGACGCTCCTCAGTCTGGCGCTCGAGGTCCTCGATCTCCTCACGGGAGAGGAAGCTGAACACCTTGAGGTAGCGGATGACGTCGCGGTCGTCCGCGTTGAACCAGAACTGGTAGAAGGCGTACGGCGAGGTCAGCTCGGGGTCGAGCCACACCGTGCCGGTCTCGGTCTTGCCGAACTTGGTGCCGTCGGCCTTCGTGAGCAGGTTCGTGGTCAGGGCGTGCGCCTGGCCGTGCGGCTCGTTCCCCTCGATCCGGCGGACCAGGTCCATTCCGGCGGTGATGTTGCCCCACTGGTCCGAGCCGCCCGTCTGGAGCGTGCAGCCGTAGCGGCGGTAGAGCTCGACGAAGTCGTAGGACTGGAGGAGGACGTAGCTGAACTCGGTGTAGCTCATGCCCTCACCGTCGAGGCGGCTCCTGACCGTCTCCCGGGCCAGCATCTGGTTGATGCTGAAGTGCTTTCCCACGTCCCGGAGCAGCTCGATCGCGTTCATCTGCCCCAGCCAGTCACCGTTGTTGGCGAGGATGGCGTCGGTCGGTCCGGCCTGTTCGCCCTCGGGGGTGAACCGCAGGAAGGCCGAGAGCTGCCCGGCCAGGTTCCCGACCCAGTCCAGCACCGTCTCCACCGAGTTCATCTGGCGCTCGGCGTTCGGCTTGGGGTCACCGATGAGGCCCGTGCCACCGCCGACGAGGGCGATGGGCCGGTGTCCGGCCTGCTGGAAGCGGGCCAGGGTGAGCGCCTGGGTGAGGTGTCCGACGTGGAGGCTGCCCGCGGTGGGGTCGAATCCGCAATAGAGGGTGATCGGACCATCGGCCAGCGCCTTGCGGAGTGCGTCAAGGTCGGTCGTCTGCGCGATCAGTCCGCGCCACTGGAGTTCGTCGATGATGTCGATCACTGTGTAGCTCTCTGTTGTGTAGGCGGGCCCTTCGGCCCGATCTGCCTAGCAGTGTAGGGCGGCCGTGCGCACGGGGCACCCGGTTATCCCTCACACGACCACGCTACCGGCCGAGTGTCGGCCCAGTTCACGTGGCCACGGGGACCTGCGGGGTACCGGCCCGAGAACCGCACCTTGACGCGATAGGCTAATGGCATTAGCTTTTTGGCTATGGGCATGAGCCACCGGGTTCGCCCCACCGAGTACAGGGTTCGCCCCACGGAGTAAGGACACCGTCATGCACCACCTCCAGCGCCCCGACGGGCGAATCGCCTACGACCTCCACGGAACCGGGAACACCGGAACGCTCGTGATCTGTGTGCCCGGCATGTTCGACCACCGCTCCTCCTTCCGGTTCGTCGCCGCCGCGCTCGCCGAGGCCGGGAACCGCGTGGCCGTCATGGACCTGCGCGGCCACGGGGACAGCGACACCACCTTCGACCGCTACGACAGCCGCGCGACCGCCGGTGACGTCGTCGCCCTGGCCGAGGAACTCGGTGGCGGGAGGGTGGTCGTCGCGGGCAACTCCATGGGCGCCGCGGCCGCGACCATCGCCGCGCTGGTCCGCCCCGACCTGGTGAGCGGTATCGCCCTGCTCGGCCCGTTCCTGCGACCCGGCGTCCAGAGCCGACTGGAGCGTGCCGCGCTGAGGATCCTCGTCTCCGGACCCTGGATGGCGCGCGGACTGACGATGGTCTACGACTCCCTGCACAAAGGACGCGTTCCCGAGGGGCACGCCGAGCAGAAGGCGCGCGTCCACGCGATGCTCCGCCCCGCCGAGCGACGTCGGGCCGTGGCCCGGACCATCGGGGTCACCAACGAGACGATCGACGACGCGAGCGGGCTGTCCGCTCGGGCCGTGGTGATCATGGGCGAACTGGACCCCGACTGGAAGGACCCCCGCGCGGAGGCCGACTGGGTGGCCTCCGTGGTTCGGGGCGAGGTGGTCATGGTCCCCGACTGCGGGCACTACGCGCAGTCCCAACGCCCCGACGTCGTGGTCCCCGCGCTCGTCGACCTGATCGAGAAGGCGGAAGCCGTTGCCTAGGGCGGGCCTGACCCCCGTGGTGGTCACGGCCGAGGCGGCGTCGCTCATCGACGAACGGGGGTTCGACAGCCTGTCCCTGGCGGCGCTGGCCAAGCGGTTGGGTGTGGCGACTCCGAGCCTGTACAAGCACGTCGACGGGTTGGACGGGCTGCGACGGGAGGTGTCCCTGCTCGCCGTGGGCGAGCTGGCCGAGCGGCTCCGGTCCGCCGCGACGGGCCGGTCCGGCCCCGGGGCCCTGCGGGAGGTGTTCGATGCCTACCGTCGCTACGCGCTGGAGTACCCGGGCCGCTACGTGTCGATCCAGCGGGCTCCGGCCCCGACGGACACCGAGGCGCGGGCGACCTTCGCACGACCCGTCGAGGTGATCGCCGCGGTGCTGCGCGGGTTCGCGATCCCCGAACGGCAGATGGTGCACACGATCCGCGCGCTGCGCAGCGCCGTGCACGGGTTCGTCGACCTGGAGACCCACGGGGGCTTCGGGCTGCCGGAGGACGTCGACGAGAGCTATGCCGTAATGGTGGAGGGCTTCGTCCGCGCCCTGGAGAACTGGCCCGGCCGCGACGAGGGGGCCAGGGAGATCTGACCCCGGGCGTCGTTACGGTCCGGGCCGGTGATGGGCCAAGCTTGAGGGACCCGGATCGGACGACCCGCCCGTCACGGGAGGCAAGACAGTGTTGGAGTTCCCCGATGGCCCAGAAATCCTCCCCCCGACCCCCCGCCAAGGGCGGGAAGCCCACCTCTCGACTGACCGCGATCATCAGTACCGTCGTCGGCGTCGTCGTGCTCGCCGCCTTCGTGCTGCAACAGCTGGGCGTGATCGACCTGGAGTTCGGTGAGTCCGGCACCGAGCCGCAGAGCTCCCCCGAGTCGGGTTCCTCCGACGTCGACCAGGCCAGGCAGCAGTTGGAGGAGATCCGGATCGAGGAGGAGAACGACCCGCCGGGATACGACCGCGCGCTGTTCCCGCACTGGGACTCCGGGGTCGAGGACAACTGCTCCACCCGTCAGGTCGTGCTGCTCCGCGACGGTGAGGACGTCCAGACCAACGACAACTGCCAGCCGGTCTCCGGTTCCTGGCACAGCCCCTACGACGGCGAGACCTTCACCGACGCGCAGGACATCGACATCGACCACATGGTGGCGCTCAAGGAGGGGTGGCGGTCCGGAGCCCACGCCTGGTCCACCGGGGAGCGCCAGGAGTTCGCGAACGACCTCGACTCCTCACAGCTGTGGGCGGTGAGCGCCTCGACCAACCGGTCCAAGGGTGACGCGGACCCGGCGAACTGGCTGCCGCCGCTGGAGTCCTCCCACTGCGACTACGTCGTGTCCTGGATCGAGGTCAAGCACAAGTGGGATCTGACCGCCGATCCCGAAGAGGAGACCGCGCTGCGCGAGGTCCTCTCCGGTTGCTGACGCGGCCCCCGGTCCGATGACCACGTGACGCGCTGGCCCGGCGGTCCGGGCCAGCGCCCTAGGCCGGGTTCTCCTGAGCCATCCCCCGGGCGGTCGCCAGGATCTCCTCCTCGCCGATCAGGCCGAAGGGATCTCGGACTTCGACGGCCACCCCCGGCGCGGGCGTCCAGAAGGCCTCGGACCCCCCGTACAGCCCCCCGGTGCCGTTGTTGTCGAAGTCGCCCAGCGCCCAGGTGTCCGGATCGCGCTCGTGGTAGCGGGTGAGGAAGGAGCGGACCGTCTCCAGGTCGGTGAGCTCCTCCCCCCTCAGGACCAGGACCTGGAGCAGCACCTCGAACCCGCCGCCCTCCCTGGCCTGTTCCCAGGCCCGTTGGGTGAAGGCGACGTCTCCCCACTCGTAGGTGAAGTCCGAAGCAGAGGCCTCTGGCCCGACCTGCGCGGGCAGGTGGCCGATGGTGAATCCGTCCAAGGGTCCTCCTCGGGGGCCGACGGCGGACACCGCCGCCGTGAGAACGAGTGCGAGCACGGTGGCGAGGGCCACCGGGGCCCACCTGGTCAGGCGCATGTCACCTCCACCGGCGCCCCCGGGACCGTCCCGGGGGTAACCGGTGATTCCATGCTCCGCCGGGCGGGCGGTCAGTACCAGAGTGTCCTCGAACCTGTGGATAACTCCGCTCCGACACACCCCGCCGGTCCGCTCCAAGGGGGTTCCCGTGCCCCGGGGTGGGCCTTCCTGGTCCCCCGCCTCAGCCGTCTCAGCCCGCGTTGACGTGGTGTTCGTACAGGAACTCGGCGATCGCCAGGGACGAGGTGGCCGCCGGGGAGGGCGCGTTGCGCACGCACACGACCCGACCGTGCGTGTCCACGTGGAAGTCGTCCAGGAGTCCGCCGTCCCGACCCAGGGCCTGGGCCCGCACACCGGCGGGGGCGGGACGCAGGTCGGCGGCGGTGAGTTCGGGGAGCAGGCGCCGGGCCTGGCCGGCGAACACGGCCTTGGAGGCGGACACCAGCGTCTCCCGGGCGCCGACGGTCCAGTGCTGGCGGGCCAGGCGCCAGAAGCCGGGCCAGGCGAGCGTCTGCGCGAACTCGCGGGCCCGCAGGTCGCGGGCTCGGTAACCCTCCCGGGCCAGGGCCAGGATGGCGTTGGGCCCCGCCATGACCTCGCCGTGCACGTGACGGGTCAGGTGCACGCCCAGGAACGGGTACCTGGGGTCGGGGACCGGGTAGAGCAGGCCGCGCACGAGGTCGCGGCGCTCGGGAACGAGTTCGTGGTAGTGGCCGCGGAAGGGGACGACCCTGGGGTCGGCGCCGCCGCCGGCCATGCGGGCGAGATGGTCGCTCTGGAGTCCGCCGCACAGGACCATGCGGTCGAACCGGTGGATGACCCGCTCTCCCTTGGGGTCCCCGGTCAGGGCCTCCGTGCCGTCGTGGTCCTGGCGGAGGTCGATGACGGGGGTGTTGAGCAGGACCCGGCCACCGGAGCGGCGCACGTCGTCGGCGAGCTGCTCGGCGACAGCGACGAAGTCCGTGATGGCGGTGGTGGGCGAGTGCAGCGCCCCGACGCCGACCGCGTGGGGTTCGATCTCGCGCAGTCCGTCGGGGCCCAGACGGGTGACGCCGGGGACGCCGTTCTCCCTCGCCCTGCCCTCGATGTCGTCCAGGCGCGCCTCCTCCTCGGCGTTCACCGCGACGAGGAGCTTGCCCGCCTCCTCGTAGGGCAGGCCGTTCTCCGCGCAGTAGTCCCTGAGCAGACCGACGCCCCTGCGGCAGAGGGTGGCCTTGAGTGACCCCGGGCGGTAGTAGAGCCCGGCGTGGACGACGCCGCTGTTGTGGCCGGTCTGGTGCGCGGCGACCCGGTTCTCCTTCTCCAGGACGGTGACTCGGGTGCCGGGGCGGTGGAGGGTGATGTGGCGGGCCAGGGCCAGTCCGACGATCCCCGCTCCGATGATGCCGATGTGTTCGGTGCTGCGCATGGGCGCACGCTAGCAACCCGGTGTCCGGCGCCCGGGCACCGGGTGACGAGGAACACGGGGCACGCGTCCGCGGATCACAGTGAACGCAGTCCCACCAGCACGGCGTGCAGGATGTCCTCGTGCCCCAGGGGGCGTGAGGGTCCGCAGCGCTGGAGCGCCCCCTCGGCGACCATGACGGTGACCATCGAGCGCACCTGTCCCATGGGGAGGCCGACCTCGGCGGCGAGCTCCGCCACCGTCCGGGCGCGCCTGGCGTGGTTGAGGATGGCCTCCCGCTCGGGGCGCAGCCACTCGTGGCGGCCGGGGGTGCGGGCGGCCACCACGAGGGTGAGCAGGTCGAGGTCGGCGGAGTCCGTGGGGCGCGGCGCGGCGCGTTCCGCGGTTCCGACGTCGACGGCGTAGGGGCGCAGGAACCTCTCGTTCCCCACGTCCTCTCCTTCGTCGGCGGGTCTGCGGCCGTTGCCGTCGGTGCGGTCGGCCGGGCCGCGTTCCGTCAGGCGACGGGCGCGGCGGCCCTCAGCGGTCACTGGGTCCTCCTGGTGGTGTCGGGAAGGGCGAGGTGTCGGTGGGCGCGGGACCGAAGGGGGCCTGTTCCCCGGAGTCGAACCGGACGGACGGCCCCGTGGTGCCGTCGCGGTTCTGCGGACCCGACGGGTGGTGCGGTTGCTGGGCGCCGGAGGACCCGTACGGCCCTCGCGGGTCCGAGGCCCCGATCCGGTAGTGCGCGCCGCTCGCTGGGCGGGGACCCGTCCGGGGCCGGGGGCCGGTGTGCGCCTGCGGACCGGTGTGCGCCTGCGGGCCGGTCCGGGAGCGGGGGTCGTGCTGGTCGGGGACCCCCTGGGGCCCGGACTGGCCGAACGGTCCCTGGGGTCCCGTCTGCTGGCCGGTTCCCTGTCCGGTCAGGTGGCTCAGCGCGCCCGGGAAGGCGGGCACCCCCGCCGGGGCCCCGGTGACCGGGACCGGGTTGTCCGCGGGCTCCAGCAGGCTGTCCGGGATGAGCGCCGTGGCCAGGGTCCCGCCGTAGGGCGAGGGGTGCAGCCACACGCGGATGCCGTGCCGTTCGGCCAGGCGCGCCACGACGAACAGCCCCAGCCTCGGGTCGTCAGGAAGAGCCATGACGTCGAACTCCGGCGGCCGTGTGAGCGTGCGCTCGGCCGCCGCGTAGCCCTGCTCGGACATACCCAGCCCGCGGTCCTCGATCTCCACCACGAGTCCGCCGCCGACCGGGGCGCAACCCATGTCCACGGTGGTCCCGGCAGGAGAGAACTGGGTGGCGTTCTCCACCAGTTCGGCGAGGAGGTGAACGACGTCCGCCACCACCTGGCCGTGCATGAGTACCCGGGGCGCGGAGGTCAGCCGAACGCGTTCGAAGTCCTCGGTCTCGGCGATGGAGGCGCGCAGCACGTCCACGAGGGGGCGGGGCTGGCGCCAACGGCGCGCGGACTGGCCGCCGCCCAGGATGATGAGGTTGTCCGCGTAGCGGCGGGCGCGGGTCGCCAGGTGGTCCAGACGGAAGAGTCGGCGCAGCGCCTCGGGGTCCTGCTCCTTGTACTCGATCTCGTCGAGCAGGCGCAGTTGGCGCTGGACCAGGGTCTGGTTGCGGAAGGCGATCCCCAGGAAGGCGCGGTTGGCGCCCCTGCGGATCTCGGCCTGGCGGACGGCGGCCTCCACCGCGGTGATCTGGGCGCTGTCGAAGGCGTCGGCGACCTGGCCGATCTCGTCGTCTCCCTCCTCGTCCAGGGCCGGGAGTTCGTCCACGACGTCGACTTTGTCCCCGCGCTGGGCCCGCTCGATGATGTCGGGCAGGTCGGCGTCGCGGTCCAGGATCTGTTCACGCAGACAGGTGAGGCGTTCGGTGAGGCGGCGCGAGGACCGGCCCACGAGCGCGATGGCGACCACCCCGCCGAGCAGGGTCACGGTGGCGGCCGCGACTCCGAGCGTGACCCTGAGCAGGGCCGCGCTCCAGGCCAGGTCCACGGTGCGTTCGATCTGGGCCCGGGCGATGCCGTCCAGGGACCGGGCCGCGACGGCGGAGGAAGTGTCCCAGTCGTTGGCCTCGATGTCGATGGCGGAGTTCCACTCGGTGAGGGGTTCCTGGCCAGGGAGGGCCTCGTCGTTCTGCGCGACCGGGGGCCGTGTGACGACCCTGCGGCTGAACCCCTCCGCCCTGGTCCACGCGTCGTCCTGGACCAGAGCCTCGTGGGCCGCGCGGACGCTGGGGTGCATGGCGTGGCTGACGGTGTCGAGGGTGGCGCGGTAGGAGGCGGTGAGGAAGGTGAAGTGGGCCGTCTCCTCGTAGGTCATCCGCTCCGCCGCGATGACCCCGGCGAGCAGGGCGTCGGCCGTCGAGTACTCCTCGCGGGCGGAGAGGAGTTCCCTGGTGAGTACGGCGTCGGTGAGGTTCTCCCCGCCGTCGGTGGTGTGCAACAGCGCGATGACGGTGTCAGTGAGGGTCCCCAGCAGGTCGCTGTAGCCGCTGAGGGCCTCCTCCCGGTTGGCCGTGCGGGCGTCGACCGTGGAGCGCAGGGCCTCGAGGCGATCCGGGGCGCCGGTCACCAGCGCGGCGTTGCGGTTCACCTCGATGTCCCGGCCGTCCTCCAGCCCCTCGGCGAGGGCCACGGCCTCCACCAGGACGTCGTCGGTGCTGGCCCGCTGCTCCTCCAGGTCGTCCTGGTGGGTCGCCTCCCCTCCGCCGTCCTGGACGCCCAGGTGGACCATGGACAGGCGGCGTTCGGCCCGGAGTTCCGTCGCCACCCGGGACAGGACCTCGGTGCCCTCGCGGGCCTGGCCCACGGCGCTCATGAGCTGGGCGGCCTGCGCGGTCCCGAGTGTGGCCACGATGAGCCAGAGCGCGAGGAAGCACAGGCTCGGGATGAGCACGATCCGGGTGAGCTGCCCGCGGATCGTCCGGGTGGACGCGTGTGTTCTTCGCAATGGCCCCCTCCAGCCCGTGCGGGTGCCGGGGCGTCCTGGGGAGGTGCCTCGGCGGCTTTCGGTCCTGCCGAGGCTATCGAAAAACCATTGCCGTACGTTGTCAAACAATCACGACTAGTTATCCGAGCTTGTGGGGAGGGCCGCCGGGCGCGTCCGGGGACGGTTCGTGTCCACGATGAAGGGGCAGGTCACCGCCGATCAACGCGACAGGGCCGCCCGGTGGTCCGGGCGGCCCTGTTCGACGGGGTCCTGGCGGGGCGTGTCGCGGGATCAGGACTCCGGACGGTGTCGGGAACCCACCGGGGCGGGCAGCTCCTCGGCGGTGGGCGGCTGCTCCACACCGAGCGAGTTGAGCACCTCGGCGTAGCGCAGCGCGGCGATCTTGCCCAGGAGGCTGTCCGCCCCCAGGGGAGCCCCGGGACGGGCTCCGTGGCGCTCGGCGAGGTCGGCCAGGTAGTGGGCCGGGATCTCGGGGCCGAGGGCGCTGGGCGCGATGACCGGGCGCTGACACCCGCCCTGGCGCAGCTGGGCCACGACCTGCTCGATCGAGGCCTCGTTCTCCAGGTCGGCCGGGAGCACCGTCAGCCCGAGCCGGGCCGCGAGCAGCACGGCGGTGACGCCGGCCGCTCCCACGGCGCCCTCTCCGCCCACGGCACCGACGACGACGCCGTCCGCCATGGTGGTGTTGCGGGCGGTCACGCTGATCAGGCGCATGCGGTCGGCGCGCACGAACCCGGCCTCGGCCAGACGCAGGTGCAGCACTTCGGCCAGCATGGGGTGCGGGCCCAGGCCCTCGGTGACGCGGACGTCGGCCCCGGTCGAGGCCACGGCCGCCGCCACCGCGGCGTTGGTGCCCCCGTGCGGCGCCGTGACCAGGGGGACCACGACGCCGGCGAGTGGCCGTTCGTCGGACTTCTCCAGGTCGGCCAGGGCCTCTTCGATACCCAGTTCGTGGCCCTCGGTGTGCCCGAACCTGATGGTGACCTCGGGGCGGTAGGCCCGGACGAGATCGGCCATTCGGGCACCGATCAACTCACCTTCGGCGTCCCTGGCCTGTTCGGCCGTGCCCGGGACCGCCATGATCAGTGTGGGGGTACCGAACCAGTTGTCGAAGGACAGCGGGTTGCGGTGGCGTCCGGAACGCCGCTTGGGCAGTTCGCGTGGGGGAAGTCGGTCAGAGTTTCGCATACCAGGATTCAGACGAGAAGTGGATGGGGCGCGCTGTCAAAGCGGGTGGTCACTGCCGCGACATTGTAGCGTTCAACACCACATTCACGGGCGTTTCTCCCGAACGTACAACGGACCGACCCGGCTCGGACTGGCGGGGTCGCCCGGTCAGCCGCTCAGTACCGGGCGACGGCTGTTGATGACGTGGGTGACCAGCTGGACGAGGACGTCCTTGGACGACTCCCGTTCCCTGGCGTCCGCCATCAGCAGCGGTACCTCCGCCGGGATGTCCAGCGCCTCGCGCACCTCCTCCGGCTCGTAGTGGGCCGCCCCGTCGAACTGGTTGACCGCGACCGCGAACGGCACTCCCCGGCGTTCGAAGAAGTCCACCGCGTGGAAGCACGTGTCCAGCCGACGGGTGTCGGCCAGTACCACGGCGCCCAGGGCGCCCTCCACCAGCTCGTCCCACATGAACCAGAAACGGTCCTGTCCCGGTGTGCCGAACAGGTACAGCACGATGTCGTCGTTGATCGTGATGCGGCCGAAGTCCAGCGCGACCGTCGTGGTGGTCTTGTTCTCCACTCCCCCGAGGTCGTCGACCCCCTGGCTGGCCTCGGTCATCACCTCCTCGGTGCTGAGAGGGGTGATCTCGCTGACGGAGGCCACCATCGTCGTCTTGCCTGCGCCGAACCCTCCGGCGATGATGATCTTGACCGCTTGGGGTATCGCCTCCGGCGCCTCACGCGCGTCCTGCGTACCCGGTCGGTTCTCAGAGTCTGCGGATGCCATCGAGTACCGCCTGAAGTACTTTCTTCTCGGGAAGCTGGGTCACGGGCGTCGCTGCCCGGGTGTGCACGTCGCCCTCGGCCACCAGGTCTCCCAGGAGCACCTTGACCACCGTCAGGGGGATGTCCAGGCGCGCGGAGATCTCCGCGACCGAGATGGGCCTGCGGCACAGGGCCAGGATCGCCTGGAGCTCGGGGTCGCGGACGCGGTCGTCGAGGTCGGGGGCGGCCATCACGATCGTGATCAGGTCCAGCCCGCGTCCGGCGCTGCCGGGCCGGGTCCTGCCCCGGGTCATCGTGTAGGGACGGACCAGCGGACCGGCCGGGGCGTCGCCAGCGGTGGCCCCGGCCGCCGGCCCCTCGGAGGTGGGGTGCCCTCTGCCCCGGTGCCAGGTGGGGTGCGTGCGCCGCGCCGGGCCCGCACCCTCCCGATCTCCTCTCATCGGCGGCACGCTCGACAGCGGGCCGCCGCGCTGTTCGCCCGGGGTGTTCACGAACTCCCGCCTCCCATCGCCGTGAGGTGGCCCGGGCGCCGTGGCGGCGCGGTGAGGAACTGGCCCACCCTCTTGACCCGGAGGTTCATCTCGTAGGCGACCAGTCCGACGTCGGCGTCCTCCGTTGCCAGGACGGCCAGACAGGCCCCGGTGCCCGCCGCGGTGACGAACAGGTACGAGTGCTCCATCTCCACGACGGTCTGGCGGACGTCGCCGCCGCCGAAGTGACGCCCGGTGCCCCGGGCCAGGCTCTGGAACGCGGAGGCCACCGCGGAAAGATGCTCGGCGTCGTCCGAGACCAGTCCCCGGGAGCGCCCGAGCAGCAGTCCGTCGGCCGACAGCACGATCGCGTGGCTGGCGCCCACGACGCGGTCGACCAGGTCGTCCAGGAGCCAGTCCAGGTTGTCCGCGGCCTTGCTCATGCCCACCATCTCAGTCGCTCTCTCCTGTGTGGTCGTCGGCGCCTGCACCGACCTGGTCATCACTGCTGTGTCCGAGTCCGTCGCGGCCGATCTCCTCGGCTCGACCGCGTCGGGTTCCGGCGCTGAAAGCGTCCATCATGCGGCGTGCCTGTTCGGGGCTTCGCTGCGACACCGGTTCGGAGCCGGGCGGGCCCGCCCCGGTCGAGGGGTCGTCGCGGAGCTGGGGTGCGAGGTTGGCCTGCCGCCTGCGGCGGGGCAGCCCCGCCCGGTCCGGTCTGGATCCGGTTCCCGTCTCGTCTCCTCCTCTTCGGGGCAGGGGCGCGTTGACGCTGGGCCGGGACGGTCCGGGCGCGGGCCCGGGGTCCGGCGTGGGATCGGGCTCGGGTGTCAGGTCCGGCACCTGACGCAGCAGAGGACCCCCGGGGGCGTGGTCGTCCGTCCCGTCGCCGGGGCGCCGGTCGTCGTGCTCGGGGACCGACCGCAGGACGGGGCGGGCGTGACGGGGACCCGACTCCGCGGCCAGCAGGTCGGCGGGGGCGTCATGGTCGTCGCCCGCCTGGGGTTCGGGGTTCACGCCGCTGGAGCGGGCAAGCACCGCCGCCCGGGGGCGCTCCACCGGGGCGCCGCCGCTGGAGACCACCAGGGCGTTGGGCACGAGCACCACGGCGCGGGTTCCTCCGTAGGGCGAGTGCCGCAGCTGCACCCCGATCTCGTGCTTGAGCGCGAGCCGGGCCACGACGAACAGGCCGAGGCGGCCGTCCGTTCCGGGGGTCATGACGTCGAACTCCGGCGCCTCGGCGAGCGTGGCGTTGTTCTCGTCCAGGACCTCCTCCGTCATGCCCAGACCCCGGTCCTCGATCTCGATCACCACGCCCTTGGGGACGTTGTCGGTGGCGATGGTGACGTTGGTGTGCGGCGGTGAGTAGGCGGTGGCGTTCTCGACCAGTTCCGCGAGCAGGTGGATGACGTCGGCGACGACCGCTCCCACCAGTGACAGGTCCGGCACGGAGGTGAGTTCGACCCGGGCGTACTCGTCGGTCTCGGAGATGGCGCCGCGCAGGATGTCCACGAGCGGGACGGGGTGGCGCCAGCGCCGGCCGGGCTGGGCGCCGCCGAGGATGATGAGGTTCTCGGCGTGACGGCGGCCCCGGGTCGCGAGGTGGTCGAGCTGGAAGAGGCTCTCCAGCAGGTCCGGGTCCTCCTCCTCCCGCTCCACGCGGTCCAGGAGTTGGAGCTGACGTTGCACGAGGGACTGGTTGCGGTGGGCGATGCCGAGGAAGACCCGGCTGACGCCCGCGCGGATGTCGGACTGCTTGACGGCGGCGCCGACGGCGGTGCGCTGGGCGATGTTGAAGGCGTCGGCCACCTGCCCGACCTCGTCGGTTCCGTGGTCGAGCTGCTTCATCTCGGTGTCGAGGTCCACGCTCTCACCCGCCTCCAGACGGCGCACGATGCGGGGGAGGTCGCTGCGGGCGATCCCCAGTGTCTCCGCCCGGAGCCTGGCCAGCCGGTAGGTGAGGCGGCTGGCCGAGCTGGCGGCCACCCCGTAGGCGACCGTTCCGGCGAACAGGGAGGTGATACCGCCGCCGAGGGCCATCGTGAACATCCACGAGCTGGCCTCCTCGGTGGAGGTGACCACGCTGTCCACGCGGTCGGTGGTGACCTCGGCGAGCCCGGTGTTGACCTCGTCGGCCGCCTCGCGCCAGTCGCCGAGGCCGCGCGGCGGGGTGCGGTCGCGGTCGAACTCCCCGGTGAGGGGGTCGATCTCCACGGGCGCCTCGTGTTGGACCAGGGTGTCGGCGATCCCCATGGCCTCCACCCACGCGGCGCCGCGGGTGATCCGTTCGATGCGGGAGGCCTGGTCCTCCTCCTGGGTGGCGGTGCCGGGGGCCGCCCCGGCCTCCACCGGAGCCCCGGGGCCCTGGTCGTCGGGAAGTTCCTCGGGCGACTCCTCCGCGCTCAGGCGGCGGCGCGTGTCACCCGCGAGTGAGGCGATCTCGGCCTGGTGGGAGCGGGTGAGGTCGTTCTCCGCCTGAACCGCGGTGATGAGGGCGTCGACGTGGCCGAAGCTCTCCTGGGACCACAGCAGGTTGTCGGCCTCGGAGGCGGCGTCGGAGACGAGCCCGTCGTCCAGCCCCTGGACGGTGGCCGAGTAGAGGCGGATGCCCTGTTCGATCGCACCGGTGTAGGTGTCCAGGACGTCCGTCACCGCGCCCGGGTCGGCGAGGTTGTCGGTGCGCAGCGCCTGAACGTCCTCCAGGGATCCGAAGAACGCCAGGGCCAGTGGCTCGGGTTCGCCGCGACCGCCCTCCAGGGTGTCGCGCACCTGGCGGAGCTGGGCGAGGGCCTCGTCGGTGGTCCGAGCGGCGTCGACCAGCGCCTGTCGGCTGTCGCCGCCGGGGTCGGTCACGAACTCGACGCCGAGTCGGCGCTCGTCCTGGAGCGCGGTGAGCGCTCCGGCGAGGTCGGCCCCCGCTCGACCGTCCGTGACGGAGTGGTGCAGCGACACCGCCTGGGCGAGTGTGGCCGTGCTGAGCAGGATGAACAGCGCGAGGAAGGTGACACTGGGAATCAGCACGATCCGGTTGAGCTGTGTCCTGATCCCGGGGCCGTTCCCGGTCTTGGGCCCGCGACCCGTGCTCACTGGCTGACCCACTGCGCTCCTCCCACGGACTCGACGCGGGCACCGGAGACCACGCTTGGTGCGTGCCGGTCCCCGCACGGGTCGTCACGGTACGCGCAGATGGAAACACGTGCGGTGTCCGCAGACTCTGGACGCTACCGCACTCTTCCCTCTGGCGCGGGGGAATCGGAGATTGGATCCCTTCCGGCCACGGGCCCTCGGGGCGTCCGTGGCGCGGTGTGTACACGCATGTCAGGCGATGGTGCTGGAAGTCCGGACCTCAGTGCGGTTGTTGCCGCTGGGACATAGGGTTCTGCCCATGACGCAAGAGGACCGTGATCTGGACCGGCTGGTACGAGGACGCATCCGCGCGCTGCGGGTGGCGCAGGGTTGGTCCCTGGAGGAGTTGGCCACCCGGGCCCGGCTGAGCCAGTCGACCCTGAGCCGGATCGAGAACGGGCAGCGCAGGCTGGCCCTCGACAGCCTGGTCACGCTCGCCCGGGCACTGGACACCACCCTCGACCAGCTCGTGGAGAGCACCACTGACGACGTCGTCACCAGCCCGATGGTCGACGGCAACCACGGCACGCTGCGCTGGCCGGTGAGGGCGGACCCCGGCATGACCGTCATGCGCCAGAGACTGACCGATCCCCCGCCGGACCAGCCGTCGCGGATGCGGGCGCACCCCGGCCGGGAGTGGTTGGTCGTGCTGTCCGGCACCGCCGTGCTGCTGTTGGGAGAACGGCGCCTGCGGATCGAGACCAACCAGGCGGCCGAGTTCCCGACCATGCTTCCGCACGCGATCGGGGCCGAGGGCGGTCCGTGCGAGATCCTCGGCATCTTCGACCGGGACGCCCGCCGGGGACACCAACGGGGTGGCTCCGAGGGCTCCCCCGCGTGAGCGCCGAGGCGGGCGCTTGCGCGTCCGGCAGCCACCGCCGGCACATTCTTGCCTTTGGCGAAAGAAGTGCTGCCACGAGCGCAAGATGTGCTTAGCCTGGGCGCATGACGCACTCTCACACACACCACGGTCACCACTCTGAGCACCAGCACCACGACCACCAGGAGAACCACAGGCACGCGCCCGGATCCCACGCCCTGGCGCTGATCCTCGACCTCGACGCGCGGGTCATGGCACCGCAGACCGACCGCGTCATCGGTTGGCTGCCCGTCCGGGAGGAGCCGCGCGAGATCGTCGACTTCGGCTCCGGCACCGGGGCCGGGACCCTCCCGCTCCTGGACCGCTTTCCCGAGGCGCGCGTGATCGCCGTCGACTCCTCGGCCGAGCACCTGGACCGCCTGCGGGTGAAGGCCCGGGAAGCGGGGGTGGAGGACCGCGTGCGCACCGTCCTGGCCGACCTCGACCAGGCCGACTGGCCCGACCTCGGGACGCCGGACCTGGTGTGGGCCTCGGCGTCCCTGCACCACATGGCCGACCCCGACCTCGCCCTGCGCCGGGTCCGCGACCTGCTCGCACCCGACGGGCTCCTCGCCCTGGTGGAGCTGTCCGGCTTCCCGCGCTTCCTGCCCGAGGACGCCCCGGAGGAACGGCCCGGACTGGAGGAGGCCCTGCACGCGGTGAGCGACCGGTGGCACGCCGGACACCTGACGCACCGGGGCGCCGACTGGACGCGGAAGCTGACGGCCAACGGGTTCGTCATTGAGGGCGAACGCACCGTGACGGCGGAGGTCCAGGGCTCCGGGGACCCGGTGATCGGCGAGTACGCCCTCACCAGTCTCCGGCGCCTGCGGGAGAGCATGGCCGACAAGCTGGCCCCCGAGGACCTCGCGGCGCTCGACCGGCTGCTGGATACTGACGGCCCGGGTGCGATCACGCGCCGCGACGACCTGACGGTGCGTACCGTCCGCTCCGTCTGGGCCGCCCGCCGCTCGGACTGATCCGGGTCCGAGCGGCGGACGGTCGCGGGCTAGGCCACGAAGGCCTTGCGGTGCTCTTCGACGTCGGAGCGGAGCCGGCCGAGCTGTTCGGCGACCCGAACGGGGGCGGTGCCGCCCCGGCCCGCGCGGGAGGCCAGGGAGCCCGGGACGGTCAGGACCTCGCGCACGCCCGGGGTCAGGTGCTCGGAGATCTCGGCGAAGTCGGCGTCGGTGAGGTCGGGCAGGTCGATGCCGCGCTCCTCGCAGACCCGCACGCAGGTACCGGCGATCTCATGGGCATCACGGAAGGGGACGCGCTCGCGGACCAGCCATTCGGCGATGTCGGTGGCCAGGGAGAAGCCCTGCGGGGCCAGCTCGGCCATCCGGTCGGTGTGGAAGGTGAGCGTGGCGACCATTCCGGTCATGGCGGGCAGCAGCAGGTGCAGGCTGTCCACCGCGTCGAAGACCGGCTCCTTGTCCTCCTGGAGGTCCCGGTTGTAGGCGAGCGGGAGCCCCTTGAGGGTGGTGAGCAGGCCGGTGAGGTCACCGACCAGTCGGCCCGCCTTGCCCCGGGCGAGCTCGGCGACGTCGGGGTTCTTCTTCTGCGGCATGATAGACGAGCCGGTGGAGAAGGCGTCGTCCAGGGTGATGAAGGAGAACTCCTTCGTCGCCCACAGGATGATCTCCTCCGAGAGCCTGGACAGGTCCACGCCGATCATGGCGGTGACGAAGGCGAACTCGGCGACGACGTCGCGGGCCGCGGTGCCGTCGATGGAGTTCTCCGAGGAGGCCGGGAAGCCGAGTTCGTCGGCGACCGCCTCGGGGTCCAGTCCCAGGGAGGACCCGGCCAGGGCACCGGAGCCGTACGGGGAGACGGCGGCGCGGCGGTCCCAGTCGCGGAGTCGTTCGACGTCGCGGACCAGCGGCCAGGCGTGTGCCATCAGCTGGTGGGCGAGCAGCACGGGCTGCGCGTGCTGGAGGTGGGTCCGGCCCGGCATGGCGGCGTCCGGGTGGGCCCCGGCCTGGTCGGCGAGGGCGCGCACGAGGTCAAGGAGCTGGTCGGCGATGGACCGGGCCTCCTCACGCAGGTACATGCGGACCAGGGTGGCGATCTGGTCGTTGCGGGAGCGCCCGGCGCGCAGCCGTCCGCCGAGCTCGGGCCCGACCCGCTCGATGAACCCGCGCTCCAGCGCGGTGTGCACGTCCTCGTCCTCCAGCACGGGGGTGAAGTCCCCGGAGGCCACATCGGTCTCCAGCCGGTCCAGTCCCGCGATCATGCGGTCCAGCTCGTCGGCCGTGAGCAGCCCGGCGCGGTGCAGGGCGCGGGCGTGGGCGCGCGACCCGGCGATGTCGTGGCGTGCGAGGCGCCAGTCGAAGTGGGTGCTGAGAGAGAGGCGGGCCAGGGCCTGGTCCGGTCCCCCCTCGAAGCGGCCGCCCCACAGGCGCAGGGCCTCGGGCTGGTCGGCCATCGTGGTCTCCTTCGTGACGTTTCGGTTGGTGCGGGGACGGCGCCTGGGCCGTCCGAAGCCGGGTGGACGGCGCCGGGCCGTCAGGGTCTGCGGTCGGCCAACCGCAGCAGCGCCGCGGCGAGGTCCTCCCCGCCCTGGGGGTCCCGGGAGATCACCAGGATGGTGTCGTCTCCGGCGATGGTCCCCAGGATGGTGTGGAAGTCCGTGTGGTCGATGGCCGAGGCCAGGTACTGGGCGGCCCCAGGCGGGGTGCGCACGATGACCATGTTGGCGGAGGCCTCGGCCGAGACCAGCAGGTCCTCGGCCAGCCGGGTGAGGCGGGCCCCGGAGACCTGTTCGAGGCTGAGGGTGTCGGGGCGGGTGCGCTGGAGGCGTTCGCCGCCCTCCCCCGGGAGTACGTAGGCCAGGTGACCGTCGGCGGTACGGAGTTTGACCGCGCCCAGTTCGTCCAGGTCCCGGGAGAGCGTGGCCTGGGTGACCTGCACCCCGGCCTCGGAGAGGCGTTTGGCCAGTTCTCCCTGGGAGCGGACGTCCTCGCGGGTGAGGACGTCCGTGATGCGGGCGTGCCGGGCGGCCTTGGTCATCGGGACCGGTCCGCTGTGGTCGTGGCTCATCGCGTCTCGGGCTCGGGGTTGTCGCTGCTCTCCAGCAGGTAGGCGAGCAGGGCCTTCTGGACGTGGCGCCGGTTCTCGGCCTCGTCCCAGACCACGCTCTGGGGTCCGTCGATGACCCCGGCGGTGATCTCCTTGCCCCGGTAGGCGGGCAGGCAGTGCAGGACGATGGCCTCGGGGTGGGCGGCGGCCACCAGGTCCTCGTCCACGATGTAGGGGCGGAAGGGGGCCTCGCGGTCCTCCTTCTCGCTTTCCTGCCCCATGGACACCCAGGTGTCGGTGGCCACGACGTCGGCGCTCTCGGCGGCCTGGCGGGGGTCGGTGGTGACGGTGACCGACCCGCCGGTGCCCTCGGCGATCTCGCGGGCCCGGGTGAGCACGACCTCGTCCGGGTGGAACCCCTCGGGAGCGCCGATCCGCACGTGCATCCCGGCGGTGGCGCAGCCCAGCAGGTAGGAGTGGGACATGTTGTTGGCGCCGTCGCCGAGGTAGGCGAGGGTGAGACCGGCCAGCGTGCCCTTGAACTCGCGGACCGTCTGGAGGTCGGCGAGGATCTGGCAGGGGTGGAACTCGTCGGTGAGCGCGTTGATCACCGGGACGCCGATGTGCCGGGCGAGGTTCTCCACGTCGGCCTGGGCGAAGGTGCGCCAGGCGACGGCGGCGACCTGGCGCTCCAGGACGCGCGCGGTGTCCTCCAGGGGTTCGCCGCGCCCCATCTGGGTGCTTCCGGAGTCCAGGACCAGCGGGCTGCCGCCGAGGTCGGCGACGCCCACGGAGAAGGACAGCCGGGTCCGGGTCGAGGGCTTGTCGAAGAGCAGGGCTACGGTGCGGGGACCGGCCAGGGGGCTGTACGCGAAGCGGTCCCGCTTCATCTCGTCGGCGAGGTCGAGGACGCGGGTCTGCTCCTCGGGTGTGAGGTCGTCGTCACGCAGGAAGTGCCGGGTCATGACTGCTGCTCCTTCGTGGCGGCGGCCTCGGCGGCGTCGAGGATGGTGGGCAGGGCCTCGATGAACACCCCGATCTGTTCGGGGGTGATCACCAGGGGCGGGGCCAGGCGGATCGCGTCGGGGGCGACCGCGTTGACCAGGAACCCGCGGACCGCGGCCTGTTCCTGGACGTGTGCGGCGTGCGGTCCGGTGAACACGAGGGCGCGCCAGAGGCCGCTGCCGCGCTGTCCCGCCAGCAGGGGGTGGTCGACGCCCTCGATCTGCTCGGCGAGGAGGTCGCCCATCACCTTGGTGTGGGCGAGCAGCCCCTCGGCCTCGATGGTGTCGATGACGGCGAGCGCGGCGGCGCAGGCCACGGGGTTGCCGCCGAAGGTGGAGCCGTGGTCTCCCTTGTGGAAGGCGTCGGCGAAGCGGCCGAAGCCGACGCAGGCGCCGATGGGCAGCCCGCCGCCCAGGCCCTTGGCGAGGGTGAGCACGTCAGGGCGCACGCCCTCCTCCTGGTGGGCGAACCACTGGCCCGTGCGGCCGATGCCGCTCTGGATCTCGTCCAGGACGAAGGCGGCGCCGGTGCGGTCGCACAGGGCGCGGACCCCGGCGAGGTAGCCCTCGGGCGCGGGGACCACGCCCGCCTCCCCCTGGGTGGGCTCGACGAACACGGCCACGCAGTTCTCGTCGACCGCCTCGGTGAGGGCGTCGATGTCGCCGTGGGGCACGAAGCGCACGTCCATGCCGAAGGGGCCGAAGGGCTCGCGGATGGAGTCCTTGCCGGTCAGGGCGAGGGCCCCGGCGGAGCGGCCGTGGAAACCCTTGGCGGCGGCCACGAAGTAGTGGCGGCCCGATCCGGCGGCGCGCTTGACCAGCTTGAGGGCGGCCTCGTTGGCCTCGGTGCCGGAGTTGGCGAAGAAGACCTTGGCGTCGCCGCCGACCAGCTCCACGAGGCGCTCGGCCAGCTGGACCTCGCGCTCGTGCACGAAGAGGTTGCTGGTGTGGGCGAGGGTGGCCGCCTGGTGGGCGACCGCCTTGACCAGGGCGGGGTGTCCGTGTCCGAGGCTGGAGACGGCGATACCCGCGATGAGGTCGAGGTACTGGCGTCCGTCGGCGTCGTAGACCTCGCAGCCGCGCCCGAGGGACAGGGCCACCGGCGGCACGCCGTAGTTGGGCATGAGCGAGGCGGCGAAGCGCTCCCTCAGGTCGCTGCTGGTCACTTGTGGGCTCCCGGGTTCTGATCGGTGGTGTACGTGGGGCGCCAGGGGCGCGGGTAGTGGCCGTTTCCGGAGAGGAGTTCGGCCTCCAGCTCCTCGTCGGCGACCATCGTGCCCACTCCGAGGTCGGTGAAGACCTCGAGGAGCAGGGAGTGCGGCACGCGGCCGTCGATGATGTGGGCCTGGGGCACGCCGCCCTCGACCGCCTTCAGGCAGGCCTCCATCTTGGGGAGCATCCCCGAGGAGAGGGAGGGCAGGATGGCGCGCAGCTCGTCCACGTTGAGGCGCCGGATGAGGTCGGTGTTGGCCGGGTAGTCGGCGAACAGGCCCTCGACGTCGGTGAGCATGATGAGCTTGCTCGCGCCCAGGGCGACGGCGAGAGCGGAGGCGGCGATGTCGGCGTTGACGTTGTAGACGCCGCCGTCGTCGGCGCGGGCGACGCTGGAGACGACGGGGATGCGGCCGTCCGCGATGAGAGCGGAGACGGCGCCGGGGTTGACCTCGGTGACCTCGCCGACCCGGCCGATGTCGACGGTCGCACCGTCCACCTCCACGCTCTTGCGCTCGGCGTAGAGGAGGTTGGCGTCCTCGCCGGACATACCGACCGCGAACGGGCCGTGCTGGTTGATCAGCCCGACGATCTCGCGGTTGACCTGTCCGGTGAGGACCATGCGGACGATGTCCATGGCCTCGTCGGTGGTCACCCGAAGCCCGGCGGTGAAGCTGGACTCCACACCGGAGCGGTCGAGCATGGCGCTGATCTGGGGTCCGCCGCCGTGGACGACGACGGGGCGCAGGCCCGCGTAGTAGAGGAAGACGATGGACTCCGCGAAGCGGACCCGCAGCTCCTCGCTGATCATGGCGTTGCCGCCGTACTTGACCACGACCGTGCGGCCGTGGAAGCGGGAGAGCCAGGGCAGTGCCTCGATGAGGTGCGCCGCCTTGTCCATGGCCTGGGCCTGGTCCTGGGTGGTGTGTGTCGCGGAGTTCACTGGTGGGCCTGCCTGTCCTCGGGGGCGCCGGGTTCGGCGGTGACGGATGCGGGTGCGTCCGCCGCGATCTGGGCGGCGAGTTCCTCGCAGACCCCGGTGAGCAGGAGGGCGATCTCCGACTCGTCGGGGGTGGCCGGGGCGGCGCCGCTGGCGAGCAACAGGACGGTGTCGTTGGTGCCGGTCAGCGGGGCGAGGGCCGAGGCGGCCGCGTCAGCGACCAGGCGCTGGCACTGTTCGGGGCTGAGGGCGGCGTCGGTGGTCAGGACGCACAGCGCCGAGCCGACGGAGGCGTCGGGCCCCTTGGCCATGCCGCCGACGGTGACTCCCCCGCCGCGCCGGAAGGCGAACTTGGCCACGGTGTCGTCGGTGCGGATGGCGTCGGCGGCGGAGAGGCCGCCGCCCCGGGCCGCCTGGGCGAGCGCGTCCGTCACTGCGGTGTTGAGGGGGGCTGCCGGCGGGACGGCCCCGATCTCACCGGCGGAGCAGAGCGCGATCTCGGCCGCGGAGTCGGCCAGCAGGCCGGCGGTGTGCTCGGCCTCGGCGTGGGCGGTCTGGAAACCGAGCGGACCGGTGGCGGCGTTGGCGCTGCCCGCGTTGAGGACGACCGCGCGGACGCGGCCGCCCGAGACGACCTGCCTGGTCCACAGGACGGGTGCGGCGGGCTCGGGGTGGTCGGTGAAGACGGCCCCGGCCGCGCGTGAGGGACCGTCGTTGACGACGACGGCGACGTCTCGGGCGTGTTCCCCGCCCGAGCCGGCGGTGACACCGGCGGCGCGGAACCCCTGGGGTGCGGTGACGCTCATGTCGGCCCCTTCCCTAGGGCGCGACCGCGGCGAGCGGGAGGCCGGTGGTCTCGGGCAGGCCCAGGGCGAGGTTCGTGCTCTGGACCGCTCCGCCGGCGGTGCCCTTGGTGAGGTTGTCCAGGGCGGCGACGGCGACCATACGACCCGCGTCGGGGTCCACGGTGACCTGCACGAGCGTGGTGTTGGCGGCGAGGGTCATGGCGGTGTTGGGCCAGGTGCCCTCGGGGAGCAGGTGGACGAAGGGCTCGTCGGCGTAGGTGGTCTCGTAGGCGGCGCGGACCTGGTCGGCGGTGACCCCGGGCTTGAGGGGCGCGGTGCAGGTGGCGAGGATGCCTCGGGGCAGGGGGGCCAGGACCGGGGTGAAGGAGAGCCGGACCGGTTCGCCGCTGACCGAGGTGAGGTTCTGGATGATCTCCGGGTTGTGCCGGTGGGCGCCGCCGACCCCGTAGGGGCTCAGGGCTCCCATGATCTCGCTGCTGACCAGGTTGGGCTTGGGTGCCTTGCCCGCGCCGGAGGTGCCGGTGACGGCGACGACGGTGAGGTCGGTCTCGACGAGCTGTTGGGCCAGGCTGGGGAAGAGGCCGAGGGTGGCGACCGTGACGTGGCAGCCGGGGACGGCGATCCGGCGGGCGCCGATGAGGCGGTCGCGCTGTCCGGGCAGCTCGGGAAGGCCGTAGGGCCAGGTCCCCGCGTGGGGGGTGCCGTAGAAGCGTTCCCAGGCGGCGGCGTCGTCGAGTCGGAAGTCGGCCCCGCAGTCAACGACGAGGACGTCGTCGCCGAGCTGTTGGGCGATGTCGGCGGACTGGCCGTGCGGAAGGGCGAGGAAGACGACGTCGTGGCCGCGCAGTTCCTCGACGGTGGTGGGCACGAGTGTGCGATCGGCGAGCGGCAGCAGGTGGGGCTGGTGCTGGATCAGGGGGGTCCCGGCGTTGCTGCCCGCGGTGAGGGCGCCGATCTCGATGTCGGGGTGTCCCAGGAGCAGACGCAGCAGCTCGCCTCCGGCGTAGCCGCTGGCTCCGGCGATGGCCGCTGTGTATCCCATGGTGAGACCCTCTCTTCTCGCTTGGACTGAACCATCATGCATGCCAGTGTAATTTTATGCAACTGGTGACGGTCGAAGCGGGGGGTGTATCAGGAGGGTGGGGTGGACACCGCGGGGCGCGACCGGAGGGGGCTCGGGTCAGTTGCCGGGCATGCGGGTGGCCAGATCGGCCAGGCGGGAGGTGTGGCCCCCCTCGGTCCGGGACTCGCGGCGGTCCGCGGTGCGGTACAGCCCGCGCACGACCTGGGTTCCCATCCAGCGCAGGGGCTCGGGCTCCCAGCCGCGCACCTCGTGACCGACCCACGGCAGGCGGGTGAGGTCGGTGCTGCGCCCCAGGACCAGGTCGCGCAGGGTGCGCCCGGCGAGGTTGCTCGTGGAGACCCCGCTGCTGGAGTAGCCGCCCGCCCAGCCCAGTCCGGACTCGGCGTCCAGGTTCACCGTCGGCGACCAGTCCCGGGGCACACCGAGCACACCGGACCAGGCGTGCTCGATCGGGGCGTCCGCGACGTCGGGGAACATGCCGGTCAGCGACCGCCACAGCTCCGCGATGGCCTGCGGGGCCGTCGCGCCCTCGTTGTCCTCCGAAGCGCCGAGGCGGTGGGGCGCGCCCCGGCCGCCGATGGCGATGCGGTCGTCGGCGGTGCGCTGGGCGTAGACGTAGGAGTGGGCGGAGTCGCGCAGGAGCTCACGGCCCTCCCAACCGATGCGTTCCCACAGGTCGGCGGGGATCGGCTCGGTGACGATCATCGAGGAGTACATGGGGCGCCACCGGCGGCGCTGCCCGCGCAGGGTGGAGGTGAAGCCCTCGGTGGCCCGCAGTACGTGGTCGGCGCGGACGGTGCCGTGCTCGGTGACCACGGACGGGCGCTCGGAGCCCTGCCGGGGTCGGATCTCCGTCACCGGGGTGTCCTCGAAGATCTCCACGCCCAGGGCCTCGACCGCTCGGGCCAGGCCGGTGACCAGTCTGGCCGGTTGGACGCGGGCGGCGTGCGGCGAGTAGGCCGCCGCGACGGCGCCCTCGACCGCGATCGGGGGCGCGTGGTCCGGATCCACCATGTGGATGTCGTCCGGCCAGTACCCCCAGTCCTGAAGGTAGTCGATGTGGGCCTGGAGGCGTTCGCGCTGGGCGGCGTTGCTGGCTACCACGCGCATGCCGCCCTTGACGACGTCCGCCTCGATCCCCTCGGCCTCGGCGACCGAGACGACCTCGTCCACGGTGTTCATCAGCGCGCGCTGGAGGGCGATCATGGCGGGCTTGCCATGTGACCGTGCGTAGTCCTCCTGGGATCCGGAGAACTCGGCGGACAGCCACCCTCCGTTACGCCCCGAGGCCCCGAACCCGGCGAACTCCCGCTCGACGACGCAGACGCGCAGGTCGGGCTGGTCCTTCTTGAGGTAGTAGGCGGCCCACAGGCCCGTGTAACCGGCTCCGACCACGCAGACGTCGTAGTCGGCGTCTCCGGGGAGCGGGGCTCTGCGCTCCGGCAGACCGTCCTCGCGGAACCAGAAGGAGACACCGCCGTTGGCGAAGCGAGAGGACCGGGGAATGGGCCTCATCTGGGCAGCAGTGGTGAACAGCCTCATCATTCCCCCCGGAACCTCAGTGCTCCCGACCCACCCCGCGTTGGGCCCCCGAACTCTGGCCAACCTACATGGGAACGAACGCGGATGGGATGTTTTCTGCACATTCACGTGGATCGCCACGCCACTGAGTGGGAATTCGACTACGCAGAGTCCTCATTCGGGCTCGCGTCAGCCGCGGGCACTGTCACGGAGCGTACGCGCGATGGCGGCGAGTTGTCGAACCCCCGCCTCGCCGAGCGGTGCGAGCACGTGCTCCCTGAGGCGTTCGACGTGCCTCACCCGCGCGGCGACGATGAACTCCAACCCCTCCTCGGTGAGGGTGGCGTAGACGACCCGGCGGTCGCTCGCACAGTTGTGTCGTTCCAGGTAGCCCTCCTTCTCCAGGCGGTCGGCCAGCTTGGTGAAGCCACCCGTGCTGAGGCTGACCTCGCGCGCCAGGCGGCTCATCGGCAGCTGGTGCCCCGGGGTGCGCTGAAGGCGGATGAGGACCTCGAACCACGGCCCGGCCATGTCCTTGCCGTCCGGAGTGATCCCGTGCAGGAGGCGCGGCTGGATCGCGTTCATCGCCTCGTGCACCAGCCCCCAGGCCGTGATCAGATCGTCGTCGCTGGACCCGGACTCCCGCGGCTCGACGGTGTCCGCACCGTCCCGCTCTTCCGTGGTGTCGCCCTGTGCCGTCATGGACCGCTCCCTGCCGTGTGCACGGGGGGCCTCGTCCATACGCACCCCCGAAGAAGTATCTTCCCAGTAAATATTACTGCACGATACCAGTACCTGACAGAGGTTTCCTGGGAAAATAATCAACCCACCGGCGTCCCGCACCGGTGGGTTCCTCGGGTCCTGCTGTGGGTCCTTCTTCCGGGGAGCCCGGAATGACCGGGCTCCCCCTCGTCAGTGTCGGGCCATGACGGCGTCCAGGGCCGCCGACAGGGTGGACGTCAGGTGCTCCACCTGCTCCCAGGTGATGACCAGGGGCGGCGAGACCAGCAGCGCCTTCGGGACCGGACGGACGATGACGCCCCGCGTACGGGCCTCGGCGAAGACCTCCGCCGTGGTGATCCCGCGCTCGGTGAGGGCCTCCTCCGTGAGCTCCACCGCCCCCATCACCCCCATCCCGGAACGGACCTCGGCCACCAGCGGGTGGTCGGCCAGCCCGCGCAGCGCGGAGTCCAGGTGGGTCTCCACCTCGCGGGAGACCGTGAACAGGTCCTCGCGCTCCAGGATGTCGAGGTTGGCCATGGCCGCCGCGCAGGCCGACGGGTGCCCGGCGTAGGTGGTTCCGTGCAGGAACGGGTTGCCCTCCTCGTTCCAGAAGGGATCGGCCACGCGACCGTTGACCACGACCCCGCCCAGCGGCAGGTATCCGCTGGAGACGCCCTTGGCGAAGACGATCATGTCCGGGCTGACCCCGAACCGCTCGATCCCGAACCAGTTCCCCATACGCGCGAAGCCGCAGATCACGCTGTCCACGACGAAGAGGACACCGTACTTGCGACAGATCCGCGCCACGTCGGCGAAGTAGTTCTCCGGAGGCAGGAAGACCCCGCCCGCCCCGATCACCGGCTCGGCGAAGAAGGCGGCCACCCGGTCCGCCCCCACCCGCAGGATCTCGGCCTCCAGAGCGGCGGCGGAGTCGTGCGGGACCACCGAGGTGTCCTCGACGAGCTTCCCGTAGCCGGAACGGAAACGCTCCATGCCGATGATGCTCGTACCGAAACCGTTGAGGCCGTGGTAGCCCCCGGTCCGGCTGATCAGGTGCTGCCGCTCCGGCTGGCCCTGCGTGGTCCAGTAGGCCCGTGCCAGCTTGGCGGCGGTGTCGATCGACTCCCCTCCCCCGCAGGTGAGGATGATGCGCGGGTCATCGACAGGGGCGTGGGCGGCGAGGCGCTCACTCAGCTCCATCGCGGGTACGTTGGCGAAGTCCCCGTAGACGGTGTAGGCGTCCAGGGTGCTCATCTGTCGGTGGACCGCGTCCGCGATCTCAGCGCGACCGTGACCGACGTTGGAGTACCAGAGACTGGCGGTGCCGTCGAGGTAGCGGTCACCGAACCGGTCCCAGAGCCACACGCCCTCGGCGCGGGCCACGACGAACTCCGGGCCCTTGGCCACGGTGTTCATATCACAGAAGGTATGCCAGAGGCGGCTGGGCTCCCGGTGTTCCTTGGGAGCGAGCGCGGACGAGACAACCGTTTCGGTCATATGGCGACCTCCGAGCCGTGACATGCGCGAGAACGCGCAGCGGAAAACGGATCTGACCCCTTCCTGGGCGCCCAGGTCGTGGCAGGTACTCGCAGGCTAAGTTCTCAAGCCGCTCCACAGCAAGAGCCAAAACGAGCTTTCATGCCCCGAAACCCAAACTTCATTCCAGCTACCCCCGGCGCCTCGCACTAAAACCCTTACTACGCTGGAAAGACGTGGCCGCAATTTCCTTGAAATCCAAACCCTGCGACCGAACGTTTCGCAGCGGGCGGCGGACTCGGGGCATTCCTTCTCCACGGTGTCCGGACCCGCTCCCCCTGTCGTAACACAGAAGGGCGGGGCGGGTCCTCCTCCTGAGGGAGTACCCGACCCGCCCTTCCCCCGCGACCCCGTGTCGCCCGTCCGGGCCGGAGCCGACCGGGATCAGCCGCGTAGGACCGCGCCGGTGCGCTCGGTGGCCAGGGCGACGGCGGCGTCACGCGCGGCCCCCGCCTCCTCGGCCGTCAGCGTCCGGTCCTCGGCCCGGAACCGCAGCGCGAAGGCCACGGACCGGCGGCCCTCGCCGACCTGCTCACCGGTGTAGACGTCGAACAACCGCACGCTCTCCAGAAGGGGGCCCGCCCCCTCGGCCAGCGCCTCGCTGATCCGGCCGACCGGCACCGAGGCGTCGACGACCAGGGCCACGTCCTGGGTGGCCACCGGGTAGGTCGACACCGTCGGCGCGGGCGAGTCCGTGCGGGCCCGCTCGACACCGTCGAGGTCGATCTCCGTCGCGGAGGTGCGCTCCGGCAGGCCGAACGCCTGGACGACCCTCGGGTGCAGTTCACCGGCGTGGCCGACGAGCACGCGCTCGCCCTCGACCCGCACGTACAGGGCGGCGCAGCGACCGGGGTGCCACGGCGCGCGGGCGTCGGCCTCGATCTCCAGGTCGACCCCGGCGACGCGCGCGACGTCCCGGGCGGCCTGGATCGCGTCGGCCCAGGTGGCCGCGCGGCCCTCGCCCCACCAGCCCGCGCGCTCGGCGTCGCCGGTGATGACCACGCCCACGCGGCGCGGCTGCTCGGGCAGGGCCGCGTCGACGAGCGCGAGCTCCTCGGCGCTGGGACCGCGGTCCACCGGCAGGATCGGGGCGCGGGTGGCGCCGGGAACCGGCAGGTACACCAGGCCCGTCTCGAACAGGGCCACGTCCGTGAGGCCCCGTCCCACGTTGCGGGCCAGCGCCTTGAACAGCCCCGGCAGGAGGGTGGTCCGCAGCAACGGCTCCTCCTCGCTGAGCGGGTTGGCCAGGCGCAGGCTGGCGCGGCGCGGGTCGTCGGCGGCCAACTGGAGGCCGTCGAGGTCGCGCTCGGCGGTGAACGGGTAGGACAGCACCTCGTTGTAGCCGGTGTCGGCGAGGATGCGGCCGACCGCCCGGCGCAGGCGCTGGCTGGAGGTCAGACCACGTCCCGAGCCGCTGGGCCGGATCGAGGGGATGTTCTCGTACCCCTCGAAGCGGATGATCTCCTCGGCGAGGTCGTTGGGGTCGGTGATGTCGGGTCGCCAGGTGGGCGGGGTGACCCGCAGCAGGTCCCCGTCCGTCTCGACAGCGCAGCCCACGGCGCGCAGCCACCGCTCACTGGTGCCCTCGGGGTAGTCGACCCCGGCCACACCCGACGCGTGGGACGCCCGGATGACGATGGGCTCACGCGGGGCGGACTCGTCGACGACCGTGTAGGCGGTCTCGACCGTGGCACCGCCGAGCTCGGCCAGCAGCTCCACGGCGCGGGTGGCGGCGGCGAGCTGACCTGCGGCGTCGATCCCGCGCTCGAAGCGGCGGGAGGCCTCCGAGGAGAGCTGGTGCCGCCGGGAGGCGCGGGCGACGCTCATGGCGTCGAAGTGAGCGGCCTCGACCAGGACGCTTGTGGAGGCCAGGCCGATCTCGGTGTCGAGCCCGCCCATCACACCGGCGACGGCCTGGGCGCCCGAGTCGTCGGCGATGACGATGTCGTCGGAGTCGAGGGAGCGCTGGACGTGGTCCAGGGTCTCCAGCTTCTCCCCCGCCGCGGCCTGGCGGACCCGGATCGCGCCGTTGACACGGTCACGGTCCCAGGCGTGCAGCGGCTGGCCGAGTTCGAGCATCACGTAGTTGGTGACGTCCACGGCCAGGGAGACGGGGCGGACCCCGCTCTGGTGCAGGCGGCGCTTCATCCACAGCGGGGTGGGTGCCTGCGGGTCGAAGCCGGTGGCGCCGCGCAGCACGAGGCGGTCGCAGCGCGCGGGGTCCTCGACCGAACCCGGGTGGCCGGGGCCCGTGGCCCCGACGACGGTGACGTCGGCGGGATCGTGGAGGGCGACCCCGTACAGAGCGGCGACGTCACGGGCCACGCCGCGCAGGGACAGCGCGTACCCGCGGTCCGGGGTGACGGCGATGTCGAGGACGTCCTCGCGCAGGCCGAGCGCGGCGATGGCGTCGGCGCCGATCTCGGCGAAGCCCTCGGGCAGCACGACGATGCCCTCGTGGTCCTCCCACAGGCCGAGTTCGGTCGCCGAGCAGATCATGCCCGCCGACATCTTCCCGTAGGTCTTGCGGGCACCGATCCGGAAGCCGCCGGGCAGTTCCGCTCCGGGCAGGGACACCACGACGAGGTCGCCCTCGGAGAAGTTGCGGGCGCCGCAGACGATCTCCTGCGGCTCGCCGGTGCCGTTGGCCGATCCGACGTCCACCCTGCAGTAGCGGATGGGCTTCTTGAAGCCGGTGAGCTCCTCGATCTCCAGCACGCGGCCGAAGACGACGGGGCCGGTCAGGTCGGAGCCGAGCTCGTCGACGGTCTCGACCTCCAGCCCGGCCAGCGTCAGCTGGGAGGCGAGGTCACGGGCGGAGACGTCGGCCGGAAGCTCGACGTACTCACGCAGCCAGGTCAGGGGGACGCGCATCAGTTCTCACTCCCGAAGGCCGAGGTGAAGCGGATGTCGCCCTCGACCATGTCGTGCATGTCGCGCACACCGTGCGCGAACATCAGTGTCCGTTCGATTCCCAGGCCGAAGGCCCAGCCGCTGTAGACCTCGGGGTCCACCCCGGCGGCGGTGAGCACGCGCGGGTTGACCACGCCGCAGCCGCCGATCTCGATCCAGCCCTCGCTGGAGCAGGTGCGGCAGGGCCGGTCGGGGTCGCCCACGGAGGCGCCCCGGCAGACGAAGCACTCGATGTCCACCTCGGCGGAGGGCTCGGTGAAGGGGAAGTAGGACGCGCGGAACCGGGTCCGAAGGCCCTCACCGAAGACGGACTCCACGAACGCGTCGATGGCGCCGCGCAGGTGCGCCAGGGTGATCCCCTTGTCGACGACCAGGCCCTCCAGCTGGTGGAAGACCGGGCTGTGCGTGGCGTCCAGCTCGTCGGTGCGGAAGGTCTTGCCGGGCGCGACCACGTACACGGGCAGCTCCCGCGAGAGCAGCGCGCGGATCTGGACCGGGGAGGTGTGGGTGCGCATGACCAGGCCCGACTCGCCGCCGTCGGGACCCTCGACGAAGAAGGTGTCCTGCATGCTCCGGGCCGGGTGGTCGGGCTGGAAGTTGAGGGCGTCGAAGTTGAACCACTCCGCCTCGACCTCGGGGCCCTCCGCGACCTCGAAGCCCATGCCGACGAAGACGTCGGTCATGCGCTCGGCCACGGTGGTCAGAGGGTGACGGGCCCCACGGGGCGTGCGGTCCCAGGGCAGGGTGACGTCGACGCGCTCCTCGACGAGGACGCGCTCGTCGCGCTCGGTCTCCAACACCGCCTGACGGGCCTTGAGGGCCTGCCCGACATCGCGTCGGGCGCCGCCGACACGCTTGCCCGCATCGGCCTTGGCGGCCGGGGGAAGGGCGCCGATCTCCCGGTTGGCCAGGGCCAGCGGGGAGCGGTCGGAGGCGTGCGCGAGCCGGACCTCCTTGAGTTCGGCGAGGTCGGCGGCGGCCTCGATGGCGGCCAGCGCCTCCTCGCGCATGCGGGCGACCTCGTCGGGGTGCAGGGAGGTCACCTCGACCGGGTCGAAGGAATTGTTCGGTGCAGACATGGTTGGTTGCCTCGCCGTCACCGGTCCTCCACGGAAGCGGGGACCGGCGCGGCAGTCACGGTCCGCACGGGGGCGGACGAAGCCGACAGGAAAAGCACAGGCGGTTTCGGGCAGCCCGGGAAGGTTTCCGTCGCGGGGTCCGGGACATGCCACGTGCGCCCACCGGGGGGCCGAAGGTCTGAGGGCTCAGACGAACTCGGGCGTCCCGGCGGGCACGGTAAATCGGAACTCGGCGCCGCCGTTGGGGGCGCGTCCGACGGTGATCGTGCCGCCGTGGGCCTCGACGAGGCCCTTGACGATGAACAGTCCGAGGCCGGTTCCGCCACGGCGCTTCCCGCGCCAGAACTGACGGAAGACGCGCGGAACGGTCTCGGGTGCTATGCCCTGGCCTTCGTCGCGCACCGACACCGCTGCTCCTCCTTCACACGGCTCGATCACGACACTGACAGTACCAGCGCCGTGCCGCACCCCGTTTTCCACGAGGTTGGAGAGGATCTGTTCCACCTTGTCGGAGTCCAGCCACATCTGCGGGAGTTCACCGCGGGCCTCGACCCGGAAGCGCTCCTCGGCGTACCCGGAGGCGACCCGGCTGGCGACCAGTCGGCGCACGGCGGCGGGCAGGTCGACGACCTGGCGGCGAACCTCCAGGCGGCCGGACTCGATGCGGGAGACATCCAGGAGGTCGTGGATGAGCCGGGTGACACGGTCGGCGTCGGCGTTGACGGTCTCCAGCATGAACAGCTTCTGCTTGTCGGTGAGCCGTTCCCACTTGTTGAGCAGGGTGGAGGTGAAGCCCTTCACGCTGGTGAGCGGGGAGCGCAGCTCGTGCGCGACCTCGGAGACGAGGTCGGCGCGGGAGCGTTCGGACCGGGCGGAGGCGTCCCTGAGGGTGAGGACCAGGCGGACGAGGTCCCCCCCGGGCCGGGCCCGCACGTAGCGGGCGGAGACGAGGATCTCGCGTTCGTCGGGCAGGCAGAGCATGCGCTCGGGCTGACGGGTGCGTTCGCGGTCGCCGCCGTAGGGGTCGCTGGACTCCCACCAGTTGTGGCCGTCGAGACCCTTCAGGGGCAGGGCGGCGCGGAAGTCGCGGCCGATGGCGGAGGCGGTGGGAACGCCGGTCAGCTGCGCGGCGAGGGTGTTGAAGAGGACGACCCTTCCCCCGGCGTCGGCGACGACCACTCCGTCGGGCAGGTCGTCGGCGTGCAGTGGCGGAGCGTCGGCCGCCGAGGCGGTCTCGACCTCCCACAGGGCGGACGCGGCACCGCGGCGACGCACGCCACGGGGATCCGCTCCGGCGCTCTCCCGCTCTGCGGGGGCGTCGGTGGTGTGTCCTTGCCCTGGGACGGGGTCCTTTGAGGGTCGCGCCGCCGCACCGTCAGAGTCCTCCGCCGGTTGGCCCACGTGTCGGCCGCTGCCCACGCCTCTCCCCGCTCCCCTCCGAAGGTCCGCGACCACAGGACTCCTGGGTCGGGATCGCTGACCGGTCGTGCCCGTGGCTGAACTCCCCGGACACCACCGCAGATCTACCCTGCACTCCCACCTGGTACGCCTGATGACCCGGGATACGGCGTCACCCGGAACCCGGGAGACGGCCACCGGTCCGTCGCCGTCCGTCCGAGGCGGACGGACACGCGTCGGCCCACGGGCCCGCTCGCCGAGGCGTTCGGGCTCCGGTGCTCACGCCCTGTCGTCAAGCCTGCCGTGTCGTGGCGGACACACGCACCGTCCCACCCGTGACAGGGGTCGGGCGGGGGTGGACAAGCGGAAGCGCGTGAACCACCGTCGTACTGGCCCGACCCTATCGACACTCGAACCCCGTGCACGTGCATTTCGGGTGGTTGAGGCGACCTGTTACCGAGCGTGTACACCGCCCGGCACTCCATGCCGGGTCAGCCACCCAATGGTGACGGGGAGTGACGATCGGGCGTGGTTCCGCCACGCCGGAGAGCGTGCTGAACGCGTCCGGGGCGACGCCGCCGAAGCCGCGTCGAGACGCCCTGAAGAACCCTCAGAACCGGGGCCGGATCCAACCTTTCGGCCCCGCCGTAGACCGGGGGGCCGTTCTGCCGGACCCGCTCGGGCGGTTCAGGCGCGGCGCTGCTGGCGGGCGGTCGTGTACAGGCAGACCGCCGCGGCCGTGGCCAGGTTCAGGCTCTCGGCCCCGCCGTAGATCGGGACGCTGACCGCGCCGTCCGTCAGCTGGACGATCTCCTCCGGAAGGCCCCAGGCCTCGTTGCCGAAGACCCAGCCGACCGGGCCGTCCAGGTCGCCGTCGTCGGCGAGCTGGTGCAGGTCGCGGTCGCCGCTGCCGTCCGCCGCCCAGGCCTTGGCTCCGGCTCCGTGCAGGAAGTCCACCGCCCGGGCCACCGGTACCCCCACCACCACGGGCAGGTGGAACAGGCTTCCGGCGGAGGCCCGCACGCACTTGCCGTTGTAGGGGTCCACCGAGGCGTCGGTGAAGATGACGACGTCGGCTCCGGCCGCGTCGGCGGTGCGCAGGACCGTACCGGCGTTGCCGGGATCGCGCACGTGGGAGAGGACGACGGCGAGCCGCGCGTCGGAGACGCTCTCCAAGGGGACGTCGACGAACTCGCAGACCGCGATGACCCCCTGCGGGGTGATGGTCTGCGCCAGTTCGGACATCACGTCGAGACTGACCCGGTGGGTGGGCACGCCCGCTGTGTGGGCGGCGTCCATCAGGTCGATGTGGCGTTGCATGGCCTCCGCCGTGGCGTAGACCTCGACGACACCGTGGGCGGTCCCGTTGTAGGGGGACCGCCCGTCGCCGCCGTTGACGGCGGCCAGGGCCTCCCGTACAGCCTGCGGCCCCTCCGCGAGGAAGCGCCGCTCGCGCTGACGGAAGGTGCGCTTGGCGAGCCGCCGAACCCCCTTGATCCTGGGTGACCGGACACTCGTGAACTCGTGGCTCGCCATCGCTACCCGTCTGGTTCTTCCGACTGCCTGCTAGGCCGCGGCGGTGGTGGGGAGGGCCTGCTTGGCCTTCTCCACGAGGACGGCGAAGGCGGCCTCGTCGTTGACGGCCAGCTCGGCCAGCATGCGACGGTCGACCTCGATCTCGGCCAGCTTCAGACCCTGGATGAGACGGTTGTAGGTCAGGCCGTGAGCGCGGGAGGCGGCGTTGATGCGCTGGATCCACAGACGACGGAACTGCCCCTTGCGGTCCTTGCGGTCCCGGTAGGAGTAGGTCATCGAGTGGAGCATCTGCTCCTTGGCCTTGCGGTACAGACGCGAGCGCTGCCCGCGGTAACCACTGGCCCGGTCGAGAACGACCTTGCGCTTCTTCTTGGCGTTGAGAGCCCGCTTCACGCGTGCCACAGTGACTCCCTCATTGGTTCTTCCGGCGCGCACGGCGCGCCGACCGGTCCGGCCAGGACGCACCCAGCGACCGCGTTCGCTTCAGGTGGTTGTCCTCCGGGCGCCTCAGCGCGCCGACGGGGTCGGGCGCACGGGCTGGCCAAGGAGGACGGGTGCTCCGGTGCTACTTGCCCAGGAGCTTCTTGATGTTCTTGGTGTCGGCCGGAGCGAGCTCGGCCTCCGTGCCCAGCTTGCGCTTGCGCTTGGAGGTCTTGTGCTCAAGGATGTGGTTCTTGTTGGCACGGCGGCGCATGATCTTGCCAGAGCCGGTGACCTTGAAACGGTCCTTGGCTCCACTGTGGGACTTGTTCTTCGGCATGTCGCCGTCGTCTCCTACTCCGTCGGCGCGGCACCCGCACAGGATGCGGACACCGCGATTGTTCCGCCACTACGGCGGGGTCCCGTCGCACACCGGTGCATCACGGACTGGTCGGGAGCAGCCCACCCCACCACCCGGTCGTCGCCTTGACGGCGTCCGGGCGGTGGGGGACTTCCCCTGGCGCCTTACGCCTGGTCGCGCTCATCGCGGCGGGTCTTGTCCCCCGCCGCGGCGCGGGCCTCGGCCTTGTGCTCGGAACGCCGCTTGTGCGGACCGATCACCATGACCATGTTGCGGCCGTCCTGCTTGGGCTGGGACTCGACCGTGCCAAGATCCTGGACGTCCTCGGCCAGACGCGCCAGCAGCCTGCGCCCGAGCTCGGGCCTGGACTGCTCACGGCCACGGAACATGATCGTCACCTTGACCTTGTCCCCGCTCTTGAGGAACCGAACGACGTGACCCTTCTTGGTCTCGTAGTCGTGCGGGTCGATCTTCGGGCGGAGCTTGATCTCCTTGATGATCGTGTTCGACTGGTTCTTGCGCGACTCACGGGCCTTGACCGCGGACTCGTACTTGAACTTGCCGTAGTCCATCAGCTTCGCGACCGGCGGGCGCGCGGTCGGCGCGACCTCGACGAGGTCGAGGTCCGACTCCTGGGCCAGACGCAGCGCGTCCTGCACGGAGACGATTCCGACCTGCTCACCGTTGGGTCCGACGAGTCGGACCTCGGGCACCCGGATACGGTCATTGATGCGGGGCTCTGTGCTGATGAGACCCCTCCCTAGCTTTCTCGGATTACCTGGGACCGGCCGCCCACCCCGTGGTGGTCGGCCTGTTCGACCGGGTCGCCCGTGCTTGTTCAGGCCACCCGCCCGCGTTGGGGTCTCACCAGAAACGAAAAACCCCGCCAGCGTGTGCAAGCGGGGCGATCCGACCGGATGTTCACGACGGGACCGCGAACCAGGCCGACGGAACCCGTACACGGGTTTCCGACGAACTCGGGGCGGCGTGCCCATCGTCTGACCGGGACCCACACGGGCGCGGCCCGGTAGGTGGGAGGATCATCTCCGCTTGCGGCTCCGGTGTGTCAGACACACCGGACCAAGTCGATGACACCCAATATAGCAGGACCCCGCGACCGCCCGACCACCGTGCCCGGGGGTCAGTGGGCCACCCGGGCGGAGCGCCGGAGGAGTTCCGCCTCGCCGGCGGCCCGCATGGCCTCCACCGGGACGTCCCCGATCCCCGTCATCAGGCGGACCTGGGCGGCGGCCTGGTGCAGGAGCATCGGGAACCCGCCGACCACGCGCCCGCCACGGGCCGCCACCGCTGAGGCGGCGGCGGTCGGCCATGGGGCGTAGATCACGTCGAACAGGTCGGCCCGGGAGGCCGCGATCCGAGTGGCGTACCCGTCCGTCGCACCCGAAGGCAGGGTGGAGACCACGAGGTCGGCGTCCAGGTGGTGGTCGATCTCCGCCAGCGGCGCCACCCGGACGGGGCGGCCGAGGCGCTCCGCGGCCGCCGTGACCTCGCCGGTGCGCGCCGTGTCACGGGCCAGGACGGTGACCGGTCCGGTCGTGCCCAGATCCCGCAGGGCCGCGAGGGCGGAGGCCGCGGTGGCCCCCGCGCCCAGGACGAGCGTGCTGGCCGGAACCGCCACGCCCGCCTCGGTGAGGGCGGTGGCGATCCCCTCGACGTCGGTGTTCAGCGCCGACCACCCCGCCCCCCTACGAACCAGGGTGTTGGCGCCGCCGACGGCCGTGGCCAGGTCCGTGACCTCGTCGGCCAGGTCCATGGCCCGCCGCTTCAGCGGCATGGTCAGGGAGAGCCCGGCCCACTCGGACGGGTCCAGCTCGGCGAGGAAGGGAGCCAGCCCCGCCTCGTCGCACTCGACCAGTCCGTAAGACCAGTCGTCCAGGCCCAGCGCCGCGTAGGCGGCCGTGTGCAGGACCGGGGAGAGCGAGTGGGCCACGGGCGAGCCCAGGACGGCCGCGCGCGTCACTCCTCACCCCCGCCGCTGCCGCCGCCCCAGGTCTCCTGGAAGCGTTCCTTGAGGACCTCGAACTCCTCGTGGGACTCGGCGAACTCGGTGACGCCGTTGTCCGGGTCCGTGGCCACGAAGTACAGCCACTCGCCGTCCGCCGGTTCCAGGGCGGCCTCGATGGCCTCCTCGCCCGGGGCGACGAACGGGCCGGGGATCAGCCCGGTGCTGTAGTAGGTGTCGAACCCGCTGGTGTCGTCCCGGCACTGCCTGAGCTGTTCGCTGTTGAGCGCGATGCCGTACTCGCCGATGGCGTAGAAGCAGGTGCTGTCCATCTGGAGCGCCATGTCGATGTCCAGGCGGTTGTGCACCACCCGGGAGATCTTCGGCATGTCCTCGGCCCGACCGCTCTCGGCCTGGACGATGGAGGCGATCGCCATGACCTCGTTGGAGTCGTACCCGAGGTCGGCGGCGCGGGACTCCAGGTTCACCTCCTCGGCGACCTGCCGGTACTGGGTGACCATGGTGCGCAGCATCGAGAGGGGCTCGGTGTCGGGCTCGAACCGGTACGTGGACGGGAACAGGTAGCCCGCCGGGCCCTCGGAGGCGTAGTCGGGCAGGCCGAGTTCGTCGGTCTGTTCGTACGCCTCCTGGAGCTCCTCCAGGCTCAGCCCCGTGTTCTCGGCCAGGAGCTGGAGCACCTGGTCCGAACGGAGCCCCTCGCGGATGGTGACCCGACCGCCCAGGCGGTTCTCCGGGTCCAGCAGGGCCGCCACGGCGTCCTCGCCGCTCATGCCCTCGGCCAGGGAGTAGGTACCCGGGACAAGCCCGTCGCCCTCGCTGGAGCTGAGCGCGTTGGTGAAGGCCCGCACGCTGGCGACCACGCCCTGGTCCACGAGGCTCTGGGCGACCGCGGTACCGCTCTGCCCCTCCTCGATGGCGAAGACGACCTCGCCCTCGCCCCCGCCGGAGAAGTCGGGCGGGAACACGTAGGTGCGCGCCACCCCGTAACCGCCGCCCGCGACCACGAGCAGCAGGACCAGGGCGAGCAGGACCGTCAGGCCCTTGCTCTTCTTGCGCTTCTTGGGCTTGCCCTTGTTGAGCCGGGCGGCCTGCGCGGCCTTGGCTCGCTTGGCGCGCTTGCGGTTGGCACGGCTGTCACCGTAGGAGGCGGCGATGTCCTCGAGGCTGTCCTCTTCGTAGAGGTCCTCCTCGGGCTCCTCCTCGACCTCGGGCTCGGGTTCGGGCTCGGCCCGGCGCCCCCGCTTGGCGCGACGACGACCGCGACGTCCCTTGGGCTCCTCGTCCTCCGGTTCCTGTGCGAGGAAGGAACCGGTGTCCGTGAGGTGCTGCTCGTCCTCGTCCAGGTTGGACAGCTCCGCGAAGGCCCCGGTGTCGGTGACCGGCACTGCGGCGAAGGCCCCGCTGTCCTCGGGCTCCTCCTCCGCGGCACGGCGGGCGCGGCGACGACCGCGACGGCCGGCCGGCTCCTCGGGCTCCGGTTCGGGCTCCGGTTCGTACTCGGGCTCGCGTGCCCGGAAGGCCCCGGTGTCCTCGGGCTCCTCCTCCGCGGCACGGCGGGCGCGCCGCCGACCGCGACGCCCCGTGGGCTCCTCGTCCTCCGGCTCCAGCGCGCGGAAGGCACCCGTGTCGCGCACGGGCTCGGGCTGCGTCTCCTGGGCGCGCTTGCGGCGGCCCCTGCGGCCCTGGGGTTCCTCTTCCGGGGGATCCGTGTGGAATGCGGGGGCGGGTTCGTCGGCGTCGTCGCCCCAGAAGGCGGAGCGCGGCTCGGCGGGCTCCTCGGCGCGTGCGCGCCGGGCCCTGCGTGGGGGCTGCTCCTGGGCGGGGGCGTCCGCGGGCGGCTGGGGGGTCCCGCGTGAAGGGTTCTGTGCGCCACCCAGGTTGGCCAGGGCCGCCAGGGCGTCCTGGGTCGCGTCGGCGCTGGGCCGCTGATGGCTTCCGGTGTCCGAGGGGGACCCCTGCTCGGGGTGCTGGGGCGCCTGTCCGCCGCGTGCGGCACGGCCGCCGCGCAGGGCGTCGGCGGCACCGAAGCGCCGGGGACCGGCGGACTGCGGTTCGCCGTTCCACGGTGCCTCGTCCTCGGGCGGTTCGGCCCTGCGGCGGCGTCCGGGGGCGGGCGCGGTCCGGCTGCTCGTGTCGCCCTCCCCGGGGGCGGGGGCCGCGTACCGGGGGGCGCGGACATCGCCGGCGGGTGGTCCGGTGTGCCCGAACTCACCTGTACCGGGCTGCTCGGTCCAGGGGCCGGACTGGGGCTCGGGGCGCGCCCGACGGCCGCGTGACGGCGGCTGCGCGGGCAGCGGGTCGGAGAGCGGGTCGTAGTCGTAGCCGCCCTCGCGGTCGGCACGGCCACGGTAGGGATCGGGGTAGTCATCCCTGTCGGTCATGAATCTCCCTGGCTGGCATGGACGATCTCGCCCGGGGGATGGCCTGTCGACCGTTCCTGGTCCAAGGCACTCTGCAAGAGCACGGTGGCGGCCGCCTGGTCGATGACCGAGCGGCGGGCTCGGCCGCCCTTGGCACCCTTCTTCCCGAAGGAGGCGCCGGAGAGCAACTGTCCCTGGGCGGTCACCGTGGTGAGTCGTTCGTCCACGAGCCTGACGGGGACGGGGGCGAGGAGTCGGGCCAGAGTGTTCGCGAACTCGCGCGCGGACCGGGCCGCCGGTCCCTCCTGGCCGGACAGTGAAGCAGGGTAGCCCACGACGACCTCGCGGGCCTCCTTCTCCAGTACGAGGAGGGCGATGCGCTGCACGTCGCCCCTGCCCCGTGGGATGGTCTCGACCGGGCTGGCCAGCACGCCGCTGGGGTCGCTGGCGGCGACGCCGATACGCGCGTTGCCCGGATCGATCGCCAGGCGCACACCGTGTCTCACGAGGACGCCTCCTCCTGCCTGGGGGCGCTGCTCGCGCGGGCCGTACCGTCGACGGCACAGCACCGCTGCTGGGAAATCCTCAACACGGTGGTCCTGTTCATCAGCTGGATCGCGGGAATCTCCGCGCAGACAGCCATGTGATCGGCTGTGACGCGCCACAGTATGCCCGATTCGATGACGGTGCGCAGCCTGACCCGTGGAACGCTCCCGGTCGCGCGGGGACCGGGCCACGGGCCTCGGGTCTGGCCGTGTCAACGGGGACCGGGGCGCACGCGTACCGTCCGAGTGTAGGTCACAGCGGTCACGCGCCGGGCCCGGGCGGGTGTCACCGGGTCGTCCGACGGCATCGTGCGTCGGATCGGGTCCCGGCGATGCGGGAACCGTCAGCTTGGTCACATAACGAAACTGTACGGACAGGTTCGACAACTCAGGGTGATTGACCCGTTCGGAGTGGCGGAAAGGCGACCGCACCCCGCGGGACCTCCAGGGCCCCACGGGGCGCGGTCGGACCGACCGTCGCCAAGGCGCCTAGGCGCCCGCGACGCGCGCCTCCACGGCGCGCAGGGCCTCGTCCACCTTGCTCGCGTCGGTGCCGCCGCCCTGGGCGATGTCGGGCTTGCCGCCGCCACCGCCGCCGAGGGCGCGGGCCGCGACACCCACGAGGTCGCCCGCCTTGATCCCGGCCTTCTGCGCGGCCTTGTTCGCGGCGATCACCACGACGGGACGGTCCTTGGGCACGGCGGTCATCGCCACGACCACGGGCTCGTCCTCACCGAGGCGTCCGCGCACGTCCAGGACCAGCTTGCGCAGGTCGTCACCGCTGGCACCCTCGGGCGCCTCGGCGGCCACGACCCGGGCCGAGCCGTGTCGGCGCGCGCCCGCCGCGAGGTCGCCCGCGGCCTGGAGCACCTGGGCGGCGCGCAGCTTCTCGATCTCCTTCTCGGCGACGCGCAGCCGCGAGACCATCGTGTCGATCCGCTCGGGCAGTTCCTCCCGAGGCGTCTTGAGCTGCTCGGAGAGCTGTCCGACCAGAGCCGACTCCTTGGACAGACGCTTGAACGCGTCCACGCCCACGGCCGCCTCGACACGGCGCACGCCCGAGCCGATGGAGGACTCCCCCAGCAGCTTGACGATGCCGAGCTTGGCGGTGGAGCCGACGTGCGTACCGCCGCAGAGCTCGACCGAGTAGTCGCTCATTTCCACGACCCTGACGCGGTCGCCGTACTTCTCGCCGAACATGGCCAGGGCGCCCATCTTGAGCGCCTCGTCCAGGCTCTTCTCCTCGGTCTGGACCGCGATGTCGCCGGCGAGGACCGTGTTGACCTCCTCCTCGACCTCGGCCAGGCGCTGTCCGCCCAGCGCGTTGTCGGCGGTGAAGTCGAACCGCAGCTGGCCGGGGCGGTTCTCCGAACCGGCCTGTCCGGCGGAGGGGCCGATCGCGTTGCGCAGCGCCGAGTGGATCAGGTGGGTGGCCGAGTGGGACCGTTCGATGGCGTGGCGGCGACCAGTGTCGATCTCCGCGTGCACGGTGTCGTCCAGGACGACCTCTCCCGAGCGGACGGTGCCCCGGTGCACGAACAGGCCCGGGAGCGGCTTCTGGACGTCCTCGACGTCCACCACGCCGCGCCCGTCGACGGTCAGGGTGCCGGTGTCGGCGAGCTGACCGCCGCTCTCCCCGTAGAACGGGGTGCGGTCCAGGACGATCTCCACCTTGTCGCCCGCGCGCGCGGCGGGGACGCCCTCGCCGTCCACGACGATGCCCTTGACGCGGGAGTCGCTCTCGGCCTCGGTGTAGCCCAGGAACTCGGTGTTGCCCGCGTTCTCGTGCATCTGCGCGTAGAGCGAGATGTCGGCGTTTCCGAGCTTCTTCGCCTTGGCGTCGGCCTTGGCGGTGTCCTTCTGGCGCTGCATGAGTTCACGGAAGGCGCCCTCGTCCACGCTGAGGCCCTGCTCGGCCGCCATCTCCAGGGTGAGGTCGATGGGGAAGCCGTAGGTGTCGTGGAGCTGGAAGGCGTCCACACCCGAGAACTCGGTGCCGCCCGCGGCGCGGGTGCGCTCGGCCGCGCGGCCGAAGAGCGTGGTGCCCGCGCGGAGGGTGTCCGCGAAGTTGCGCTCCTCGTTGTCGATCACGCCGTGGACGACGTCGGCCTTGTCGAGCAGGTCCGGGTAGATGTCCTTCATCGCGTCGATGCTGACCTCGGTCAGGTCGTGCAGGAAGAAGGAGTCGGTGCCCGAGAGCAGCCGCAGGTTGCGGATCGAGCGGCGAAGGATGCGGCGCAGGACGTACCCGGCCTTCTCGTTGCCGGGCTTGACGCCGTCTCCGACGAGCATGACGGCGCTGCGCACGTGGTCGGCGACCACGCGGAGCATGACGTCCTGGTCGTGGTCGCCACCGTAGGTGGTGCCGGTCAGCTCGGCGGCGCGGTGCAGTACGCGGCCGATGATGTCGGTCTCGTAGATGTTGTCGACGCCCTGGAGGACCGCCGCGAGGCGCTCCAGACCGAGACCGGTGTCGATGTTCTTCCTGGGCAGTTCGCCGAGGATCGGGTAGTCCTTGCCGGAGCCCTCACCCCGTTCGTACTGCATGAAGACGAGGTTCCAGATCTCGATGTAGCGGTTCTCGTCCGCCTCGGGACCACCCTCGACGCCGTACTCGGGGCCGCGGTCGTAGAAGATCTCGGAGCAGGGGCCGCAGGGACCGGGCACGCCCATGTCCCAGTAGTTCTCCTCCATGCCCATGCGCTGGATGCGCTCGGGGCGGACGCCGACCTTGTCGCGCCAGATCGACGCGGCCTCGTCGTCGTCGAGGTAGACGGTCACCCACAGCTTCTCGGGGTCGATCCCGAAGCCGCCCTCGGACACCGGGGTGGTGACGAGCTCCCACGCCAGCGGGATCGCCCGCTCCTTGAAGTAGTCACCGAACGAGAAGTTGCCCAGCATCTGGAAGAAGGTGGCGTGACGGGAGGTCTTGCCGACCTCCTCGATGTCCTTGGTCCGGATGCACTTCTGGACGCTGGTGGCGGTGTCGTAGGAGGGTGTGCGCTGACCCAGGAAGTAGGGCTTGAAGGGGACCATGCCTGCTGGCACCAGCAGCAGCGTGGGGTCCTCGGCGATCAGGCTTGCCGAGGGCACCACGGTGTGTCCGTTCTTCTCGAAGAAACTGAGGAAGCGGCGCGCGATCTCTGCCGTCTCCATTGATGCCCTCCTGTGCTTGGCTCCGCCGCCCGGTGGCGGCGGGGTTGTCCCTGGGTGGGACCGTGGTCACGCGTGGTCGGTAGGGGCCCATCGTAGAGGGGACCGCCACGTCTGCGCGCATGGTTTGCAGTGGCCGCCGAGGACCCGCACCGTTGATGACAACGGCGGCGGTCCGGCCATTCCAAGGCTATCGCCGCTGGCCACCGACGCATCCCCGATGGGCCGCCCGCGAGGGCTCCGGGCCCGGGTGCGGGAACGCCGAGGGGCCCGGCGGTCTCCCGCCGGGCCCCTCATCGGTGGTCACGCTTCCCCTGCCGTGTCGGCGGGCCGTGACGAGGCGCCTCAGACGCCGTAGAACTCCCGCACCTTCGGGGCGAACATGAGCCCGGTCATCGTGGCGTGGAAGGCCAGCGGGATCAGGGAGGTGGGCGCACCCTCCATGGCGAGCGCGCTGACCACGTTGAGGACCAGCAGGAGCGCGGAGACGATGTTGAACACGACGACGCCCCAGTAGACGCCCTTCGTGCGCTTGCCCATCTTGGCGGCGAGCGTCGTCGAGACGATGCCGTAGACCAGGGGGATCAGCGCGAAGAAGGCTCCGAGGGCACCAAGGACGCCCACCACCCCGGCGACCTCGGCGCCGCTCGCCTCGGACGCGGTCCCGGCCGCGGCGCCGAAGCCCACGCCGAGCGCGACGAACACGCCGATGGTCAGGCCGAGGAGGATGCCGACCGGACCGCCGATGAACATCAGCACGCGGACGGTGGTGGCCGGGCCGGGCACCGTGTCGGGGACTCCGGGCGAACCGTGGAACTGCGGGGGCGGGGGCGGGGCGCCGGGCGCTCCGTAGGGCTGGCCGGGGCCGTGGCCGTGCTGCATCGGCTGCTGGGGGTAGCCGTAGCCGCCCTGCTGGTGCTGGGGCGGGCCCTGCTGGTACTGGGGCGGCTGGCCCTGACCGTAGGGCTGCTGGGGGCCTGAGGGAGGCGTGGGGTACACCTTGGTCCTCTCTGAGGAATCGTGTGGACAGCGGGAGGATCTCGACAGAGACAGACCCGGAGAGAGCAGTGCCGGGGCGGGGGTTCCGCCCCGGATCTCAGTAACCGGGGTAGTGACCGGCGGGCGCGGGCTTGTAGTACGCGCGGGTCGCCGGAACCACCATCAGGACGATCATGCCGATCGCGAAGAGCAGCGGGATGAACGATCCGACGGCTCCGGTGAAGATGTTGACGAGCAGCAGGAGGGCGGCCAGGGCCTGGAAGACGACGATCGACCAGAGGATGCCGCCGCTGCGCCGACCCATGAACGAGGCCAGGGCGGTGGAGACGAGGCCGTACACGAGCATGACGCCGCCCAGGATCGCCATGACGGCGACGATCTCCGCGGCGTCGATGTTGACCCCGGTCTCCTGGACGCCCTCGGCGAAACCCTCGCCGAACTCGTTGTCACCGCCGGCCATCAGCCCCATCAGCAGGACGAGGCCGCCGAAGAGCAGCCCGCACACACCGCCGATGAACATCAGCACGCGCACGGTGATCGCGGTCCCGGGCATCTTGGGCGGCCCCTGCGGGACGCCGGGGTAGCCGGGCTGTCCCTGGTTGTAGGGGTCCTGACCACCGGAGTAGGGACCCTGGGGCGGCTGTGGCGGGTACATGGCGCTTCCTCACGTGTTGCACTGGTTCGTCAACCCTACAGACGCGCGTCCGAGAGCATCGGTTCGCGATTGCGACGTAACGATCCGACGGATTCGACGCCCGACCGGTTCCCCTCGTTGCCCCAGGTTGTGCCCAATACGGCCAGCCGCTACCCGCGGTCGCGGAGTCCCGGTGAGTCGGGGTCTGCGGAGCGCAGGGAATGGGGCTCGGGCGCGTAGCGGCGCAACAGCTCCGCCTCCTCCTCCCGGACCGCCTCCGCGAGGTCCTCGTTGAGCTCCTGGAGGGCGCCCCGGTACTCGCTGACCCGGCCCTCGACCCGGTCGGCGATGCCGCCGGGCGTCATGGCCCGGCGGGCCCGGTGCACGCGGTGCACCGCGTAGCCGCCGATCGCCGCACCGGCCGCGAGGTAGAACAGTCGCCCGATCAACGGTTCTCCCTCCGCTTGCGGCCGCGCATCACGGCCAGGGCCTTGCGGCGGCCCAGGACCTGACGGACGGCGTAGGAGAACGAGGCGATCCTCACCAGCGGGCCGGTGAACACCGACCGGGTGAGGGCGGTCATGGTGGACACGTCCTCCGAAGAGGCCTGCACGTTGGCGGTGATCTCCTCGACCCGCTCCAGTGACGTGTTGGTGCGCTCCACCGTGGAGGCCACGTCGTCCAGCAGCGGCGGGGTCCGGTCCCCCACCTCGGAGACGACCTTGGTGGTCTCGTTGATGAGCTTGATCAGTTTGACGAGCGCCACGCACATGAACGTGGCCAGCACCGCCCAGACCACCGCTGCGACGAGCGCGGCGACCTCTCCTCCGGTCAGCATGAAGGCTCCGTAGGGCAGATAGAGGGTTGCTTCGAGGGTGTGCGAACGGGTCCGCGCGCGCTCGGGCGCGCACCGGACGCCTTGGGCGGGTACGGGGGCCAGCGATCGCGCCGGGTCGGGGCTCCCGATCCGCGTCCGCCGCCGCTGCCACTGAGGGCCGAGGCGGCTGGTTTCGGCTGACCCTATCGCGTCCGGTGTCGGCACGCGTGGGCGCGCCACGGTGTGGCAGGCAGTGGGGAGGGTCATGTGTCCGAGAGGTCCGGTTCGGGACCCTCGGGGATCGACGGACCGGCGAGCGTCGGCGAGAATCACCGCAGAGATGGTTCTTCACTACGATGTCCGGACACCAGGGCACGCCCCGCAGCCCCTCGCTGGCCCAGAAGCACCGACAGGACACCCATGAGCCCCCGTTCTCCGCGTGAGATCTCCGTACTGGTACCCCCGGACCTGGCCCCCCTCTACCCGGACGACCCGTCGCGGATCGGCCCCTACCTCGTCCTCGGACGACTGGGGCAGGGTTCCACCGGCACCGTGTACGCCGCCGTGGACACCGCCTCCACCACCGCTGGCGACCGTTTGGTCGCCGTGAAGCTGCTCCGGTCCCCCGAGCTGGAGTCCCCCGACGTCTACCCCGCGCTGGCTCGGAGGTTGCGCAACCTGTCACAGGTCGACCCGGAACGGGTCGTCGTGCCGCTCGCCTTCGACCCGGACGCCAACCCGCCGTGGCTGTCCATGCCCTACCTGGCCGGGCAGCGGTTGTCCCACTACGTGACCAGGCGTGGCGGCGTGGGGGTCGGGAAGCTGATCGCGCTGGCCACCGCGTTGGCCGAGGGGTTGTCGGCCCTGCACGCCCGCGGGGTCTCCCACGGATCGCTGCGTCCCAGCGAGATCCTGCTGGAGTCGCACGGACCGCACATCATGGAGTGCGCGATCGCACCGAAGGCGGAACGGCTGCGCGGTTCGGGTGCCACCTGGCTGAGCCCCGAGCGGTACCTGGGCGGGGCGCCGTCGCCCGCGGCGGACGTGTTCGCCTGGGGCGCCGTCGTGGCGTTCGCCGGGACCGGGCGTCTGCCCTTCGGCCCGGGTGAGCCCGAGGAGATCGCCGAGCGGGTGGCCGCCGGGGACTTCGCCCTCGACGGGCTTGCGCAGGGTCTGCGCCCGGTCGTGGGGCGCGCCCTGGACCCCGATCCGGACCGTCGGCCCAGCCTGCGAGAGGTGACCGGAGCGGTCATCGCCGTGTGGCACGCGGAGGGGTCCGATTCCGAGGAGGGAGGCGCCCCGACCGGTGGCCGCGAGGAGATCAGCCGTCTCCTCGAACGCGAGTGGCACGCGGTGGAGCCGCCCGCGCGGGTGCCCGAGGTGATCCGGTTGGAGGGCCGGATGGGCAACCACCGTCCCACCCGCACCCTCTTCCTGGTGGGCGCCGTCTCGGTCGCCGCCGCGCTCGTCGGCGGTGGTGTCTGGGGCCTGTCCCAGATGGTCGGCGACGGCGCCGAGGCCGACCCGGTCGCGGACGAGGCCTCGGAGGCACCCGAGTCCGAGCCCGCCGCGGAGGAGGAGGACCCGGGGACGCTGGTGGTCCGGTTCGACCCCTCGGAGCAGGCGGAGCCGGAGGCGGGGGTCGATGAGCGGACCTGGGTGTACACGCCGGTCACTCGGGACGACGAGATCCCGCGCAACCAGGGGATTCCGAGCCACGAGGCCTGGGCGGAGCAGTGGCGGGAGGCGGGCGACCCGGGTGAGGCGGTGATCCGGCCCGACGCCGAGGTGAAGTGCGCCCGCTTCTGCGCCGCACCCGAGCACGTCTTCCTCGACGAGGAGGCGCGCGGCACCTGGGACCTGAGCGGGAACGACTTCGTCGACTACCTGTCCTGGGGGCCGGTGATGATCGTGGAGATCACCTTCGCGGAGGAGTCGGAGGGTGAGGGGCCCCGCGAGGTGGTGGAGGTCGTGGAGCTGTTCTCCGACTGAGCGGGGGCGGACGGTGACCGTCCCCTCCCCGTGACACGGCCCCGGCGCACCGCGCCGGGGCCGTCGTGGGTCTATCCCTCGCTCTTGAGGACGCTCCTGATCTTCTGGAGGATCTCGGTGAAGCGACGTTCGGCCCCGTGCTGGGTGGGACGGTAGTACTCGCGTTCGGTGAGCCCCTCGGGGGCGTGCTGCTGCGGGGCCACCCCGCCCGGGTGGTCGTGCGCGTAGCGGTACCCCCTGCCGTGTCCGAGGTCGGCGGCGCCCTTGTAGTGGGCGTCGCGAAGGTGGGCCGGGACGGGACCGGCCCGTCCCGCGCGGACGTCGCCCATGGCCTCGTCGATGGCGGTGATCACCGCGTTGGACTTGGGGGCCAGGCTGATGTGGATGACCGCCTGGGCCAGGTTGATCCGGGCCTCGGGAAGCCCGATCAGCTCCACCGCCTGGGCGGCCGCGACGGCGGTCTGGAGGGCGGTGGGGTCGGCCATGCCGACGTCCTCGCTGGCGTGCACCACCAGGCGCCGGGCGATGAAGCGGGGGTCCTCCCCCGCCTCGATCATGCGGGCCAGGTAGTGGAGGGCGGCGTCCGGGTCGGAGCCGCGCATGCTCTTGATGAAGGCGCTGATGACGTCGTAGTGCTGGTCCCCGGAACGGTCGTAGCGCACGGCGTGGCGGTCAACGGCTCGCTCGACGTGCTCGGCGGTGATCTCCACCGGGCCCTCGGCGGAGGGCGGCCCCGCGACGAGGGCGCCCGCCTCCAGGTAGGTGAGTGAGCGGCGGCCGTCTCCCCCGGCCAGCCGGATGAGGTGCTCGGCGCCCTCCTCGGTGAGGGTGTACCTGCCGTCCAGCCCGCGTTCGTCGGTCAGCGCCCGGTCCACCAGGGCCCTGATGTCGGAGTCGTCCAGGGACTCCAGGGAGAGCAGTAGCGACCGGGACAGGAGAGGGCTGACCACGGAGAAGAAGGGGTTCTCGGTGGTGGCGCCGATGAAGCTGACCCAGCGGTTCTCCACCGCGGGCAGCAGGGCGTCCTGCTGGGTCTTGTTGAAGCGGTGCACCTCGTCCACGAACAGCAGGGTGCGTGTCCCGTTCATGCCCATGCGGCGCTTGGCCTCCTCGACGACCGCGCGCACGTCCTTCACCCCGGCGTTGACGGCCGAGAGCTCCACGAACCTGCGCCGGGTGACGCGGCTGACCACGGTGGCCAGGGTGGTCTTTCCCGTTCCCGGCGGCCCCCAGAGGAACACGGACATGGGCGCGTCGTCCTCGACCAGGCGGCGCAGCGGGCTGCCCTCGCCCAGGAGGTGGCGCTGGCCCACGACCTCGTCGAGGGTGCGCGGCCGCATGCGTACGGCCAGCGGCTCCTGCCCCTTGGCCGCCTCGGCCCCGGCATCGTCGAACAGTGTTTCGGACACACACCCAGGGTAGGCGAGGACGAGCACGTTCGTGGCCGCGGCCGGGGCCGGCCCTCAGCCCTGGTGGACGGAGATGTTCTCGGGGCTCTCGGCCTGTTCGGGCGGGGGCGTGGCGCGCGGGATCATCCGGGTGATGAGCAGGGCGATGTCGTCGCCCCGACCCGCAGGAGCCATCTCGGCCAGGACCTGCGCGGCGGCGTTGGGGTCCTCCCCGTGCTGGGCGAGCGCCTCCCCCACCTGGGCCAGCCCGTCCTGCATGGTGACGTCGGAGCTCTCCACGAGCCCGTCGGAGCAGAGCAGCAGCGTGGTGCCGGGCGCCAGGACCCGGGTGGTGACGGTGTACTCGGTGTCCGCGAGCACGCCCAGGGGCGGCCCGGTCTCGGGCGACCACAGCTCGTAGGTGCCCTGGGTGGCGAGCACGGCCGGCGGCTGGCCCGCCCAGGCGGCCTGCATGACCCCGCTCGCCCGGTCCACCACGAGGTAGCCGCAGGTGGCGAAGACGATCTCGCCGGTCTCGGTGAGCAGCCGGTTGGTCTCCCCCAGGACGACGCCGGGGTCGGACTGGTTGCTGGCGTAGGCACGGAAGGCGACACGGATCTGGCCCATGGCGGCGGCCGCCTCGACGCCGTGGCCCTGGACGTCGCCGACCAGGAGGCCCACCTTGTTGTCGGGGAGCTCGATGACGTCGTAGAAGTCGCCGCAGATCCGCCACTCGGCGCGCGAGGGCAGGTACTTGGTGGCGATGTCCATGTCCGGGAAGCTCGCCACCTGGCGGGGCAGCATGCGGCGCTGGACGGCGTCGGCCAGCTCCAGCTCGGCCTGCTGGGCCTTGATCCGCTGGAGCGCCTGTCCGGCCAGCCCCGCGAAGGTGAGCATGAGGGCGCGTTCGTCGCGGCTGGCGTGGTGCGGCCGGTCCCAGACCATCTGCCAGACGCCGAGGGCGATCTTGCCGTCGCCGAAGATCGGGACGGTGGCCCAGGCCTGGCCGCGGGCCGAGCGCATGAGGTCGACGGCGGCCGGGAAGCGGCTGGCGATCTCGGCGCGGCTCTCGAAGAACCGCGGCTGGCGGTCCTGGATGACCGCGCCCATGGGGAAGTCGGTGTCGTCGGCCCGTCGACCGTCTATGCGGTGGGTGTTCCCGCGCTCCCTGGCGCTGGGTGAGGTGCGCAGCAGGCCCTCCTCGACGTACAGCGCCAGGGCGTAGACGCCGCCGAAGATCGGCAGGAACTCCTCGCTGAGCAGGTCCATCACCTTGTCGACGGTGGTGGCGGAGACGAGCTTGGAGGAGAGTTCGGTGACCAGGCGGCCGTGTTCGGCCTCGGTGCGGCGGCGGTCGGCCAGGCGCCGCACCAGCTGGACGTGTTCGGTGACGTCGTCGATGATCCCGACCAGCCGGTCGGGCTGGCCGGGCACGAACCGGGCCCGAACGTGCAGGGAGCGTTCGTCGCCGAGGCGGTCGAAGATCCGGAAGCGCTGCTCGTAGTCCCGACCGGCGAACGAGGCCGCCATGGCGTCGCGCACGCGGGCGTTGTCGTCGGGATGGATGCGTTCGAGGATGCGTTCCAGCTCGCGGTCGTTCCCGGCCAGGAGTCCGCCCAGCGGGGTGGGGCCGAAGAGTTCGCGCAGTCGCCCGTTGCTCAGGTCCAGGCTCCACAGGACGGAGTCGGAGTTGTCGGTGCGCAGCTCGCCGACCACCCGGAGGTCGGTCTCCTCGGTGGAGAGCACGTGCAGGAGGACGACCACGGCCGCGTCGGAGGGGTCGTCGGGCACGAGGTCGGCGTCGCCGTCGACGGGGCGGAGCCGGACCTCCGCCAGTCTGGAGGACTTGTCGGTGACGGCCAGGCGGAGCCGGGAGCGGCGGTGCCAGTTCCCGGCGAGCGCGTCCTGGTGCGCTCCGGTGCCCTGTTCGACGTCAGCGGAGTCCAGGAGCTCGAACCAGGGGCGTCCGGTGAGCTCGGCGGCGTCCCGGCCGAAGAGCTCGGTGAGCGCGCGGTTGGCGTGCTGGATCGCGCCGTCGGTCCCGGTGACCGCCATGGGCTCGGGGGCATGCCGGAACGCCTCCGCGAGTGCGTTCTCGGAGCCACCGCCTGAAGCGCGTTTTCCGTTCACGTATGACTCATCCTCATGTCGGCTCGGACGTCACACCCGCGTCAGGCGCGGTCACCCCTGGAACGTACCGATTCGGCTCATTGTAGTGTCCGGAACGGGACCGGTCCGGGGAGGGAACCGAGGCCGCTCCACCGGCGCCCGCCTCCCGTCGGCTGCGCCACCTCGTCGAACACGGACCCTCATGGTCCATCAACGTGATGGGGTCACGGCCGGTTCCACTCCGGAAGGCCGTACCCTACCGACCCCAGGGCGTGAATCGTTACGCTCGTGTGACTCGGCGGCGCAGAAATGCACTCCGCTCCCACGGTGCCCTCTCTTGGGGCGGGCCCCGTCAACGCTCCGTGTTCACTCCCGGACACGTGCGTACCTCGGCGTGGGAGGGTGATTCGCCCCCAACGGTAGGGGATGACGGGCCCGGCCGCATCCGTGTGTCGACCTCTTCCACATTCCGGACGAGGTTTTTGACCTGTTAATCACCTATTTTCACTTTCTGGCCGAATGTGGCACGTTCAAAGCGGGGTCATTACGGGCACCGAACTGGTCAGTCGAGAACTCGTCACCCACCCCGAGGACTCACCATGCATCCTGAACGCGTCCGTGCCCTGACGGGAGCCCCCCTTCGCGACGCCGTCTGCGACTGGACCTGTCGGCTCTGCACCCACAGCAATCCCGAGGACGAGGACATCTGCTGCCAGCGCTGCGGCGCCACCAAACCCTGACCCGCTGACGCCGCCGGTGGCGGCACGCGGAAGGCTCCGCGTGCCGCCACCGTCCGTCCCTATCCGAGCGTGGCCTCCGTGACCGGTTCGGTGGCCCCGAGGTCGAGCCGTTCCCAGGGCCCCGTGTCGCGCCGCAGCTGACGGTCGTGGGTGGCCAGGACCACCGCCGCGCCGGTCGCGCCGAGCCCCTCGGTGAGTTCCTCGACCAGCGGGATCGACAGGTGGTTGGTCGGCTCGTCGAGCAGCAGCACGTGCGGCCGCGACGCCAGTGCGAGCGCCAGGTCGAGTCTGCGCTGCTGGCCCGTCGACAGCTCGCGCACCGATCGGCCCGCGTCAACGGACGAGAGCAGCCCCAGGGCGCTCAGGGAGACCGTCTCGTCCTCGCGGAGGACCCCCTCGCTGACGAGGCGACCCTGGTACGCGGTGAACACGTCGTGTGCCCGCCGGGTTCCGGCCGACGGCGACTCCTGTTCCAGGAGCCGCACCCGCGCGCCGCGCGCGGTCCGCACGAGCCCCGCGCTCGGTTCGGCCCGCCCGGTCAGTACGGACAACAGGGTCGACTTGCCCGCGCCGTTGGGTCCGGTGACGACCAGCTTGGTGCCGGACTCCAGAGCGAGCGTCACCGGCCGGTCCAGCCTCCCCTCGACGCGGACCTCCTCGGCCCGCAGCAGGATCGTTCCCGACCGTGCGGGCAGCTCCGGAAACCGGAACGGCATGGGAGGCGGCGGCATGGTGACCGCGTGTGCCTCCAAATCGTCCCGGCGCCGGTGTACGGCGCGGACCAGGGCGGGCGCCCGGGTCGCCCGCTGGTGCTTTCCGGTGCCCTTCTCCGGCCGCCAACCGCTGACCAGCCGGTTCTGGGCCTCGGACAGGTCCTGGGTGAGCCGGGCGTGCTCGGCGCGCTGCTGTTCGTACTCCTGCTCCCAGCGCTCCCGCTCGGCGCGCCTGCCCTCCTGGTATCCGGCGAACCCCCCGCCGAAGACGCGCGGCGCGCCGTCCCGACTCGGGTCGAGGTCGAGCACGGTCGTGGCCACGTCCGACAGCAGGGCGCGGTCGTGGCTGACCAGCACCACGCCGCCCGGATGCCCCCGCAGCCGGTCAGTGAGGAAGTCGAGCCCTGCGGCGTCCAGGTGGTTGGTGGGCTCGTCCAGGAGGAGGAAGTCGCGGGTGGCGCCGAGCAGACAGGCGAGTCTGACCCGGTAGCGCTGGCCCACCGACAGCTCCGCCAGGGGGCGCGACCGGTCGGTGACCGCGCCGAGGTGCTCCAGCGCGAGGTCCACGCGGCGGTCCGCGTCCCAGGCGTCCAGCACCTCGGCCGCGTCCAGCGCCTCGGCGTAGTGTTCGGCGGCCTCCGGGTCTCCGGTGGCCAGGCCCGAGGCGCTGGCGTCGAGCGAGGCCAGGGCCGCGCGGGCGTCGGCCAGTTCGATGTCGACCAGGTCGCCGACGGTGCGGCCGTCCGTGACGGTCATCTCCTGTTCGGCGACACCGAGCGTGCCGACGCGCCGCACCCGACCGGAGTCCGCGACCAGCGCACCCGTCAGGACGTGCAGAAGTGTCGACTTGCCACGGCCGTTCTCGCCGACCACACCCCACCGGGAGCGGGGAGTGACGGTCATGTCGACACCGGACAGGACGGGGCGGCCGCCGCGGGCGAGGTGGACGCCGGACACGGTGAGTTGGGCCCGCTCTCCGGCGGGCAGGCCGGAAACGGGGTTGAGGGCGGTCAAGGTTCCTCCGAACCGAGCTCCGCCCCGGCCGGAACGCGAACACGGTTCGACGGCGGGGCGCGTGTGAGCTCCTCGAGCAGACGGGATGACCCGGGAGGGGTCAGGACACACGTCCGGCGCCCGCGGCCACGTCGTGGCGGGCGGGCGCCTCGGCTCGGATTACAGGAAGTAGAGGTACTGCACGGGCCCAGGCTAACAACGCGGGGAGGGGAGGGGCCAGGCAATACAGCAGAGGCGCCGGTCACCGGAGGGTTCCGGTGGCCGACGCCTCGTGTCCGGCGGCCCCGTGTCCCGGGGCCGTCCGGCTACTTCTTCTTCTGCTCCGGGAGCACTGTACGGATGTGCACGTCCCGCAGCTGCTGCTCGGAGACGACCGCCGGGGCGCCCATCATGAGGTCCTGGGCGTTCTGGTTCAGCGGGAACGCGATGGTCTCGCGGATGTTGGGCTCGTCCGCGAGGAGCATGACGATCCGGTCGATGCCCGGGGCGATGCCGCCGTGCGGCGGGGCGCCGAACTTGAGCGCCTTGAGCATGCCGCCGAACTCGGCCTCGACCGCGTCCTTGTCGTAGCCCGCGATGTCGAACGCCTTGTACATGATCTCGGGCGAGTGGTTCCGGATCGCGCCGGAGGACAGCTCCACGCCGTTGCAGACGATGTCGTACTGCCAGGCCAGGATGTCCAACGGGTCCTTGTTCTCCAGCGCGTCCATCCCGCCCTGGGGCATGGAGAACGGGTTGTGGCTGAACTCGACGTGGCCCTCGTCGGAGCGCTCGAACATCGGGAAGTCCACGATCCAGCAGAAGCGGTAGACCTTCTCCTCGGCGAGGTCGGCGCGGCGCCCGGCCTCGACGCGGACCGGCGCCATGATCCGGTTGATCTCCGCCTCGTCCTCGCTGGCGCAGAAGAACAGGCCGTACCCGGGACCGGCGTCCAGGGTCTGGAGCAGGTCCTCGCTGATCTCGGTGACGAACTTGGCGATGGGACCGGTGAGCTCACCGTTCTCGCCGACCTTCAGCCAGGCCAGGCCCTTGGCCCCCTGCTCGACGGCGAAGTCGCCGATCCCGTCGAAGAACTTGCGCGGCTTGTCGCCCACCTGGGGGACGGCCAGGGCCCGGACCTTCTTGCCCGCGAAGGCGCGGAAGTCGGTCTTGTCGAAGAGCGCGGTGACGTCGAGCATCCTCATCGGCACACGCAGGTCGGGCTTGTCGGTGCCGTACCACTCCAGCGCGTCGCGGTAGGCGATGCGCGGGAAGGGCGAGGTGATCTCCCAGTCCGTGGAGAACGCGCGGAAGACGTCGGTCATGACGCTCTCGATGACCTCGAAGACGTCCTCCTGCTCGACGAAGCTCATCTCGACGTCGAGCTGGTAGAACTCGCCGGGCGAGCGGTCGGCGCGGCTGTCCTCGTCGCGGAAGCAGGGCGCGATCTGGAAGTAGCGGTCGAACCCGGCGATCATCAGCAGCTGCTTGAACTGCTGGGGCGCCTGCGGGAGGGCGAAGAACTCACCCGGGTGCAGACGGGAGGGCACCAGGAAGTCGCGGGCGCCCTCGGGGCTGGAGCTGGTGAGGATGGGGGTCTGGAACTCGTTGAAGCCCAGCTCCGTCATCTTCTGGCGGATGAAGGCCACCACCTGCGAGCGCAGCATGACGTTGCGGTGCATGCGCTCACGGCGCAGGTCGAGGAAGCGGTAGGTGAGACGGCGCTCCTCCGAGGTGTTGTCCTCGGGGAAGACCGTCAGCGGCAGCTCCTCGGTGGTACCGAGGACCTCCACGTCCGTGGCCTCGATCTCGATCTCACCGGTGGGCAGGTTCGGGTTGACGTTCTCCGCGCTGCGCGCCGCCACCACGCCGGTGACCTGGATCACCGACTCCTTGGAGATGCGGCTGAGCTCCTCGAACACCGGGGACTCGGGGCGGGCCATGAGCTGCGTGACACCGTAGTGGTCGCGCAGGTCGACGAAGAGCAGACCACCGAGATCCCGGCGGTTGTGCACCCAGCCAGAAAGGCGCACCTGCTGCCCGACGTGCTCCTTACGGAGCTGACCACACGAATGAGTCCTGTAACGATGCATGAGTTACCAAGTCCACTAACTACGCGGCTGAGCGAGGATGCCGGGGAGCCCGAGACCGGGTCCGGCGGGGGCGGGGCGTCGCCCCTTGAACAACTGGAATCCTACCGCCAACGACACCGGCCGGTCCCCTGGAATACGACGGCGGGCGGGGGTCAGCCCGTGACCCCGCGCAGGTACGGGTTGGTGGTGCGCTCCCGCTCCACCGTGGTGGCGGGTCCGTGGCCGGGGAGGATCTGGGTGTCGTCTCCCCGTCCGAGGACGGTGCGGGCGAGGCTGGCGTTCATCGCGTCGCCGTCGCCGCCGGGGAAGTCGGTGCGTCCGATCGACCCCGCGAAGACCAGGTCCCCGGCGAACATGACCGGCACCCCGTCCCCGGTGCGCGTGAGGTACACGACCGATCCGGGGGTGTGGCCGGGGACGTGCTCGACGGTGAACTCCATCCCGCCCGTCGTGAGGGTCTGGCCGTCCGTCACCTCGACCAGCTGGTCGGGTTCGCTGAAGGGGCCGGGGCCGAGAAGCATCTCGAGCTGCGCGGCGAACCCGGCGTCGACGCCAGCGGCCGGTTCGGTGAGCAGACCGCGGTCGGCCCCGTGCAGGTACACCGGTACGTCATGCAGTTCACTGAGTTCGGCGGCCGACCAGACGTGGTCGAAGTGGCCGTGGGTGAGCAGGATCGCGGCCGGTGCGAGGTCGTGTTCGGCCAGAGCTTTGGCGACCTGTGGTGCCGCGCCCTGTCCGGGGTCGACGATGACGCACGCGCCGCCGGGAGCGGGTGCGAGCACGTAGCAGTTCGCGGAGAGGGGCCCGGTGGGAAGCGCGGCGATGAGCACGGCTGTCGTCCTGTCCTGGTGGCTTCGGCTGTCCGGGAACCCTCCGACCTCGGCCGGAGCACGGGTCCCCTGGCCGCAGAGCCTACCGAGCCGGGTCAGGGCGGGCGAACCGGCGGGTTCGTCCGAGAACGCGTTTGATCACCATTCGATCACCGCGCGCGCCCCTGCTCTTTGCCTGGGCGCGTGGTAGTGCCATATTGGTCAGCGTCGTCGAGTTGATCGAGGCCCTCGACCTGCGCCTCCTCTTCAGAGGCGGGAGACGGGCCCGGCCGACGGCACGGCAGCGGGACCAGAACCCCCGGACTGCGTTGACGTGAGACACGGCGCGTCGTTGTCCGCCGAATCGTATGGATATCGTGCTGGTGCACGGTGGTTCCCATCACGAACAGGCGCGGTACCGCCGCGACGACCCGAACCCGACCGCGACCGGCCGGGTTCATGACAGCAGGAGGACACGGTGACCACGGACCCTTGGGGCCGCGTAGACGATGACGGCACGGTCTATGTGCGCACAGGTGAAGGCGAACGGGTCGTCGGATCGTGGCAGGCGGGCGCCCCGGAGGAGGCCCTGGCCTTCTTCCGGCGCAAGTACGACTCTCTGGTCACCGAGGTGGAGCTGCTGGAGAAGCGGCTCCGCAGCACCGACCTGTCCGCCTCCGCCGCGATGACCACCATCGACAAGCTGCGTTCCACGATCACCGACGCGAACGCGGTCGGTGACCTGGACTCGCTCATCGGCCGACTGGACGCGCTGTCCGGCCGCGCCGAGGAGCGCAAGGTCGAGCAGAAGCAGGCGCAGGAGGAGGCCCGGGGCCAGGCCCGCGAGGTCAAGGAGCGGATCGTCGCGGAGGCCGAGCGGGTCGCCACGGAGACCACTCACTGGAAGTCCGGCGGCGAGCGGATGCTCCAGCTCATCGAGGAGTGGAAGAAGGCCCCCCGGGCCGACCGCCCCACCGAGCAGGCGCTGTGGAAGCGGATGTCCGCCGCGCGCAACTCCTTCTCCAAGCGGCGCAAGGCCTACTTCGCCAACCTGGACCAGCAGCGGGAGGGGGTGCGCTCCGAGAAGGAGCGCATCGTCGCCGAGGCGGAGGCGCTGTCCGGCTCCACCGACTGGGGGCCCACCGCACGCGCCTACCGCGACCTGATGCAGCGGTGGAAGGCCACGGGCCGGGCCGACCGGGCCAGCGAGGACAAGCTGTGGACCCGGTTCAAGGCCGCGCAGGACACGTTCTTCGACGCGCGCAACGCGACCTTCGCCGAGCGCGACGCGGAGCTGCGGGTGAACGCGGAGGCCAAGGAGCGGATCCTGGCTGACGCCAGGGCCGAGATCCCCGGTATCACCGACCCGCGCCGGGCCCGTGCCCGCCTGCGCGACTTCCAGGAGGCCTGGGAGGAGGCCGGCGACCTGCCGCGAGACGTGCGCGACCAGCTGGAGGGCGCGTTCCGGCAGATCGAGGACGGCGTGCGCCGGGCCGAGGACGCCGAGTGGGAGCGCACGAACCCCGAGGCGAGGGCCCGCGCGAAGGACACCGTGGACCAGCTGTCGACGGCGATCGCGGGCCTTGAGGCCAAGTTGGAGAAGGCCCGGGCCAACAACGACGCCCGCCGGATCAAGGAGCACGAGGCCGCCCTGGAGGCCCGCCGTTCCTGGCTGGCCGAGGCCGAGAAGGCACTGGGCGAGTTGAGCTGAGCCTCTCCCGCCGCGCACACGTGGGGCCGTACCCGTTCGGGTACGGCCCCTTTCATGACTCTCGCCCTGTTTTCCACTTTCGTTGTCGTGCCGGTGGGAGCATCCGCACACAGAAGTGATCACAATGGGTACATGACTGATCACATTAAGAAGTCGAGTCGGCGCGATCAGGCACGGCTCGGCACGACAGGCGGGGGCGCCCTGCGCGCCGCGGCCACTGCGGCGGCGGGGGCCGTGGTGGCCGTCCCCCTCTTCTGGGGGTGGGGATCGGCGGTGGCCGCCGAAGGACACACCCCGGCTCCGGCGCCGCACGGTGAGAGCGGGTTCGTGGCCGAGGGCGGACCATCGGGCCAGGATCTGACCGCGGAGGGACCCGCCCCGGGGTCGGACAGCCGGGAGGACCGGCCCCAGAGCGGGTACGGGTACGCGGAACCCGAGCCCCAGGGCGGGTACGGGTACGCCGAACCCGAGCCCCGGGACGACTCGGGGCACGCTGCCCCGGAGTCCGGGCTGGCCGCGGAGCCCGAGCCGAAGCCCGAGCCGAAGCCCGGATACGCACCGGACGGGTACGCGGAACCGGAGCCGGGCCATGCGGCTCCCGGCTACCCGGAACCGACCCCCGGATACCCGAGCACTCCGCCCTCACCGAACCCGCCGGAGAGCCCCGGCCCGTCACCCTCGCCCAGCCCGAGCGAGCCGACGCGCCCGTCGCCCTCCCCGAGTGAGAGCCCGTCTCCCTCGGCCAGCCCGTCGGAGAGCCCGAGCACCCCGCCCACCACTCCGCCGACCCTGCCCGTCACCGGAGCGGGCGCGGTCGTCCCGGCGGTCGCCGGTCTGCTGACCGCCGCCGCCGGCGTCGCCGCACTGTTCGCCGGCAGGCGCCGCACCGACCTGGACTGATCCACAGGAGAGGCGGGGCCGGGGATGGTCCCCGGCCCCGCCTCTCAGCCCCTGGTCACCTGTGGGCGTCCAGGTGGTAGACGGGCGCCCGTCCCGGGAAGGTCCGCAGGTTGGGCACCGAACCCGGGCTGTGGTTGCTCGGCGCCTCCGGTTCCGGCCGGGGTCCACGGGTGCCCCGATAGCGCAGGTAGCCGCCCACCGCGATCGCGAAGGCCGCCACGGCGAGCAGTCCGGCCACCACCCAGACCATCGGCACCATCCGCTGGACCTCGTGGACGGCGGAGGCGCAGGAGGACAGCGACGCGTCCGCGGCGGGGCGCAGGCACACGGTGGAGACCGGTTGCTGGGCGCCCTCGGGTACCTCGGTGAATTCGCCGACCACGGTGAGGGCCGCGCGCTCCCCCGGCTCAAGGGGCTGGACCCACTCTGCCCGCCCCTCCTCGACCCCTTCGGGGGCACCGGAGACGTAGCGCATCGAGGAGGGCAGGAACTGCACCACGCGCGCGTCCGGCAGCGCCTCGTGTCCGGCGTTGCGCACCTTGATGGTGTACTCCACGCGGTCGCCCGGGCGCAGTCGTTCCTCCGACCGCTCCTGGACGGTGACGTGCAGACTCCCGGCCCCGGGTACCGGCCCGTCGTCCGTCCGGACCGGCTGTCCGGGCAGCGCGATCAACGCGGCCAGGCCCAACACCGACACCGCAGCTGGCACGGCCATGGTGTTCCCCCTCCACATGGCACCATTAATGACTTTCTGTGCATAGTTAACAGCACAGAGTAGTCAAATGGTGCGTAGGGCATACGGCGGGTCCCGGACACGGCCGAGGGCGGGTGGCCCACGGCCACCCGCCCTCGGTACTGGTACGTCTCCTAGGCGCCGACGAACGAACGCAGCGAGGCAGCCCGGTCCGTGCGCTCCCAGGTGAACTCCGGCAGCTCACGGCCGAAGTGACCGTAGGCGGCGGTCCGGGAGTAGATCGGACGCAGCAGGTCCAGGTCGCGAACGATCGCGGCCGGACGCAGGTCGAAGACCTCCTTGACGGCCTTCTCGATCAGCTCCGGCGCCACCCTCTCGGTGCCGAAGGTCTCGATGAACACACCCACCGGGTGGGCCTTGCCGATCGCGTAGGCCACCTGGACCTCGGCGCGCTCGGCCAGCTCGGCGGCGACGATGTTCTTCGCGACCCAGCGGGTGGCGTAGGCGGCGGAGCGGTCCACCTTCGACGGGTCCTTGCCCGAGAAGGCGCCGCCGCCGTGGCGGGCGTAGCCGCCGTAGGTGTCGACGATGATCTTGCGGCCGGTCAGACCGGCGTCGCCCATCGGGCCGCCGATCTCGAAGCGGCCGGTCGGGTTCACCAGGAGGCGGTAGTCGTCCGCGTCCAGGCCGTAGGCGGCGACCATGGGCTCGATGACGTGCTCCCGGATGTCCGGGGTCAGCATCTCCTCCAGGTTGATGTCCGCCGAGTGCTGGCTGGAGACCACGACGGTGTCCAGGCGGACCGGGGTCTGGCCCTCGTACTCGACAGTGACCTGGGTCTTGCCGTCGGGGCGCAGGTAGGGGACGGTGCCGTTGCGGCGGACCTCGGACAGGCGCTCGGAGAGCGAGTGCGCCAGCTTGATCGGCAGCGGCATGAGCTCGGGGGTCTCACGGTTGGCGTAACCGAACATGAGGCCCTGGTCGCCCGCGCCCTGCCGGTTGAGGACGTCGTCCTCGTGCTCGACGCGCGCCTCGTAGGCGGTGTCGACCCCCTGGGCGATGTCCGGGGACTGCGCGTCGATGGAGACGTTGACCCCACAGGAGTCACCGTCGAAACCCTTGGCGGACGAGTCGTACCCGATCTGGAGGATCTTCTCTCGCACGATCGCGGGGATGTCTACGTAGGTCTGAGTGGTGACCTCACCCGCGATGTGGACCTGACCAGTGGTGATCAGCGTCTCGACCGCGACCCGACTGCCGGGGTCGGTGGCGAGCATCGCGTCGAGGATCGCGTCACTGATCTGGTCGGCCATCTTGTCGGGATGGCCTTCGGTGACCGACTCGGAGGTGAAAAGGCGGCGGGACACGTTAAGTGACTCCTTGCAGCGGCTGCTGGCTGACATGTGTCGGGACGGCAATACCGACCGACGCGGTTGGTTATCGGTCCACTGTAACGGGACTGGTGGGGGCGGATGCGCGGCGGCGGGCCTCCTCAGCCGTTCGTCGGCACCCGAACGAGTCTGTCGTACTCAGCGGTAGGAATCCAGCGCGACGAGCGGAAGTTTTGCCGAGGTGACGGTGACGCTCACCAGGATCGCGCTGTGGGGCGGGGTTCCCTCCCCGACCGTGACGCTCATCCCGGAAGTCGTTCGACCACCAGGTCCCACACGCGGTCGGCGAGGTCCTCCTTGGGCCCTGTGGGAATGTCCACGGCGCTCCCGTCGGAACCGAGCACCGTCGCCTGGTTGTCGTCGGTGCCGAAGGCGCGCCCACCGCCGACCTGGTTGACCACGAGCAGGTCGCATCCCTTGCGGGCCAGTTTGGCCCGGCCGTTGTCGATCACGTCGTCGGTCTCGGCCGCGAAGCCCACGATGGTCTGCTCCGTGCCCTCACGCGTCCGGGAGGCCACCAGACCGGCGAGAATGTCGGGGTTCTCCACCAGTTCGATCGGCGCCGGGGCGTCACCGGACTTCTTGATCTTGGAGGCCGCGCTGGTGACCGGGCGGAAGTCCGCGACGGCAGCGCTCATGACCACGGCGTCGGCGCGGGTGCGCTCGGCCTCCATGGCCTCGGCCAGCTCCACCGCGGACTCCACGCGCACCAGACGCACCCCGGCCGGGTCGGGCAGGGAGACGTTGGCCGCGACCAGCGTCACGTCGGCTCCCCGGGCGGCGGCGGTGCGGGCCAGAGCGTATCCCTGTCGGCCCGAGGAGTGGTTGCCCAGGAAGCGGACCGGGTCGATGGCCTCGCGGGTGCCGCCTGCGGAGACCACCACACGGCGGCCCGCCAGGTCGGAGCGGCTGGCGCCCCGCCGCAGGACCAGGCGGGCGGCCTCGAAGAGTTCGGCGGGGTCGGGCAGGCGGCCCCGCCCGGTGTCGGCACCGGTGAGACGGCCCACGGCCGGGTCCAGGACGATGGCTCCGCGCGAGCGCAGGGTGGCCACGTTGGCCTGGGTGGCGGGGTGCTCCCACATCTCGGTGTGCATGGCGGGGGCGAACACGACCGGGCACCGCGCGGTGAGAAGGGTGTTGGTCAGCAGGTCGTCGGCGAGTCCGGCGGCGGCCTTGGCGAGGAGGTTGGCGGTGGCCGGGGCGACGAAGACGAGGTCGGCCGACTGGCCGATGCGCACGTGCGGGACCTCGTGGACCTCGTCCCACACGCCGGTGGCGACGGGCTGGCCGGAAAGGGCGGCCCAGGTGGGCTCACCGACGAAGCGCAGGGCGTCCGCGGTGGGCACGACCCGGACGCGGTGGCCGGACTCGGTCAGTCGGCGCAGCAGCTCGCACGCCTTGTAGGCGGCGATGCCCCCGCCGACACCGAGGACCACCTGGGGAACGGATTCTGTGTCACTCACACATGGAGTTCTACCAGGCCGCGCCCGCCGCACGCCCCGGGCGGGGGGTGCGACGGGCGCGGTCTGTGCCCCCGAGGGGGCGGGCCCGATGTGGGGCCCTGTGTCAGTTGCCCTCGTACGGCTCGGCGGTGAGCAGGCCGGACTTGACCTCGCGCAGGGCGATGGACAGGGACTTCTCCTGAACCTGGGTCTCGACCAGCGGACCGACGTACTCCAGCAGGCCCTCGCCCAGCTGCGCGTAGTAGGCGTTGATCTGGCGGGCCCGCTTGGAGGCCATGGTGACCAGGCTGTACTTGCTGTCGACGCACTCCAGCAGGTCGTCGATCGGCGGGTTGGTGATGCCTTCGGCGACGGGCTCGGTACCAGCCACTTCGTTACCCCCAGGGACGGTCTCCGGCTCGTCGGAAGCCGTGACGTTGATTGGACGGAAAGGTTCTAGAGGCCCGGAATGGGGCGGATGCGGCCGCCGCCGGAGATCGGCGCGGCCCGATTCGCACCCGCTATCACACCTTGGGCGCTGTCATCAACGCTAGCAGCTCGTCGCACACTTCCTGTACGGACGTGTTGACGAGGGTGGTGTCGAACTCCTTCTCGGCCGCGAGCTCGACCTTGGCGACCTCCAGGCGGCGCTGGATCACCTCGTCGGACTCGGTGCCCCGGCCGGTCAGCCTGCGGACCAGTTCCTCCCAGGAGGGCGGCGCGAGGAAGACGTGCAGGGCGTCGTCCATGGACTCGCGCACCTGGCGTGCCCCCTGGAGTTCGATCTCCAGCAGGACGGGGACTCCCGCGCTGAGGCGCTCCTCGACGGGACCGCGCGGGGTGCCGTAGCGGTTGCCCGCGAACTGGGCCCACTCCAGGAGCTGGTCCTCGGCGACGAGGCGGTCGAACTCCTCGTCGGAGACGAAGTGGTACTGGACCCCGTCGCGCTCGCCGGGGCGGGGCGCGCGGGTGGTCACCGACACCGAAAGCCACACGTCGGGGTTGACCTGGCGCAGGTGGGCGACGACCGTGCTCTTGCCCACGCCGGAGGGGCCGGACAGGACGGTCAGTCGTTTCTCGGCCGGTCGGGTCTGGTCTGCGGTCTGCGCAGGCATGTGAGTATCAGGCTTCCATTCGGCTCTCCGCCACGCGGTGGGCCGTGGGCCTCGTGAGCGCTGCCGGGGCCGGACCCGGGGTCCGGCGAGCACCGCGCGGGCGGCTCGTGCTGGCGCACTGGCGCGCAGCGTACGGTCGCGGGAAGCTCCCTTTATATCACCGAGCCACGGTGGGGCGGACGGGGTGTGACCTGGGGTCCACCCGCCCGCCACACCGTGGCGTCGAGTTGTTGCTCACCGCTTGCCTTGACCACTGGTGCGGCGGCTCCGAGCGACTGTGGGGGACGCGTCGGGGGCGGTGCTGGCCGGTGTCTCCACCGGACCGGTGTTACTTGGTGAGGTCGCCGAACTCGCTCTCGAGGGCGGCACGCTGGTTGGTGCCCAGGCCTCGGACACGGCGCGACTCAGCGATGTTGAGCCGCTCCATGATCTGTTTGGCACGCACCTTGCCGACACCGGGGAGGGATTCCAGCAGAGCCGAAACCTTCATCTTGCCGATGACGTCGTCCTTGAGTCCGTTGGAGAGGACCTCGGACAGCGAGATGCCGCCGTTCTTGAGCTTGTTCTTGACCTCCGCACGCTCTTTTCTGGCCTTGGCGGCCTTCTCAAGAGCCGCACTGCGCTGCTCGGGTGTGAGGGGAGGAAGGGCCACGCCGGGTCACCTCGGTTTTCTACTCGTTTGTAGAGGGCGGACGCCTGCGCAAGTTAGTAGGTCTGACCCCTGTTAGGCAACGTAAAGTGCCCTTTCAAGGGCTATTTCATCGAAGGAACTACCCAGAGTGACGATCCAATTGCGGTCGGACACGAAAATCAGGACTTTGGTCCTGATTGACGAGCTGGGAAAGCGCACCACCTGCGCAGGTCACCCTGCGGTGACTCGGGTCACTCTTCGCCGTGGATCACTAGTTTTGGACACGCCTAATTGGTGACCGTCCGTGATCCACAACTGTGAGTGATGGGACAGATGCGACAAATGAGACGATCCCGCCCTCACCTGCCCAGAGTCCGGGCAGCCCACGGGTGCCCGGACCCGGCCCCGGGTTTCAGACACGGGCGCCGGCGCGCCGCACGGCCGCCGCGATCGAGGCCGCGGCCGCGCCCGGGTCCGGGGCACGGGTGATGGGTCGTCCGATGACCAGGAGGTCCGCCCCGGCCTCGATCGCCGCCTCCGGGGTGGCGACCCGTGACTGGTCCCCGAGGTCCGCCCCGGCCGGACGAACACCCGGGGTGATGAGCGTGATGTCCGGACCCACCTCGGATCGGACCATCGAGACCTCCTGGGGCGAGCACACCAGCGCCCGCGCGCCCGCGTCGACCGCGAGCACCGCCAGGCGCCGCACCGCGTCCCGCGAGGGTCCGAGCAGCCCCACCTGCTCCAGGTCCGCCTCGTTCATGGACGTGAGCACCGTGACCGCCGCGATCCTGGTGTCCGGAGCGGCCTCGACCGCCGCGCGGACCATGTCCGCTCCCCCGGACGCGTGCACGGTCAGGATCGAGGGCCGCAGCCCCGCGACCGAGCGGGCCGCCCCGGCGACCGTGGCCGGGATGTCGTGGAGCTTCAGGTCGAGGAAGACCCCGACCCGGTTGGCGCCGCGCACGGCACTGATCACGTCGGGGCCGTAGCGCAGGTAGAGCTCCAGCCCCACCTTCACCGTGCTCACGTGCGGCGCGACCGCGGAGGCCCAGGTGGCCGCCGTCTCGATCTCGTTGGCGTCGATCGCGACGGCGATGGGCGCGGAGGGCGCGGTCATGTCGGTATCTCCAATCGTGTGCCACCGGCTCCGGGCCGGTGCCGGAAAAACATCCGTTCGTGCCTTACGTCCGTACTTACGCCCGTGCTTACACACGCACCAGCCGATGCACGTTCGCTGTCATGTGCACACCACCATGGTGTGCGGTTCCCCGGATCGGGCGCTTCATGCACCCAACCCGCGTCACTTCCCCGTAACGGCCGCTCAAACGGACGTAGGCGCACGTTCTCCGCGAACCCACCCACGTATCCCCGCAGCACGCGTTCGGGCACACAGAGCCATCTCAGCGCCGTTCAGGCCGGTCAGGGGCCTGTGGGTGCGTGAACGGGCGGTCACACACCCGTTCCGGGGCGGTGGGCGGCCCCCACCACCTCCGAGACCTTGGAGACGCCGCGCGCGTCCAGCGCCTCGGTGAACTCCCGCAGCACCCGCGTGCACGCGGACGGATCGGAGAAGTTGACCGTCCCCACCGCCACCGCGCTGGCGCCGGCCGCCATGAACTCCAGGACGTCCGTACCGGTGCGCACCCCGCCCACGCCGACGATCGGCACCTCGGGGAAGGCCTCGTGCACCCGGTAGACGCACCCCACCGCCAGGGGACGGATCGCCGGGCCGGACAGCCCGCCCATCCCCCCGGCCACAGCCGGGCGCAGCGTCCGTGGGTCCACGCTCATCCCCCGCAGGGTGTTGATCATGGTCAGCCCGTCGGCTCGGGCCGCCACACAGGCGCCGGCCAGTTCGACGACATCGGGGACGTCGGCGGCGAGCTTGGCCAGGACCGGCACGTCCGAGCGCGCGTGCGAGCGCACCGTCTGCACCACCGTCGCGGCCTGGGCGGCGTCGTCGGCGAAGTGCCGCCCCGTGGGGTCGGCCGGGTTCGGGCAGGACAGGTTGACCTCGATGGCGCCCACGCCCTCCGCCTCGGAGACGCGCCGCGCCAGCTCACCGAACTCGCCCACGCCCGACCCCGCGATGGAGACGATCGCCCGCCCTCCCCTGGAGAGCAGCCAGGGCAGGTCCCGCTGGAGGAACACGTCCACCCCCGGGCCCTGCATGCCCGTGGTGCTGAGCATCCCGCTGGGAGTCTCCGCCATCCGCGGCGCGGGTCTGCCCGCACGGGGTTCCAACATCAACGACTTGGTGGTGACCGCGCCGATCTCCCCGATGTCGAAGAACTGCGACAGCTCGCGCCCCGAACCCGCGCATCCGGCGGCGGTGACCACCGGGTTCGGGAGTTGGAGGGATCCGAGCCTGGTCCTGAGGTCTGCGTTCACTGGCCTTCGCTCGCTCGTGGCGGCCCGGCGCGGCACCGCGCCGGGCCTCTCGTGGCTCTGGTGTGTCAGGCGATGTCGCGGGCCGACTCCGCCGCGCGGGCCGCGCTGGACCCCTTCCACCCCGGGGCGCCCAGAGCGTCGAAGGGGATGGACCCGACGTCGTCGAAGCGCACCTGCTCGCCCCGGAACACCGGGCCGTCCACGCAGGAGCGCACCATCCGTGTGATGCCGTCCTCGCCCACCACCGGGATCACGCAGGTCATGCAGATCCCGATCCCGCACGCCATGGTCTCCTCGACCGCGACCTGCACCGGGACGCCGTGGCTGCCCGCCACCTGGGTGACGGCCCTGAGCATCGGCATGGGGCCGCAGGCGTAGACCGCGTCCGAGCGGGCCTCCTCGATCACGCGGCCCAGGACGTCAGTGACCCTCCCACGCGTGCCGAAGGAGCCGTCGTCGGTGGTGAAGGCGGCCGTCTCGGCGATGCGGCGGGCGGTGATGGCGCTGAACACACGGTCCGCGGAGGCGGCGCCGAGCACGAAGTCCACCCGGCAGCCGCGCCTGCGCAGGGACTGCGCGAGCGGGAACAGCGGCGCGCTCCCGGACCCGCCGCCCACGAGGACGCAGTTGACGGGGTCCCGGGGCAGGGGGAAGGGCCGCCCGAGCGGGCCGACCACGTCGAGCAGGTCGCGTGATCTTCGTTCCGCGAGCCAGGCGGTCCCCGTACCGCGCACCGCGAACAGGAACTCGACGGTCCCGCCGTAGTCGGGCTTGACGTCGTGGATCGCGAAGGGACGGCGCAGCAGCGTGCTGGAGTGGTCCCCGCCGACCGCCACCGAGACGAACTGCCCGGAACGGAACCGTTCGGCTATGCCCGGTGCGACGACGGTGATGGCGTAGTAGGCGTCCACCCTGCGCACGTTCAGCACGGGGCACCTGGTCTGCACCGGTCCGTTGTCGCTCATGTCTGGTGGTGGCCTCTCTGGAACTGGCTTCACTGTCCGGGTGCCGCGCGATCGCGCGGCACCCGGACAGTGCCTGCTGTGGGCCTCCGCTCCGCTTCAGCCCGTGTCCTGGGTACCCGGACAGCCAGGGATACGGGTTGAGGCGGGCACAGCATCCTCGCCCACGCCTGGCTCGTTCCTCACCGACGGCTCGACTCGTCCGCACTGTGCTGCGGGAGATCGGCCCGGCGGTACCCGGACTGCTACAGCCTAGGAGTTCCGGCGGCTCTCCGTGAGCGACTGGGAGTGCTCCTGGAGGGAGCGCACCCCGAGGTCGCCGCGAACACGGGCCTCGATCGCCTGTACGGCGGCGGCCAGACCCTGCACGGTGGTGACGCTGGGCACCGCGCGGGCGATGGCCGCGGTCCGGATCTCGTACCCGTCCAGACGGGGGCCGGACTGGCCCGCGCTACCGAACGGGGTGTTGACGATCAGGTCCACGCCGCCGTCGTGGATGAGCTGCACGATCGTGGGTTCGCCGTTGGGTCCGGTGCCCGCGCTGTGCTTGCGCACCACGGTGGCGTGGACGCCGTTGCGGCGCAGCACCACGGCGGTCCCCTCGGTGGCCAGGATCTCGAAGCCGAGGTCGGCCAGGCGCTTGACCGGGAAGATCATCGAGCGCTTGTCCCGGTTGGCGACCGACACGAACACCTTGCCCCGGGTGGGCACGTCGCCGTTGACCGCGAGCTGGGACTTGGCGTAGGCCGGGCCGAACCCGGTGTCCAGGCCCATGACCTCACCGGTGGAGCGCATCTCGGGGCCGAGGATGGTGTCGACGCCCTCGCCCTCCTTGTTGATGAACCGGTTGAAGGGCAGCACGGCCTCCTTCACCGACACCGGGGCGTCGGCGGGCAGGTCGCCGCCGTCGCCCTTGGCGGGCAGCATGCCCTCGGCGCGCAGGTCCGCGATGCTGCTCCCGGCCATGACGCGCGCGGCGGCCTTGGCCAGCGGCACGGCCGTGGCCTTGGAGACGAACGGGACCGTGCGGGAGGCGCGCGGGTTGGCCTCCAGGACGTTGAGGACGCCGGAGGCCAGCGCGTACTGGACGTTGAGCAGGCCCCGGACCCCGGTGCCACGCGCGATGGCCTCGGTGGAGTAGCGGATGCGCTCGATGTCCTCGCTGCCCAGGGTGATGGAGGGCAGGGTGCACGCCGAGTCGCCGGAGTGGATGCCGGCCTCCTCGATGTGCTCCATGACGCCGCCCAGGTACAGGTCCTTGCCGTCGTAGAGGGCGTCCACGTCGATCTCGATGGCGTCGTCGAGGAAGCGGTCGATCAGGACCGGGTGCTCGGGGCTGACCTCGGCGTTGCGCTCGATGTAGTCGGCGAGCATCAGCTCGCTGTAGACGATCTCCATGCCCCGGCCGCCCAGCACGTAGGACGGGCGGACCATGACCGGGTAGCCGATCTCGTCAGCGGCGGCCTTGGCCTCCTCGAACGAGTAGGCGGTGCCGTACTTCGGCGCGGGCAGCCCGGCGTCGGCCAGGACCTTGCCGAACTCGCCCCGGTCCTCGGCGAGGTCGATGGCCTCGGGGCTGGTGCCGATGATGGGCACGCCGGCGTCCTTGAGGCGGCGGGCCAGGCCGAGCGGGGTCTGGCCGCCCAGCTGGACGATGACGCCGACGACCGGTCCGGCGGCCTGTTCGGCGCGCACGACCTCCAGGACGTCCTCCAGGGTGAGCGGCTCGAAGTAGAGCCGGTCGCTGGTGTCGTAGTCCGTGGAGACGGTCTCGGGGTTGCAGTTGACCATGACGGTCTCGAACCCGGCCTCGGAGAGGGCGAAGGAGGCGTGGACGCAGGAGTAGTCGAACTCCACGCCCTGGCCGATCCGGTTGGGTCCCGAGCCCAGGATGATGATCTTGGGCCGGTCTCCGGTGGGGACCTCGGTCTCCTCGTCGTAGCTGGAGTACAGGTACGGCGTCTCCGCCTTGAACTCGGCCGCGCAGGTGTCCACGGTCAGGTAGACGGGGTGGATGCCCAGAGCGTGGCGGAGTTCGCGGACGACGTCCTCGGGCCTGCCGGTGATCTCGCCGATCTGGACGTCGGAGAAGCCGAGGCCCTTGACCTCCCGGAGCAGGGCGGCGTCGAGCTTGGGCGCGCTGGCCAGGGCCCGGGCCGTCTCCTCCAGGCGCAGCATCTGGTCCAGGAACCACGGGTCGATCTTCGTGGCCTCGTGCAGCTCCTCGACGGTCGCACCGGCGCGGAGGGCCTGCTGGACCTGGCGGAGGCGGTGCTCGGTGGGCTGGGCGGAGCGGCGCAGGAGCTCGTCCTTGTCGCCGGGGTCCCCGGCCCAGGTCAGGCCGACACCGGCCTTCTCCAGGGAGCGCATGGCCTTCTGGAGCGCCTCGGGGAAGGACCGGCCGATGGCCATGGCCTCGCCCACCGACTTCATGGTGGTGGTGAGGGTCGGGTCGGCGCCGGGGAACTTCTCGAAGGCGAAACGCGGGACCTTGACGACCACGTAGTCGAGCGTGGGCTCGAAGCTGGCCGGGGTCTCCTTGGTGATGTCGTTGGGGATCTCGTCCAGCGTGTAGCCGACGGCGAGCTTGGCGGCGATCTTGGCGATCGGGAAGCCGGTGGCCTTGGAGGCCAGGGCCGAGGAGCGGGACACGCGGGGGTTCATCTCGATGACGATGACCCGGCCGGTGGTGGGGTGGACGGCGAACTGGATGTTGCAGCCGCCGGTGTCCACGCCGACCTCACGGATGACCGCGATGCCGATGTCGCGCAGCTTCTGGTACTCGCGGTCGGTGAGGGTCATGGCCGGGGCCACGGTGATGGAGTCACCGGTGTGCACGCCCATGGGGTCGAGGTTCTCGATGGAGCACACGACCACGACGTTGTCGTTGGTGTCGCGCATCAGCTCCAGCTCGTACTCCTTCCAGCCGAGGATGGACTCCTCCAGGAGCACCTCGGTGGTCGGGGAGAGCGCCAGGCCCTGACCCGCGATGCGGCGGAGCTCGTTCTCGTCGTGGGCGAAGCCGGAGCCGGCGCCGCCCATGGTGAAGGACGGGCGCACGACGACCGGGTAGTCGAGCTCCTCGGCCGCGTCCAGGCACTCCTGGAGGTCGTGGCAGATGCGCGAGCGGGCGGACTCGCCGCCGATGCGCTCGACGATCCCCTTGAAGACCTCGCGGTCCTCGCCGGACTGGATGGCGTCGATGTTGGCGCCGATCAGTTCGACGTCGTACTTGGCCAGGATCCCGGCCTCGTGCAGGTTGACGGCGGCGTTGAGCGCGGTCTGCCCGCCCAGGGTGGGCAGGAGCGCGTCGGGGCGCTCCTTGGCGATGATCTTCTCGATCATCTCGGGGGTGATCGGCTCGACGTACGTGGCGTCGGCGATCTCCGGGTCGGTCATGATCGTGGCCGGGTTGGAGTTGACCAGGATGACCCGCAGGCCCTCGGCCCGCAGGACACGGCAGGCCTGGGTGCCCGAGTAGTCGAACTCGGCCGCCTGCCCGATCACGATCGGGCCGGAGCCGATCACGAGGACGGATGAAAGATCACTACGGCGCGGCATGCTCTGTTCCTCTTACTACTTGGCAGCCGGTGCGGGCTGGGCGGACATCAGGTCGACGAACTCGTCGAAGAGCTCGGCCGCGTCGTGGGGGCCGGCGGCGGCCTCCGGGTGGAACTGGACGCTGAACACGGGTCGGTCCAGCAGCCGCAGGCCCTCGACGACCTGGTCGTTGAGGCCGATGTGGCTGACCTCGGCCCGGCCGTAGGGGGTGTCGAAGGGGGCGTCGAGCGGGGCGTCCACGGCGAAGCCGTGGTTCTGGCTGGTGATCGCCACCTTCTTGGTGCGGGTGTCGATGACCGGCTGGTTGACGCCCCGGTGGCCGAAGGGCAGCTTGTAGGTGCCCAGACCCAGGGAGCGGCCCAGGATCTGGTTGCCGAAGCAGATGCCGAAGAGCGGCTTCCCGGCGTCCAGGACCCCGCGCATGGCGTCGACCGAGCGGTCGGCGGTGGCCGGGTCGCCTGGGCCGTTGCTGAAGAAGACGCCGTCCGGGTCCAGCGCGAGGATGTCCTCGGCGGTGGCGGTGGCGGGCAGGACGGTGACCCTGCACCCGCGCTCGGCCAGCCGCTGCGGCGTCATGGCCTTGATGCCGAGGTCGACGGCCGCCACGTGGAAGCGGGTCTCGACTCCCTGGGGCGGCAGGATCTCGTAGGCGGCGTCGGTGCTGACCTCGGCGGCGAGGTCGGAACCGGCCATGCGAGGCTGCTCCAGGATGCGGGCGAGCAGCGCCTTGGGGTCGGTCTCCACGCTGCTGACCGCCGCGCGCATGGCGCCACGGTCGCGCAGGTGGCGGGTGAGGGCCCGGGTCCCGGTCAGCGCGATGCCGACCACTCCCTGGCGGCGCAGCTCCTCGTCGAGGGTGCGCTGGGCGCGCCAGTTGGAGGGGATGCGCGCGGGCTCGCGGACGACATAGCCCGCCACCCAGATCCGGCCGGACTCGGGGTCGTCGTCGTTGACCCCGGTGTTGCCGATGTGCGGGGCGGTCATCGCCACGATCTGTCGGTGGTACGAGGGGTCGGTGAGGGTCTCCTGGTAGCCGGTCATCCCGGTGTTGAAGACGGCCTCCCCGAAGGTCTCGCCGGTGGCGCCGAAGGAGCGGCCGTGGAACACACGACCGTCCTCAAGCACCAGGATCGCCGGACCGCCGGTCTCCTCGGACACGTTTTCCCCCTCTGCCGCACCAGGCGTGGCCTGGGCGTTCACTGCGTTCGGTGTGCTCAATTGATCTTCCCCTCCAGGACGGTGGGCGCGCCGCGCAGGAAGGTGGCGCGGACCCGACCGGGCAGGGTCATGCCCCGGAAGGGGGTGTTGTCGCTCTTGGACGCCATGGCCGCGCCGTCGACGCCGACCGGCGCCGCGGGGTCGTACAGGACGACGTTGGCGGGCTCCCCCGCGGCAAGTTCACGGCCGTGTCCGCTGACCCGTCCGATGCGGGCGGGTGCGGTGGACATGCGGTCGGCGACCTCGGCCCAGGTGAGCAGGCCCGTGTCGACCATGGTGCGCTGCACGACGGCCAACGCTGTCTCCAGCCCGACCATTCCCATGGCGGCGTTGGACCACTCGGTCTCCTTGGCCTCCGCGGGGTGGGGGGCGTGGTCGGTGGCGACGATGTCGATCGTGCCGTCCGCCAGTCCCTCGCGCAGCGCCTGGACGTCCTCGGCGGTGCGCAGGGGCGGGTTGACCTTGTAGATCGGGTCGTAGCCCTCCACCAGCTCGTCGGTGAGGAGCAGGTGGTGGGGGGTGACCTCGGCGGTGACGTCGCAGCCCCGCGCCTTGGCCCAGCGGATGATGTCGACCGAGCCCTTGGTGGAGACGTGGCACACGTGCAGGCGCGAGCCGACGTGCTGGGCGAGCAGGCAGTCGCGGGCGATGATCGCCTCCTCGGCGACCGCGGGCCAGCCGGGCAGGCCGAGGCGGTCGGAGACGCAGCCCTCGTTCATCTGGGCGCCCTCGGTCAGGCGCGGTTCCTGGGCGTGTTGGGCGATGACGCCGTCGAACGCCTTGACGTACTCCAGGGCGCGCCGCATCAGCAGGGCGTCGGAGACGCAGATGCCGTCGTCGGAGAAGACCCGGACCTGGGCGGCGGAGTCGGCCATGGCGCCGATCTCGGAGAGCTGCTGACCGGCGAGGCCGACGGTGACGGCGCCGACGGGGCGCACGTCGCAGTAACCGGCCTCGCGGCCCAGGCGCCAGACCTGCTCGACCACGCCTGCGGTGTCGGCGACGGGGTCGGTGTTGGCCATGGCGTGCACGGAGGTGTAGCCGCCCATCGCGGCCGAGCGGGAACCCGAGGCCACCGTCTCGGCGTCCTCTCGGCCGGGTTCGCGCAGGTGGGTGTGGAGGTCCACGAGTCCGGGCAGGGCGACCAGACCGGTGGCGTCCATGACCAGGGCGCCCTCGGGGGCCTCCAGGTCCGGGCCGATCTCGGCGATCCGGCCGTCGACGAACAACAGGTCGACGGGGTCACCGCCGAGCGGGCGGGCGCCCCTGATCAGGTACGGTCCGGTGTTTTCGGGCATGAGGGTGTCGGCTTTCTCGTGGTTCGTGAGGTTTTTGGGCGGCCTGGGCGGGGCCTCGAACAGCGCGGCTCGCTCTGGCGGCTCTCGCGAGTTCGGGACCGGAGCTCCTAGGAGCCGCCGAGCAGCAGGTAGAGCACGGCCATGCGCAGGCTGACACCGTTGGCGACCTGCTCGGTGACGGTGCAGCGCGGGGAGTCGGCGACCTCGGCGGAGATCTCCATGCCGCGGACCATCGGTCCGGGGTGCATGACGATCGCGTCGGAGGGCATCCGGCCCAGGCGCTCGCCGTCGAGGCCGTAGTTGCGGCTGTACTCGCGGACGGAGGGGAAGAACGAGTCGCGCATGCGCTCGGCCTGGACCCTCAGCATCATGACCACGTCGGACTTGGGCAGGACCTCGTCGAGGTCGTAGGAGACCTCGCACGGCCAGGTGTGCACCGAGACCGGCAGCAGGGTGGGCGGCGCGACCAGGGTGACGTGCGCGCCCAGGGTGGTGAGCAGCAGCACGTTGGAGCGGGCGACCCGGCTGTGCAGGATGTCGCCGACCACGGCCACGCGCAGGCCGTCGAGGCGGCCCAGGCGGTCACGCATGGTGTAGGCGTCCAGCAGGGCCTGGGTGGGGTGTTCGTGGGTGCCGTCGCCCGCGTTGAGGACGGAGCCGTCCACCCAGTGGGCCAGGCGGTGGGCGGCGCCGGAGGCGCTGTGCCGGATGACCACGGCGTCGGCGCCCATGGCCTGGAGGGTGAGCGCGGTGTCCTTGAGGCTCTCGCCCTTGGAGACGCTGGAGCCCTTGGCCGAGAAGTTGATGACGTCGGCGGACAGGCGCTTGGCGGCCAGTTCGAAGGAGGTCCGGGTGCGGGTGGAGTCCTCGTAGAAGAGGTTGACCACGGTGCGCCCGCGCAGGGTGGGCAGCTTCTTGACGGAGCGGTCCCCGACCTGCGCCAGTTCGGCGGCGGTGTCCAGGATGAGCGTGGCCTCGTCGCGGCTGAGGTCGCCGGTGGAGAGCAGGTGGCGCATCAGGCCTCCCCTTCCTTGATGTCGGCCGTGGTCGCGACCGCGCCCGAGCGCGGCTTCGAGGGACCGAGGAGGACGGCGTCCTGGCCGTCGGTCTCGGACAGCAGGACCGTGACGCTCTCGCGCAGGGAGGTGGGCAGGTTCTTGCCCACGTAGTCCGCGCGGATGGGGAGTTCGCGGTGGCCCCGGTCGACGAGGACGGCGAGCTGGACCGCGCGGGGGCGGCCGAGGTCGCCGAGGGCGTCGAGGGCGGCGCGGACGGTGCGGCCGGAGAAGAGGACGTCGTCGACGAGGACGACCACGCGGTCGTCGAGGCCGCCCGCGGGGATCGCGGTCCGGCCCAGGGCGCGGGCCGGGGCCAGGTGCAGGTCGTCGCGGTACATCGTGATGTCGAGCGAACCGTGGGGGACGCTGAGGTCCTCGACCCGCTCGATGCGGCGGGCCAGGCGCTCGGCGAGCGGTACGCCCCGCGAGGGGATGCCCAGGAGGGTGACGTGCTCGCCGCCCTTGGTGCGTTCGAGCACCTCGTGGGCGATGCGGGTCAGGGCCCGGTTGATCTCGTTGCCGTCGAGGACGGCTCTGGTGCCTTCGGGTACGTCGGGGGTTTCCGGTACCTCGGGTGAGGGCGCGGGGACACCAGTACCCGTTTCACCCCTGGTTGGTTTTCGCGCACGCAAAGTAGTGACCCCTTCCCTGCCTCACAGAACAGGTCGTTAAAGGATGTCGATCGGGGCCACGCTACCAGCGCGGACGGTGAGGCCCTCGGGCGCGTTCCACGCTCCGAGACCGTCGATGTGATGCTGATCACAAAGACCGTCGATGATTGCCCATCTAAGAGTATCCGTATCATGACACTCCGGATTTGCACACCATTCGGATGAAACGCGAAATTCCCTGCAGGAGCGGGCTTTCCGTCCTCCGTGCACACCCCACTCGCCCCCACTTCTCCCAAAATGAGAGGCGTCTCACCTACGCACGGTTTGGCCACTGATTAGTCGCGTTTCACACCAACAGCTTGACCTGGACACCAGCCCCCCTCTACCGTCACTGTCTGTAACCACTACCGGGTGGGGTTGCACCCCGTGACCATCCGCTGGACCGCTCAGGCGGCCCGCCGAGTACGAGCGGACGTCTCCCCACTCACGCCAGCCACCGTCACGGCCGGGAGCGACAAGAAAATGCCATCCGAATACGCCAAGTCCCTCGGTGCGCGACTGCGTGCCATCCGCACCCAGCAGGGCCTGTCCCTTCACGGGGTGGAGGAGAAGTCCCACGGACGCTGGAAGGCCGTCGTGGTGGGCTCCTACGAGCGCGGTGACCGTGCCGTCACCGTGCAGAAGCTGGCCGAACTGGCCGACTTCTACGGGGTGCCGATGTCGGAGCTGCTGCCCGGCGGCGCCGCCCCCACGCCCCTGGGGCCCACACCCAAGCTGGTCATCGATCTGGAGCGCATGCAGCAGCTCCCACAGGAGAAGGCGGGCCCGCTCTCCCGCTACGTCGCCACCATCCAGAGCCAGCGGGGCGACTACAACGGGCGGGTGCTGTCCATCCGCCAGGAGGACCTGCGCTCACTCGCGGTCATCTACGACAAGTCGCCCGGCGACCTGACCGAGGAACTCATCAACTGGGGTGTCCTCGACCCCGAGGCGCGTCGCGCAGTCGACGCCTTCTAGGAATCTCCGGCTCCGGGGGGAACCCCCGGAACGGGAGAAGGCCGGGTGCCCCCTTGGGGAACACCCGGCCTTCAGTGTGTCCGGACACGGGGAGCGCACACGGCACCCCCGGTGTGAACGCGCGCGGCCGGGCAGGGGCTTCCCCTCCCCGACCCGGCCGCGCCGCGCCCCGTCGGACGAACCGGCGGAGCCAGTCGAACTCGTGTTCGACACAGCACAGTTAACACTGCCCCCTGGGGACTCGTCAAGGGAGCGGCGCGCACGACACCGCCAGGACCAGCGGCGACCGGTCGACACGCCCTAGTGTGGGGGCGTGGCAGCCCGCACCGAGTTACGCGTACTCGCTCCCCCCGCCTTCACGCACGCCGTGCCCGCCCTGCTGGAGATCTACGAGGCGGCCATGCGCCCGCCGCCCGACCAGCTCCCTGGACGGGCCGCCGTGATGGTGTCCCATGCCGGTTACCCCGGGTTCGGTTCCGTCGTGGCCATGGACGGCGAGCGGCCCCTCGGCTTCGCCTACGCCTTCCACGGCCACGAGGGACAGTGGTGGCACGACGTCGTCACCGAGGGGCTGCGACTGCACGGGCGCTCGCGGCACGCGCGCCGGTACCTGGCGGACCCGCTGGAGATCGCCGAGGTCCACGTCCTCCCGGACGCGCAGAACCGGGGGCTGGGCCGTTCCCTCCTGCACGCACTGTGCGCGGGGAGGCCGGAGCGCACCGCCGTGTTGTCCACCCGTACGGGACCCACCGCGGCGCGCCACCTCTACCGCTCGTGCGGGTTCGTCGAGGTGCTGGAGTCCTTCTCGTTCCCCGGCTCCCCCGACCAGCCCTTCTCGATCATGGCCGCTCGGCTGCCGCTCCTCGGACCCGGTGCCCGGCGACCTCGCGGTAGATCTCCCTGGTGGCCGTGGACTGGTTGAACGTGATGAAGTGGATGCCCGGGGCTCCCTCGGAGAGCAGCCTCTCGCACATGCGCTGGGCGTGCTCGATCCCGAAGGCGCGCACCGCCTCCTCGTCGTCACCGAACCGCTGGAAGCGCTCGGCCAGCGCGGGCGGGAACGGGGCGCCGGAGAGCTTCTCCGAGCGCGGGATGGAGGCGAGCTTCACCACGGGGAAGACCTCGGGGATGATCGGCACCTCACAGCCGCGTGCGGCCACCCGGTCGCGCAGGCGCAGGTAGTCCTCCGCGTCGAAGAACATCTGGGTGATGGCGTAGTCGGCCCCGGCCTCGCACTTGCGCACGAAGTGGTCGGTGTCGACCTCCACGTCGACCGAGCGGGGGTGCTTGTAGGGGAAGGCCGCCACTCCGACGCAGAAGTCGCCGCTCTCCTTGAGGAGCCGGACCAGCTCCTCGGCGTAGGTGAGCCCGTCGGGGTGCTGGACCCAGGCGCCGTCGGGGTCGCCGGGCGGGTCTCCGCGTACGGCCAGCATGTTGGACACGCCCGCGTCGGCCAGGCGGCCGATGAGGTGGCGGAGCTCGGCGACGGAGTGGTCCACCAGGGTCATGTGCGCGACCGGCATCAGGGTGGTGTCGGTGGCGATGCGCTCGGTGGTCTCCACCGTGAGGTCGCGGGTGCCGCCTCCGGCGCCGTAGGTGACGGAGACGAAGGAGGGGCCGAGTGCCTCGATCTCGCGGATCGCGCGCCAGAGTCGTTCCTGGGCCCTGGCGTTGCGGGGCGGGAAGAACTCGAAGGAGAACATCGGCTCGCCCGAGTCGAGGAGGTCGCGGATATGACGCGGCCTGGAAGCCGGGGTTCGGGGCGCCACGGAGCGGGTCGGTGCAGCCAACATGACTTCAACCTTAGGCGAGACCCCCTCACAACCGGACGCTGCGTCCCACTTTCTGAGACAAAAAGTGGAACCCGACTCCATTTCTCACGATGCGAGACACCAATTGCCACATTAGACAACACTGTCTCTCACTTTGGTCAAAGTGGGTCTCACTCAACCCCTCCGCCGGGACCCGACCCCAATACACCGATCCGGGGCATCCTCGCGCGGACCAGCCGCTAATGTGCAGGGTATGGCCGTCTCCACAACTTCCTCAGCCACCTCAGCCGTGTCCGTCATCCGCTCCGACGTGGACCGCGAACTCTCCTCCTTCTGCGCCTCGCACCGCGAACGGCTGCTGGAGATCGGGGAGGAACTGGCCCCGGCCATGGACTCCCTGGAGGTGATGGTCTCCGCGGGCAAGCGCCTGCGTCCCACCTTCGCCTACTGGGGATGGCGCGGCGCGGGCGGCGCCCCCGGTGACGAGCGCATGGTGCGGGCCGCGGCCTCCCTGGAGTTCCTCCAGGCCTGTGCCCTGGTCCACGACGACGTGATCGACAACAGCGACACGCGGCGCGGGCGGCCGGCCACGCACAAGCGCATGGCCGGGCTGCACGCCGACCACGGCTGGAACGGTGACAGCGACGGGTTCGGCGAGGGCGCCGCGATCCTCATCGGCGACCTCTGCCTGGCCTGGTCGGACGAGATGTACCAGGGAAGCGGGTTCTCACCGGACACGCTCCAGGCCGGAAGGCCCCCCTTCGACGCGATGCGCACGGAGGTGATGGCCGGTCAGTACCTGGACACCCTGGAGCAGGTGCGGGGCACCGCCACCCGCGACGCCGCCCTGCGGGTGATGCGTTACAAGTCGGCGAAGTACACGGTGGAGCGGCCGCTGCACCTGGGCGCCGCCCTGGCCGGGCGCCACGAGGAGCTGTCCGGCGTCTACACCGACTACGGCATCCCCCTGGGCATCGCCTTCCAGCTGCGCGACGACGTGCTCGGGGTCTTCGGCGACCCGGGCACCACGGGCAAGCCCGCCGGTGACGACCTGCGCGAGGGCAAGCGCACCCTGGTTGTCGCCGAGACCCTGGCCCGGTCCGGCGCGGCCGACGCCGAGCGCTTCCGGAGCCTGCTGGGCGCGCCCGACCTCGCCGTGGAGGCGGTGGAGTGGATGTGCTCCCTGATCGAGTCCTCGGGGGCGCTGGCCGCCTGCGAGTCGATGGTCACCGAGTACGCGGACCAGGCGCTGGCCGCCTTGGAGAGCCCCGAGCTGGAGGCGTCCGCCCGCGGCCCGCTGGGCGACCTGGTGGTGGCGGCCACGCGACGCTCGCACTGATCCGCCTCGGGTGGGTCGGACCGGCCCGCCCCGGCGCCCACCCCCGAAGCCCCTAGGGGTCGACCCTGGCGTCTTCGGGGGTTTTCTCATACCCGATACCTGTTGTGGCTTATGTCCAACCCCCGGTTGAATCGAGACTCACGATACATCTCGACACCGGAGTCCTCCCCATGTCCAGACAGACCCCCGTGCTCGGTCCGACCGGTGCCACGGACCGCGCGCTGGCGCCCGATCTCGCGCGCGGCTTCATGCTGTTGTTCATCGCCCTGGCCAACACCGTCTGGTACCTGTGGGCGGCCCCGAGCGACGGCCCGACCATGCATCCCGCACCCGAGGGCGGCCTGGACTCCGTCGCCCAGTTCTTCACCATCATGGCCGTGGACATGCGCAGCTACCCGATGTTCGCGTTCCTGTTCGGCTACGGGATGATGCAGCTGGCCCGTCGCCAGGAGGCGGCCGGCGCCGACGTGAGGAGCGTCAACGCCCTGCTGCGCCGCCGCAACCTGTGGCTGGTCGTCTTCGGCTTCGTCCACGCCCTGCTGTTGTGGATGGGTGACATCCTGGGCGCCTACGGCGTGGCCGGGCTCGTCCTGGGCTGGTTGTTCTTCCGGCGCAAGGACGTGACCCTGATCGTGTGGGGCGCCGTGCTGACCGCGCTGATGACGTTGGGCAGCGCGCTCAGCCTGCTGGCCCTGCCGTTCGTCAGCGAGTCCGACGGCGGCGCGGGCGGCTTCGACATCAGCGAGATGGCCGGCAACATCGGTGACCCGTCCATCGCCTCCGCCGCTGTGGACCGGGTGGCGAACTGGCCTCTGGTCAGCGTCGGCCAGGGCCTGCTGGGTCTGGTCGTGCCCACCGCGATCCTGCTCGGCTTCTGGGCCGCGCGCCGCCGGTTCCTGGAGGAGCCCGGTCAGAACCTGCGGACCCTGCGCCGGGTGGCTGTCGTCGGCATCGCCGTCGGCTGGATCGGCGGCCTTCCCGAGGCCCTGAACCAGGTCGGCGTCTGGGACCTGAACGCCGACCAGGGCCTCATGCTCTCCTTCCCGCACATGCTGACCGGACTCTTCGGCGGCCTGGGGTACGTCGCGCTGATCGCCCTGGTCGCTCACCGCCTCCAGGAGCGGGGCCGGACCGGCGGGGTCGTGGTGACCGCCCTGACCGCCACCGGCAGGCGCTCCCTCAGCGCCTACCTGGCGCAGTCCGTCCTGTGCGCGCCGGTCCTGGCCGCGTGGGGCCTGGGCCTGGCCGCCTACCTGACGTCGTGGACGATGTTCCTGTACGCGGTCGCGGTGTGGCTGGTCACGGTGGCGGGCGCCTACGCCATGGAGCGCGCCGGTCGTCGCGGTCCGGCCGAGGTGCTGCTGCGCAAGCTGTCCTACCGGCGTTCGACGAAGGCGGCCGCGGAGCCCTCCGGACCGCCCCGGGCGGACGAGCACCAAGAGCGCACCAGCGCCTGACCGGGGGGCGCAAAAAGGGGCGTGCCGGTCAGCGACCGGTGGACACTCGTACCCCAGGATGGGTTTTCATGGGCGACGATCACATGACAAACCACACCATAGGGGTGACTGGGGCCACCGGTGCGCTGGGCGGGCGTGTGGCCGCCCGGATCGCGCGGCTCGGACTGGCTCAGCGCCTCATCGTGCGCGACATCAACCGGGCCCCGGAGTACCCGGAGAGCAGCGCGGCGATGGCGGTCTACGAGGACACCGCCGCCTTCGAGAAGGCCTGCCGTGGCGTGGACACGCTCTTCCTGGTCTCGGCGACGGAGTCCGAGAACCGGGTGGAGGCCCATCTGAGCGCCGTGGACGGGGCGGTCCGCGCCGGTGTGTCGCGGATCGTGTACCTGTCGTTCCTGGGCGCGGGCCCGGCGTCCACGTTCACGTTCGCCCGCACGCACTTCTACACGGAGGCGCACATCCGGTCGACGGGTGTGTCCCACACGTTCCTGAGACCCAGCCTGTACCTGGACCTGCTGCCCCGTTGGGTGGACGAGGAGGGCGTGGTGCGCGGCCCGGCCGGCGAGGGCCGGGTCGCGTGGGTCTCGCGCGACGACGTGGCGGACGTGGCCGCGGCCGTGCTGACCGATCCGGTGGTGGTGGCGGCCTCGGCGGAGAGGACACACGACGTGACCGGGCCGGAGTCGCTGTCAGTGGGCGCCACCGTGGAGAAGCTGGGCCGGTTGACCGGACGCAGTGTGCGGTACGTGCCCGAGACCTGGGAGGAGGCCCTGGAGTCACGCCGTCCGAGCGGGGCCGCGGAGTGGCAGATCGAGGGCTGGGCCTCCTCGTACGCGGCGATCGCCGCCGGGGAGCTCGACGTGGTCTCGCCCGTCGTGCCCGACCTGACCGGGCACCCGGCGCAGTCCATCGAGGGGTTCCTGCGCCGCCATCCGAGCGCCCTCGCCCACGTCGGGGTCTGACCGGCCCCTCCCCCGCCACCGCCGTGCCCCGGGCGCGGCGGTTCCCCCTTGTCCGGAGAGGCGGCCCTTGACCTCAACATTCATTGAGGTACCAGTCTTGGCTCCGGGGACACTCCCCCGAGGAAGGAGAGTGGTGGAGATGCGCGCGGTACGAGTGGACGAGTTCGGTGGGCCGGAGGTCCTGGTGACGCGGGAGTTGCCCGACCCCGAACCCGGCCCCGGCGAGGTGCTGGTCGAGGTCGGGGCGGCCAACGTGATCTACCTCGACACCCTGATCCGCAGCGGCGCCGCACAGGGCCACTTCCCCCAGACCCCGCCCTATGTACCCGGGGGCAGCGTGGTGGGCCGGGTCGCCTCGGTCGGCCCCGGCGCCGACCCCGCCTGGACCGGCGCGCCGGTCCTCACCCGCACGGACGACGGCGGGTACGCCGACCGCGTGACGGTCCCGGCCGAGGGGCTGCTCCGGGTGCCCGAGGAGCTGCGCCCCCTCGATGCCCTGGCCCTCATGGTCGACGGTGCGACCGCGATGATGCTGGAGCGGGCCGCCCGCTTCACTCCGGACACCTGGGTCCTGGTCCTGGCCGCCACCGGTGGCGCGGGCAGCCTGGTCGTGCAGCTCGCCGGGCTCGCGGGGGCCAGAGTGGTCGGCGCGGCCCGGGGCGCGGAGAAGCTGGAGCTGGCCCGGTCCCTCGGAGCGGAGGAGGTCGTGGACTACTCGCGGCCGGACTGGCTGGACCGGGTACGCCGGATCACCGGCGGCGCCGGGGCCTCCGTGGTGGTCGACGGGGCCGGCGGCGAGCTGGGATCGGCCTCCTTCGGGGCGGTGGCCGACGGCGGCCGGTTCCTCAGCTACGGCACGGCCGGAGGCTCGTTCGCCGAGGTGGACACGGCCGAGGCCGAGCGGCGCGGGATCACCGCCCTGGGCCTGAACGAGATGCGGGCGCGGCCGGGAACGGACCGGAGCGACCTCACGCGGCTCGCACTGGAGGAGGCGCGGGCCGGACACCTGCGGCCGCACGTGGGGCTGATCCTGCCGCTGGAGCGGGCCGCCGAGGCGCACGCTGCTCTGGAGGGGCGCCGTGTCCTGGGGAAGGTGCTCCTGGTCCCCTGAGTCGTGCTGACCGGATCATTAGTCCCACCCGCCGCCCGCCGCCAACCTCGACGGACGCCTGCGGCGCGGTGTCCTCGCGTCACCAACAGGATGCGGCTGTGCGCCGATGAAGCTCGGACAGCCACCCGGTCGGGTCACACCGTGCGCCACCGCGGAGCCCACGTGGCAGCGCACAGCAGAAGAGACGGCCACTCACATCGGCCCTTCTTCTGGATCGATCCGCCCCGACGTCGCCCGCCACCGCCCCTACGAACTCCTACGGCGCTGGCGGCCAGGCCGCCGTCGGCGAAGGCACCCGAGAACCACGCCCTGGACCCGTGCGGTCGCCGTACTCGAAGACGCCCCTGGGAGGGGCGGGCATGGAGCGGCCCCGGTCCCGTGCGGGATCCCGGGGCCATCGGAGTTCATTCAGGCGAGTCGAGCGGTGAGCTTGGCCCTGAGCGCGCTGGCCGCGGCTCGCGGGTCCTCGGCCTCGGTGACGGCGCGCACCACGACCACGCGGGTGGCTCCGGCGTCCAGCACCCGGTCCACGTTCTCCAGGTCGATGCCGCCGATCGCGAACCAGGGCCGGTCGGTGCCCAGCGCGGCCGCGCGTTCCACCAGTTCGAGCCCGGCCGCCGGGCGTCCCGGCTTGGTCGGGGTCGCCCAGGTCGGGCCCACGCAGAAGTAGTCGCTCCCGGGTTCCTCCGCCGATCGCGCGGCGGCCTCGGGGTCGTTGTTGGAACGGCCGACCAGGGGGTCGGCGCCGATGACGTCGCGGGCCAGGGGCACCGGCAGGTCGCGCTGGCCCAGGTGCAGGACGTCGGCGCGCACCGCGCGGGCGATGTCGGCGCGGTCGTTCACGGCGAGCAGGGCTCCGTGGCGTTCGCACGCCTCCCTCAGAACCTCCAGGGCGGCCAGTTCCTCGCGCGCCTCCAGCCCCTTGTCCCGGAGCTGGATGATGTCCACGCCCCCGGACAGGGCGGCGTCCGCGAACTCCGCGAGATCACCGCTCTCGGTCCGGGCGTCGGTGCACAGGTACAGAAGGGATGCGTCCAGGCGCTCGCGCAGGCTGGTTCCGTGACTCGTCCTCACGCGCCCCACCATAACCAACGGCCCGGGAGACGTCACCGCGGTGGTGCGTCCCCGGGCCGTGGACGGCTCAGAAGGCCATGCCCTGCGCCCGGCGTCGGACCTCGGTGCCCCGGTTCTCGCGCATGGCCTGGATCGGTGTGCCCGGCAGGGTGTCGTCCGGGGTGAACAGCCAACGCAGGGCCTCCCCGGTGGAGAATCCGGCGTCGGTCAGCAGCACGATGGTGCCCGGCAGGCCCTTGACCAGGTCCTGACCGTCCAGGAAGGCGGCGGGGATGGAGAGCTCCCCACCGCGCACCACGCCCATCAGGCGGTTCTCGCGGATGAGGGTCTTGATGCGGTTGGGGCTCACGCCCAGCGGGGCGGCCGCCTCACGCAGGGTCAGCCATTCGCCGACGAGTTCGTCGAGTTCACGATCGCTTTGTGTCACCTCACCAATCTGCCACACCCGACCGGGCCTCGGAGACCATCGCGCCGCCTGAGGACACCCTGCCTGGGAGATCCCCGCCACGGCCGGTCCGGACGCGTTGTCCTAGGATGGGGCCCAGAGACATGTCCCGCGGGAGCCGGGTGGACCCGGCTGAGAGGGAGGCTCGCGGCCTCCGACCGCACGAACCTGATCCGGGTCATACCGGCGAAGGGAGTGGAACACGGCGCCGTGCGCACCAACGACGTTCCCCCACAGAAGACGATTCATCCCACCAATACCGTGGTCGTGATCGGCGGCGGGGTCGTCGGCCGGGTCACCGCCTGGCGGGCCGCCCAGCGCGGCCTCGCCGTCACCCTGGTCGAACCCGACCCCGTCACCGAACCCTCCACCGCGCGCGCCTCCTCGACCGTCGCCGCGGGCATGCTCACCCCCGCCACGGAGGCGGCCTTCGGTGAGGAGGAGCTGATGGAGCTCGGGGTGCGCTCCGCGCGCCTGTACGACGGCTTCGTCGCCGAACTGGAGGAGGCCAGCGGGGTCGACGTCGGCCACCGCCGTACCGGCACCCTCCTGGTGGCCTTCGACCGCGACGACCTGGCCGTCCTCACTGACCTGCACGCCCTCCAGGAACGCCTGGGCATCCCCACCCGACGGCTGACCAGCCGCGAGTGCCGCCGACTCGAACCGACGCTCGCGCCCGGCGTGCGCGGCGGGGTGCTGGCCCCCGAGGACCACTCCGTGAACCCGCGCGCCCTGCTCCTGGCCCTGGCCCTGGCCGGGGAACGTGCGGGCGTGCGCGAGTTCTCCGGGTACGCGGAGGAGGTCACCTCCCCGGGCCCCGGCGGGTCGCGACTGGGCGTGCGCCTGGCCGACGGCACCGCTCTGCCCGCCGACCAGGTGGTGCTGGCCGCCGGGTGCTGGGGCGAGAGGGTCCGGGTGCCCGAACCCGTGGTGCCGCCGCTGCGCCCGGTCAAGGGACAGCTGCTGCGCGCCCGGGTGCCCTCCGGGGAACCGCCGCTGGTCACCCGTACCGTGCGCGGCCTGGTGCGCGGGTTCCCCGTCTACCTGGTCCCGCGCGCGGACGGCGAGGTGATCGTCGGCGCCACCCAGGAGGAACTGGGCCACGACACCTCCCTGACGGTGGGCGGGCTCTGGCAGGTCCTGCGGGACGCGCGCGAACTCGTCCCGGGGGTGAGCGAGCTGGAGGTCGTCGAGACCTGTGTGGGACTGCGGCCGGGCTCGCCCGACAACGAACCCCTCCTGGGCCCGACCCGGGTCCCGGGACTTCACCTGGCCGCCGGTCACTTCCGGCACGGGGTCCTGCTGGCCCCTGTGACGGGGGAGGTCATGGCCGAGGCCCTCACCACCGGCGCGCTGCCCCCGTACGCGCGTCGGTTCGCAGCCAGCAGATGGACGCGTGAGCAGACGTGGGAGTAGCAGTGGAACTGATCATCAACGGACAGGCCCAGGAGAGCGCGGCGACCACCGTGGACGGGGTCGTGCGCGCACTCACCGACGCCGGGGACGGCGCCGTCCCCGGGGGGATCGCCGTCGCGGTCAACGACGAGGTGGTGCGCCGCACCGCCTGGACGGACACCGCGCTCTCCGCGGGCGACCGCGTGGACGTCCTCACCGCCGTACAGGGAGGCTGAACCATGACACAGACGCACGAGTCCGTGACCGTCGCGGAACGCGCCCTGGAGGACCCGCTCGTCATCGCGGGGGTCTCCTTCGGCTCCCGCCTCATCACCGGCACCGGCGGGGCACCCTCCCTGGAGGTTCTGGAGGAGGCGCTCCTGGCGTCGGGGACCGAACTCACCACCGTGGCGATGCGCCGGATCAGCCCGGGCACCCAGGGGTCGGTGTGGGACGTCCTGGACCGCAACGGCATCCGTCCGCTGCCCAACACCGCCGGGTGCTTCACCGCCGTGGACGCCGTGCGCACGGCGAGGCTCGGCCGCGAGGCGCTGGGCACCGACTGGGTGAAGCTGGAGGTGGTCGCCGACGAGCACACCCTCCTGCCCGACCCGGTGGAGCTCCTGGACGCCGCGGAGGCGCTGGTCGACGACGGTTTCACCGTGCTGCCCTACACCAACGACGACCCGGTGCTGGCGCGCCGTCTGGAGCAGCTGGGCTGCGCCGCCGTGATGCCGCTCGCCGCGCCGATCGGTTCCGGCCTGGGCATCCGCAACCCGCACAACCTGGAGCTGATCGTCGAGCAGGCCGACGTCCCGGTGATCGTGGACGCGGGCATCGGCACGGCCAGTGATGCCGCCCTGGCGATGGAACTGGGCTGTGACGCGGTGTTGTTGGCCACGGCCGTGACCCGCGCGCAGGAGCCGGTGCGGATGGCCACGGCGATGCGCGACGCCGTGCGCGCCGGACGCGGCGCCCGGCTGGCCGGGCGCATCCCGGTCCGCCGCCACGCCAGGGCGTCCAGCCCCGACGTGGTCTGAGCGCCCCGGGAGGGACACCCCGCGGTGGGGGCCGGGAGTCCGGGGGCGGGGCCGCCGCCTGCACTGACACACCCGCCAGGACGTTGGGTCACGACACGCAAACACACCGTGACCACCGGGTTTGGAGCCGTCCCCTACCGTGGGAGGGGTGTGCGTGCCGCGCGACGGCACCGCACCCACAGACCGCCCAGGCGCGAACGCCCCGAACCGACTCCGGTCGGCTCCACGACGGTGGACACGAGGGCCGCCGCGACCGTGAACCGCGGGGCAAACCTGACACCGGCTTCCGCTATCGTGTCGGATCGACACCAGGTGTCGGGTACGCGCCACCGGCAGCGAACGCCCGCGCTCCCCGCAGCAAGGACACAATCCCGCCGTGGACATGACGACTTCCGACCCGCTTGTAGGCGCGACGCTGGACCGTCGCTACTTCGTCGAGTCAAGGATCGCCGGTGGCGGCATGGCGACGGTCTACGTCGCCCACGACCTGAGGCTGGACCGACGGCTGGCACTCAAGGTCATGCACCCCTCCCTGGCCCAGGACCCGACCTTCGTCCAGCGCTTCATCAACGAGGCCCACTCGGTCGCCAAGCTCTCGCACCCCAACGTCGTGCAGGTCTTCGACCAGGGTGAGGACCAGGGGCACGTCTTCCTGGCCATGGAGTACGTCCCGGGCCAGACCCTGCGCGACCTCCTCAAGGAGCACGGGCGACTGGCCCCGAAGCAGGCCCTGAACTTCATGGCCTCGGTGCTGGCCGCGCTCGGCGCCGCCCACCAGGCCGGCATGGTGCACCGCGACGTCAAGCCCGAGAACGTCCTCATCAGCAAGGACGGCCGGGTCAAGGTGGCCGACTTCGGTCTGGCCCGCGCGGTGGAGCAGTCCAACCAGGGGCTGACCCGCACCGGCACGCTCATGGGCACCGCCGCCTACCTGGCGCCCGAGCAGATCGAGAAGGGCACGGCCGACGCGCGCAGCGACGTCTACGCGGCCGGCATCATGCTCTACGAACTGCTCACCGGCGGCCAGCCGCACACCGGTGAGACGCCGATCGCGATCGCCTACCAGCACGTGACCGAGGACGTCCCGCGCCCCTCGCACTTCCTGCCGAACCTGCCGCCCGAGGTCGACGGCCTGGTCACCAAGGCCACCGAGCGCGACCCCCGGTACCGTCCGAGCAACGCGGGCCAGTACCTGGCCAAGGTCCTGGAGGTCCTGCGCACCCTGCCGGACACCGTCTCGGGCTCGGCCGCGCCGTTGGCCCCCGTGGCACCGCAGGCCAACTCGGCCGCCACCATGACCGCGCCCCAGCTGATCGCGGGCGGCGCGGGTCCGGGCACCGAGAACGCCACCATGGTCGTGGACATGAACGGCGCCGACCTGGGTCGGGACGACTACGACGACGACGGTTACGACGACTACCCCGCGAGGGGCGGGTCGTGGTTCTCGCGCAACCGCCTCCTGGTGGTCGGGGCGCTCGTGACGGCCCTGGTCGTGGGGGTGGCGGGCTGGTGGTTCCTGCTCGGCCGCTACGAGTCCGTCCCCGACGTGATCGGGCTGTCCCCCGAGGCCGCCAGCGAGCAGATCCGCGCCGCCGGACTGGTGGTCGATCTCTCCGACGACACGGTGTACAGCGACGACGCGGCGGCCGGTGAGGTCGGCGACACCGACCCGGAGGTGGACGACCGCCTCTCCCCCGGTGACACGGTGACGGTGTTCCTGTCCAAGGGCCCGCAGAACGTGTCCATGCCCGACCTCGTGGGTGACGACGTCGCCAACGCGCTCAAGGCGATGGAGGACCTCGGCTTCGATGACGAGAGCGTTGTCCAGGAGGAGCAGGACTCCCCCGACAACGCCCCCGGCGAGGTGCTGGCCACCAGTCCCGAGGCCGGGGAGGACGCGGACCGGGAGGGGACGGTGACCATCACCGTCAGCAGCGGGATCCCCGTTCCGAGCCTGGCCGGGGAGAAGCGCGAGGACGCCGAGAAGACCCTCAGCGACCTCGGTCTGACGGCCGAGATCGTGGAGGAGGAGAGCGAGAGCATCGACAAGGGTCTGGTGATCAGCCAGTCCCCCGACACCGGCACCAACGTCGGCCCCGGGGCCAGCGTGACGCTGACCGTCTCCAGCGGCCCGCCCGAGGTCGACATCCCGGACGTGGTCGGCGACTCCGTCCGCGACGCCCGCAAGGAGCTGGAGGAGGCCGGGTTCGAGGTCGAGGTCGAGCGGATCTTCGGCGGCCGCGTGGTGGCGCACCAGTCGCACACCGGCACCGCTCCCGAGGGCACCAAGATCAAGCTCACCGCCACCCCCGGCGGGATCGACCTGGGCGACCTCGACGAGGACGACGACGACTGACCCGGTGCCCGTGCCCCGCACGGACCGGAGCGACCGCCGCCCCCTTCCCCTGTCCGGGAAGGGGGCGGCAGTACTAGGGTCGGCCGCATGAGCGGTGACGAGATCCGGGTGATGGTCGTGGACGACCACCCCATGTGGCGTGACGCGGTGGCGCGGGACCTGGCCGAGGCCGGGCTCCGGGTGGTGGGGACGGCGGGCGACGGCGCCAAGGCCCTGCGGATCGCCCCGGCGGTCCGGCCCACCCTCGCGGTGGTGGACCTGCACCTGCCCGACACCAACGGGGTGGAGCTGACCGCGGCGCTGGTGGCGCTGCCCGAGCCCCCACGGGTGCTGGTGCTGTCGGCCAGCGGCGAGAGCGACGACGTGCTCGCGGCGGTCAAGGCGGGTGCCACCGGCTACCTCGTGAAGTCGGCCGGGCGCGAGGAGCTCCTCGACGCCGTCCGCCGGGTGCACACCGGCGAGGCGGTCTACACACCGGGGCTGGCCGGACTGGTGCTCGGCGAGTACCGGCGGTTGTCGGCCGAGGACGACAGCTCCGCCGACAGCCGGGAGCGGGCACCCGAGCTGACGCCCCGGGAGACCGAGGTGCTGCGGCTGGTGGCCAAGGGACTGGCCTACAAGCAGATCGCCCGCCGCCTCACCATCTCCCACCGCACGGTCCAGAACCATGTCCAGAACACCCTGACCAAGCTGCACCTGCACAACCGGGTGGAGCTGGTGCGCTACGCCATCGACCGGGGCCTGGACGAATGACCCCGTGACGCCTCCCCCCGACGGCGGCCGTAACGCGAGGTTTCGGATGGCGTTCTCCAGGCGGGGTTGGCCCGGACTCCCCCCGCCCACTATGGTCTAGACCATAGGGCGCCCAGCGCCTGGAACACCCACCAACGTCGAGGAGAAGTCGTATGCGAGTCGGGGTGCTGACCGGCGGTGGAGACTGCCCTGGTCTGAACGCGGTCATCCGCGCCGTGGTCCGTAAGGGCATCAAGGACTACGGATACGAGTTCGTCGGCTTCCGGGACGGCTGGCGCGGCCCCCTGGAGGGCGACACCATGCCCCTGGACGTCTCCGCGGTGCGCGGCATCCTCCCCCGGGGCGGCACGATCCTGGGCTCCTCCCGCACCAACCTCATGAAGATCGAGGGCGGCGTCGAGCGGGTCAAGGACAACATGGCCGGGCTCGGCGTGGACGCGCTGGTGGCCATCGGCGGCGAGGACACCCTGGGCGTCGCCCGCCAGCTGCACGACCGCGGCGTCAACGTGGTGGGCGTGCCCAAGACCATCGACAACGACCTCAACGCCACGGACTACACGTTCGGGTTCGACACGGCGGTCAACATCGCCATGGAGGCGATCGACCGCCTGCACACCACGGCGGAGTCGCACCACCGCGCCCTGGTCGTGGAGGTCATGGGCCGCCACGCCGGATGGATCGCCCTGCACTCGGGCATGGCCGCGGGCGCCAACGTCATCCTCATCCCCGAGCGCCCCTTCGACATGGACGTGGTCGTCAAGCACGTCGAGAGCCGTTTCGAGACCCAGTACGCGCCCATCATCGTGGTCGCGGAGGGCGCCCACGCCAAGGAGGGGCAGCTGGAGCTGGCCACCGGCGAGACGGACGCCTTCGGCCACGTGCGCCTGGGCGGGATCGGCCAGACGCTCGCCGAGGAGATCGAGCGGCGCACCGGCAAGGAGGCCCGTTCGGTCGTGCTGGGCCACGTCCAGCGCGGCGGCACCCCCACCGCCTTCGACCGGGTGCTCGCCACCCGCCTGGGCGTGAACGCCATCGAGGCCGTGCACGACAAGTCCTTCGGCAAGATGGTCGGCCTCCAGGGCACCGACATCGTGCGGGTCGACCTGGCCGAGGCCACCGACACCCTCAAGACCGTGCCCGCGGAGCGCTACGAGGAGGCCGAGGTCTTCTTCGGCTAGGGCGTGACCGTGGCGTGTGCCGGGCTCCTCCCACGTCAGGGAGGGGCCCGGCCGTGTCCGGGGTCTCACCCGGATGCCGTGTGCACCGGGAATGGACCGAGCGGTCCGGGGATTGTTCGATACTGGAAGGCATCGTTCCACCGCCCACCCCAGGTATCACCCTCCGGAGGTAGCACCATGTCCGCGTCGCTTGAGTCCGCGCCGCTCCCCGTAACCGAGGTCGGAGCCGACGCCGGGCTCGGCGAGCTCTGCGTGCTCATGAAGCTCGGCGAGATCGTTCTCAAGGGCTCCAACCGCAAGCTGTTCGAGCGCCGCCTGCACAACAACATCCGCTCCTCCGTGCGAGACCTGGGCGACATCCGCCTCTCCCAGCGCGGCGCGGGCGTGATCATCGTGCGCAAGCCCGGCTCCTCCGACCTGGAGATCGCGGAGATCGCCGACCGTATGGCCAACGTCATGGGCGTGGTCTGGGTGCACCTGGTGCGCCGCGTGGCCAAGGACCTGGACGCCATCGTCGACATCGGTGTGCGCTCCATGGCGGGCCGCGAGGGCACCTTCGCGGTGCGCGCCCGTCGCCGCGACAAGCGCTTCGAGATGAACTCCGGCGACCTGGCTGGATACCTCGGGTCCCGGATCATCGAGGCGCACGGCTACAAGGTGAACCTGAAGCGGCCCGACAACACCCTGTACGTCGAGGTCGACAAGGACGAGGCGTTCGTCTTCACCGACGGCATCCCCGGTCAGGGCGGTCTGCCCGCCGGGATGAGCGGGCGCGGCCTCGTGCTGATGTCCGGCGGCATCGACTCCCCCGTCGCCGCGCACCGGATGATCCGGCGCGGGCTCAAGGTGGACTTCCTGCACTTCTCCGGGATGCCCTTCACCGGCCCCGAGTCCATCTACAAGGCCTACAGCCTGGTCCGCCAGCTGGACCGCTACCAGGTGGGTTCGCGCCTGTTCGTGGTGCCGTTCGGCAAGGCCCAGCAGCAGCTGAAGAGCTCCGGCATCGAGCGGCTCCAGATCGTGGCCCAGCGGCGGCTGATGCTCAAGACCGCCGAGGCACTGGCCGACGACCTCAAGGCGGAGTGCCTGATCACGGGTGACGCGTTGGGCCAGGTCTCCAGCCAGACGATGACCAACCTGACCGCCCTGGACGACGCGGTCGACCTGCCGATCCTGCGGCCGCTCATCGGCATGGACAAGACCGAGATCATGGACCAGGCCCGCCGGATCGGGACGCTGGCCATCTCGGAGCTGCCCGACGAGGACTGCTGCACGATGCTCACTCCGCGCCAGGTCGAGACCGCGGCGAAGATCGGCGACCTGCGCCAGATCGAGAAGCGCCTGGACGCTGAGGAGCTGGCCGAGCACCTGGTGACCACCGCGCAGTTGCACCGCCCCAGCTTCCTGGGAGAGGCCGCGCCCACCCAGGTGGCCCCCTCCGCCGCCAAGGCCGTCACCCCGGCCGTGTAGGACGGGCGGGCCCGCTCCGGGCCCGTGGACGGTACCGTGCCCCGGACGCTCGTGAGCGTCCGGGGCACCGTCGTGTCACCCCCGGGCGGCCGGGGCCTCAGAAACCGGCGTTCACCTGTCGGCGAGCTCGCGCGCGGGCGCAGGGGTGAGGGTGCGGCCGCTCAGGGTGGCCAGGGTGCCCGCCAGGTCGCGGAGCTGGGGCAGGTCCTCCTCCAGCAGCGCCTGCGGACCGTCGCACAGCGCGGTCTCCGGGCTCGGGTGCACGTCCACGATCACGCCGTCGGCGCCGATCGCGATGGCCGCGCGGGAGAGCGGGAGGACCAGGTCGCGCTTGCCGCCGGAGTGCGACGGGTCGACGATCACCGGAAGGTGGGTCAGACCCTGCGCGACCGGAACGGCGCTGATGTCCAGGGTGTTGCGGGTGGCCTTCTCGAAGGTGCGGATGCCGCGCTCGCACAGGACGATGTCGAGGTTGCCGCGCTGGGCGATGTACTCGGCGGCCATCAACCACTCCTCGATGGTGGCGCTCATGCCGCGCTTGAGCAGGACCGGCTTCCCGGCGTCACCGACCGCCTGGAGGAGGGCGAAGTTCTGCATGTTGCGGGTGCCGACCTGGAGCATGTCCGCGTAGGAGGCGACCAGCGGGACGTCCGCGGCGTCCACGACCTCGGTGACGATGGGCATTCCGGTCTTCTCGCGTACGTCGGCGAGGATCTTCAGGCCCTCCTCACCCAGTCCCTGGAAGGCGTACGGGGAGGTGCGGGGCTTGTAGGCGCCGCCGCGCAGGAGGGCCGCACCGGCGGCCTTGGCCATGAGGGCCGCTTCGAGGGTCTGCTCGGGGGTCTCGACGGCGCAGGGGCCCGCGATGACGGTCATGTTGTCGCCGCCGATCGGGACACCGCGGACGCTGACCACGGTGCGGCTGTCGTGGTTCTCGCGGCTGACGAGCTTGTACGGCGCCGAGATGCGCAGCACCTCGCTCACCCCGGGCTTGGCGGCCAGGCCGAGGTCCTGGAAGCGCTCGACGTTGCCGACCAGACCGATGATGGTGCGGCTGACGCCGCGTGTCACGTACGCCTCGCCTCCGGCGGAGGTGACCAGCTCGACGAGGGCTTCGATGTTGTCGGAGGTGGCGCCCGGCGCCATAACGATGACCATGTGGTTTTCCCTGTGTGTCGGTTGGGTGGCTGAGCCGCGCGGTTGTCGCGCCGAGGCCGGGGGCTTCGACCCCGGGCGAAAACAAAGGAGCCCCGGGCCGTTACCGGCCCGGGGCTCCTGGGAAGTCGTCTGTGTCAGCGCAGCGCTTTACAGGCGACCGGGGAGATGGGCCGGTAGCCATAAAAGCGCCAAAAGTTCTGCTGCATGGCAGTGACTATAGCGCAAGGTGAGCACTCCCCCACACGACCGGGGGGAGTGACGTGGCTCTCGCCGGCGCCTGGCAGGATGACAGGACGCCGTCGTCCACCCCTGCGCGGGGGGACGTACCAGGGCCCGCGGGGCCGGATCGAAGGGACGGGAGGACGGGTTGTCCGAGGGCGAGGAGGCCGGGGGCACGGGCGCGGAACAGCGACCGCGCCTGCCGCCGGGCCAGGCGGTGCGCCACGAGCACAGGCCCCTGTACTACGGCAGGGTGCCCACCTTCCGCCCGGAGCGGTGGGACTTCCGGGTGTTCGGCGCGACCGAGTCCCTGGGCACCTACCGGTGGACCTGGCAGGAGTTCGGCGGTCTGCCCCGCACGGACGTGGTCCGCGACTTCCACTGCGTCATGCGGTTCACCGTGCCCGGGGTCCCCTGGGGAGGGCTCCTCGCGACCGACCTCGTCCGGCTGGCCCCGCCGTCGCCTGAGGTCACGCACGTGATGGCGTGGGGCGAGTACGGCTACAGCGCCAATCTGCGGGTGGACGACTTCCTCGACGACGGAGTGCTGCTCGCCACGCACCGCGACGGTGTGGCGCTGGCCCCCGAACACGGTTTCCCCGTGCGCCTGGTGGTACCGCACCTGTACGGCTGGAAGAGCGTGAAGTGGCTGCGGTCCGTGGAGTACATGGTGGGTGACCGGCGGGGGTTCTGGGAGGAGCGCGGCTACCACAACAGGGCCGACCCCTGGAACGAGGAGCGCTTCTCCCACCAGGAGGAACCCGGGGACGGGCCCCCGCTGCGCTGACGCCGTGCCCGCCCGGGGCTCAGGCGCGTGGGACGGACATCTCGATCTCGGTGCCCTCACCGGGCTCCGAGAACAGCTCGGTGGTGCCGCCCAGGTCACGGACCCGGCCGACGACCGACTGGGCGACACCGAGGCGGCCGTCCGCTCGGGCCCGCTCCAGACGCCCGGGCTCGATGCCGGGGCCGTCGTCGCGCACGGTCACGGTGACCGCGTGCTCCTCGTCCTCCAGCAGGACCCACACCCGGGTCCCGGGCGGGCAGTGCCGTTCCACGTTGTCCAGCGCGGCGGCCACGGCGGCGGCGAGTTCGGCGGCGGTGTCTCCCGGCAGGAGCACCGGGGTGGCCGGGGCCGACACCGAGACCAGCACGGTCTCCAGACGGCGCAGCGCCTCTCTGAGGTCCGCCGGAGAGTCCGGGGCGGCCTCGGCACCGGGTTCGGTGGGCACCGACGCCGACGCGTCGAGGCCGTCGGTGAGCAGGGACCGCAGCCGCACCTCCTGCTCCCCGGCCATCCGGCCCAGTTCGGCGGCCTGGCCGCCGATCTCGTCGCCGCGACGGCGCACCAGGGACAGGACCTGGAGGACCGAGTCGTGGATGGAGCGGGCCAGCTGCTCGCGTTCGCGGATGCGCGCCTCCAGGGTCACCGCCTGGGCGAAGCGCCGCTCGGCCTGCTCGGCGACCCGCGCCATGTAGCCGACGGCCAGGCAGGCCAGCAGCAGGAGTGCCACCCCGCGCACGGTGGCCGCGGTGATCTTGGCGTCCATCAGCACACGCAGGGTGATGTCGGCGAAGCCGTAGGCCAGCGCGACCGTGGCGGCGCCGCGGCGGCCCCAGATGACGCTGGCCGACAGCGCGGCCCCGGCGAACCAGTATGAGCTCAGCGGGGGCGCCTGGGTGAGGTAGTGGGGGGTGGCCGCCAGACCGGTGGCGAACATGCAGCCGAAGGCCACGGCGAGGTCGGCGACCAGCAGGCGCGAGGTCCGCCAGGCCGGGTGGGCGTAGGCGTAGGTCGTCACCACGGTCCAGCAGGCCATGGCGACCAGCACCGCCCAGGCGAGCCAGGGCCGGGTCAGGTACTCGTGGTGCTGGGCGAGCGGCACGAGGGCGTAGACCAGAGCGACGGCGCGGAAGAGGGCGAAGGCGCGCCAGAGGGGGACGTCGAAGCCCAGGGGTCAGACCACCGCCCCGTTGTCGGGACCGTTGTCACCGGGCGGCCGGGAGTCTGTCATGCGCAGGATGAGCACGACGAAGCTGGTCAGGAAGGCCGCGACGGCCAGGAACATGACCCAGTTCGGTAGTGCGATGCCCATGAAGGCGGCGCCGAACAGCAGCACCGGCCCGCCCAGGAGTCCGAACCAGGCGGCGATGCCCACCCGGTCGCCCTGGAGCAGGGGCGGCGGGGGCGGCGGCTCGTAGTGGCCCTCCATCTCCGCCTCGGCCCGGCGGCGGTCCTCATCGCGGGACTCCTCGTCGTCCTCGCCCGGGTCCCGGGGCAGGTTGGCGAGGATGTCGCCGAGCCGCGTCTGGTGCTCGTCGGGAGCGCTGAGGTTCTCGACGTCGGGCCAGGCGACCCGGTCCCGCTGTTCGCTGGAGCCCTCGGAGTCGTCGTAGAAGCGGGCGACCAGGTCGTTCCAGACGTCGTCCTCGTCGTTGGCGCGCGCCCGGGAGGCGTCGGGTTCGACGTTGGCCGGGGGGCCGTCCAGGAGGTCGCCGCCGACGGGTGCGTCGTTGCCCTCGTGCCCGGCGGAGGCCTCCTGGGCCTCCTCGCCCTCGGCCTCGGGTCTGATCTCGGCGCGCGGCGCCAACAGGTCGGGGCCGGCTCCGTGCTCGCTCAGGTCGGGCAGTTCGGAGCCGAGCACCCGCTCCGCGGCGCCGCGCTCCTCGGCGTCGACGTAGAGGTGGTCGGTGGGCGGGTCCTCGACCTGGCCGCCGGTCGGCTCCAGGACGTCCTCCGCCAGGGGGACCGCGTAGGCAGCGATCCCGCTGCGCCGGAGCGCCTCCAGCATGAGGTCGGCGTGGGAGGGCGCGAGCAGGATCAGCGGAACGTAGGCGTCGGCGAGCAGGCCGTTGCCCCGACGTTGCGTCATCGGTCGGTTCCTTCCCCGCTTCTACTGCGCTCGCGTACGAACGCGAGGCTTCCTTCGAAGATGGTGGCGGCGTCGTGGTCGAGAGTCGCGACGTGGTAGCTGTCGTGGAGCAGGTGGATCGTCAGCCGGGTGTTGACCGCCCTCTTAGCGAGGATACGCAGACTGTCCGGTCCGACGACGTGGTCCTGGGGGCTCCGGTAGGCCAGAACAGGCGCCCGCAAACCGGACATGCCGTCCTGAACCGCGCGCCACAGCTTCGGGAGTGTCGCGGCGGCGGCGGTGGGCACCCGGTCGTACCCGCCCTCGGAGGCGGTTTCCAGCGCCACGTCGCTGGACAGGCCGGGCGTGGAGGGCATCAGGCGGGCGGCGAGGTGGCGGATCGGGGCGATGATCGGGAGCCTGTGGTCCTCCACGGTCAGGGAAGGGTTGACCAGGACCACCCCCCGGACGATGTCGGGGTGTTCCTGGGCCAGGCGCAGGGTGAGCGCGCCACCCATGGACAGGCCCATGACGTACACCTCGTCGCACCTGTGCGCGAGGTCGAGCAGTGCCGCCTCCACCTCCGCGTACCAGTCGTCGCTGGTGGTGGAGGCCATGTCCTGCCAGGTGGTGCCGTGTCCGGGCAGGCGCGGGAGTTCCACCGTCAGGCCCGCCTCCGCCAGGTACTCGGCCCAGGGGCGCATCGAGTACGGCGACCCGGTGAACCCGTGGCAGAGCAGGACTCCGACGCCCGAACCCGTGTGGCTGAAGGGGTCCGCCCCCGGGATGAGGGGGATGGCGCTGGTCGGTCTCACAGATCTGCTCCCGGGATCGTTCGGCGGGGAACCGGTCGGGACGGCGGCCCCAGCCGTGAGGCTAGTCGCTCGGGCGAGCGTTTGTCATCGAGTGAACGGTAGCGTTCTCCTGCCCGAACCCCGGGAGCGCCCGGCGTGTTCCCGGGTGTCCTGGGGCGGACCTGCCGCGAGACCCCCACCGGTCGTGAGTATCCTCGACAGTGCCCCGCGGCGCGTTCTGCTCCTGACCCGCGAAGAACGGTATGAGTCCGTTCTGGACGCTTTTGGTGGAGACCCGCACGTGGTGGGAAGATGGCGCTCGTCAGCCTCCCCGTGTCCGCGGTGGGGGCCTTCCGGACAATGTCAGCCGAGCGGGACAGTGAGACGTGGCAGGCCCTGCCCCAGTGCTCCCCGCGTGTGCAGGGGTGATCTGAAGCAATGTTCTACTGGGTGGTCAAGGCGATCCTGGGGCCGGTTCTGGCCGTGTTGTGGCAACCCCGCGCGGAGGGCGTGGAGAACGTGCCGCGGCGCGGTCCGGCCATCATGGTCAGCAACCACCTGTCGTTCTCCGACCACTTCTTCGGTCCGCTGCCGCTCCCGCGCAGGATCACCTTCCTCGCGAAGGCCGAGTACTTCACCGGCACCGGTGTGAAGGGGTTCGTCAGCCGGGCGTTCTTCACCGGCGTGGGTCAGATCCCGATCGACCGCTCCGGCGGCAAGGCGAGTGAGGCGGCCCTGCGCACCGGGCTGCGCGTGCTCAAGCGCGGCGAACTGCTGGGGATCTACCCCGAGGGCACCCGCTCCCCGGACGGCAAGCTGTACCGGGGACGCACCGGTGTGGCCCGTCTGGCTCTGGAGGCGAAGGCCCCGGTCGTGCCGATGGCGATGATCAACCTGGAGAAGATCATGCCGCCCGGCCGCACCGTCCCCAAGCTGGGTGTGCGCCCCAAGGTGGTCTTCGGCAAGCCGCTCGACTTCTCCCGGTACTACGGGATGGAGAAGGACCAGCGGGTCCTGCGGGCGATCACCGACGAGATCATGTACGCGCTCATGGAGCTCTCCGGCCAGGAGTACGTGGACCGTTACGCGCAGGCGGTCAAGGCCGAGATCGAGGCCGAGGAGAAGGAGGCCCGGCGCGAGCAGCAGGCCAGTGCCAAGGACGAGCGCCGGACCCGCCGCGCCGAGCGCAGGACCGACCGCAAGGCCCGCAAGGAGGCTGCTCGCGAGGAGAAGCGCGCCCGGAAGGCAGCGGAGCGGGCCGACGCCGAGCAGGCCGGGGGGAAGCGGGACGACGACGCGTAGCGTCGCACCGCGCAGGACACGAGGGGGCGGTCACCGGGGAATCCCGGTGACCGCCCCCTTCGCGTCGGTCGAGTGCGCGGTGGCCGACGCGGCCCCTCAGTGCCGGGCGAGGTCGCCCGCGCCGACGATGCCCGCCTCGCCGCCGAGTTCGGCGACGCGCACCTCGGCCAGGCGGCGGTCGGGGCGTCCGGAGACGTGCCGCGCGAACGAGGCGCGCACCGGGTCGAGGATGATGTCCCCCGCGTCGGAGACCCCGCCGCCGAGCACGAAGCACTCGGGGTCCAGGATCGCGGCGAGGTCGGCCAGGCCGAGCCCGGCCCAGTCCCCCACGATCCGGAAGCACTCCAGAGCGGCCGGATCGCCCTCCATCGCGGCGCGGGTGATGACCTCGCCCTCGATCCGCTCCACGAGGCCGTCCGCGAGTTTGAGCATGCGCTCGCCCCTCTCGGGGTCCGTGCGGGCCAGGTCCTGTCCCTCGGCCACCAGGGCGCGGCCGCTGGCGTACTGCTCCCAGCAGCCGTGGTTCCCGCAGGCGCAGCGGCGGCCGTGCGGGACCATGCGGTAGTGCCCGACCTCGGCGGCGACGCCGTGGCGCCCCCGGTGCAGGGCGCCTCCGAGGACGAGGCCGCCACCGATCCCGGTGCCCAGGGTCACGCAGACGATGTGATCGCTGCCGCGCCCCGCTCCGAACCGGGCCTCGGCCCAGGCGGCGGCGTTGGCGTCGTTCTCGATGACCACGGGGAGGTCGACGTGCCGCTGCACGCGTTCCTTGAGGGGTTCGTCGTGCAGGCCGAGGTTGACGGCGATCTGGACGGTGGCGCGGTCCTCGTCCACGAACCCGGCCACGCCCACCCCCACCGCGCTGACCCCGCGTTCGGGTCGGCGATCGCGGAGCTCCCGTACGGCCCGGCCCACGACCTCGGCCAGGGCGCGCGGGTCGTTGGCCGGGGTGGGGTACTTGACCTTGTCCAGGATCTGCCCGTCGTGGTCGACGACACCGGCGGCGACCTTGGTTCCGCCGATGTCTACGCCAATGGTCAGCATGGGGGCAGCTCCTTCTACTTACGCCCGAACTCTGACATAAGTCTCAAGGTTCATGGCAGAGGGTTTTCAAATGGTGTAAACCATTCGATTAAACCAGGCTCGGGCGGCGGGGCACACCCCAAGAGGGACCAGCACCCCTTTTGCCCTAATCCCCTGCCGTGACCTGCGAATCCTCGCCACCCTGGGCCTTATCGGCACCCCGGGAAGCCCCCTCCGAAGCCTCCGGCGAGTCACGTCGGGCACGCGCGTCCCGCTCGCGGTCCTCGCGCTCACGCTCCTCCCGCTCCTCCCGCGCCCGGGCGGCCTCTTCCCGGCCCTGTTCGAAGGAGCGCTCCACGACGCCCCAGGTGCGCCCCACGGCGTCCGCGAAGGACAGGCCGGCCCGCCCGAGGTGCCCGGCGACCTCCGGCGCGCTCCTGCGCACGATCTCGACGAACTCCTCCAGCGGGGGGCGCTGCTCCTGCGTCTCCACGCGGATCGCCTCCTCCCACACGTCACCCTTGGCCGGGGGGCTGGTGACGGCACTGACACCGCGTTTGACCCCGGCGACCAGGAGCCTGCGCTGGAGGGTGTCGACCAGGCGCAGCGCGTCGTCGATGAGGTCGGGGTTGTCGGGACGTCCGCCGCCCGACCGCTCCGAGCGCCCGGTGTTGTTGTCGGTCATGTCCGTGAGCCTCCTGTAGGTGCGTCTGGCATCACGTTAACCGCCCGGGCCCGGCGCCGACAGGCGCGGCCGGGGAGGTTCAGGGAAGAGCCAGGGACCCCCGGGGGACCTGACCGGGGATGACCCCTGGGGTCCGTCGCGTTACGGCAACCGGGAGGAACCACCGGGCCCTCAGTTCGGCACCCCAATCGGACAACACTCCTTTTTGGGCGGAAATGACGCGAACCTCACCGGATGCACACGAAGAGCTCGGCGCGCGATAGTCTCGGCTCCGCGCGGACAGTAGCCGGGATCAACTGCTTGACCTGCGAATTCCGGGCGGACCGACAGGGGGCGACCCGCCCCCCGGCGGCAACGACCACGCCGACAACATCACAGGGGAAGGCCCGACCCGACCACACGCGGCCACCGGGCGGACACACGACGAGCAGGGTGTTCGCCCCGCGGGGCGCGTCCGGCTCGGATCACCGTTGGATACCGAACGGCAACCTGTTCTACTCACGAGTAGGATGGTGTTGTTACGGTCGTCACGTCCCCACCACCCAGAACCCGTACACGTCCAGGAGCATCACGTGCGCGAATACAGCTCTCCCGCGAAGGCTGAGATCTCCGATGACGCGCGGCTGACCGACACGCTCTTTGCGCGCGCGGCCAGCGAGCCGAACGCCGTCGCCGCCCGCCGTCAGGAGGAGGCCGGGGCCGGCCAGTGGCGCGACGTGACCGTCGAGCAGCTGCACGGCGACATCGTCGGATACGCCAAGGCCCTGATCAACGCGGGCATCGGGCAGGGCGACCGCGTCGCCCTCATGTCGCGCACCCGCTACGAGTGGACCGCGGTCGACTACGCGGTCTGGTCGGTCGGCGCCGTCACCGTACCCATCTACGAGACCTCCTCCGCCGAGCAGATCGAGTGGATCCTCTCCGACTCCGGCGCCAAGGCCGCGTTCGTGGAGACCGAGGACCACGCCAAGCGCGTCGAGGGCATCCGGGCCAACACGCCCGAGCTCGCCCACCTGTGGCGGTTCGACGGCGACGACCTCACGGCCCTCACCGCCACCGGCACCGACGTCTCCGACGAGGACCTCGAGACCCGCCGCACCGCGGTGGGCGCCGACGACCTCGCCACGCTCATCTACACCTCCGGCACCACCGGCCGCCCCAAGGGTTGCGAACTCACCCACCGCAACTTCCTCTTCATCGCCCACTCCGCGCTGGAGGGCCCGGCCAAGCCGATCATCCTGGGCCACGAGGGCGTTCCCTCCACCCTGCTCTTCCTCCCCCTGGCGCACGTCTTCGCGCGCTTCGTCCAGGTCATGGTCATCGAGGGCAAGGCCGTGCTGGGCCACTTCCCCAGCACCGGCCCGGACCTGATCGACCAGTTCTCGGTCTTCAAGCCCACGTTCCTCCTCGCGGTCCCCCGCGTGTTCGAGAAGGTCTTCACCAAGGCCCAGCAGAAGGCCGAGGGCGAGGGCAAGGGCAAGATCTTCAACGCCGCCGCCGACACCGCCATCGAGTACAGCAAGGCGCTGGCCACCGGGAACGTCCCGTTCACCCTCAAGCTCAAGCACGGTCTGTTCAAGAAACTCGTCTACGGGAAGATCACGGACCGCCTCGGCGGCCAGGCCGACTACGCGGTCTCCGGCGGCTCCGCCCTCGGCGACCGCCTCGGGCACTTCTTCCGCGGCGTCGGCCTGACCATCGTCGAGGGCTACGGCCTCACCGAGACCACCGCCCCGACCTCGGTCAACAGCCCCGGCTTCAACAAGATCGGCACCGTCGGCCAGCCCATGCCCGGCACGACCGTGCGCATCGCGGACGACGGCGAGATCCTGCTCAAGGGCGACCACATCATGGTCGGCTACTGGCAGAACGAGAAGGCCACCGAGGAGGCCTACGAGGACGGCTTCTACCGCACCGGTGACCTCGGCTCCCTCGACGCGGACGGCTTCCTCAGCATCACCGGCCGCAAGAAGGAGATCATCGTGACGGCGGGCGGCAAGAACGTCGCCCCGGCCGTCCTGGAGGACCGCATCCGCTCCCACGCCCTGGTCAGCCAGTGCATGGTGGTGGGTGACAACCGCAAGTTCATCGCGGCCCTGGTCACGATCGACCCCGAGTCCTTCGAGCTGTGGAAAACCTCGAACAACAAGACGGGCGAGATCGCCGACCTGACCGGTGACGCCGACCTCCAGGCCGCCATCCAGGGCGCCGTGGACGACGCCAACAAGGCGGTCTCCAAGGCCGAGGGCATCAAGAAGTTCAAGATCCTGCCCAGCGACTTCACCGAGGAGGGCGGCCAGATGACCGCCTCCCTGAAGGTCAAGCGCCACGTCGTCAGCAAGCAGTGGAGCAAGGAGATCGACGACATCTACGCGGGCTGAGCCCGGCGCTCCCCATGACTGAGGGGGCCGACCGCCACGGGCGGTCGGCCCCCTTCTCCGTGCGCTGAAGGCCCCGGAGCGCCGCGCCCACCCACGGGTGTGCGCCCGCCCCTCCACGCCCCGCCGAGCGCCTCTCAGCGTCGCCAGGGGCCGGTCGGGCCGCTCCTGCGGCGGACACACGACGGACCCGGCCGCGCGATGCGGCCGGGTCCGTCGTCACGACAGGTGGACCCTAGTGGCCCTTGTCGTCTCCGTGAGAGGAGTGGTGCAGGTGGTGGCCGCTGTGGGCCTCCACGCCCTCGAAGGACACGTTGTCCTTCGTGTACCAGTGGGCGAGCGCACGGCGGAGCTTGCCCATCGGCTTGCGGGCCGCCGGGTTCTCCACACCGTTGTCGTCGGTCGCGTCCTCTTCCAGAGCGGTCGAGGTGATGACCGGCTTGCTCTCCAGCACGTGGGTGGTCTCGTCGGAGTTCTCCTTGTGAACCTCGATGAACTCACCGCTGGGCAGCTGCTGGACGATGCCGCTCTCGTAACCGTGCTCCAGGGTCTCCCGGTCACGGCGCTGGAGACCCAGGCAGATCCGCTTGGTGACGATGTAGCCCACGATCGGACCGGCGATGACCAGCACACGGAAGATGTACGTGGTCAGGTACAGGTCGATCGAGAAGGTCTCCGACAGGATGTCGTTCGACCCGGCCAGCCAGAGCACACCGTAGAAGACGATGCCCGCGACACCCAGACCGGTGCGGACCGGGGCGTTGCGAGGACGGTCCGCGACGTTGTGGGCCCGCTTGTCGCCGGTGATCCACTGCTCCACGAACGGCCAGGCGCCCATGGCACCGAAGATCAGGCCCGGTACCACCAGACCCGGGACCAGGACCGCCGTCATGACCGGGTAGCCGGCGCCGATCGGGATCGTGAAGTCCAGGGTGTTCGGGAAGATGCGCAGCGAACCCTCCATGAAGCCCATGTACCAGTCCGGCTGGAGACCGGAGGTGATGGACGTCGGAGTGAACGGACCGAACAGGTGGATCGGGTTGATCTGGACGAACGCGCTCAGACCGGCGATCACGGCGAACGTGAAGAAGAAGAACCCGCCCGCCTTGACCGCGAACGCCGGGAACATGGGTGTTCCCACGACGGTCTTGTCGGTTCTCCCCTGTCCCGGATACTGCGTGTGCTTCTGGTGCCAGAGGATCATGAAGTGCGCGACGATGAGCCCCAGCAGCAGCGCGGGGATCAGCAGCACGTGCAGCATGTACAGGCGCGTGATGATGTCCTCGCCGGGGAACTCCCCGCCGAAGAGGAACATCGACACGTACGAGCCCACCAGCGGCAGCGCCAGCATCACGCCCTGGAGGATGCGGACACCCATGCCCGAGGGCAGGTCGTCCGGCAGCGAGTAGCCGAAGAGGCCCTCGACCATGGCCAGGGTGAAGATGGCGACACCGATGAGCCAGTTGATCTCACGCGGCTTGCGGAACGCACCGGTGAAGAACACCCGGAGCGCGTGCACCACCAGCGAGGCCACGAAGATCAGCGCGGCCCAGTGGTGGATCTGCCGAACGAGGAACCCGCCACGGACGTCGAAGTCGATGTAGAGGGTCGAGGCGAAGGCCTCACTCATGGGAACGCCCTGGAGGCGCTCGTAGGAGCCGTCGTAGACGACCTCGATCATGCTCGGCTTGAACCACAGCGTGAGGAACACACCGCTGACGAGCAGGATGATGAACGAGTACAGCGCGATCTCGCCCAGCATGAAGGACCAGTGGTTCGGGAAGACCTTGCGAAGGTTCTTCTCGCCGGTCTTGGCCAGGTGGAAGCGGTCGTCGATGAAGTTTCCGACGCCGCGCAGCGCCTTGGGAGCTTGCGTGGTCTTACTCATCGACTAGTCCTTCCTGTATTCCCAGAACGTCGGCCCGGTCGGCTCGTTGAAGTCGCCCTTGGCGATGAGGAAGCCCTCGTCGTCGACGCCGATCGGCAGCTGGGGCAGGGGACGGTGCGCGGGACCGAAGACCACCTTGGCGCCGTCCGACGCGTCGAACGTCGACTGGTGGCACGGGCACAGGATGCGGTGCGTGGTGCGCTCGTACAGCGCGGCGGGGCAACCCACGTGCGTGCAGATCTTCGAGTACGCCACGATGCCCTCGTGGGTCCAGTTGAGGCGGGTCTCGTCGCTGCCCTCGCGGACGGCGTCGTTCATCCCGCCCTTCCAGTCGTCCTCCGGCATCTTGATGAGCAGGATGACGGACTTGGCCTGGTCGGTGAGGCTGATCCCGTGCGGGTACCGGTCGTCGTCCAGGGCGGGGAGGGCGGAGATCATCCCGTACGGGTCGTTCTCCAGGTCCTCCGCCTTGATCTTGCGGTGGGTGCCCTCGACGTACATGTGCATGCCGTCGACCCAGGGGGTCACCTTCATCTGCTCGCCCGGCAGAGGGCCGGTGTCGCGCAGCAGGACGATGGGCGCGATGCCCAGCGGCAGCATGGCCGCGATGAGCGTACGACGCATGAGCGGCCGCTTGGTGAAGCCGCTCTCGTCCGCGCTCTTCATGAAGAACTCGCTGAACGAGCCCTTCTCCTCCGGGCTGGAGGGAAGATCCTCGTACGGCGACGCCACCTCGTAGTGCGGCATCACGTTACGTGCCCAGACCGTCATACCGGCGCCGATACCGAACATGGCGATGGTGAGCGTTCCACCAAGCAGCACGTTCGAGTACTGGCCGATCTGGGGGTCGGCGATCGCGGGCCCCGCCGCCGTGGGCGGGAACAGGAAGTACGAGACGATGAAACCCACACCGCCGAGGAAGGCGATGATGAACCACACCGAGGCGAGCTTCTCGCCGCGGACCTGCTTCTCCTCCGAGTGCTGGTGAGTCTCCGAGGCCAGGTACGGCCCGTTGTGCTCGCTCTCAGCCTTGGCGGAGGTCTCGGTCACCACGTCGGTGGTGTCCGTCGGGGTTCCGACGACGCGCTCCTTGGCGTCGTCCCCCGTGTTGTTGTCGTTGTTGTTCTCAGTCATGGGCACGCTGCTTCGCGGTGATCCAGATCGCGCAGGCGATGATCAGGGAGAGACCGACGGTCCACCCGATGAAGCCCTCGGCGACCTGGCCGACTCGGTCCAGGTCGAAGATGCCACCGGCGTTCGGCTCCGCCTGGAGCGTCTTGACGTAGGAGATGAGCTCCTGCTTCTCCTCGGGGGTGACGACGCCGTCGCTGAACATCGGCATGGCGCCGGGTCCGCTGACCATGGCCTCGTAGATCTCACGCGGAGACGAGTCATGGATCTCGGGGGCCCAGCGGCCGTCGGTGAGGGCGCCGCCGCCACCGGACCAGCTGTGGCAGTGCGCACAGTTGGTCAGGTAGAGCTTCATGCCCATGTCGGTGTTGCTGGCGCCCTCGATGTAGGCGTCGTACTCGGCCTCGTACTCGGAGAGGGCCTCTTCGTAGGCCTCCTCCTGGTCGAAGTCGGCACGCTGCGGAGCGGCGTCGGGCACCTCGTAGGGCACGTCGGCTCCGGCACCGTTGGTCCTGATCTGCGCGTTGTAGTACGCGATCAGGTCCGCCAGATCCTGCTCGGACACGGCCATCGGCTTGCGCGGCATCTGGCTGTCCGGGTCCATCGACGGCATACGACCGGTGCTGACCTGGAAGTCGAGGGCGGCGGGGCCGACCTCGCGCAGGTCGGGACCGTTCAGGTCGGAACCCGAACCGTCCAGGCCGTGGCAGGAGGCACAGGTCTGGTCGAAGATGGTCTTGCCCTGGGCGATGTCCACGTCGTCCGCGGACGGCGCCTCAGCGGCAAGGGTCTGCGCCTGCGCCTGGTCCGAGGTGGGGGCCAGTCCGGCGTACCCCACCCCGAACAGGGCTAGCGCGAGGATGACGACGACATACCCCGCCAGGGGATGCCGTCGCCGCGCGGTAATCCATTTCACGGTTTCCCCGTTTCGGGTTACTGGATGAAGTAGATGGTTACGAACAAAGCGACCCAGACGACGTCGACGAAGTGCCAGTAGTAGGACACGACGATCGCACTGGTCGCCTGCTGGTGAGTGAAGCGCTTCGCGGCGTACGTGCGTCCCAGCATGATGAGGAACGCGATCAAACCACCGATGACGTGGAGTCCGTGGAAGCCCGTGGTCAGGTAGAACATCGACCCGTAGGCGCTCGACTGGAGAGTCAGGCCCTCGTGGACGATGAGCTCGTAGTACTCATACGCCTGTCCAAGGATGAAGAACAGGCCCATGAAGAACGTGATGAAGAACCACATGCGCAGCTTCTTGACGTCGCCGCGCTCAGCGGCCCAGACGCCGATCTGCGCGGTGAAGCTGGAGGCCACCAGGACAATGGTGATCGTGGAAGCCCACGGCACGTTGAGGTGGACGTCCGCCCACTCGCCGAGCTCGGGGTTCCCGTTGGTCACCGATCGGATGGTGAAGTACATCGCGAACAGCGCAGCGAAGAACATGAGTTCGTTGGCCAGCCACACGATGGTGCCAACACTCACCAGGTCAGGACGCTTTGCCACACCATGAGCTGATGCGGTTGCTGTTTTTGGGTTCGCGGTTGCTGTCGCCACGGGAGCATTATTACGGCTTCTCGCGCAGGTCCGTACTCGACCCCCCGTAAGCAGACGGATCGGTCCCGGTATCGACCGGTCTCGGGGGCCGGGGCGGCGCTCCCACCGTGACTCGGGCGTTACTGTAGCCGCTCGTGCACCCGGTGTCGGCCTCCGACGCGCCCGCCAGCGCACAAAAGCGCGATCCGGCGCGGTTGAGGCGATCCGTACCCGGCTGGAAGACGCTTCAACCTGTCCCAACCAACGCCAAGGTATCGAAACGATCACCGTTGGACAACGCCGCGCCCAGGGCGGGTTAGCGCGGCCCCGTGTGTCCCTGGCATCCTGTGGTGTCGAAGGTCTCAACTCCTTCACCGGTCCGCCGGCTCCCCTCGGTGCCGGACGGCCCCGAGGCAATACAGTCATAGGCGGAAGAGCCAACGAACGCCACGGTCGCACCCCCCACGGCGGCGGCCGCGGTCAGACGCGATGGGACGGTTGCGCGATGGTGGTCAGCGGTACGGACACGGGTGCCAGGATGCGCGTGCTGGTCTACAGCGACAAGGCGGACACCCGTGAGCAGGTGCGGACGGCGATCGGCCGCCGCCCCGCCACCGATGTGCCCAAGGTCGAGTTCGTCGAGTGCGCGACCGCCCCCGGCGTCCTGCGCAAGCTGGAGTCCAAGGACCCGGCCGAGCGGATCGACGTGGCCATCTTCGACGGTGAGGCCGCGCCCACCGGCGGGATGGGCCTGTGCCGCCAGGTCAAGGACGAGATCTTCCGCTGCCCGCCGGTGCTCCTGCTGGTGGGTCGGCGCGACGACGGCTGGCTGGCGACCTGGTCGCAGGCCGACCAGGTGGTGAGCCACCCGATCGACCCGGTCGCGCTCGCCGAGTCGCTGGCCGAGCTCATGCGCCAGCGCGTCGCGGCGCTCAGCGGCTGAGACCGTGGGGTGTGACGAGATGACCGACAGGATGAACGGTGACAGGGACCTGCGCCGTCGCATCGTGGTGGGCGGAGCCCTCAACCACGGCGCCGACATCGGGCGATGGCGTCGCTCCGACCCGTCCCTCCCTGTCCCCCGGAGCCGTTGAGGGGGCGGGCCCGTGCGCCCGCCCCGGCTCCACCTGCCCGTTCTCCCAGGAGTCGAAGTAGATGAACGTCCCCGTCACACCCGAACAGGACCAGAGGGCCTCCGCCGTCGAGGAGCGGAGCTGGTCCCACCTGATCACCGCCCTGCTGGGCGGGGTCACCCTCAGCAGCGCCGACACCGCGTGGGCGATGAACGAGATCATGGCGGGCTCGGCGACCGACGCGCAGATCGCGGGCTTCGCGATCGCCCTGCGCGCCAAGGGCGAGAGCGTGTCCGAGGTGACCGGACTGGCCCAGGGCATGCTCGACAACGCGATCCGGATCAGCGTGGACGGCCCCACCCTGGACATCGTCGGGACCGGCGGCGACCGGGCCCACACGGTGAACGTGTCCACTATGGCGGCGATCGTGGCCTCGGCCGCGGGGGCGCGCGTGGTCAAGCACGGCAACCGGGCGGCCTCCTCCTCCTGCGGCACGGCCGACGTGCTGGAGCGCCTCGGTGTGGTCCTGGACCTTCCGCCGGAGCTGACCGTGAGGGTGGCCCGGGAAGCCGGTGTCACCTTCTGCTTCGCCCCGCTGTTCCACCCCTCGCTGCGGTACGCGGCCAAGCCGCGCCGCGAGCTGGCGGTCCCCACCGTGTTCAACTTCCTGGGGCCGTTGACCAACCCCGCCCAGCCGACCGCCTCGGCCATCGGAGTGTTCGACGAGCGCATGTGCGAGGTGATCGCCGGGGTGTTCGCCCGCCGGGGCTCCTCGGCACTGGTGTTCCGGGGCGACGACGGCCTGGACGAGCTGACCACGGCCACCACATCCACGGTCTGGGTGGTCGAGGGCGGCCAGGCTCGCCGTGAGCGCCTGGACCCGGCCGACCTCGGTATCGAGCGCTCGGGTCCGGACGCCCTGCGCGGTGGGGACGTGGAGTTCAACGCCCAGGCCGTACGGGACCTGGTCGCCGGGCGGCCGGGGCCGGTGCGCGACGCCGTGCTGCTCAACGCCGGTGCCGCGCTGGCCGCCGTGGAGGGTGTGGACGGCTCCCTGACCGACGCGGTCCGCGCCGGGTACGGCCGGGCCGCCGAGGCTGTGGACAGCGGCGCGGCCGAGCGCCGGCTGGCCTCCTGGGTGGAGACCAGCCAGGGGCTGGCCAAGGCCCTGTAGGGCTCTGCGAACCCTCCCCCGGAGGCGGAGCCCGGCCGGAGCCGGGTTACCAGCCGATGGCGAAGGCCGACTCCAGGTCGTGCTTGGAGTAGGTCTGGAACGAGATGTGGGTGTCGGAGGAGATCACGCCGGGGACCTTGTTGACGTGGTTGGGGATCACGTCGGCGAGGTCCTCGTGGCGGCGCACCCGCACCATGGCGATGAGGTCGACGCCGCCGGTGACGGAGTAGACCTCGCTGACTCCTTCGATCTCGGCGATCGCCTCGGCGACCTCGGGGATGCGGTGGACGTCGGCCTTGATCATGACGATCGCGGTGATCACTGTGCCTCCTGGGCGGTTCGGTGCGGGGCGGCGCCGGGCCGGGGCGCGCTAGTGGGCGTCGGAGAGCCTGGTCCCCGAGCGCCAGCGCAGCCGGTGGACCACCAGCCCCGCGATCACCCCCGCGATGAACCCGTAGACGTGTGCCGCGTAGGCCACGTTGGTGCCAGCGCCAGGGGCGGTCGAGGATGTGACGTAGAGAAGATACTGAAGTGCGAAGTAGCTTCCCACCACGGCCCACCCGGGCAGACGCATCGGGATGACGCCGAACACCAGTGTGGTGACCCTGCTGCGGAACTGCACCACAAGGTAGGCGCCGAGGACCCCCGAGATCGCGCCGGAGGCGCCGACCATGGGCACGGTCCCGTCGGTGTCGACCAGGGCGAAGCCGAAGGCGGCCACGACCCCGGTGCCCAGGTAGAGGGCGAGGAAGCGGAGCTTGCCGATGCGGTCCTCGACGACCGGCCCGAACACGAACAGGTAGACCATGTTCCCGAGCAGGTGCATGGCGCCCGCGTGCAGGAACATGGAACTGAACACGGAGAACCACACGGACTTGCCCGTGATCCCCTCACAGGTGGGGCTCAGCGGTCCGGCCAGGTCGACCCGGCCGAGTAGTTCGTCGGGGATGGCGCCCCAGCGCATGAAGTAGTCGTCGATCGCGCAGTAGCGCCCGACCGCGTCCGGCGGGTACCAGACGGCGGTGGCCGACTGGGGCGAGACGAGGTAGACGAGGACGTTGACCGCGATCAGCCCGAAGGCGATGACGGGCGCGCGTCGGACGGGGTAGTCGTCATTGAGCGGAAGCGCGGCCATGCGCCCAGTGTGTCATCCCGGTGTGGGCTTCGGCGCTCCGCAACGGGCATGTCCACTCACCTTCCATCTCCACCAGGCGGGTCCCGGGTCGTTCGAGCCAGTCCAGGAGCAGCTCGGTCTCCCCCGCCGTGGCGTTGGGGACCGGGCCGAACCCCGGGGGGACCCGCTCGGCGGTGGCGGTGAGGGAGTGCAGGAAGGCGGTGGGGTCGGTGCCGGGGCGCAGGACGGCGCTGGCGGCCAGGCGGCCGTGGCGGACCACCACGGTCTCCCAGCCGGTGCCTCCGGGGCCGGTCGCGACCAGGTGCGGGACGGCGGCGATCGCGGTGAGCCGCTGGGCGCGCCGGGCCCCGCGCAGGAAGGCGGAGAGGCGGTCGCGCAGGGCCGCCGCCTCCTCGTAGCGGAGTTCGGCGGAGAGCTCCCGGATGCGCCCGGTGAGCGCGTCCACGACCACGGCGGGGTCGCCGGTCATCGCGGTGCGGGCGGCGTCGGCGTGGGCGGTGTAGTCGGTCAGCGACTCGGTCCCGTCGCAGGGGGCGCCGCAGCGTCCCAGCTGGGCGAGGACGCACGGTTTCACTCCGTTGGGGGCCAGCCGTGGTGGGGTGTCCCGGGCGCCGCGCTCACGGTCCTTCGGCGGCTCGACGGTGAACGTGTGCGTGCACTGGCGCAGTGGAAGGGCGTGCAGGATCGCTTCCCTGGCCTCCTCGGCGGCCCGGGGCGAGGGGTAGGGGCCGAGGTAGGGGGCGCCGTCGTCCTTGATGACGCGGACCACGGACAGGCGAGGCAGGGGCCCCGGGGTGAGCGTGACCCAGGAGGAGCGCTCGGGGTTGCGTGAGCGGCGGTTGAACGGCGGTTTGCGCTCGGCGATGATGCGCAGCTCGCGGACCGAGGCCTCCAGTTCGGTGGTGCACACGATGGGCGTGACGCCCTCGACCAGGCCCGCCATCTCCCGGATGCGTCTTCGGGACTCGGCGGCGGTGAAGTAGGTGGCGACCCTGCGGCGCAGGTTGTTGCTCTTGCCGACGTAGAGGCTCTCGCCCCGGGCGTCGGTGAACACGTAGACGCCGGGGCGTTCCGGCAGGTCCTCGGCGAGGTGGCGGCGCGCCCGCTGGGCGCGGCTGGGGGGTTTGTTGACCGCCCGCAGCTCCTCCAGGCTGGTCACCCCCATGGGCGCGAGGCGGGCCAGGAGGCCGTTGAGCACGTCGACGGTCGCGCGGGCGTCGTCCAGGGCCCGGTGGTTGGGGGTGGTGGGGGCGCCGAAGTAGGCGGCGAGGGTGCCCAGGCGGTGGTTGTGGACCTCGGGCCGGAGCAGGACCGCCCGGGCCAGCCGCAGGGTGTCCACGACCGGGTAGCCGGGCCACTCGACGCCCTCGCGTTCGCAGGCGGCCTTGAGGAATCCGGTGTCGAAGGGTGCGTTGTGCGCCACCAGGACGGTGTCGGGTTCGGCGTCCAGGAAGGCCAGCAGATCCGGAAGCGCCCGGGTGATGGGCGGGGCGGTGGCCACCATCGACTGGGTGATGCCGGTCAGGAGGGTGATGTTGGCCGGGATGAGCATGCCGGGGTCGACCAGGGTCGTGAACTCGTCGGTCACCCGGCCGTCGCGGACCCTGACCGCGCCGATCTCGGTGATCCGGGACCGGGAGGCGCTCGTGCCGGTGGTCTCCAGGTCGACGACGACGAAGGACACCCCGGCCAGCGGTGTGCCCAGGTCCCCGATGCTGGTTTGGACGCCCTCGGGCGCCACGGACTGTCGAACCACGCGGTCAGGTTAGTCGGGGCCCACGACCAAACACTTCCGGACTACGGTCAGACGCGCCCGACATGGAAAGATGTGGGGGACGGGACGGCAGAGTCCGCCGGCCCGTGAAGAGGACGACGCAAGGAGGAACCGTGGGGATCGCGATGCCGGGTGACAGTGAGCGTTGGCGATGCACCGGGTGCGGGAACCTCACGCGGTTCGACGTGACCCGGACGGTCCGTTCCCAGGACTTCGTGCACCAGGAGTTGTCCGGCGTCGGAGCGGTCGAGGAGCGCACAGTGCTCTCCGAGACGGTCGAGCGGGTGAAGTGCCGCTGGTGCGGCGCCACCGACAGTGTGGAGATCGTCCCCCGCCCCGACGCCGACTCGTCGGTCTCCGACGCATCGGCGGAGAGCCCGACGGGTCGGGCATGAGCGCCCGCCCGGAGACGGGCGGCTCCGGTGGTGACGACGGCGACCGCACCCCCGGGGCGGTGAACCACGAGGAGCACGAGGAGTCGGTGCCCTCGGAGGAGGGCGGGGAACGGCTGCGCCGCCCGCTGCCCGAACCCGTGCGCGCCCGTGTCGTCGAGTACGGCTCCGACGTGCTCGGCGGGATGCGTTCCTCCGACCTGCCCCCGGTACTGCGCCGGGTCGCCAAGTTCGAGCCCCGCCGCCGGGCACGGCTGGCCGGTCCGCAGATCGCCGCGCAGCTGGAGAACGACCACGGTTTCCGCGGCAAGGTCGCCGCCCGGGTGGAGCAGGTCTGGCCCGAGCTGGCCGAGGGCATGCGCGCGGGGGTCGTCCCGCCCGCCGCCGATCCGGTGGCGGTGGCGGCCAGCGCCTACCTCCTGCGTCCCAAGGGGTGGCCGGAGATCATCGAGGGCGTCCACGAGGAGCTGGAGCGTCAGACCAGCGCTCGGGAGGTGGACGAGGCCGCGGAGGCCCTCGACGACGTCCGGCGACGCCTGGAGGAGACGCAGCAGGGCCACCAGGCGGAGCTGGAGCGCCTGCGCGGACAGATCGGCGAGCAGCGCACCGAGATCGCCGAGCTGCGCCGCAAGGTGCACAGCGAGCGCCAGCGTGCCAGGAGGGCGGTGGCCGAGGCGGAGCGGGTGGTGTCCGAGACGACCGACCGGCGACACGAGAACGAGAGCCAGGTCAGCGCCCTGGAGGTGGAGAACCGCAGGTTGCGGTCCCGCCTCGCGGACGCGGAGGCGCAGGTGGAGAACGCCCGCCGCGCGGTGCGCACCGGCCGCAACGCCGACGAGGCCCGGCTGCGCGTGCTGCTGGACGTGCTGGTGGACGCCTCACACGGTCTGCGCCGCGAGCTGGCGCTGCCCACGTCCCTGGACAGTCCGGCCGACCTGGTGGCGGAGGCCCAGGAGGAGCACCGCCGGGTGTCGCTGGGCGGTCTGCCCGACGACGCCCCCGGCCTGCTGGAGCACCTGCTGACGGTTCCTCGGGTGCACCTGCTGCTGGACGGCTACAACGTCACCAAGACCGGGTACGGGACCCTGCCGCTGGCGGACCAGCGCGCACGCCTGCTCTCGTCGTTGGAGGGGTTGGCGAGCCGGACCAAGGCGGAGATCACCTGTGTGTTCGACGGCGCCGACGTGGAGGCCCCGCCGGTGACGCCCAGCCGCCGGGTACGGGTGCTCTTCAGCGCTCCCGGGGAGATCGCCGACACCCTGATCGTGCGGCTGGTGCGGGCCGAACCACCCGGCCGACCGATCGCGGTGGTCACCTCCGACAAGGAGATCGTCTCGGCGGTCCGGCGGGCGGGGGCTCGCGCGGTGCCGTCCACGGTCTTCCTGCGCCACCTGGAGTCGCACTCCTGAGCGCCCCGGGTCCGGTGCGCCTCCTCCGCCGCCTCGTCTCGGCTGAGAGTCTCACCACGCGCGTGGGCGCGCCGGGCCCGTCGACCCTCCCCTCCGACCTGGTCGGTCCGCGCCTCCCCCGCCGGGAAGCACGGTGTCCCGGGCGGAATCGTGCGGGTGCCGTGGTTGAGGCGCGCAGGCCGTTCCGCTAGGTTCTTCCAGGAACGTGAGTGCCCTGTCGGATAGAAGGCCACCCTTGTGCCTCCCCAGGCCGACCGGGACCCGCACACTCTCGTGAGGCCCGTGCCCACACACGGGTTCCCCCCGATTTCCTTCCGTCTCCAGCACCCCATGCGGACTTTTCAACCTCAAGGAGCGTGGACCGCCATGAAGAACTCCGGTGGTCGGCGTACGGCTCGCCGAATCGCTACGACCGGTCTCGGTGTGGTCGCCGCCGGTACCTTCATCGCCCCCGGCATCGCACACGCCGAGCCGACCCAGGACGAGGTCGAGGACCGGATCGAGGAGCTGAACCAAGAGGCTTCCACCGCGGTCGAGAACTTCAACCAGGCCGAAGAGGACTACGAGGCGGCCAAGGCCGCCTTCGACGAGCTCGACGGCCAGGTCGGTGACGAGCAGGAGCGCTACGACGATCTGCGGGAGAAGGTCCAGCAGTTCGCCAGCGCCACCTACCAGGGCGGCGAGCTCAACTCCACCGCCAACGTCCTGACCTCCGACGGCCCCGAGGCGCTGCTGGAGCAGAACGCGGACCTCAACTACCTGTCGGACACCCAGCAGACCCAGCTGGACGACTTCGGCGAGTCCGCCGAGCGCCTGTTCGCTCTCAAGGACGAGGCGGAGAAGGCCCTCGAAGAGGCCGAGAAGGCCAAGGACGAGGCCGAGGAGGCCAAGGACGAGGTCGAGGAGGCGATCGAGGAGCAGCAGGAGATCCTGGCCCAGTTCCCCGACTCCGACGCCTCGGCCGAGGGCGGGGACGACAGCGGCGGTCAGAGCCACGGCGGCAGCGGCAACGCCTCGTCAGCCCTGGACTTCGCCTACGGGAAGGTCGGCCTGCCCTACGTGTGGGGCGGCACCGGCCCCAACGGCTACGACTGCTCCGGCCTGGTCCAGGCGTCCTGGCGCGCGGCCGGCGTCGACCTGCCCCGCACCACCTACGGGCAGGCCGACGTGGGTACCCGTATCTACGACATGAACGCCGTCCAGCCGGGTGACATCCTGTTCTTCTTCGGCGACCTGGGCCACAACGGTCTCTACGCGGGCAACGGGCAGATGGTCCACGCCCCGAGCAGCGGCCGCAACATCGAGGTCGTCGGCCTGGCCGCCTACTGGGGCGGTCAGTTCCAGTTCGCCGTACGCCCCTGATCCCCTCGTGGTCACCTGAGGCCGCCGTCCCCCACCGGGACGGCGGCCTCTCGCGTCGAGGGGGTCGCACCCTCCGCCAGGGGTCCTTTTAGGGACATGCACCCGGTTTTCGGACACTCTTCGTCTTCCAGCGGAATGTCACGAAACAGTTGAGAGCTTCCTGACCAATGCACTAGTGTTCATCGCCGAGCGCGGTTGCTCCTCATTCACCACCCCCTGGTGGTGACAGCCGCGCCCGGGTCGGGCACACCCCCACACCGTTTCGGCCACCCTCTCTGGCCCGAGGTTCCCCACCCGGTGCAGTCCCTTGTTCCCCGTATCGCCTGGGACAAGGGGAGAAAGGTGCTTCAGTGTCTGCATCCCGTGGCGAACGCCAACGCCGTACCGCGGTCATCGCCTCCCTCGCCATCGGAGCCTTCCTCCTCCCCGCCGCCGTGGCCCACGCCGAGCCCACGTCCGAGGAGGTCCAGGAGGAGATCGAACGCCTCGAAGAGGAGTTCATCGAACTCAACGCGACCTACAACGAGGCCAAGGAGGCCCACGAGGCGGCCGAGGAGAAACTCGAGGGCATCCTCGCCGACGTCGAGACCGCCGAGAAGAAGGTCGACTCCCTCAGCAGCGGCGTTCGCGCCCTGGCCAACACCACCTACACGGGCGTGGACCTGACCTCTCCCGCCCAGCTGATCGGGGCCACCGGCCCCGAGGAGGCCCTGGAGCACCAGGCCGACCTCACCTACCTCTCCGAGCAGCAGCACGAGAGCCTCTCCCAGTACATGGAGGAGCTCGAACACCTGGAGGGCCTGCGCGGCGAGGCCGAGTCCACGGAGGAGGCCGCGGCCGATGCCCTGGAGCAGGCCGAGGAGGCCACCGAGGCGGCGGAGGACGCGATCAGCGAGCAGGAGGAGATCCTCTCCGAGCTGACCGCCGAGGAACAGGCCGCCGCGACCGAGAACGTCAGCAGCGACGCCAGCGGGGGCGGCAGCGGAGGGGGCGGTGGAGGCGGCGGCGCCGACTACACCGGCCCGGCCACCGGCAACGCCCAGACCGTGCTGAGCTTCGCCTACCAGCAGGTCGGGAAACCCTACGTCTGGGGCGGCACCGGACCCAACGGCTACGACTGCTCCGGTCTCACCCAGGCCGCCTGGGCCCAGGCGGGCGTGAACCTGCCGCGCACCACCTACGACCAGATCAACGCGGGTCAGCGTGTCTCCTGGGAGAACATGCAGCCCGGTGACCTGATCTTCTTCTACGGCCCGAACCCGAGCCACGTGGGCCTGTACGCGGGCGACGGCGTGATGGTGCACGCCTCCACGTCCTCCCGCCCCATCGGCACGGTCCAGCTGAGCGACTACTACCGCTCCAACTTCGTCGCGGCGGTCCGCCCCTAGGGACCGGACACCCACGGCCGGGGAACCGGCGAGAGGGCCTCTGGGAAACCACCCGTTTCCCAGAGGCCCTCTCCGTGTCCGGGCGCCTAGACTCGCTCAGGTGTCGCGAACCCTGATCATCACCAACGACTTCCCTCCGCGCGCGGGCGGGATCGAGTCCTTCGTGCACGAGCTGGCCCGGCGCCGCCCCCCTGGGTCCGTGCTGGTCTACTGCTCCTCCCCCACGGCGGAGGACCACCGCGCCGACCCCTACTTCGACCTGCACCAGGCGTTCCCCATCGTGCGCGAGGCCGGGCCGGTGCTGCTCCCCACGCCGGGGGTGGCACGGCGTGCCCGGGCCATCGCCGAGATGGAGGGGTGCGACTCCGTGCTCTACGGGGCCGCCGCCCCCCTGGGGCTCCTGGCCCCCGGGATGCGCTCACGGGTGCGGCGCCAGGTGGCGCTCACCCACGGGCACGAGACCGGCTGGACGGTGGTCCCCGGGGCGAGTTCGGCGCTACGGCGGATCGGTGACGGCGTCGACACCGTCACCTACCTCGGCGAGTACACCCGCCGACGGTTGGCCCGCTCACTGTCCGCCACCGCCGCGGAACGGATGCGCCGCCTCGCCCCCGGGGTGGACACCGAGCGCTTCCGACCCGGTTCGGGCGGCGAGGAGGTCCGACGGGAGCTGGGCCTGGGCTCGCGTCCGGTGGTCGTGTGCGTCTCCCGGATGGTGGCCCGCAAGGGCCAGGACACCCTGCTCCGGGCCTGGCCGCGCGTGCTGGCCGACGTGCCCGACGCCGTCCTGCTGTTCGTCGGGGACGGCCCCCTCGCGCCCCGGCTCCGCTCGGCCGCGCAGGGGACGGACTCGGTGCGCTTCACCGGACCGGTCCCCGCCGAACGGCTCCCCGCCCACTACGACGCCGGTGACGTCTTCGCCATGCCGTGCCGCACCCGGCGGGGCGGCCTGGACGTGGAGGGCCTCGGCATGGTCTACCTGGAGGCGTCCGCCACCGGCCTGCCGGTGGTCGCCGGGGCCTCGGGCGGCGCCCCGGACGCGGTCCTGGAGGGCGAGACCGGACACGTGGTCGACGGATCGATGCCCGGCCCGACCGCGCGGGCGCTCATCCGACTCCTGAAGGACCCCGACCGCGCCGCCCAGATGGGCGCACGCGGCCGGGAGTGGGTGAGCGCCGAGTGGACCTGGGAGCGCACCCTCCGACGCCTGGACGGCCTTCTCAGGGGCGCGGAGCCGACACCCTAGAGGTCGTCACCGTGGACTGAGCCGGGCGTGCCGGAGCCGTCGGTGCTCTGCGGCTGCCCGGTGACGCTGTTGGCCAGCCACTCCTCCCAGGAACGCTGGTAGAAGCCCCAGCCGTTGTCCCACTCCAGGTCGCGTTCGGTGCCGGTGGTCTCCAGGATGTCCCCCATGAGGGCCTGGTTGTGGAACCAGCGGGCGTCCTCCATGGTCATGTTCGTGCACCCGTTGGAGGTGTTGGCGCTGCCGATGTTCCCCGCGTTCCACGGAGCCGCGTGGGTGAACTCGCCGCTGTTGGAGGTGCGGACCGCCCAGTCCACGTCCAGCCGGTAGTAGCCGGGCGACCCCTCCGGGATGCCCACGGTCGCGGAGTCCATGACCAGGGCCTGGTACTTCTCCATGGTGAGGTGGACACCGGAGGTGGTGGTGTTGAAGCGCTCCTCGGCGGACCCGTTGCTGACCGGGATGGTGCGGACGGTCTCGCCGTCGATGGACACGGTCATCTCGTGGTCGGGAACGTGCATTGTCGACACCAGCTCGCGACCGACCTCGAACCGGACGCGGTGGTCCTCCACGCCGTAGACGCCCTCGGAGGACTCGACCCCGGCCAGCCGAAGGTCCACGGTGACCTCCTGGTAGGGGTCCCAGTACTCCTTGGGCCGGAAGACCGCCATCTCGTCGGTGACCCAGTTCCAGGCGCCCTCGGTCTCCTCCTCGGCCGTGACCTGGATGGAGTTCTCCACCTGCTCCTTGTTGGTGACCGCCCGGTCGAAGTTGACGATGACGGGCATGCCCACCCCGACCACGTCACCTTCGCTCGGGAAGTTGGAGACGAGTTCGAGGCGTTGGTCGGCCTCCGCGCCCATGGTGGTGAACTCCGAGACCACCTCGGTCTCCTCGCCCTCCTCGTCGGCCGCGGTCACGAACACCCTGACGGAGGACGCGGGACGCAGGTTCCAGTCGCTGACCCAGGCGTCCCCGGCCTCGTTGAGTGTGCCGGTGACGGGGAAGGGGTCCTCCTCCTCACCCTCGACCCCGGTGTCGGCCACCTCTTTCGCGTCACCGGAGGCGACCTCCCCCTCGGTCTCCTGATGGGCCCGCACGTCGGTGAGGGTGCCGTCCACGGCCTCGACCCGGATGGGGGTGTTGGGAGGGATCTCCGTGGCGCCCGGTTCCGGGGTGACCTCCACCTCCGGCCCCGGCTCGCCCTCGCCGGGGGCCGCGGTGCCCCCGGGGCCGTCCCCGCCCTCGGGGGTGCACGCCGCCGCGAGGAACACCAGGGCTGCCGCTGCCGCGGCCGTTCGGGAAGAGGCGATTCGTCGCTTCACGCCAAGGACCTCCAGCGTCCGTACGCGGCCCGAGGCGTGCGCGGAGCCTGCGCACCGGCGTGACGCCGACAGGGCCTGGATGCGGCGTGACCTGCGAAGGCAGCGTCACGTGGGCCACCGAACAAGAGCGCCCCGGCGGCCGGAGGTCGTCTGGGACGACGCGTCCGGTCACCGGGGCGGTGACACTCACATCCTACCCTGCGTAGCCGAAAGCACTCATAGAGTGACAGGCACGCGGGGTGTGCACGTCAGTGCTGGAACTCCTTGCGGTAGTACTCGAAGACCCAGCCCAGCGAGGTGAGGATGACGGCGAAGAAACCGGTGATCACCATCCACCAGCCGATCGCCACGCCGACCGCCGTGAAGGCGACGGCCATCGCGACGAACATCGGCCACCAGCTGTGCGGGCTGAAGAAGCCGTACTCACCGGCGTTCTCGGCGATCTCGCCGTCGAGCCGCTCCTCGGCCGGCAGGCCGTGGTGGTGCTCGCTGTGGCGAGCCGACTGCCAGAGCCAGAAACCGATCATCCAGCCGAAACCGATGGAGACCACCAGGGCGGTGGTACCCGCCCACTCGATCTCACCGGTGTCCTGGAGCGACCAGTAGATGTACAGCGCGGCAGCAAGACCGAAGAAGGTCGAGATGCCCATGAACAGGTAGGCCTGCATCTTCATGTGCTCTACCCCCTACTTCTTCTCGGCACCGGCGGCGACGGCACCGGGTGCGGCCGCGTGCGGGTGGTTGAGGTCGAAGGCCGGACGCTCGGACCGGATCCGGGGCAGCGACGTGAAGTTGTGTCGCGGCGGCGGGCACGAGGTGGCCCACTCCAGCGAGCAGCCGTAACCCCACGGGTCGTCCACGGTGACCAGCGGCGCCCTCTTGGCGGTGACGTAGATGTTCCAGAAGAAGATCAGCGTCGAGGCCGCGAGCACGAACGAGGAGACAGAGGAGATCTGGTTCAGCTGCGTGAAGCCGTCAGTGTCCAGGTAGTCCGCGTAACGACGCGGGAAGCCCATGGCGCCCAGCCAGTGCTGCACCAGGAACGTGCCGTGGAAGCCCAGGAAGAGCAGCCAGAAGTGGAACTTGCCCAGCTTCTCGTTGAGCATCCGCCCGGTGAACTTGGGCCACCAGAAGTAGAAGCCCGCGAACATCGCGAACACCACGGTGCCGAACACCACGTAGTGGAAGTGCGCCACCACGAAGTAGGAGTCGGTGACGTGGAAGTCGATGGGCGGCGAAGCGAGCAGCACACCGGTCAGACCGCCGAAGAGGAAGGTGACCAGGAAGCCGATCGTGAACAGCATCGGCGTCTCGAACGTGAGCTGTCCGCGCCACATCGTCCCGATCCAGTTGAAGAACTTCACACCGGTCGGAACCGCGATGAGGAACGTCATGAACGAGAAGAACGGCAGGAGCACCGCGCCGGTCGGGAACATGTGGTGGGCCCACACGGTCACGGACAGGCCCGCGATGGCGATGGTCGCCGCCACCAGGCTCTTGTAGCCGAAGATCGGCTTGCGGCTGAAGACCGGGAGGATCTCGGTCGCGATACCGAAGAACGGCAGCGCGATGATGTAGACCTCCGGGTGGCCGAAGAACCAGAACAGGTGCTGCCACAGGATGGCGCCGCCGTGCTCGGCGTTGAAGACCTGGGTGCCGACCATGCGGTCGGCGCCCAGAGCGATCAGGGCCGCGGTCAGGACCGGGAACGCGATGAGCACCAGGACGCTGGTGAGCAGGGTGTTCCAGGTGAAGATCGGCATGCGGAACATCGTCATACCGGGCGCGCGCATGCACAGGCCGGTGGTGATGAAGTTGACCGCACCGAGGATCGTGCCCAGACCGGAGACGGCCAGGCCCAGGATCCACAGGTCGCCGCCGAGGCCCGGCGAGCGGACCGCGTCGGAGAGCGGGGTGTAGGCGAACCAGCCGAAGCTGGCCGCGCCGCCCGGGGTCAGGAAGCCGCTGATCGCGATGAGGCTACCGAAGAGGAACAGGTAGTAGCCGAACAGGTTGATCCTGGGGAAGGCCACATCGGGGGCGCCGATCTGCAACGGCATGAGGATGTTCGAGAACCCGACGAAGAGCGGGGTCGCGAACATCAGCAGCATGATCGTGCCGTGCATCGTGAAGAGCTGGTTGAACTGCTCGTTGGACATGTACTGCATGCCCGGGTGGAACAGCTCCAGGCGCATGAGGAGCGCCAGCACGCCTCCGAAGAGGAAGAACGCGAAGGAGGTGATCAGGTACATGTACCCGATGACCTTGTGGTCGGTCGACGTCAGCCAGTTGACGATGATCGACCCCTTGCGTGACGGTGCCTGACCGTCAGTGCGGGGTTCGGTTGCCGTCGTGGTCATTTACTCGTCATTCTCCTCGGACTCGGTCGCCTCGGCTCCCGTGCCCTCAGCGTCGGTGCCGTCAGCACCCGTGCCCTCGGCGTCGTCGGTCTCGGCGGCCTCGGACTCAGCGGCAGCGGCCTCGGCGGCCTCTGCGGCCTCGGTCGCGTTGGCCTCCTGCTCTGCGGCCCAGGCGTCGTACTCGTCCTGCGGGAGGACCTCGACGTTGAAGAGCATGCGGGTGTGGTCCACACCGCACAGCTCGGCGCAACGACCGACGTACTCGCCCTCGGAACCTTCCATGAGGTTGACCTGGAAGGAGTTGTCCCGGCCCGGGACGACGTCCATCTTGAAGCCGAAGGCCGGGATCCAGAACGAGTGGATGACGTCGGGAGAGTGGAGGTCGAAGTGGACGACCGCGCCCTCGGGAAGGACGAGGGTCGTCTGGGTGTCACGGTTGGCGGTGCCGTCCGGGTTGGGAATACCAACCTCGGAGAAGAGTACGTCGCCACCGTTCTCCTTGGTGTCGTCCATGTAGTTGAACTGCCAGGCCCATTGGAAGGCCACGACCTCTACATGGACGTCGGCGGGCTCTTCCGTGTCGAGCAGGTAGGCCTGGTCTCGCGCGGTGAAGAAGAAGAGCACCGAGATGACGACGATCGGCAGAACGGTGTACAGCGCTTCGATGGGCATGTTGTACCGCACCTGCGGCGGCAACTGCTCAGAGCGCTTGCGGTGGAAGAGGATTGTCCAGATGAACAGTCCCCACACAAGGACGCCGACCGCGAAAGCCGCCACCCACGAGCCCTGCCAGAGCGAGATAACACGCTCGGCCTGCTCGGTGATCGGCTCCGGCATGCCCAAACGAGTGAGATCGTTCGACGCGCAGCCGGTCGCGGCCAGCCCCAGCACGGCGAGCGCGGCGCCGCGTGGTGCCCATCGGCGCAGTGTTGAGCGCCGATTTTTTTGGCGGGTCGGACTCACGGATTGCCTTCCCAGCGGTGAAGCCCGTGGATTCTCCACGAGCGGCCTAAGTATCCAAAGCTTGTCAGGGGGAAACATTATCGCGAACCGCCCAGCGTGCCGTTCATGGGCTTGCCTGGTCAGCGTGTTGCCAGACGCGCCCTCTCGAAACGTTCGGCGGCCCCACGGAGCCGGGCCAGGTCGCCCCCGAGGGAAGTCCTCCCGGCTGGCTACGAGGCGCGGCCCGGCGATCCCCCGGGCCCCTTGGCCGCTCCCGTTCACATCTCCGCTCGATGCGGTGGTGTGCGCGTTCGCGACGCGAGACCAAGGCGAGCGTATCGCTGGGTTTACGACACCCTTAACCGGGTGCGCCTTTTGCAGCGCACCGGGTCAAGATTGGGCCACAGGACGACAACCAACAGGGGGTGGACGTGCCCGAGCGACCGACGTCGCAGCAGCCGCTGGTCACCGTGGAGGCGGTGGGGCTCAAGTGCCCGATCCCGATCATCATGCTGGCCGCCCGACTGCGCGAAGTGCCTATCGGGGCGGTCATCGCGGTCACCGCGGACGATCCCGCGGCGAGCGCGGACATACCGTCCTGGTGCCGGATGAAGATGCACGAGTTCGTCGTCGAGCGGCCACTGGCGCGGGGTAGCGCTTTTCACATCCGCCGGATGTACTGACCGCCGACGACATCACCGGAACACCGGGCCGGGCTTTCGGTCCCGTTGCGATAACGATTCACGCCGTCCAGTTTTCCGGGGGCGGCGCGAAGTACCCGATCCCCCTCCCGAAGCACCAAAGGGGCGGAGGGAGGGAGGTACCGGACAAGGCGAAGGCCGCGCGGACACGGGGTCCACGCGGCCTGTCCCACACTGCGGTTCCGCCCCCGAGGAAGGGAACCGCGACCGCGGGAACCGTCTAGCGAGCGTAGTACTCGACGACGAGCTGCTCGTCGAAGGGCACGGGGATCTGCTCACGCTTGGGGCGGTCGACGACCGCGATGCGCAGGTCCTTGTGGCTCACGGCGAGGTATCCGGCGATCTTGTCGTCGGCGTGGATGCCCTCGGCGGCCTCGACGAACGGGACCATCGAGCGGGACTTCTCCCGAACGCTGATGATCTGGCCCGGCTTGACCTGGTACGACGGGATGTCGACCTTCTTGCCGTCCACGGTGATGTGACCGTGGTTGATGAACTGACGCGCGGCGTAGATCGAGGCGGCCAGACCGGCGCGCAGCACGACCGTGGCCAGACGCAGCTCCAGCTCGCCGAGCATCTCCTCACCGGTACGGCCGGGACGCTTCTTGGCGTTCTCGTAGATCCTGACCAGCTGCTTCTCGGTCAGGTCGTAGTACCAGCGCACCTTCTGCTTCTCCGCCATACGAACGGCGTAGTCGCTGCTGTTGCGGCGGACGCGACGACCGTGCTCGCCGGGCGGGTACGGACGCTTCTCGAAGTAGCTGACCGCCTTACGGGTCAGCGGGGTGCCGGCGCGCCGGGACAACCGCACCTTCGGTCCGGTGTAGCGCATGCGAAGTCCTTTCAGGGTGAATCAGGGAATCCCAGGTAAGGCTGGCCTAGATCTGGGAGGCGCTCAGGGCGCCCGAGCCCCGGTGTCCCGCGGTGCGGGTCGGAGCGGGTTCCCCACCGCCGCGCGTGACCCGGCGCGAGCGGTTCGGGCGAATGACCCGGCACGCGTTTCGACGCACCGGGCGGGCACGGGACTTCCCGTGCGGGTCACAGCCATCCACTTTACGGGCTCCGGGGTACCACCCCGACCAGAGTGCGTTCTTTTCCGGCCGGGGCGGACACGGGTCACACGAAGGGGCGGACCTCTTCGGCGGCCTCGGCACCGTAGGAACGCTCCAGGCGCTCCAGCAGCGAGGCGCCGGTGAGCGTGTACTCCTGCGGGCCGTCGGCCTCCAGGCAGTGCACGGCGGTGGCGTTGCCGACCTGGGCCGCGCGCTCCAGGGGCAGGCCCCAGGAGTGGGCGGACAGGAAGCCGGCACGGAAGGCGTCGCCCATGCCGGTGGGGTCGACGAGTTCGTCGACGGCGGCGGAGGGAACGTGGACGCTCGGCTCGTCCTTGCGGTCGATCCGGGCGCCCTTGGCCCCGAGGGTGGTGACGCGGGTCCCCACGCGGGACAGGACGTCGGCGTCGGACCAGCCGGTCTTCTGCTCGGCCAGGGCCTTCTCGTACTCGTTGGTGAACAGGAAGGCGGCGCCCTCGATCAGCGTGCGCACCTCCGGGCCCTCCATACGGGCCAGCTGCTGGGAGGGGTCGGCGGCGAAGGGGATGGAGCGGGTACGGCACTCCTCGCTGTGACGGATCATGGCCGCGGGGTCGTCGGCGCCGATCAGGACGAGGTCGAGGCCGCCGACGCGGTCGGAGATCGGCTGGAGCTCGATGTTGCGGGCCTCGGCCATCGCGCCCGTGTAGAAGGACGCGATCTGGTTCTGGTCCAGGTCCGTGGTGCAGACGAACCGGGCGGTGTGACGCAGTTCGGAGATGTGCACCGCGGAGGTGTCGACGCCGTGGCGGTCGAGCCAGGAACGGTACTCCTCGAAGTCGGCGCCGGCGGCACCGACCAGGACCGGGCTCAGGCCGAACCCGCCCATGCCGAAACAGATGTTGGCCGCGACGCCGCCACGGCGCACGTCCAGCTCGTCGATGAGGAAGGAGAGGGACAACTGCTGGATCTGCTCAGGGATGATCTGCTCGGCGAACCGGCCCTGGAAGGTCATCAGGTGGTCAGTGGCGATGGATCCGGCAACCGCGATACGCACGGGACGTGGGCTCCTTGCTGGCGAGGTGGATCGCTCGGGGGCGATCCGGCGAGCTGTTTCAGGGCATGCCGGGGACGTGCCCGTTCGGACCAGCCAAGGGTACCCAGAGGGGGAGGGCGAACGCTCGTCCGCGTCCGCCCTCCCCCTGTGGTTCCGAGAACCTGAACGCTCCCGTGGGGAGCCTCGGGACGCCTAGTTGAAGGAGTCACCGCAGGCGCAGGAACCGGTGGCGTTGGGGTTGTCGATGGTGAACCCCTGCTTCTCGATGGTGTCCACGAAGTCGATGGTCGCGCCGATGAGGTAGGCGGCGCTGCGGCGGTCGGTGACGACCTCGACACCGTCGAAGTCGGCGATGACGTCGCCGTCGAGGTCGCGCTCGTCGAAGTAGAGCTGGTAACGCAGCCCCGAGCAACCACCGGGCTGGACGCCCACACGCAGGCGCAGGTCGTCCCGGCCCTCCTGGTCAAGGAGCGCCCGAACCTTGTCGGCCGCACCATCGGTGAGGATGACTCCCTGCGCGGTGGCCTCGCTCTGAACCGTCATGTTGTAAAGCTCCTCTTGAAAGGGGTTGCGGCCGTCTGGCGACCCCGGTCGCTTACCGGACCGGCCCGCGTCGGCGGGTCCAGTCCTCTTCAACGGGTCCCAACGTCGGAGGCCGGTGTGGCATTCCGTCGCGTGGCCGCTGTGTTCGCGCTGGCACCCCGGCCGCACGGTGCAGGTGTGACCCAGGCGACGCACGGGTGTGCTCGTACCTCCAAGGGTAATTTGTCCGGGCCGCAGATGCCATCTCCGGACGGCCCCGCCTCACAGGCCGGGGGCGCCGTAGACCGGGAACCAGCGGGAGCGGTCCTTCTCCATCGGCAGGTCGTCCCCCACTGACGCCTCCACCTGGAGTTCCAGCGCGTTGTCGCGGCGCTGACCGCCCTCGGGGGCGAAGGGGTAGAAGGTGCCCCGTTTGTACAGGTAGACCAGGCCCACGGAACGGCCCCGAGTGTCGGTGAAGCCGACCAGCGAGCACAGCAGGGAGGGGCCGTAGCCGTTGGCCTCCAGCGTCGAGTTGACGGCGTGCAGGTCGGTGACCAGGCCGGTGATGTCGGTGTCCACGAGCTCCCCGCCCGAGGGCCCGTCGCCGGTGGCCGCCCCCAGCGCGGCGCCGGGGCGCAGGACCAGCCAGGTGTAGCCGTAGTCGTCGGTGGTCTGCTCCACCGACGGCCCCTCCCCCGCGTTGAGCAGCTCTGTCACGTCGCGTTCGATGTCGGCGAAGGCGGCGCCCTCGGAGGCGCGGAAGGCCACCGACCCCGAACCCGTGGGGGTCAGGCCCACCCCGGCCCGCAGGGTGAGCGCGGCCGAGGGCAGGCCGAAGAGCGCGTCCAGGTCGGGCTTGGCCGGTTCCGAGCGGCCGAGCAGGCTGCGCCAGAAGCTCATGGTGGTGGGTTCCCCTCGTGGGTGGTTCGGTGGGGTCAGGCTCCGCGACCGAGCTGGCGGGAGATGTCGCCGAGCTGGGCCAGGCGCTGCTCGACCGGCGGGTGGGTGGCGATGAGCTGGTTCATGCTGAAGCCCTTCTTCGCGAAGGCCGGGGCGAAGAAGAACGCGTTGAACGGCTCGGCCTGGCGCAGGTCCCGGGTGGGGATGCGGGCCATGTCGCCGGTGATCTTGGACAGGGCGCTGCCCAGCACGGACGGTCGGCCGGTCAGGTACGCGGCGGCGCGGTCCGCGGCGAGCTCGCGGTAGCGGGACAGTGCGCGGGTGAGCAGGAAGCTCAGGACCCAGGCGACGGCGCTGACCAGGACGACCAGGAGCGCGACGACCGCCGGGGCGGGGCCGTTGTTGTTGCCGCGTCCGCCGCCCGCTCCGGCGAACATGGCGAAGCGCAGACCGGCCTGGGTGAGGAACCCGGCGACGATGCCGAGGAACCCGGCGATCGTCATCACCATCACGTCGCGGTGGGCGATGTGCGAGAGCTCGTGGGCGACGACCGCCTCCAGCTCCGGGCCGTCCAGGCGGCGCGTCAGCCCCGTGGTGACGCAGATGACCGCTGACTTCTCGTTGTGGCCGGTGGCGAAGGCGTTGGGGACGTCGGTGTCGGCGATGCCCACCCGCGGCTTGGCCATGTCGGCCATGGCGCACAGGCGGTCGACGATGGCGTGCAGGTCGGGCGCCTGCTCGGGGGTGACCTCCTTGGCGCCCATCGCGAACATCGCGATCTTGTCGGAGGAGAAGTAGGAGAACAGGGCGAACGCCGCGACGAGGACCAGCACCAGCCAGACGTTGAGCCCGGCGAGGACCAAACCCACCACGAAGGCGACGTAGACCAGGAACAGCAGGACCATGGTCATGACCATCCGGGCCGTCAGCCCCCGGTCCGGACGGAACTTCGAACCAGCCACGCCGACTCCCTCCCCTGCGGATGTGTCGGAGTGTAGTTCGGGGAGGTGAGAAACGGGTTAAAGCGGGGCACCGCGTGTCCCCACGGCCGCATGACCCCGGACACACCCCGGCCGCCGTGACGGATCACGGCGGCCGGGGTGGAAGAACGCGCACGCGGGAACCGAGACGGGGTGGTCCCTGGCCCGGGGTGGTTCCTAGCCCGGGATGAGCCCGTCGTCCTGGAGCATCTCCCGAACCTCGTCCATGCTGGCGTCGGCGGGGGGGAGGATGAACTGCGAGGGCTCCAGGGAGTCGGGCGGCAGCGGCTTGCTGTCCTCCCGGACCTTCGCCAGGAGGTCGTGCAGGGCCTTGCGGAACGTGGCCTCGTCACCGGACTCGATCGCGGCCTCCAGGGCGGCGTCGAAGTCGTTGAGCAGGCCCAGGTCGGCGTCGGTGAGGTCGAGCTGCCCCTCACCCATGATGCGAACGATCACGAGCCCTCCCGGTTCCCGGCCCCGTTGCCGCCCTCGATCTGCGGGGTGGCGCCACCACTGCCGCCGCCGAGTTCGAGCTTCATGCGCTCCAGCTCGGCCTCGACACCGGTCGTGCTCGCCATCTGGTCGAGCTCGTACTGGATGTCGTCCTTCGGGCCGGTGCCCGTGACGTCGTCCAGCGCGCCGGAGGCGAGGAGCTCGTCCACCGCGCCCGCACGGGCCTGCATCTCGGCGGTCTTGTCCTCCGCCCGCTGCACGGCCATGCCGACGTCGCCCATCTCCTCGGAGATACCGGAGAAGGCCTCGCTGATCTGCGTCTGGGCCTGGGCGGCGGTGTAGGTCGCCTTGATGGTCTCCTTGCGCGTGCGGAAGGCGTCCACCTTCGCCTGCAGGCGCTGGGCCGCCATCGTGAGCTTCTGCTCCTCGTTCTGGAGGTTGGAGTGCTGCTCGCGCAGGCCCTCCATCTGGCTGGTGAGGCCGGAACGACGGGTGAGGGCCTCGCGGGCGAGGTCCTCGCGGCCCTGGGTCAGAGCGGCGCGGCTCTGGTTCTCCAGCTTGCCGGACTGCTGTTCGAGCTGCTGGATCTGGAGCTCGACCCGCTTGCGGGAGGTCGCGACGTCAGCGACACCGCGACGAACCTTCTGAAGCAGTTCGAGCTGTTTCTGGTACGAGTAGTCGAGGGTTTCCCTAGGGTCCTCGACAGAGTCCAGGGCCTTGTTGGCCTTGGACTTGAAGATCATCGAAAGTCGCTGAAACACGCTCATTGGCGTGGCCGTCCCCTTCTCGGTGCGTACATCGGCTGTTCCCAGCGGGCGCTTTGCCCAACCCTACGCGGTCTGGCCCGCGGTCGCCATAAAGCTATGACCGGCTACCCTGAGGGTGTGTTCCGACGTCGCTCCGCTTCCGCAGCCCCGGATTCGACCTCCGCCGAATCCGCCAGCCCTGAGGCCACTGAGGCCACCCAACCTAAGGGATATACCCCCAAGAAGGGTGTGCCCACCCCTAAGCGCAGGGAATCCGAAGGCACCCCGCGCCGACCGGTGAAGGCCCCTGAGACCCGTAAGGAGGCCTACCGCGCCTACCGGGACCGTCTCGAACGTCAACGCGGCACGACCGCCCGGCGTTCCGGCGCTCCCAAGGGAGACGAGAAGTACTTCCGGCAGCAGGACCTCGGCAAGGCCCGCGCGTACGCCCGGGACTTCATCGACTCGCGCCGCAGCGCGAGCGAGTTCTTCCTCCCGTTCTCGATCCTGATCATCGCGCTGCTGTTCATCAACAACCCGGTCTTCCAGGTGGGCGTCGCCTACGTGCTGTGGCCGCTGATGATGGTGACGATCATCGCCGAGGGCGTCATGATCGGCCGCACGGTCAAGCGCCACGCCACCGAGTACTTCCCGGACGACCCGGCGGTCAAGGGCATCGGCATGTACGCCGCGATGCGCCAGCTCCAGTTCCGGCGCCTGCGTCTGCCCAAGCCCCGGCTGAAGGTCGGCGACGACCCCACACCGAGCGGCGTCCGCTGAACCACCGGCCGTCCCACATCCCCATCCCCGACGACGTGAGCGGGGCCGGTGACCGCACCGGCCCTTCACATCGCCCCGAGCCCCGTCACGCCGGCCGAGGCCCCGCCAACTAGAGTGCTCGGCATGGAATTTCGGCATCTTGGCAACAGCGGTCTGATCATCAGCGAGATCGCCTACGGGAACTGGATCACCCACGGCTCCCAGGTCGAGGAGGACACCGCGGCCTCCTGCGTCCGCGCGGCGCTCGACGCGGGCATCACCACGTTCGACACCGCGGACGCCTACGCGCAGGGCAGGGCGGAGGAGGTGCTGGGCCGGGCGCTCAAGGGTCAGCGCCGTGACGGCCTGGAGATCTTCTCCAAGGTCTTCTGGCCGGTGGGCGAGGGCAGGAACGACCGGGGTCTGAACCGCAAGCACGTCATCCGCGGCTGCGAGGACTCCCTGCGCCGTCTGGGCACCGACTACCTGGACCTGTACCAGGCGCACCGGTACGACTACAGCACGCCGCTCGAAGAGACCATGCGGGCCTTCGAGGACCTGGTCCGCCAGGGCAAGGCCCTGTACATCGGTGTCTCCGAGTGGCGCGCCGACCAGATCGAGCGGGCGCTGAAGATCGCCGACGAGATGGGCTTCGACCGGATCGTCTCCAGCCAGCCGCAGTACAACATGATCTGGCGGGTCATCGAGTCCGAGGTCGTCCCGCTCTCCGAGCGCGAGGGCATCGGCCAGCTCGTGTGGTCCCCCATCGCGGGCGGCGTCCTCACCGGCAAGTACAAGCCGGGCCAGGAGCTCCCCAGCGGTTCGCGGGCCAGCGACCCCAAGAGCGAGCGCTTCCTCGCCGACAAGGTCGCGGACCAGGCCCTGCTGGAGCGGGTGCAGCGGCTGGAGCCGCTGGCGGCCGAGGCCGGGTTGACCCTGTCCCAGCTGGCCGTGGCCTGGGTCCTCCAGAACCCCAACGTGTCCGCCGCGATCATCGGCGCCTCCCGCCCCGAGCAGGTCGAGAGCAACGTGAAGGCGGCCGGGGTCAAGCTCGACGCCGCGCTGATGGCCCGGATCGACGAGGTCCTGGGCGACAGCGTGGAGCGCGACCCGGAGCTCACCAAGAGCCCGGAGAACGTCCGCGGCTAGGGCCTGTTCTTCCGGATGCTCTCGCTCGTGTCGGCGGAGTGCCGACATCGATGCGAGAGGCCGCCCGGTGGTGACGCGAGGACACCGCGCCGCAGGCGTCCGTTGGGGGTGGTGGCGGGCGACGGCTGGGAGGATTCATCCAAGAAACAGGGCCTGGTGCCGCGTCACCGAGGGCCCGGCGGCCGTGCGACCGCCGGGCCCTCGGCCCGTCCCACGGCCGGACCTGGTCGGGCCGGATCCGGCAGTGCGCGCGGCCGACCTACTCGGCGCCGAGGGGCATCGTGTAGACCTCGTGGTCCTCCTCCAGCAGGGCGACGCTGGCCACTCCGCCCTCCGCGAGCTCCGCCCAGTTCTCCCCGAGCCAGCTCTCGGCGTCGCCACGCGACGTGAACGACTCGGTCGGCAGGTCCTCCGCCCCCGTCCGGTCACCGTCGACCCCGATGTACCGCCACGTCCACGCCATCCTCGCCCGCCCTTCGTCGCCGGTTCCACGGTGGGTGCACCGCGATCCTGAGCCGAGCTTAACCAAGCCTTGGTCCACGATGCTGTTTACTTTTTTGGGTGCGTATCCGATTTCTGGGGACAGCGGGTCACACGGGCTGGCCAGCCCCGCAGTGCACCTGCTCGTCCTGCAACAAGGCCCATGCGGAACGCCGCCTGCCGCTGCGGGTGACCGTCGACGACCGCTTCCGCCTACGCGAGGCGGGGGCGGTCGGACCGGTCCCGCCCGGCTACACGGTGACGAACACACCGGACGGCGCCCTGGTGGAGGGCGCGGACGGAGGCCGTCTGCTGTTCGCCCGCTCCGGACCTGGTCCGCTGCCGGGGGGACCGCCCGCCGACGGTCGTCCCTCCGGTTCGTCCGCGTACTCGTCGGCGCCCGCCCAACAGGTGGACATGGTCATCGTGGACGCGGCCCAGCGTCCGGAGGTCGTCGGTGAGCTGCGACGGTCCGGGGTGATCGGGGTGACCACCGCCGTCGTGGCGGTCGGCGGCGACCACCGGATCCGGTCCCCCGAAGAGTTCGCCCGGCGGGCCCACCTGTGGGGCGTCATGGCCCCGGGGGACGGCACGGTCATGTCCTGTCCGCCCGCCGTGTGGCCGGAGTCCCGCCCGCAAGGGCCGTACCGGACCCTGGTCACCGGCGGCGCGCGCTCGGGCAAGTCGACCGAGGCCGAACTCCGTCTGCTGACCGAACCCCGGGTGGTCTACGCGGCCACCGGGCCGGTCCCCGACGAGGCGGACCCGGAGTGGGCTGAGCGGGTCGAGCGACACGCGCGGCGGCGCCCCTGGTGGTGGCGGACCGAGGAGACCACCGACCTCGCGTCGCTGCTCAGGCAGACGCAGGGCGCGATGCTGATCGACTGCCTGGGGACCTGGCTGACCTGGGTGATGGGCGAATGCGGTCTCTGGGAGGACCAGCCGCCCGAGGACGCCGAGGAGCTGCTGGAGACCGCGGTCCACGAGCTGTTGGAGGCCTGGCGTTCGACGCGGGCCTACGTGGTGGCGGTGACCAACGAGGTGGGCTCGGGTGTGGTTCCGCCGACCCGCTCGGGCCGGATCTTCCGCGATCAGCTGGGCCTGCTGAACCAGTGGGTGGGTGCCGAGTCCGAAGCGGTGGTGCTCGTGACGGCGGGACGCGTGGTGGAGCTCGGGTGAGCGGGGCCGACGCTCTGGCCGGAGCACGGATGGCCGTGGGCACCTTCACGGTCTGGCCGGTCCGTGTGGCGCGGGTGGACCGCGGCGTGGCCGGGTGGGCGATGGTCTGGGCTCCCCTGCTGGGCGGACTGCTCGGCGGGGTCGTCGGCGGGGTCGCGGCGGCCGGCGCGTGGTGGGGCTGGTCCGCGCCGCTAGCGGCGCTGCTCTCGGTGGGGCTGGGGGCGCTGCTCACCCGGGGCCTGCACCTGGACGGGTTGGCCGACCTCGCCGACGGCCTGGGCAGCGGACGCCCGGCGGAGGGTGCGCTGGAGGTGATGCGCCGCTCCGACATCGGCCCGTTCGGGGTGATCACCCTGCTGGTGGCGGTGGGCGCCCAGGTACTGGCACTGGCGCAGCTGGTCGGGGTCTCACCCTGGGCGGCCGTGTCCGGGGCCGTGGTCGCGGGCGCGACCGGACGGCTGGCGGTGACCCTGGCGTGCACGGGGGTGCCCTCGGCGCGTCCCGACGGGCTGGGTTCGTTCGTGGCCGGGACGGTGCGTCCCCTGGCCGCGTCGGTGTGCGCGGCCGGGGTGCTGGCCGCGTGCCTGCTCGGGCTGGCGCACTCCCCCGGGTTCGCCGTGGCCTGCGCGGTGGGGTCGGTGGCCGGGTTGGCGGCGGCCGGAGCTCTTCTGTACCGGGCCGTCCGCCGGTTGGGCGGGGTGACCGGGGACGTCCTGGGCGCCCTGGTGGAGACGGCCGTGACGGTGGTCCTGCTGGTGACGGCGGCGGCTGTGCGGGCCTGAGCCCCTCGGTCACTGACCGCGCTGGCGGCGGTTCCACCGTTCCAGGCGGTCGCGCGCCTGTTCCGTGCGGTGGCGGACGGAGAGGACGCGGTCGATGTCGTCCGCGCGTTCGTTGTCCTCCTTGAGCCGCTCGTACTCCCTCAGGTGGGTCTCGAACTCCGCCACGGAGTCGGTGACCGGCGCCTCGGCGTGGGCCAGGGCCTCGCCCAGTTCGGTGATGCCCCGGTCGTTCTCCTCCTGGATGTCGGCGACCCGGGCCGCCTCCTCGGCGCGCAGTTCCGCCATGGTCTCGGCGTCCTCCTGCTCGGCGGCCCGGCGCTCCTCCTCCCGGGCGGCCAGGGCCCGACGCCGCTCCCGCGAGCCGACCAGGCCCAGCGAGACCAGGCCCAGGGAGACCAGCAGTCCGAGTGCGGCGGGCCAGGGCAGGGTGGTCCCCCCGTCCGTGGCGGGGGTGTCCGTGCTGACCACCGGACCGTCGCCGAACTCCGCGAGGAGGCCGTCCACCGAGGCGCGGGCACTGTCGTGGTCGAGGCCGAAGAAGACGGCGGAGTCGAGGTCGTGCTCACCGTCGACGCCTCCGTCCACCGGGTAGTACTCCACTCCGCCGGAGCCGTCCAGCGCGTAGACGACCACGGGGCCGTCGAGCCCGTCGCCCACCGCCTCCGCCAGAGGAGCGGCGCCGCCGTCCGGGTCGGCCTCCAGCCGAGCACCGGAGGGCAGGACCGCGACCCGGACCGGCTCGTCCAGGGCGGCCAGGGCGGCGTCGAACTCGGCGCGCTGCGCCTCGCTGATGTCGGCGCCCGCCCTCGGGTGCACGAACAGGTGGTCCTCGGCGAGTGCCGTGCGGGCGTCGGCCACCACGTTCCCGTCCACCGCTCCGGCGAAGACGTGGAGCGCGGGGGCCAGTCCGTCCAGGCCGGGGCCGAGCGGCAGCAGCCACGCGAGGTCCGCGGGCTCGGGCCCCTCCGGTCCGGAGGCCGGGGTGAACCGGAAGTCGTCGTAGGTCCACACCGCGAGCAGGGCCGTGCCGTCGTCACCGAGCGGGTCGAGCAGGGCGTCGGCGTACTCCTCCTCGTAGCTGGAGGCGCTCTCGCCCGGTGGAGGAACGACCGCGACTCGGGTGTCGTCCAGGCCGTCGAACCGCTCCCGGAGCGCCGCGGCGTCCAGGTCGGGCAGGGCCGCCTCGACGGCGGGGTGGACGTACACGGTCTCTTCGCGCACGGCCGACCCGATGTCGTCGAGCAGGTCGCCGTCCACCAGGTCCACCGCGCTGACCAGCTGCTCCACCGTGTCTCCGTGGGAGAACACGAAGTGCTCCTCCAGGTCGGCGCCGCCGGTGTCGATGCCCACGGCGGTCCAGGACAGGTTGGTCGTGACGCTCCCTGTGGCGGCGCGTTCCTCGGTGGCCACCACGTACAGGCCGGGTTCGCCGACCTCCCCGGCGAGGGTGTGCACGGCCCGCGCCGGGTCCACGCCTTCGAGGAGGGCGGCCCGGATCGGGGTCCTCGCCTCGGAGAGCCGTGCACGGGCGAGCGCCAGCGTCTCCTCGGGGACGTCCGGGCCGTTCTCGGCGACGTGGACATGCTCACCCGACGCGAGTTCCCGGACGGCGTCCGCCACCTGTGAGTCCGCCCCGGCCGGGGCCTGGGTCGTGACGGACACGGCGAACAGGGTCAACGCGACGGTGGCCAGACGGGAGGCCCGCGGGGCCAACGCGACGGAGGTTGCGGGACCCGGCATGTGTTCCTCCCGTGCAGGTCAAGGGCGAGTGAGGGCTCGCAGAAGCGATCCTAGAACTGGACGGCTCCGGAGCCGTGGCCGGGGTGCCGGGTACGGGGAGGGGGGTGGCGGCGCCCCGCTGTGAAGGACCGGGGGCTGCTTCACCTGCCGATTCGTGCGGTCTGGTAGTTTTCCGCGACGGCCGGATGTCGCCATCATCACATTTTTTCACACCGGGTTTCACGCGGTCAGGGCCGGGGACAGCGCGTTCGGGCGCCGCCGACCGCGTGCGACACCTCCCGCGAGGGACCAGAGCCCCCACATGGCGCGGACGGAGGCGCACCCACCCGGGGCCACCGGCGGCACCGCGCGACGGCGGGGAGCGCCGCGTCAGGACCCCTGGGGCGTGGGACGCCGCGTCACCGTCGGGGGCGCGGGAGGACTAGCATCGAGGACGTGAGCACGACGTTGTCAGTAAACACGGAGTCCCCCAGTTCGCTCGACGCCGACGCGGTTGTCGTCGGTTACCACTCCGGAGGCGACGCCCCGGAGCCCGCATCGGGCGCTCATAGCGTCGACGCCGCCTTCTCCGGCGGCCTCGGCTCGACCCTGTCGCTCCTGGGAGCGAGCGGCGCCCCTGAGGAGGTGCACACCATTGCCTCCCTCGGAGCCGTCAGCGCCCCGGTCGTCGTCGCGGTCGGGCTCGGCCCGGCGCCCACCGACGGTGCCGTCGACCCCGACGTCCTCTCACGCGCCGCAGGTGCGGCGCTGCGTGCGCTGAGCGCGCGCCCCGAGGGTGCGGGCCGCGTCGTCCTGGCCCTGCCCGCGAGCACCGCCGAGCAGGCCGGTGCCGTCGCCCTGGGCGCCGAACTCGGCTGCTACAGCTTCGACCGCTACCGCACCGGTGAGAAGGCGGAGAAGAAGGCCGCGCGCGGCGCCGCCACGCTCACCGTGGTCAGCGAGGCCGACGGTGCCGCCGACGCCGTGGAGCGCGCCGCCGTCCTGGCCGAGGCTGTCTCCTTCACCCGCGACCTCGTCAACACCGCCCCCGCCGACCTCGTCCCCGAGGACCTGGCGTCGGCGGCCCAGGAGATCGCCCAGCAGGCCGAGCTGGAGATCGAGGTCCTGGACGAGCGCGCCCTGTCCGAGGGCGGCTACGGCGGCCTGACCGGTGTCGGTCAGGGTTCAGCCAACCCGCCCCGCCTGGTCCGGCTGGCCTACAGCCACCCCGAGGCCACCAGGAAGGTCGCCTTCGTCGGCAAGGGCATCACGTTCGACTCCGGCGGCCTCTCCCTCAAGCCCGCGGGCTCGATGGACTGGATGAAGTCCGACATGAGCGGCGCCGCCTCCGTGCTCGCCGCCATGCGCGCCATCTCCACCCTGGGCCTGAAGGTCAACGCGGTCGGCTACCTGACCGTGGCCGAGAACATGCCCAGCGGCACGGCCCAGCGCCCCTCCGACGTCCTGAGCATCTACGGCGGCAGGACCGTCGAGGTCCTCAACACCGACGCCGAGGGCCGCCTGGTCATGGCCGACGGCCTGGTCCGCGCCCACGAGGACGAGCCCGACCTCATCGTGGACATCGCCACGCTGACCGGCGCCCAGCTGGTCGCGCTCGGCACCCGCGTGTTCGCGGTCATGTCCAACGACGACGCCGTGCGTGACGAGATCGTCGCCGCCGCCACCGCCGAGGGCGAGGCCTCCTGGCCGATGCCGCTCCCGGCCGAGCTGCGCGCCGGGCTCGACTCCTCGGTCGCCGACATCGCCAACGTGGCGGGCGAGCGCTGGGGCGGCATGCTCTCCGCGGGCGTCTTCCTCCAGGAGTTCATCGAGGAGGGCACCAAGTGGGCCCACCTCGACATCGCCGGGCCCTCCTTCAACCAGGGCGGCCCGCACGGATACACCCCCAAGGGCGGCACGGGTGCGGGTACCCGCACCCTCGTCCGCATCGCCGAGGACTACGCCCGCAAGCAGTAGTCCGGAAGGGCGGGGCGGCGCTCCCGAGCCGAGCGCCCCCCGTCCCCGGCAGCCGGGGGTCCCCGATCGACACACCGCCAGCGGCGGCGGTGGCCCGCGGTCTTCCACCACCCATCACCAGCCACCACAACTAGGAGTTCGTTCCCGTGAGTGAGAGCGGCGGCACCTTCGACCTCGTCGTCCTTGGCGGCGGCAGCGGCGGCTACGCGGCGGCACTGCGCGCCGCGGAGCTGGACATGAGCGTCGTCCTGATCGAGAAGGACAAGCTCGGCGGCACCTGCCTGCACCGCGGCTGCATCCCCACCAAGGCCCTCCTGCACTCGGCCGAGGTGGCCGACACCGCCAAGGAGAGCGAGAACTTCGGTGTCCGGGCCACGTTCGAGGGCATCGACATCGACGCGGTGCACAAGTACAAGGACAAGGTGATCAGCGGCCTGCACAAGGGCCTGAGCGGACTGATCAAGTCCCGCAAGATCACCGTCGTCGAGGGTGAGGGCAAGCTCACCGGCAAGGACGAGGTCACGGTCGACGGCAAGGTCTACAAGGGGAAGAACATCCTCCTGGCGACCGGCTCCAAGCCCAAGACCCTGGGCCTGGAGATCGACGGCGACAAGGTCATGACCAGCGACCAGGCCCTGGGCCTGAACCGCGTCCCCGAGTCCGTCATCGTCCTGGGCGGCGGCGTGATCGGCGTGGAGTTCGCCAGCGTGTGGCGTTCCTACGGCGCCGACGTCACCATCGTCGAGGCCCTCAAGAACCTGGTCCCCGTCGAGGAGGAGTCCAGCTCCAAGCTGCTGGAGCGCGCCTTCCGCAAGCGGAAGATCAAGTCCGAGCTGGGCACTCCGTTCGAGTCGGTCAAGACCACCGACTCCGGCGTGGTCGTCACCCTCCAGGGCGGCAAGACCCTGGAGGCCGAGGTCCTGCTGGTCGCCATCGGCCGCGGCCCGGTCTCCGAGGGCCTGGGCTACGAGGAGCAGGGCGTCACCCTGGACCGCGGCTTCGTCAAGGTCGACGAGAACCTGCACACCGGTGTGGGCAACGTCTACGCGGTCGGCGACCTCATCCCGACCCTCCAGCTCGCGCACGTCGGGTTCGCCGAGGGCATCTTCGTCGCCGAGCACATCGCCGGGCAGAACCCGCCCGCGATCGACTACGACGGTGTCCCCCGTGTCACGTACTGTGAGCCTGAGGTCGCCTCCGTCGGTCTGACCACCAAGGTGGCCAAGGAGCGCGGTCACGACGTCGTCGAGATGAACTACAACCTGGCGGGCAACGGCAAGAGCCAGATCCTCCAGACCCAGGGCGCGGTCAAGGTCATCGCCGAGAAGGACGGCCCCGTGCTGGGCGTCCACATGGTCGGCAGCCGCGTCGGCGAGCTCATCGCCGAGGGCCAGCTGATCTACAACTGGGAGGCCCTGCCCTCCGAGGTGGCGCAGCTGATCCACCCGCACCCGAGCCAGTCGGAGGCGCTGGGCGAGGCGCATCTCGCGCTGGCGGGCAAGCCGCTGCACGTCCACGACTGACCGCTTCACCCCCGGGGGCGGGCCCTCACCGGCCCGCCCCCGCACACATCCGCGCTGCCCATCAAGGCCTGGGCAGGTACCGCGTCCAGATCCAACGAGGAATCCATGCCGACTTCCGTTTCCATGCCCGCCCTGGGTGAGAGCGTCACCGAGGGGACCGTCACCCAGTGGCTGAAGAACGTGGGCGACACCGTCGAGGTAGACGAGCCGCTCCTTGAGGTCTCCACCGACAAGGTGGACACCGAGATCCCGTCCCCGGTGGCCGGAGTGCTCACCAAGATCCTCGTCGACGAGGACGAGACCGTGGAGATCGGCGCGGAGATCGCGATCATCGGCGGCGACGGTGACGGCGCCGACGACGCGGCACCCGCGCCCGAGGCCGCTCAGCCCGAGGCCGCCGAGCCCGAGCCTGAGCCCGAGCCCGCCGCTGAGGAGCCCGCCCCGGCCCCCGAGCCCGAGCCCGCCGCGCCGGCCGCCGACTCCGACGGCCCCGGCACCCCCGTGACCATCCCCGCCCTGGGTGAGAGCGTCACCGAGGGCACCATCACCCAGTGGCTGAAGAGCGTCGGCGACACCGTCGAGGAGGACGAGCCGCTCCTCGAGGTCTCCACCGACAAGGTGGACACCGAGATCCCGTCCCCGGTGGCCGGAGTGCTCACCAAGATCCTCGTCGACGAGGACGAGACGGTCGAGATCGGCGCGGAGATCGCGATCATCGGCGGCGGATCCGGTGCCGCCCCCGCCCCCGCTGCCGCCGCCCCGGCCGAGCCCGCGCCCGCCCCCAAGAGCGAGCCCGCCCCCGCCCAGTCCGCGCCTGCTCCCGCCGCACGTGAGCAGGACGCTGGCAGCCCGTCGGTGGACGTCGAGACGCTCAGCGGAACCGGTCAGGCCTCCGGTACCGACGCCGTGGCCGAGGGCTACGTGACCCCGCTGGTCCGCAAGCTCGCCAGCGAGCACCGCGTCGACCTGACCCGGGTCACCGGCACCGGCGTGGGCGGTCGCATCCGCAAGCAGGACGTCCTCAAGGCGGCCGAGACCCAGCGTTCGGCCGCCGCCGCGCCCGCCGCCGCTCGCAAGGTCACCTCGGACACCTCGGTGCGCGGTCGCACGGAGAAGCTGAGCCGTCTGCGCAAGTCCATCGCCGACCGCATGGTCGAGTCGCTGCGCGTCTCCGCCACGACCACCCAGGTCATCGAGGTCGACGTCAGCAAGATCGCGCGCCTGCGCGACCAGTCCTCCGCCGACTTCGCCAAGCGCGAGGGCGTGGAGCTGGGCTTCTTCCCCTTCATCGCGCTGGCCGCCGTGGAGGCCCTCAAGGCCCACCCGAAGGTCAACGCGGTGATCAACGCCGCCGACCAGACGGTGACCTACCACGACGTCGAGAACCTGGCCGTCTCCGTGGACACCGAGCGCGGTCTGCTCGCCCCGGTGGTCAAGGACGCCGGTTCGCTGAACCTCGGTGGTCTGGCCCGCGGCCTCACCGACCTGACCGAGCGCGCCCACACCGGCAAGCTCGGCCCGGACGAGCTGGGTGGCGGCACGTTCTCGATCTCCGAGACGGGCCACACCGGTGCGCTCTTCGGGACCCCGATCATCAACCAGCCGCAGGTCGCGATCCTGGAGACCGGCGCGGTCGTCAAGCGTCCCGTGGTCGTCGAGGACGAGGCCATGGGCGGCGAGGTCATCGCGGTCCGTTCGATGGTCTACCTGTCGATGGCGCACGACCACCGCCTGATCGACAGCGCCGACGCCGGACGCTTCCTCCAGACCGTGAAGGAGCGCCTGGAGGAGGGCGCCTTCGAGGGCGACCTCGGTCTGTCCTGAGCCACGCCTCCCCGCTCGGGGAGGCCGCTCCCGGCCCGGGCCGGGCACCCAGCACGGGTGTCCGGCCCGGGCCTTTCGTACGTCGGCGACACCCACCACCACCCCCGACTTGACCTCAACCTCACTTGACGTCCTATCGTGGTCGCGCCTCCCCGAACCCCCGGCCCCGGGCCAGTCGAAGACGAGGAACTCCATGCAACAGCCGGACCTGCGGATCGCCGTCATCCTGGGTGGAAACCTCAACGGCCGTACCGGCACCGTGGTCTCCGGATGGTTCCTGGACCGGGCCGCGTCCCGGGAGGGCGTCACCCTCGACGTCCTGGACGTGGCCGAGCTGGACCTCGGCGACGGCCACGGGGCCGCCCTGGACGCGTTCTCGCCCCGCGTCGACGCCGCCGACGGCTTCGTCGTGGTCACCCCGGAGTACAACCACGGCTACCCCGGCCCGTTGAAGAGCGCCATCGACTCCGCGCGCAAGGAGTGGTTCGCCAAACCGGTCGCCTTCGTCTCCTACGGCGGCATGTCCGGCGGCCTGCGCGCGGTGGAGCAGCTGCGCGCGGTCTTCGCCGAGTTGCACGTCACGTCGGTGCGCACCTCCGTGAGCCTGCACAACGCCCAGCGGACGTTCGGCTCGCAGGGAGGCCCCGTCGCGGAGCTGAGGGGCGCGGAGGACGCCGTGGAGGAGATGTTGGACCAGCTGGTGTGGTGGGCGCTGTCGCTGCGTGAGGCCCGCGCACGGCGCCCCTTCCCGGGCTGAGGGACCGCGCGGGCGAAAAGGTGGACGGGGCGGCGCCTGAACGGCACCGCCCCGTCTTTCTACCCCACCAATCACCATCCCCTGATGATCCCCATCATCAAAGGTCTGCGGGTTCAGCGAGCGCCTGCCAGCCCGACAGGGCGTCGCCCACGGTAGCTCCGCACTGACGCGGAGTTCCATGTCCCACTCACAACCTAGAAGACACAGCCGCCGCCCGCAGTCCTTTCGCCGAAAAACCCGGGAAAAGTTCGGCGGCAACGCCAGGACGGGTTCCCCTATTCCCTTAGAGGGCCCGGCGACGGCAGTGCGCTATCCGACATCCTGCCCTGACCCGCCCCTCTCGCCGGGGCGTAAGGTGGAGGTGTGAGTGATCTCGTTTACGCATGGCTGGGCGACACCCCCGTCCCGTTCCACGAGGGCTGGGAACTCCAGAGACGGCTCCATCAGAGCCGCGTCGCCGATGAGGTGGCCGACACGGTCCTGTTCCTGGAACACGAACCCGTCTACACGGCGGGCAAGCGCACTGGGAGGTCGGATCGTCCCATGACCGACCCCGGCGCTCCCGTGGTGGACATCGACCGGGGAGGAAAGATCACCTGGCACGGGCCGGGCCAGCTGACGGTGTACCCGATCGTCAGGCTGCCGGACCCGATCGACGTGATCGCCTACGTCCGCATGCTGGAGGAGGCCCTCATCCGCACCCTCGCCGAGTACGGCCTCACGGGCCTGCGGGTCGAGGGTCGTACCGGGGTCTGGCTGGAAGCCGATCCCGAGCGCGGACTGATCGAACGCAAGGTCGCCGCGATCGGCTGTCGAATCGCCCGCGGAGTCGGGATGCACGGTCTGGCGTTGAACTGCGACAATGACATGTCGTGGTACGACCGGATCGTCCCCTGCGGGATCTCCGACGCGGGGGTCACCTCGCTCACCAACGAACTGGGGCGCTCCGTCACCGTCGCCGACGCGCGACCGCGCCTCGAACGGCACCTGGCCGACGTCCTCGGCGCGGCGGAGTACAGCCACACCGACGGCTCCGGAATGCTCTCCGGCGCCACCGCCCGTGGATGACTGACCACAGCCCCCACGAGGGGCGCGAGGGTCCCCGTCAAGGGGTACAGAAGGGAACGGGTTCGCGTTGACCATCGCTCCTGAGGGCCGCAAGCTGCTGCGCGTGGAGGCGCGCAACAGCGAGACCCCGATCGAGAGAAAGCCGCCATGGATCAAGATCAAGGCGCACATGGGGCCGGAGTACACCGAGCTCCAGTCCCTGGTCAAGGGCGAGGGCCTGCACACCGTCTGTCAGGAGGCGGGCTGCCCCAACATCTACGAGTGCTGGGAGGACCGGGAGGCCACGTTCCTCATCGGCGGTGACCAGTGCACCCGCCGCTGCGACTTCTGCCAGATCGCCACCGGCAAGCCGACGGCGCTGGACAGGATGGAGCCGACCAAGGTCGCCACCTCCGTCAAGAAGATGGAGCTGCGCTACGCCACCGTGACCGGTGTGGCCCGCGACGACCTGGAGGACGGCGGCGCCTGGCTCTACGCCGAGACGGTGCGCAAGATCCACGAGCTCAACCCGGACACCGGCGTCGAGCTGCTCATCCCGGACTTCAACGCGGACCCCGACCAGCTGGCCGAGGTCTTCGGCTCGCGCCCCGAGGTCCTGGCGCACAACGTGGAGACCGTGCCGCGGATCTTCAAGCGCATCCGCCCGGGCTTCCGCTACGAGCGTTCGCTGAGGGTCATCACCGAGGCGCGCGAGGACGGTCTGGTCACCAAGTCCAACCTGATCCTGGGCATGGGCGAGACCCGCGAGGAGATCAGCGAGGCCATGCGCGACCTCCACGAGGCCGGATGCGACCTGCTGACCATCACCCAGTACCTGCGTCCCTCCAAGCTGCACCACCCGATCGACCGCTGGGTGAAGCCGCAGGAGTTCGTGGAACTGGGCAAGGAGGCCGAGGAGATCGGCTTCGCCGGAGTCATGTCCGGTCCGCTCGTGCGTTCGTCGTACCGCGCCGGGACCCTGTACAAGCAGGCCCGCGAGAAGCGTGACGCCGAGGCCGCCAAGGCCACGAGCAACGCATAACGGCTGATACAACCGAGTCGTGACCAAGCTGGAACGGTGGCCCACGGGCCACCGTTCCGCATCTCGGGAGCCGGACACATATCCTGGTGTTCCAAGGCGCCCAGCTGGCGGCGCCGGAAGGCGCCGCACCATAGGTCGACCGCGAAGAGGAGGCAAGGCAGCACAGGGATCTCCTTCCCCACCGACGAGGTCGGTGTGCGCTGCCTGAAGCACGATGGCGAAGAAGTCCGAGAAAACGACCGCCGGTCAGGGTGGCGAGAAGCAGCCGGGCCGGTTGAAGCAGATCGGCATGGTCGCCAAGGTCGTGCACAAGCAGAGCCCGCGGACGATCCCGATCGCGATCGCCGTCGCGGTCGTGATCCTCGCGGTCTTCGTCGGCATCGGCATCTGGACCGGCTCCTGGATCATCTGGCCGCTGACCGGTCTGCCGATCGCCTTCCTTGTCGGGTTCATCATGTTCACCCGCTCCGCCCAGCGGGTCCAGTACCAGATGCTGGACGGCCGTCTGGGCGCGGGCATGGCGATCCTGGAGAACATGCGCGGCAACTGGGTGGTCGAGCCCGGTGTGGCCGCGAACAAGCAGATGGACGTCGTCCACCGCGTGGTGGGCCGCCCCGGCGTGGTCCTGGTCGGCGAGGGCGACCCCGGCCGGCTCAAGGGGCTGATCGCCGGTGAGAAGAAGCGCGTGGCCCGCGTGGCCCACGACACGCCCATCTACGACTTCAAGGTCGGCAACGGCGAGGACCAGGTTCCGGTCTCCAAGCTCCAGCGCGCGCTGGTCAAGCTGCCGCGCAACCTGGACAAGGGCGACACCGCCGAGCTGAACTACCGCCTCAAGGCGCTGCCGCCCGCGATGCGGATGCCCAAGGGCCCCATGCCCAAGGGCGCGAAGCTGCCCAAGGGCATGCGCGGCAACACAGCCGGGGGCTGATCCGCTCCCACCCGAGCACACGAGAACGGGGCCCGTCACACCTGGTGTGACGGGCCCCGTTCTCGTGCGGTGGCGTGGGTCCGGCTCCTAGGAGCAGCTCACCTCGTCCTCTGCGGCGGAGGTCGTCTCGATGCCGTCGGTGGCGGATCCGCCTCCCGCCCCCTCGTCGGCGGCCAGACCGTCCCAGTCGGCCGAGCCCATGACCAGTTCCAGGTCGTCGCCGAGCGTGGGCTCCTCGACCACCTCGGCGACCGACAGGGAGGAGGCCAGGACCTCGGCGTGCTCGGCGCGGTCCGGCCCGTGGTAGACCGTGGTCGTCTCGGGCGCGCGGAGGTCGGGGTTGGTGGACTCGGTGACCACGAAGCCCTCGGCCTCCAGCAGTCCCTGCACCTGGCTGCCCAGGCCGTCGATGCCGGTGTTGTTGAGCACCCGCAGGGACACCTCGGAGGAGTCGACCCCGCCGGAGTCCTCCTCGCTGCCCGCGTCGTCCCCGGTGTCCTCGCCCTCGGCCAGCTCACCCGAGGCCGCCGCGGCGAACAGCTCCTGTGCGGCGGGCTCCTCCAGCGCGACCTTGTTGGGGTCGACGGGGTAGTCCGTCACGGGGGCGGTGACCATGTTCATCCGGCCCAGGTCCACCTCGCGCATGGCGACGGCCAGCTCGGTCATCTTGTCGGTGCTGAAGCCGTCGTCCGTGGTGAGGCTGTCGGTGATGGAGTCCAGGAAGCCGTAGAGGGTACTGGGGCTGGAGAGGATCTGGCCCTCGGTGACCTCGCGCAGGATGGCGCCGATCATCCGCTGCTGGTTGTCGATCCGGCCGAGGTCGCTGCCGTTCTCCGCGCTGTCGCGGGAGCGCGCCAGGCCCAGGGCCTGTTCCCCGTCGAGCCGCTGGAGTCCGGCGTCCAGCACCAGGTGCGCCTTGGGGTCGTCGATCGGCTCGGGGACGCACATCTCGATGCCGCCGATCGAGTCCACGATGTTCTCGAACCCGGCGAAGTCCACCAGGACCATGTGGTCGAGGTGGATGCCGGTGATGGTCTCCACCGTGTTGCCCTGGCAGTCCATGCCGCCGTAGGTCATGGCGTGGTTGAGCTGGTCGACGCCGCCGTTCCAGCCCTGGCCGTCCTCGCCCGCGTCGCACGGCGGGATCTCCACCATCGTGTCGCGGGGCAGGTTGACCATGGTCACCCCGCCCTGGTCCACGTCGATGCTGACGACCACCAGGACGTCGGGGCGGATGCCGTTGAGCTCGTTGTAGCTGGCGTCGTCCCCCGCGCGCTCGTCCGTGCCGAGGAGCAGGATGTTGTGCACCCCGTCCACCTGCGCGGGCCGGTCCCCCCAGCCGTCGGGGTCGATCTCGGCGGTGTCGATGGCGAGGACGTCCTGGTAGACGCCGTAGCCAGTCAGACTCCCGGCGATGACCACCCCGGTCATCCCGCACGCCAACCACTTACCGGGTGTCATCCCGGCAGCGGCCTTCGACACGTTTCTTGGGGCCAAGAGGGCACCTGCGATCCGATCTGGGACATGAGAGGAGAAACCGCCCGAAGAGGGAACGAGTCACAGGACTCCCCATGACTACTCGGACGTAACCCCCCGGATGGTACCGGAACGGTCTCGTTGTGTCAGACCCCGAGTACGGAAACGGGGGCGCCCCCGGTGAGGCACCCCCGTAGTACCGCGACCTAGCAGGCGCTCTCCTGCTTCTCGGCGGTGACGCCGCCGAGGTCGTCGGTGATGGACAGGTCGGACTCGGAGGAGGAGCCACCGAAGCCCTCCCAGTCGGACCCGGCGACCAGTTCGAGGGTCTGTTCCAGGCCCTCGGCCTCCTCCGTCTGGGCGTTGGTGAGGCTGTCCGCGAGCAGCTTGGCCGCGGCCTCGTCGCCGGGGCCGTGGTAGACGGTGGTGAGCTCGGGCGCGCGGACCTCCGGGTTGCCGACTCCGGTGACCACGAACCCGTCCTGGACCAGCACCGCCTGGATCTCCAGGGCCAGCCCCTCGATCCCGGTGTTGTTCACCACCTCGACGGCGACGTCCCCGGGCTCCACGGAGACGTCCTCGGACTTCTCCTCGTCCTTGTCCTCGTCCTCGCCGCCGCCCAGGTCCACACCGTTGTTGATCGCCTCGAACAGGGCCGGGGCCGCGTCGCTCATGATGATGCGGTTCTCGTCGGCCGGATGGGCGCCGTTGGGGACGGTGACGAA
>NZ_QGTF01000013.1:99683-177700 GCF_003182025.1 Nocardiopsis sp. L17-MgMaSL7 | reverse complement strand
GTCAGAAGGGCGTCAAGGTCTTTGGTCACACACTGATCCTCGACGCCCTTCGTCATGCCCGCAGCAGGTTCAGAAATTTCCCATCAACGATCTAGAGCGAGTTTTCTGGATCATCCCGCCCACCCGTCACCCGCCACCACCGGCGAAAGCACCCAGAAACACCCCCTAGACCCACACGTAGTCGTCGTCGGTGACGGCGGGCAGCGCCGCGTCGGCGACGAGCGCGTGGGGATCGGGCAGGGCCGCCAGAGCGCCGCCGATCAGAGGGAAGATCGGCAGGTCAGCCGCGCCCCGGTAGTCCACCCACTCCACGACACCGATCTCGTGTCCGCCGTCGGGCTGCTCGTCGTACTCCTCAACCGCCAGCACCTCGCGCACCTCTGGTGTCACGTGCAGGCGGTGGATCAGGTGGAGCTTTCGGGGCGCTGGCGTGGGACCGGGTCGGCTGACGCGCTGGTCGACCACCCACAGCAGCTCCGGCGCGGTGGCCTGGTGGGGGCTCAGGTCCAGTTCCTCGGCCAGTTCGCGCCGGAGCGCGGCCGTGAGGTCCTCGCCCGGCTCGACATTGCCACCCGGCGGTGTGTAGTGGACCGACCCGGGCCGGTCACGCCTGATCAGGGCCACCTCGTCACCGCAGAACACCAGCGCTCCCACACGGATCTTGACTCGGGAGAACGGCACGGCCGCGGCGGTGGAAGAAGTCGTCATGGAGGCCAGTATCGCGTGGGGGGCGCCGGGTTCGACCGGGCCTTGAGGGAGTGCCGGGCATCGTCGTGTCCTCGCCTGGCGGCTGTCGGCCACAAGGGGACCGGACCTCCCAAGGCCGGACCACTCAGCCTGGGACCCCCACCTGGAAGCACCTCTGAGCAGGAGGAACAGTTTCCCGGTGCTCGCGGTGGGTACATGGGGCGGACACGCTCTCATCAATCCCCACAACGGTGACTTAAGGGACTTCTGCACTGGAGTCCGCGTCTGAGCCGACCGTGCGCAACACACCCCCAAGAGGGCGCCGAGACCGCTGGGTGTGCCCAGCCACGCGGAAGGTTGTGGGAAAGGTGGATGAGAACACTCCAAGGACCGAGGGGAACACACGCGAGGACGCCTGGAACCCCTCGAAGGACCTCGCCTCGGAGGGCGTGGGCGCGGAAGCCGTTCCGGAGCCCCGTCGCGAGTCCGGCGGCCGCGTCGAGGGCAACGGTGAACCGGACGTCCTCCTTGAGGTCCCGAACCTGAAGGTCGACGAGATCGAACTCGAGGTCGACAACCTGGTGGCCTCCGTGTCGCTCCAGGCCGAGGTGCTGGACCTGCTCAAGCTGAAGGTGGGAGCGGACGTCGGACTCGGTCGCGTCCACTTGGACATCAAGGGCGTCGAGGCCGAGGCCCTGCTCAAGGTCAGACTCGACAACGTACGGGAGATCATCGGACGGGTCCTCAAGACCATCGACGAGAACCCGCAGGTGTTGGAACACGTGGCCCGGGGTGTGGAATCCAGCCTCGAAGAGGTGGGCAGCGGTGCCGGACAGGCCGTGGGAGCTCTGGGCGAGGGCGCCGGTGAAGCGGTCGAGGACGTCGGCTCTGGCGCTGGCAGTGCGGTGAAGGACGTCGGTTCAGGTGCCGGTGGCGCCGTGAGAGACGTTGGTTCGGGCGCTGGCGGAGCAGTGAAGGACGTCGGTTCGGGTGCCGGGAGCGCGGTGGAGGACGTCGGCTCGGACGCTGGCAGTGCTGTGGGAAACGTCGGTGAGGTCGCCGGAGAGGCTGCCAAGGGCGCCGGTTCGAGTGCTGGGAGCGCGGTCGACGACGTCGGCCAGGTTGCCAGAGAAGCGACAGAGGGCGTCGGAGAGACGACCGAGGGCGTGGCTTCAAGCGCTGGCAGCGCCGTCAAGGATGCCGCCCCGGGCGACGGAGACGCTCCGCAGCACGACGCATCCGACACCGAGGCTCCGGAGGGTGCCGCACCGGCAGACGAGGACGCTCCGCAGGACGACGCATCCGCCCCAGAGACTCCGGAGGACGTCGACTCGGACATCGAGGACGAGGCGCCCGACGCCCCCTCGGGAGCCGAGGACGCGGTGCAGTCCGTGGAAGCCGCCGCGAAGAGGGCGGAGGACGCCGCGAAGAGCGCCGGGGAGGCCGCGAAGAGCGCCGCGAACGTGTTGCGCAGTGCGGCGAAGTGGGCCGGTAACACGGTGAAGCGCACCGGCGGCGGGGCAGCCGACCAGTGAATCGGGGTGAGCACCATGGGAACCCGGAAGGAAACCGAGTACGACGTGGAGATCAGCGCGTCCGTGACCGCGGACGAACTCATTTTCCACGAGGCACCTGAGGTCGGATCCCAGCACCGGGGAAGCCCTGAGTCGGAGGGCACCTCCGGCAGCGACCGGTCGGGGCTTCCCAAGCCCGTCGAGACCGGGACGGTCTACGAGGACGTCCGCGTCGACTACCGGCTCGCGAGCCGGGTTCGGCCGACCGAGGACGAACCCGAAGACGACTCCGAGGAGGAGTGACCGGGTGCCGCGCATCGGTTCACGGTGTGCGGCCCCGTTTCCGCTCAGGGCGGCGGACCCGCTCTTGCGGAGCGGGTCCGCCGGATTTCAGTCCAGGACAGCGTAGGCCTCCAGCTCGACGAGGACGTCGGGCTCCCAGAGGTAGTCCACGCCGATCAGCGAGACGGGCGGAAGCGGGGTCGGCAGGTTCAGCTCCTCGGTCACGTTCTCGATGCCCTTCATGAAGGCCTCGGCCTTGTTCGGCTTCCAGTCGACGGCGAAGAAGCGCAGGCGTACGACGTCGGAGAAACTCGCTCCCGCACCGGCAAGGCCACGTGCGACGTGGCGCAGCACCACCTCGACCTGGCCGGTGAGGTCGCCGGGAGCCAGGTGGTTGGCCTCGCCGTCGCGGGCGATCTGACCGGCGACGTGCACATGGCGGCTGCCGGTGCCGATCGAGACGTGGTGGTAGGGAACGGGCTGGAACAGGCCTTCGGGGCTGAGCAGCTGCACGGTCATGGGAGGTTCCTCCAGTTGGCGTTTTGCAGGTATCCCATGTCTACTAGGTGGCCAAAGGGAACCTCAACGAGACCAGGTATCATGCCGGAAACCACGCCCGCCCAGCCCGTCCCCCAGATCACCGCCGAGCACCGCGAACTGCTCGACCAGATGCTCGACAAGTGGTCGCTCCAGGTACTGGACAGCCTGTGCGAACAGCCCCTGCGCTTCAACGGACTGCGCCGGGCGATCCCCGTCATCACCCAGAAGTCCCTCACGGCGACCCTGCGCCGGCTGGAACGCAACGGAATGGTGGACCGGGTCATCGTGAGCACACGGCCGCTCGCCGTGGAGTACCGCATCTCGACACTGGGCAGGACGCTCCAGGACCTGGTCGACGCGCTCCTGCGCTGGACCACCGAGACCATGCCGGACGTCGAGCGCGCCCGGGAGAGGTTCGACGAACTGCCCTGAGGCAGAGCGGGCGGTACATCATGCGCGGCGGACCCACGCGGTCGCGCCGGGTGGCAGAACCCCTCCGCGCGGTGACCACCACCCCGAACCCGAGTGGCTCGCACAGCCGGACCGTGTGGCCGCGACGAACCCGGGGGAAGAACGGCCGGTGGCGGTCCAGCCGGGGCCTGGGCCTCTCGCCTCAGCGTCCGGGCGGCTGGCGCCCCCCAGGAGCCGGGCGCCCGTGGTTCTCCGGGCGTGCCGGGATCAGTCCAGGTTGAGCCAGATGGCCACGGCGTCCCGGTCGCCCTGGTTGGAGATGCGGTGCGGGGTGGTGGAGGGGTACGTGATCGAGTCGCCCGGCCGGAGTTCGTAGGTGTCGAACCCGACGTCCACGGTGAGCACGCCACTGACGACGTTGCCGATCTCGTGGCCCCGGTGGCGCACGTACTCCGCGTTCTGGCTGGAGTAGGAACCCGGCGGGTACACGGACTCGAAGTAGTTCATGCCAGGGACCGGGCCCGGGGTCAGGCGGCGGTAGCGCACCCCGTGGCCGAGCTCAAGGGTGGCAGCCTCCTCCCGCCGGGTCACCGCGACGCGGCCCATGGCGGCGTCGCCGGGTTCCCAGCGCGGACCGGGTGCCTCCCCCATGGGGGTGGTGTAGGCGTCGGGCGCGGCCGGCGCGCTCACCTCGGGGCCGAACACCGCGGCCATGGGCACGTTCAGCTCGCCCATGATCTGGTACAGCCGGGTCACCGAGGGGCGCATCTTGCCGCGTTCGATCTGGGAGAGCGCGCTCGCGCTGATCTCCAGTCGTCCGGACAGCTCACGCAGGGACAGGCCGCGCGCGGTGCGTAGTTCGCGGATGCGTTCGCCGATCCTTCGTTCGTCGAACCGTGGGGGCGCGGGGTTCTCGGTGAAGTCAGCCATGGCGTGTTAAGTATAGATGGCGGTCTTGTGAAGTCATTGCTTTAAGAGGTATTGAAGTAATAGCTTCAAATGTGGGCGGGGTCACCCCCGCACGGCTCACGAAGGGACCGCATGCGCCTCCTGATCGTCAACGTCAACACCTCGACGGCCATCACCCGCGCCCTGGCCGAACAGGCCCGCGCCGTCGCCCGTCCCGGCACGGAGGTCGAGGCGCTCACCCCGCGCTTCGGCCCCGAGTCGGTGGAGGGCAACTTCGAGAGCCACCTGGCGGCCGTCGCCGTCATGGACCGCGTCATGACCTACGACCGCCCCTACGACGCCGTCATCCAGGCGGGCTTCGGCGACCACGGCAAGGAGGGCCTCCAGGAACTCTGCCCCGCACCGGTCATCGACATCACCGAGGCCGCCGCCCACACCGCCTGCCTGCTCGGCCACCGCTACTCCGTGGTCACCAGCCTGGACCGCACCGTGCCCATGATCCGCGACCGCCTGACCCTGGCCGGACTCCACACCCGCTGCGCCTCGGTACGGGCCAGTGGCCTGGGCGTGCTCGAACTGGAGAGCGACCCCGCCACCGCGGCGCGCGCCGTCGCCCACCAGGCCCGAGCCGCCGTCGAACAGGACGGCGCCGAGGTGATCATCCTCGGCTGCGGCGGCATGGCCGGAATGGAACTCACCCCCGAGGCCACCGCGGGCGCCCCCGTCGTGGACGGCCTGACCAGCGCCGTCGCCCTGGCCGAGTCCCTGGTGACCCTCGGCCTCACCACCAGCAGGGTGCGCAGCCTCGCCGCGCCCCGCCCCAAGACCGTCACCCACTGGCCGCTGAGCCCCGCGCTCGGAGGGCCCCACCACCCCTGACCCCTCCCGGAGGAGCACAGGCTCATGGACGCCTCCACCCCCCGTCAGAGCACCCCCGCCCCGGCCAACAACCACCTGCTCGAAGAGTCGATCCTGCCCACCTGGCTCAACCAGCGCCCCATCTCGCTGCTGGGCTTCGTCTGGATGTGGGTGGCCCTGGCCATCGTCATCGTCACCTTCCAGTACGGCGCCAACGGAGTCGAGGGCGGGCTCTCGCTGCCCGTGGTCATGCTCGTCGTGCTCACCGCCACCATGGCGCTGGCCGTGGTCATGACCCTCACCGCCGACATCGGCACCGAGCACGGCCTGTCCTTCGCCGTGTTCCTACGCGCCCCCTTCGGCACCATCGGCACCCACATCCCCTCGGTCTCGCGCGGGGTGGTGGCCGCCTGCTGGTTCGGCATCCAGACCTACATCGGTGCCCTGGCCATCAACGGCCTCGTGGAGTACTGGACCGGGTTCTCCTCCTGGCCGCTCTGGTACGCCCTTTTCCTGGCCGTGCAGATCGCCAATGTCGCCCTCGGTATCAAGGCCGTCGAAAGGCTGGCCTCCTTCGCGGCCCCGTGCATCCTGGCCATCTCGATCTGGATGTACTACACGCTGGACGGCGTCGCCGACCTGGAGGGCACCAACATCTGGACCTTCGCCTCCGGCGGCGACCTGTCGCTGGTGGCGTTCTTCCTGATCAACATGGTGGTGTGGGCGCCGCTGGCCGTGGACATCCCGAGCATCACCCGTTTCGTGCGCACCGCCCCCGGAGAGCGCCGCTTCCTGCGCCGCAACCGGGCCGTCCTCACCGCCCACTTCGTGGCCCTGCCGATGATGCAGGCCTGGATCTCCTTCATCGGCGCGGTCTCCTTCATCGTCACCGGCGAGTGGAACCCCGTCGACGTCATCCAGGGCCAGAGCACCGGACTCGTCCTCGGCGTCCTGCTGCTGATGATCGTCCTGGCCCAGTGGTCCACCAACACCGCCGCCAACGTCGTGCCCGCCGCGCTCAACTTCGTCAACGCCGCCGCACCCCACCTGTCCTACCGCTCGGGGGTGGTGCTGGCCGGGGTGGTCGGCACCGCCGTCATGCCCTGGCTGCTGCTGGACAACCTGTTCACCTTCCTGAGCTACTACGGCGGGTTCATCGCGGCCATCGCCGGGATCATGATCTGCGACTACTACGTGCTGCGCCGACGTCGCCTGAACGTGCCCGCCCTGTACGACCCCCACGGCCAGTACCGGTACGCGCGCGGGGTCAACCCGGCCGCTCTCGTCGCCTGGTTCGGCGCCTCGGGCGTGTCCCTGTGGCAGCCCGACTACGCCTACGTCATCGGCTTCCCGGTCGCCTTCGCGCTCTACCTGGTACTCATGCGCGCCTGGATCCTGCGCCGCCACCCTCAGGCCGAGATCGACGACCCGAGCGACGCCTACCTGGCCACCAGTGTGGGCCGCAGCTGGGTCCACGACCCCGCCTCGGGCACCTTCGACCGCCTGACCGTGGACGAGCTCCCCCATGGAAGCCACCGCGCCGACATCTGACCCGCCCACCACTCCCCCCCCATCCCCTGAGGACCCCCATGAGCGACACCGAGCACCCGCCGTCCACCGAACCGGCGCTCGGCCCTGACGGCGCCGACCTGACCCTCCGATCCCCCGACCCCTCGCTGCACAACGAGGACCTCGCCCCCGTGCCCCGGAGCAGACGCAGCTGGGGCGCGTTCGAGATCTTCAACGTCTGGACCAACGACATCCAGAGCCTGTTCGGCTACACCCTGGCCGCCACGCTCTTCATCTCCTACGGCCTCAACGGCTGGGCGGTGTTCGCCGGGATCATCCTGGCCGGGCTCATCGTCATGTTCCTGTGCGACCTCGTCGGCCGCCCGAGCGTGCGCTACGGCATCCCCTACGCCGTCATGGCGCGCGCCAGCATGGGCGTGCACGGCACCCAGTTCCCCACGCTCATCCGGGGCATCACCGCCATGTTCTGGTACGGGGCCCAGACCTACTTCGCCTCCACCGCAATGGCCCTGCTGATCACGGCCCTGTTCGGCCCGGGCCCCCAGGGCACCTTCCTGGGCCTGTCCGCCGTGGGGTGGATCTCCTACGTGATCGTGGCCGTGGTCCAGCTGGCGCTGTTCAGCCGGGGCATCAAGTCGATCGGCGTGTTCCTGAACTGGGCCGGACCGGCGGTGTACGCGGTCATGATCGCCATGATGATCGCGCTGTGGGCCATGGCCGGGGGCGACCTCCTCTCCGAGCTGGGCACCGTCTTCGCCGGTGAAGGCGACTATCCGGGCGGCACGGTCGCGGCGTTCTCGGCCGTGGTGGGCACGATGGTCGCCTACTTCGCCGCGGTGGTCGTCAACTACGGAGACTTCGCACGCTTCACCCGCTCGGAGCGCGCCATGCGCCGGGGCAACCTGTGGGGGCTGCCCGTCAGCCTGGCCCTGTTCTCCTTCCTCACCCTGGTCATCACCGCCGGAAGCTCGGTGCTGTACGGGGAGGCGCTCACCAACCCGGCCGACATCGTCGCGCGCGTGGACAACATCTGGCTGACCGTGGTGGCGGCCCTGACCTTCTTCGTCGCCACCGTGGGCATCAACCTGGTCGCCAACTTCATCCCGCCCGCCTACGGCCTGGCCAACCTGGCGCCCTCGGTCATCAGCGCGCGCACCGGTGGGCTCATCACGGCCTCGGTGGGCTTCGTGGTGGGCGCCCTGTGGGTCGCCTACATCGACAACATCGGCATCGCGTCGTTCGTCGACACCCTCGGAGCGGTCCTGGCCCCGCTGTACGGCATCATCGTCGCCGACCACTACCTGCTGCGGCGCCAGCGCGTGCATCTCCAGGCCCTGTACTCGGCGGCGTCCGGTGCGGAGTACTACTTCACGCGGGGTTGGAACCTGCGCGCGCTGTCCGCCTTCTGCCTGGCCTCCGTCTTCTCGGTGACGGCGGTGTGGCTGCCCGCCCTCCAGTCCTGGTCCGGGTTCGTGTGGATCTTCGGGGCGGTGCTGGGCGGCGCCCTGCACTACGTGATCGCCCGCGGTCGCAAGGCCGCCCCGGCGGCCTCCTGATCCTCACGCGGACAGGTCGGCGAACACGGTCGGGCCCGCCGCCCGGAGGTCCTCCGGTGACGGGCCCGACCCGTGACTTCTCCCGCTATCCCTCGCGGCCCAGGTAGGCGCGCAGGTGTCGGGCGGTGAGGGTCTCCCCCTTCTCGACCAGTTCCGCCGGGGTGCCCTCGAAGACCACCCGGCCTCCGTCGTGACCGGCCCCGGGGCCGAGGTCGATCACGTGGTCGGCGTGTGCCATCACGGCCTGGTGGTGCTCGATCACCACCACCGTGTTGCCGTCGTCCACCAGGCGGTCCAACAGCGCCAGCAGCCGGTCCACGTCGGCCAGGTGCAGTCCGGTGGTGGGCTCGTCCAGCACGTACACCGCACCCTTCTTCGCCATGGAGATCGCCAGCTTCAGCCGCTGGCGCTCACCGCCGGACAGGGTCGTGAGCGGCTGCCCCAGGCCGAGATACCCCAGGCCGACGTCGTACATCCGGTCCAGGATGACCCGGGCGTTGCCGGAGGCGAAGAAGTCGCGCGCCTCCACCACGGACATGGCCAGAACCTGGCTGATGTCCTTCCCGCGCAGCTTGTGTTCGAGGACCTCGGCCCTGAACCGGCGCCCTTCGCACTTCTCACAGGTGGTGGCCACCCCGGCCATCATGGCCAGGTCGGTGTAGATCACCCCGGCGCCCTTGCACTCCGGACAGGCACCCTCGGAGTTCGCACTGAACAGGGACGACTTCACCTTGTTGGCGCGGGCGAACGCGGTGCGGATCGGGTCCAGCAGCCCGGTGTAGGTGGCCGGGTTCGAGCGGCGCGACCCGCGGATCGCGGACTGGTCCACGACCACCACGCCCTCACGGCCGGGCAGGGCCCCGTGGATGAGCGAGCTCTTGCCCGAGCCCGCCACCCCGGTGACCACGGTGAGCACCCCGAGCGGGACGTCCACGGACACGTCCCGGAGGTTGTGGGTGTTGGCCCCCCGGATGGGGATGGTGCCCTTCGGGGTCCGCACCTTCTCCCGAAGCTGGGCGCGGTGGTCCAGGTGGCGTCCGGTGAGGGTCCCGGAGGCCCGCAGCCCGGCCACGTCGCCGCTGTAGGTGACGGTGCCGCCGGTGGGTCCGGCGCCCGGACCCAGGTCCACGACGTGGTCGGCGATGGCGATGGTCTCGGGCTTGTGCTCGACCACCAGCACGGTGTTGCCCTTGTCGCGCAGGCCGAGCAGGAGGGTGTTCATCCGCTCGATGTCGTGCGGGTGGAGGCCCACGGTGGGCTCGTCGAAGACGTAGGTGACGTCGCTGAGGCTGGAGCCGAGGTGGCGGACCATCTTGACCCGCTGGGCCTCGCCACCGGACAGGGTGCCCGACTCCCGGTCCAGGCTCAGGTACCCGAGACCGACCTCAACCAGCGAGTCCAGGGTGTGCCCGAGGGTGTCCGCGAGCGGCTTCACCGAGGGTTCCTCGAGTGCGTGGACGAACTCCGCCAAGTCGCTGATCTGCATGGACGCACACTCGGTGATGGTGCGGCCGTTGACCTTGACCTCACGGGCGGCCGCGTTGAGCCGGGTGCCCTCGCACTCGGGGCAGATCGAGAAGACCACGGCGCGGTCCACGAACGCGCGGACGCTGGTCTGCATCTTCTCGCGTTCCTTGGCCAGGTAGGTGCGCTTGATCTTGGGGACCAGGCCCTCGTAGGTCAGGTTGCTGCTCCCGACCTTCACCTTGGTGACGGGCTGGTGGAGGAGGCTGTGCCACTCCTCGTCGGTGTAGTCACGGAGCTTCCTGTCCGGGTCCAGCAGCCCGGAGGTGGTGAAGATCTGCCAGTACCAGCTGTCCACGGAGAACCCGGGGACGGTGATGGCGCCCTCGTTCAAGGAGAGGTCGCGGTCGTAGAGCTCCTCGACGTCGATCTGGTTGGTGCGGCCCAGCCCCTCGCACTCGGGGCACATACCCTCGGAGTTGTTGAAGCTGAACACGCTGGAGGGTTCCAGGCGCGGACTGCCCACCCGGCTGAAGACGATGCGCAGCATCGCGTGGGCGTCGGTGGCGGTGCCCACCGTGGAGCGCGCGTTGGCCCCCATCCGCTCCTGGTCCACGATGATCGCCGCGCTGAGGTTGCGCAGGGCGTCCACGTCCGGGCGGCCCACGCTCGGCATGAAGGACTGGAGGAAGGCGGTGTAGGTCTCGTTGATCAGCCGCTGGGACTCGGCGGCGATGGTCCCGAAGACGAGCGAGGACTTCCCCGAGCCGGACAGGCCGGTGAAGACGCTCAGTCTCCGTTTGGGGATGTCCACGGAGACGTTGTCGAGGTTGTTCTCCCTGGCCCCTCGGACCTGGATGGTGTCGTGGGTGTCCGCCAGGGTGGTGGGTTCGGAAGACAAGCTGCTCCTCAGGATCCTCAGAAAGCCTTATGCGGTAAACTAACAGCCAGCGAACGTTAGTTTATTCCATAAGGAGTTGCAAGTGGTTGTCTACGCCGGGCAGGGTGACCCCCGTCGCTCCATGCAGCTGCTGTGGCGCGACCACGAACCGGCCGAACGCACCGGCCCCGGACCCCGCGCCCAGCTGAGCGTGAACCTGGTGGTGGAGACCGCCATCGAGGTCGCCGACGCCGAGGGCATGCAGGCCCTGTCCATGCGCGCCGTGGGCGAGCGCCTGGGCCGCACCGCCATGTCCCTCTACACCTACGTGGCCAGCAAGAACGAACTCATCGACCTCATGTACGACCACTCCTTCGCGGAGCTGGTCCGTGAGTGGGAGGACACCACCGGTCCCGCACCCGCGAGCCTGGGAGGGGGTACCGACAGAACGGACTGGCGCGAGGAGGTCCTGGCCTGGTCCGGTCAGCTGTGGCGCTTCTACCTGCGCCACCCCTGGACCCTGGAGATCTCCGCCGCCCGGCCGGTCCTGGGCCCCAACGAGTACCGGCTCTTCGAGTCCCTGGCCACCGTCCTGCACGGCGCCGGACTCCCCGCGAAGGCCGTCGGGGGCGCTTACAACAGCATCGTCAACCTGGTCCGGGGCACGGTCCGCACCGCCGCCGAGGCCCGCCAGGCGGAGGCCATCACCGGGCAGCCCGAGGACCAGTGGTGGTTCGCCCGCTCCGCGCAGCTGGAGGAGATTGTCGAGGACTTCTCCGAGCGCTTCCCCACCCTGACCGTGATGACCGAGCAGGGAGCCTTCGACAACGCCGACCCCAGCGAGCCCTACCTGGAACAGGAGGCGTGGGAGTCCTTCCAGTTCGGCCTGGACGCGCTGCTGGACGGGGTACAGCGCCGCATCGACGCCACTTCGGGCACGTCCGCGTGAGCACCGCCGCCCCCTTCACTTCCTGGGACCCGCTGCCGCCCGAGGAGGTCGCCGCGCGGTTCTCCCAGGCGAGCGTCCCGTGGTGGATCGCGGGCGGGCACGCCATCGCGCTGGCGGTCGGCCGCCGGTTCCGTGAGCACGCCGACACCGACGTGCTTCTGCTCCGCCGGGACCAGCACACCGTCCAGGAGGTGCTCCCCGACTGGGAGTGGTGGGCGGCCGACCCGCCCGGCACACTCCGCCCCTGGCGGGTGGGCGAGAGCCTGACCGCCGGTGTCCATGACATCTGGTGCCGCCCCGGTCCGGCTGAACCCTGGCGGCTCCAGTTCATGCTGGACGAATCCGAGGGGGACGAGTGGGTCTCCCGCAGGGACGCTCGGATCAGACTCCCCCTCGCCCAGCTGGGACGGCGCACGCCGGAGGGTCTGCCCCACCTGACCCCTGAGGTCCAGCTGCTGTACAAGGCCAAGGGGCTACGGCCCAAGGACGAGGAGGACTTCGCGGCGGCGCTGACCGTACTGGACGCCGACCAGCGGTGGTGGCTGGCGGAGGCGCTCGAACTGGTCCACGGGGCCCACCATCCGTGGCTGCCGCGCCTGGGCTGGGAGAGCCCGTGAGGGGTGGGAAGTCCTAGATCCAGCCGAGCAGGTGGAGCACCAGCAGGGTCAGTCCGGCCGAGAGCAGCAGAGAGGTCACGCAGCCCAGACGGCTGCTGTAGAAGAAGAACACGGACGCCTCCTCGTGGGTTCGCTCGACCACCAGTATCCCGCCCCGTCGAGGGCCCGGACGGGCCCCTCCGCTCACGCGGCCTCCACATCGTCGAACACGGCGGTCAGCCGCCCTGATGCCGTGGCCCGCTCAGGCGGGACGGGCGAAGGTGATGATCTCCATGCTGGCGTCGGTGAGCGGGCTGCGGTCCCAGTAGCCGTACTGCGCGGTCACCTCGAACCCTGCCTCGGCCAGGAAGCCGTTGAGGCGGTCGGCGTCCAGGAACCGCAGCGTGCTCCGGCTGACCAGCGGTTCCGGCCACCCCTCGACCCGGTAGTCGGAGGTGAAGGTGACCAGGTCGCCGTCGACCTCCCGCAGGCGGTGCACGCAGGTGGCCTCCCGACCCTCCGGGCCGCTGACCGTTCGTACCCGTTCGGGGTTCCAGGCCTCCCAACCCCGCACAGCGGGGTTGCGGGTCTCGAACACGAACCGTCCGTCAGTGGTGAGGGCACGCCGGACGGCGGCCAGGTTGGCGCGCAGCTCGTCGTCCGTGGTGAACACCTGGAAGGCGTGCCCGGACATGATGACGAGGTCGAACTCGTCCTCGAACGGGCCACCCGCCGCACCGTCGCAGGCACCCGAGACCAGGTCGCCCAGGGTCCACTCGATATCGGCGCGGTCCCGTCGGCCCACCTCCAGCATCGCGTCGGCCGGGTCCAGCCCCACGAGCCGACCGGTGTGTCCGCTCTCGCGCGCCACCCGTTGGAGCTTCCCGGTGCCGCAGCCCACGTCCAGCACGGAGCGGGCGCCCATCACGAGGTCGAGGTAGAAGTCGTCCTGCGGGGAGACCCGCCAGTGGCTGAAGTAGTCGTAGAGCTCGGCGAGGTCCGGTGTGGAGAAGTGTCGATCAACCATCCGACCATTCTGTGAGCACGCGCCCATGCGGCCCAGGGGTTTTCCGCCTCCCACGCACCCAGGCGAGCGCCACCGCCCCCCGAGTTCGGCCTCGTCCCGGCGAACCACCGGAGACCGCCGCACCAGAGCGCAGTCCTCCCCAGACGTGGAAGGATCGACCCGTGACCGCATTCCTCTCCGCCGAACAGCTGGCCCGACGAACCGCATCCGCCGTGAGTGCCGCCGTGGGTGCCGGACGCGAACTCGGGCTCACCGTGACCGACCCGCGCGTGCTGCACGACCTGTTCTCTGTGGTCGTCCACCTCGCGCCCTCACCGGTCGTGGCCCGCCTCCCCACGGTCCTGCCGGACACGACGCCCCTGGACTCCGTGACCGCTCGGCAGCGCGCGGAACTGGACGTCACATAGTGGCTGTCCGACCAGGGGACGCCCGTCCTCGCGCCCAGCCCGCTGGTGCCGTGTGAGCCCGTACAGCGTGACGGGTTCTCGATCACGTTCTGGGAGTACGTGGAGGAGAGGCGCGACGGGGAACCCGACTATGTCGCCAACGCCGAGAGCGTCCCCTCGCTGCACGCGGCCATGCGTGACTACCCGGGGAGGCTGGAGTTCCTGGGTGCCGCCGAACCGGCCTCCCTCTCCGCCAGCCTCGAACGTCTGGAGGCCAGCCCCGACCTCATCTCCGCGCGGGACCTGGAGCGGGCACGCCGCGAGTGGGGGTTCCTGGAGCCGATCGCCAGTTCGCGCGAGGAGTTCGAGCGCGCGTTCCCGGGAGTCGATCTCCAGCCGATCCACGGCGACTCCCCGCCCGCCAACATCTTCGCCGCCCTGGACGGGGACCGTTACGCCGACTTCGAACTGGTCTCGCTGGGGCCCGTGGAGTGGGACCTGGCCGCGCTCGGCCCCGAACTGGAGGCCGCCTACGACCGAGGTGCCCGCCGCCACGGCCTGCGCGAGCTCGACGGGGACGTGCTGGCCTTCGTGAACGCGGTTGGGGCCCTGCGGGTCATCGCCGCCCTCGAACTCGTCCCGAAGCTGCCCGTGCTGGCCGAGTTCCTGAACCCGGCCGTCGACCAGTGGCGAGCCACACCCTTCGACGTCGACCCGCCCGGTCTGGCTGGTTGAGGCCCGCGAACCCTGTTGCCCGAGCACCCCCGACTCGGGCACTGTGTCCGTCATGACCCCTTTTTTTCGGTCCTCCCTCCACCTCCGTCGCCCACCTGAGTGACCCACACCTGACCGCGGACGGCCGCGCGGCCGAACCGGCGGTCGGGCTGAGCCAGGCGCTCAGCCGGGTGCTGGCCCTGGACCCGCTCCCGGCCTGCGTGGTCGTCTCGGGTGACCTGGCCGAGCACGGCAGCCCCGAGGAGTACGCGGCACTCCACGAGGTCATCGACGGTTTCCCGCTTCCTCTGCTGCTGGTGACGGGCAACCACGACGACCGCGAGAACCTGCTCACCGCCTTCGGGGGCAGCGCCCACCTCGGCGGGGGCTCGAGCGCCCACTACCTCGTGGAGTACCCCGAGGTCACCATGGTGGTCCTGGACTCCCTCGTCCCCGGCGCCCCCGGAGGGCTGCTGGGCGCCGAGCAGTTGGACTGGCTGGACTCGGTCCTGGACCGGCGCCCCGACGTTTCGGCCCTCGTGTGCGTACACCACCCGCCGGTTCCCCTCGGCATCCCGTACCTGGACGGCATGCGGCTGGACGACGGCGCCGAGCTGGAGGAGGTGGTGGCCGGCCACCCGAACGTCGCCCGTGTGCTGGCGGGACACGTCCACCGGCAGACCACCACCGGCTTCGGGGGGAGTGTCCTCACCACCGCCCCCAGCACGCACCGGCAGAGCGCCCTCAAGAGGAACAGCGACGACCCGTGCGGCTTTGTGCCCGAACCCACCGCGTTCCTGCTGCACCAGCAGACCGACCGGGGATGGGTGACCCACACCGTCCAGGTCAGCCACGCCGAGAACCCCTGACCCCGAGGCCGGTTGTCCACAGGCGAACGCCCGCACTGTCGCGACGCCCGAACGAACCCTAGTCTGGAGGCATGCCGGACACCCCTCAGCCGCCAGCGCCCTTCGACGTCGATGCCTTCCTGTCCCAGCCCCTGGTGGCCCGCGTGGCCACCGTCAACGCCTCCGGAGCACCCACCGTCCGGCCGGTCTGGTTCCTCTGGGAGAAGGGAGTGCTGTGGTGGATCACCGGGGAGTACGCGGTCATGGCACGGCACCTGGAGAGGGACCCGCGCACAGCCGTGGTGGTGGACACCTGTGACCTGGAGCGGCAGGAGTTCCTCCAGGTGATCATGTGCGGGGAAGCGGAGGTGGTGCCCTTCGACCCCGCCCTCAGCAGACGCAAGCTCCGCAGGTACCTGGGCGACGACGAGAGCACCTGGCACCCGGACTTCCGGTACTACGCCGACGACGCCCGCCTGGTCCGCTTCGTGCCCGACCGCACCGTGGTCAAGGACCTGTCCAAAGCCCCCTCCTGACCCGCGCGGCGGTCCTCAGCCAAGACCGCGCCGGACGCCGGATCGTGGAGGTCACCGGTCCGCTCGGCGGGCCCCTCGTGGGCGCCGCCGCCGGCTGGCGGCGGTCGTCAGCTCCGAGCACGGCAAGGTCTTCTCCGACGCCCAGGGCGAGGTGGCGCGGGGCCCGGAGGCGGCGACGACGCGGGGATTACAGGGGAGCACGACGACGCCGGGCTGAGTCCGACGCGGGTTCCCGGGCCCTTCTGGGGGCCCGCGCCCGCGGCTCGCCGGCGGTTTCCCGAGCCTGACCGGGTGTCCCGCGGGTCCGGCACCGTCCGCCGTGGTGGCGGTCGGTCCGGCTTCAGGCGGTTGCGGGGGCTCGCGTGCGGATCCGCCGGGGTCACGCTCCGGCTCCCGCGGTACCTCGGGCTACTCCCCGGTGACCCCGTCGACGCGCTCACGGATGAGGTCGGCGTGGCCGTTGTGCCGGGCGTACTCCTCGATCATGTGCACCAGAATCCACCGGAGCGAGCAGTCCTCGCCGTGCCGCTGGTTCCTGCCGACGGCGTCGAGGGACAGGCCCGCCGACGCCTTCCGGGCGTTGTCGATCTCGGAGCGCCACACCGCGAAGGACTCCTCGACCGAGGCGGAGCCGACGTTCAGGAAGTCGCCGTCCCGGTCTCCGGGGCGCTTGATCGGCGAATGGTAGTCCTCCCCCGCGAGGACCACGCGGAACCACATGTGTTCCACGTAGGCCATGTGCCTCACCAGCCCCAGCAGGGACATCGGTGAGGGCGGGGTGGAACGTACGCGCAGCTGGTCGTCGGTGAGGCCCTGGCACTTGACGGCGAGGGTCTCCCGGTGCCACTCCAACCAGTTCTCGAGCATGGCGCGCTCGTCGGCGACGTAGGGCGGGTCGATGCGGGGATCAGTCATGAGTCGCGACACTAGGCAGAGACCGTCCTCTTGGCAACGCATTTGATCGCGTCCCGTCCACCCCGGTCATCCGGACCGTCACCCGGTATCCCCGGCCCCCTGAGCGACCTCCGGTCGCGCGGGGGCCCGGGACGATCAGGATCGCGTGTCATGCGCGGTCCGGAGTCGTGGTCCTCCGGGGCCACCAGCGCCCCATGCAACGTGGTGCCCAGGCGGCGACACGCCTTTCGTCGCGGACGTGATCGCCTCCGTCGTCGATACCGCTCTCCCCCGAGGACGGAGAGGAGCCCTGGACCGACACACAGGTGGAGCGACCCGGAGTGTGACGAGGCGAGCCGTCGAAGGCCTCAGGCGGGGGCCAGGGGTTCGGGCGGGGTCCACTCCACGGCTCCCCTGGCCATAACGACCAGTCTGCTCGCGGGGATCAGCCGGAAGGCCGCGTTGCGCAGCCCCTGGCGCCACCCACCGCCCAGGTCGGCGCCCACGCGGGCGATAGAACGGGCCTGCTTGGCGATGGCCTGGCACCGGGGGCGACGGAGGGCGTCGAACTCCGCCAGGGCCCGCCCCAGGTCGCCCTCGTGGGCAGGCCCCGCCAGCCGGCCCAGGGTGGCGCCGTCCTCCATCGCGGTGGCGGCGCCCTGTCCCATCGTGGGCAGGGCGCCGTGGGCGGCGTCCCCGACCAGCACCACGCGTCCCCGGTCGTAGCGCTCCGGGCCGTCCGGCAGGTGGTGGACGTCGTGCCGCATGAGCTGGTCGGGGGTGGTCGCGGAGATCAGGGCGACCACCTCGGGAGCCCAGTCCGCGAAGTAGGCCCGGGCGGTGGCGAGCTCGTCGTCGAAGACGGTCCGCTCGGGTTGGCGCACGTACCCGTACCAGTACACCTGGTCCGCGCTGACCCGCATCACCCCGAACTCCGCACCGGGCCCCCAGTACTCCACGAGGCGACCGTCCAGCCCCGTCCCCTCCAGAGCGCTCACGGGCAGCAGGGCGCGCCAGCTGGTGCTGCCGCTGTACCTGGGGCTCACACCCGGGTGGAGTGATCCGCGCACGGCGCTCCACATGCCGTCCGCACCCACCACCAGACCGGCCTCGGTCTCGTGCTCGCCGTCGTCCCGCTGCCAGCGGACCACGGCGGGCTCACCTCCGGGCCGCCCCGCGGACACGTGCGTCACCCGGGCGCCGTCCACCAGTTCCACGCCCTCCCGGAGCGCGGCCCTGTGCAGCAGGGCGTGCAGTGCCTGGCGGTGGAACCCCCAGATGGTCGTGGCCCGCCGCACCCGGGGGTCGGTGTCGGGAAGGGTCAGGATCCGGCGTCCGAGGGTGTCCACGAACCCCGTGGCCAGCGTGCGGAGGCCCGCCTGGTCGACGACCTCCTCCTCGATCCCCAGGGTGTTCAGGGCGGCGACGCCGTTGCGAGGCAGGGCCAGACCGGCGCCCACCTCGCCCGTCGCCGGGCGGCGCTCCAGTATCCGGGTGTGCCAGCCCGACCGGGCCAGTCCCACCGCCGAAGCCAGTCCGGCGAGTCCACCGCCGACGACGACCGCTGTGCGTTCACGCATGGCTCTCCCAGCTTCCACATCTCGGGCGGCGCGTGCGGCACCCCCTGTTCAATACGATGGTAGTGGTATGGATCCCGGCCCTATAATCGCCCCATGCCCCGCCCCAACCAGCACCGTCGCCGAGCCCTGGCCGACGCGGCCATCGCGCTCCTGGCGGAGCGGGGGGCGCACGGACTCACCCACCGAGCCGTGGAGACGCGCGCCGGGGTGCCCGCCGGGACGGCCACCAACTACTTCCGCAGCCGGGAGGGCCTCCTCGTCACCGCTGCCGAGCGGATCGTGGAACTCCACCTGGACGAGGCGGCGAGGGCCACCAACGACGCCGTCGAGGACCACGGCTCCGCCGACCTCCCTCCGGAAGCCGTCGTCCGCACGCTCGTGGACCTGCTCACGGACTCGCTCTGGACCGCGGTGACCACCCTGCGCGGTCGCTACCTGGCGATCCTCGAACTCCAACTCGAGGCGCGCCGCCGCCCCGCCCTGGCCGCCGTCCTCGCCGGACTCTCGGACACCGCGCTGGCCAGCACCGCCCGGCTGCACGAGGACCTGGGCACACTGGCCTCGGAGACGGCGGTCTCCACTCTGATCACCCTGTACGGGGGTGCGCTGTTCACCCTCACCACGCGGCCCGAGGAACTGCTCGACCGGGCCTCCGTGCGCGCCCTCACCGAGGCCATGGTGCGCGGCGCACTCGGTCTGGACTGACCGGTTCGCGCCGTCCAGGGGTGCAATCCGGGCCATGAGGGCGGAATTCGGGTCCGACACCGGCCGTCCCGGGTCCAAAGCCCCGAGTGGGAGCGATTCCAGAGGACTTAGGATCACGGCCATGGACACACGTGAACTCGGTACCGTCGCCCAGGTCGGCGTCGTCGGATTCGGCGCCTGGCAGATCGGCTCCGGCTGGGGAGAGGTCAGCGAGGCCGACGCCATGAACGCCCTGCACACGGCGGTGGAGGAGGGGGTCACCTTCGTCGACACCGCCGACGTCTACGGCGACGGGCGCAGCGAACGGCTGGTCGGCAAGCTGCTCAAGGACCACCCCCACCTGACCGTGGCCACCAAAATGGGTCGCCGGATGGCCCAGGACCCCGCCCACTACAACTCGGGGAACTTCCGGGCCTGGAACGACGACTCCCGCCGCAACCTGGGCGTGGACACCGTCGACCTGGTCCAACTGCACTGCCCGCCCTCGGCCGTCATCGAGAGCGACGCCGTCTTCGACGACCTGGACGCCATGGTCGACGAGGGGCGCATGCGCGCCTACGGGGTCTCGGTGGAGACCTGTGACCAGGCCCTGGCCGCCATCGCCCGGCCGAACGTGGCCAGCGTGCAGATCATCCTCAACGCCTTCCGCCACAAGCCCCTGGAGAGGGTCCTGTCCGCGGCCAGGGAGGCCGGGGTCGGGATCATCACGCGGGTCCCCCTCGCCAGCGGCCTGTTGTCGGGCAAGTTCACCGCCGCGAGCAGTTTCGGGGAGGACGACCACCGCAGCTTCAACCGCGGGGGCGAGGCCTTCGACCGCGGCGAGACCTTCTCCGGCGTCGAGTACGAGACCGGCCTGGAAGCGGTGGAGCGTCTGCGCCCCCTGGTTCCCGAGGGGGTCACCATGGCCCAGTTCGCGCTGCGCTGGATCCTGGACCAGGACGGGGTGAGCGTGGTCATCCCCGGCGCGCGCGACGCCGACCAGGCCCGGGGCAACGCGGCCGCCGCGGAGCTGCCGCCGTTGGACGCCAAGACCCACGAGCAGGTCCGTGAGGTCTACGACCAGCTGATCCGCCCCCAGGTCCACCACCTGTGGTGATTCCGGTCGGGGTCGGTCGCTGACGAGTCCGTTCCAGCGCCCGGCCCCGACCCCCCGGGGTGTCCGGCCCCGAGCCCCCTCCTACACGCAGCCGCCCAGGACACTGTCGACCGCAGCGAACAGGGTGGCGGCCTCGGACTCCAGCAGGGACTCCGTGCCGGGCAGTGCCCTTTCCAGCGTGACGCCGTTGACCACGGTGAGCAGGAACTTCGCGCGCCTGGCGTTGTCGCCCTCGGTGAGCGCGCCCTCCTCGACGAGCACGGAGAGCCAGTGCTCGACACGGTGCTGCATCTGCCCTTCGACGACCAGGTAGGTCCTACGCGCCTCCTCTGTCGGTTCGGGGGCGATGAAGGTCTCGTAGGTCCTGCGCAGGGCCTTCCTCGCCTCGCGGCCGGTCCCGGCGTGCGCGAGGATCTGCCGTAGGCAGTCGACCAGGCGCTCCCGCGCCGGCAGTGCCGTGTCGTGGATGGGCTCGCCCGGGGCGATGTGCGCGTAGATGCCCGCGAGCACCGCGTCCATCAGGGCGCGCTGCGTGGGGAAGTGGTGCCGCAGCGAGCCGGTGCTCACCCCGGCCCTGGTCGCCACCGCCCGCACGCTCGGCCGCTCGGCCGGGTTCTCACTCACCATCGTCGCCGCCGCGATGAGGATCCTGTCGCGCGAGCTCTGCCTCGCGTCGCCTGCTTCGGTCATCGGTACCTCCTGCCCCCATCCTACTAGTACACCGTACTAGCACAGTGTGTTAGTCTCTTTCGTGTCGCCAACACGCTGTGTTGGAAGTGGCTCGGCGAGAGACGGAGGACGGACATGCTCGACCAGTGGCGCCGCCAACGCGCGGCACGCCGCGTCAAGGTCGGAGACGGCCGTCACCTCAAGCGGTTCCGCTGGTGGCAGCTGTTCAGCCGCTCCCTCTTCCACCTGCCCCTTCACCAGGACGACGGTCGCACCGCGCTCTACTCGGTCGACGTCCGCCACTGGGGCGGAAAGGAGGACGGGGAGGTCAGGGCCGACCTGTACCTCGACGGCACACGGCACGCCCACTCCAGGATGCCCGCGGCGTTCCCCGTCCCCGGCGGACACGTCGAGGTCGCCATGAGCTCCTTCGGGCTCAGGCGCTGCCACCACGTCCCCGACGACGGAGCGGACCGGCAACTCGTTCCGGACCCCCGCTCAGCCGAGGGAAGACGCGCCCGCCTCGACCGCGAACACCCGGCCCTGAGCCGCTGGATCGGCGCCGTCTCGATCGCCCTGCTCGTGGTCGGGCTCGGCCTGAACCTGCTCCAGGCCCTCGAACCCCTCTCGCAGATCCCGCCGGTCAACGACGTGACCGGCACGTTCACCTCCCCCGTCCTGCTGCCGCTCTGGCTCAACATCACGCTCGGCGTCGGCGCCGCCCTGGGCAGCGCCGAGCGCGCGCTTCGCCTGCGCTACTCCTGGCTCGACGACGCGGGCAACTGAACCTCCCCCACCGAAAGGACGACATGACCACCCGCACCCCTGATCATGTGCCGACCCCCTCCGGAGGGCCGGTCCGCTCGACCCCACTGTCCGAACGCTCCCTGGCACCCGACATCGCGCGGGGAATGATGCTCCTGCTCATCGCCCTGGCGCACACCCCGTATTTCCTCTACACGGCGCAGGCGGGATCGGTGGGCCTGCACCCGGTGGAGGGCGGCCTGGCCGACCGGATCGCCCAGGCACTGACCCTCATCGTGGTGGACGCGCGGGTCCACACGATGTTCGGGTTCCTGTTCGCCTACGGCATCGGCCAGATGTACGCGCGCCAGACGTCCAAGGGAACCAGTCCCGTCCAGGCCCGGCGCCTCCTACGACGACGCCACCTGTGGATGCTCGCGTTCGGCGCGGTACACGCCCTGTTGCTGTGGCAGGGCGACATCATCGGGGTCTACGGGCTGATCGGCCTGATCATGGTGCCGCTGTTCTTCGGGCGCTCGGATCGCACCCTCAAGGTCTGGATCGGGGTCCTGCTGGTTCTGGGCGCCCTGATCTCCCTGGCGGGGATGCTGGTCCCGGCCGACGCGGGCACGTCCGCGGCCGCCGACATGCAGCGCGCCAGCATCGCGGAGGAGTCCTACCTGGCCGCCGCGGCGACACGGTTCGTCACCTGGTCGTTCCAGCTGGTCGCGGGGATCGCGACGGTGGCACTGCCCACCGCCTTCCTCATGGGTGTGCTCGCCGCGCGGCACCGGATCCTGGACGAGCCCAGCCGACACCTCGTGCTGCTGCGGCGGCTCGCCCTGTGGGGCATCGCCGCGGGATGGACCACCGGCGCCGTCCTGGCCCTCCAGCACACCGGTGTCGCCGAGATCGCCCCGGTGACGGCGCTGACCGGCCTGCACTTCTACGCCGGGATCTTCACCGGAGTCGGGTACGCGGCCCTCTTCGGACTGCTGGCGCACTGGATGAGCGGGCGCGCGGCGGCCACGTCCCGGCCGGTGCGGTGGCTGGGCGCTCTGGGCCGCAGGTCGATGAGCGGGTACATGGCGCAGTCCGTGGTGTGGGGACCGGTCCTGGCCGCCTGGGGCCTGGGACTGGGCGCGCACCTGTCGAGCTGGTCGGCCGCTCTGCTGGCCGTGCTCACCTGGGCCCTCACCGTGGCCGGTGCGGCTGCCATGGAACGCGCCGGGCGGCGCGGCCCGGCGGAGGTCCTGCTGCGCCGACTGACCTACCGACCCGCGAAGTCCACCAACGCCTGACCGGAGACGGACCCCCGCACCCGACACCGGGAACGGGGGACCACACCGCCGAAAGGGGCGGGCCGGGACCCGGTCAGGTCCCGGCCCGCCCCTTCGTTCACGTCCGACTAGATGAGGCCCTGGGCCAGCATCGCGTCGGCGACCATCTCGAACCCGGCGACGTTGGCGCCCAGCACGTAGTCGCCCTTGGCGCCGTGCCGCACGGCCGCCTCCTCGCAGCGGTCGTGGATGCCGGCCATGGTCTCGGCCAGCTCCGACTCGGCGTGCTCGAAGGACCACGAGGTCCGCCGGGCGTTCTGGCGCATCTCCAACACGCTGGTGGCCACACCGCCCGCGTTGGCGGCCTTGCCCGGGGCGAACAGCACACCGGCCTGCCGGAACACCTTGGCCGCCTCGGGCGTGGTGGGCATGTTCGCGCCCTCCGCCACCGCCAGCACGCCGTTGCCGACCAGCGCCTTGGCGCCCTTGACGTCGAGCTCGTTCTGGGTGGCCGAGGGCAGCGCCACCTCACACGGCACGTCCCACACGCTGCCGCCCTCGACGAACGTCGCGCCACCGCGCCGGTCGGCGTAGGCGCTGATCCGCGCGCGCTCGACCTCCTTGACCTCCCTGAGCAGGTCGAGGTCGATGCCCTTCTCGTCCACCACGTAGCCACTGGAGTCCGAGCAGGCCACCACGGTGGCGCCCAGCTGCTGGGCCTTCTTCACCGCGTAGATCGCCACGTTGCCCGAACCCGACACCACCACGCGGCGCCCCGCCAGGCCCTTCCCGGCCCGCTCCAGCATCCGCTCGGTGAACATCACCGTTCCGTACCCCGTGGCCTCGGTACGGACCGCCGAACCACCCCAGTCCAGGCCCTTGCCGGTGATGACCCCGGCCTCCCAGCGGTTGCTCAGCCGCCGGTACTGCCCGAACATGTAGCCGATCTCGCGGGTACCGACACCGATGTCACCGGCGGGGATGTCGGTGTACTCGCCCAGGTGGCGGTGGAGCTCGGTCATGAACGACTGACAGAACCGCTCGATCTCCGCGTTGGAGCGACCCTTGGGGTCGAAGTCGCTGCCGCCCTTGCCTCCGCCGATCCCCATGCCGGTGAGCGCGTTCTTGAAGATCTGCTCGAACCCCAGGAACTTGATGACGCCCAGGTTCACGCTGGGGTGGAAGCGCAGACCGCCCTTGTACGGGCCCAGGGCGCTGTTGAACTCCACCCGGAAACCACGGTTGACGTGTACCCGACCCTGGTCGTCACGCCACGGGACGCGGAAGATGATCTGCCGCTCGGGCTCGCACAGACGCTCCAGCACACGCTGGTCGACGTACTCCGGGTGGCTCGACAGCGCGGGCGAGAGGGTCTCCAGCACCTCCAGGACTGCCTGCTGGAACTCGGGCTCGTCCGGGTTGCGCCGGGCCACGTGCTGGAACGCCGAACGCACGCCCGGGTGGTGGTTCGCCAGTTCGGAGTCGCTGACAGAGGTCATGTGTGTTTCGGGTCCCTTCGGCGCTGGCGCCCCTCGCGGGTCAGCGCCCTGGGGGACGTCAACGCGATCGGTGATTCGGCCACTTTCGGGGCTCCCAACGACGTTACACGTCCGGTTCCGTCCTTCTTTGACCGCTCCCCTCCTGGCCGCATCACCACCGACCCCAGCCCGCGCCGACGGTGCCCGGGCCCGGTCCTGATGGCGTGGGCGATCATGTCGAGGACGATCCGATCCGCCCCTCTCCTCGGCCGCTCGAACCGCACATGCAGGGCGCCGTCGGCCTCCGTCGCGGGGGTAACGCGGCGGCCAGCCCCCATCCCCCGCTGTCAGCGTCGGACCAGAGGCGCCAGGAAGTCGGTGAGTGTCAGGCTCATGCGGACCATCCCACCATCCCGGGACGACGATTCGTGGCCGATCTCCGGAGCCACGCGCACATCGCTTGCGGCCCCTGCGGCAGATCGCCATGATCGCCCCATGCGCGTAGGAGTGGTGGGACTGGGGATGGGCTCGCACCTGGCGGCTTGGTGTGAGCGGCTCGGGATCAGGGTCGAGGCGCTGTGCGACCGCGCTCCGGCCGTGCTGGCCAGGGCCGGTGCGGCTCTGCCCGACGCACGGCGGGTGAGCGACTGGCGCGACCTGCTGGACATGGGCCTGGACGGCGTGATCCTGGCCAACGACTTCCACGCCCACGCACCCCCGGCGATCGCTTTCCTCGACCGGGGCGTGCACGTGCTGTCCGAGACGGCCGCGTGCGCCGACGAGGAACAGGGCCGCAGACTCGTCGAGGCGGCCGACCGCTCCAGCGCCACCTACTCCCTGGCTGAGAACTACGTACTGCTGCCGCACGTGCGCCTGATCCGCGAGGCCCTGCCCGAGATCGGCCGTGTCACCCACATTGAGGCCGACTACCTGCACGGCATGTCGCCCCAGGACGTCAACAGTCTCATCGGGGACCCGGGCCACTGGCGGGGCACCATCGCCTCCACCGCTTACTGCACCCACTCCCTCTCCCCGATCCTGGCCCTGACCGGCGCACGCCCTGTGGAGGTGACGGCCTTCACGGCCGACACCACCGCGCCCCGCCAGGCCAGTGTCATGGCGGTGCGCCTGTCCACCGGGGCGCTGGCCCTCACCCGCAACGGGTTCCTGCAAGGGGAGTCCGACAGCCACTGGAGCTGGGTGTCGGTGCGCGGCGAAAGGGGTCTGGCCGAGTCGGTCCGGGCCCGGGGCGACCAGGCCTGGTCCGTGCGGGTGCGTACCGAGGGGTGGACCCAGGTCGACGGCCGCGCCCGGGAGGAGGTGCGCGTTCCCCCGGAGCTGTCTCTGGACGGTGAACCCGTGGAGCGGAGCGCGGAGGGCACGGTGCTGCTGCTCCAGGCCTTCCGCGCCACCGTGGAACAGGGTGCGCCACCGGTCACCGGGGTGCGCGAGGCGGTCGAGGCCTCCCTGGTGGGGGTGGCCGGAGCCCGTTCCCTCGAACAGGGCTCGGTCCCCGTCCCCCTGCCCGAACTGGGGTGAGCGCGACCGGCCCGTCAGCTGGCCGGGTCCCTGCGGCGCGCCCACGCGTGCACGCGCCGGACCCGCTCCGGTCGTCCGGCGTTGGCACTGTCCTCCCTTTCGGCCTCCACGCGCTCGCCCAGCTTCCCGAGCACGTACTCGGCCAGGGTCCGGTCCCGCCACTGGGACCACACGTGGCGTTCCGCGGGAGCGCGGCCCTCCACCCGTTCCTGGCCTCGGCTCCGGACTCCGGGTCGAGACCGCCCCTCGTGACCGTCAGGGCCTCGGACGCGCGCCGCCGGGATACCCGCACTTGTCGGCGCTTGTTGCGGGCGCTGTTGCGACGGGAGCTCTTGTCGTTCTCGCCGTAGCCGTTGCGGCGGTCCTTCGCATGGCCGAGGAGTTTCTTCTCCTGGGGTGAACGGCGGCGCGGCACGGGCCTCGCGGTCCCTTCCGTGTTTCCCCGCGTTCGAACAGCGGCCCGACACTAGGTTGGTCACCGGTGGGGCGCGACGGGAGCACCCGCTCCACGGGACGATTCGAGAAACGGAGGCCGGACCTGAGCACCGGAGAGCACGAACAGGACCAACCACTGAGCGGCGGCATGATGAACACGGTCGTCCGGAGGGGTGATCGCGTCGTGCGCGGGGCCGTGCCGCAAGCCCCCGCCCTGCACGGCTTCCTCACAGCCCTGGCCGACCGCGGGTTCACGGGGGCACCGCGGCCGCTGGCCCTGCACCCGGCTGAGGGAGGGAACGGTCCCGGGACCGAGGAGCTGACCTTCGTCGAGGGCGACGTGGCCCTCCCGCCCTTCCCCGCCTGGTCCCGCGCCGACAGTGTGGTGAGCACCTGCGCCCGCCTCCTGCGCCGCTACCACGACGCCGCCGAGCACGTGCCCCTCGACGCCGCCGTGGCCTGGCCCACCGCCCTGAGCGACCCCGAGGGCGGCACCCTGCTGTGCCACAACGACCCCTGTCTCGAAAACCTGGTCTTTCGTGACGGCGAGGCCGTCGCCCTGATCGACTTCGACCTCGCCGCCCCGGGCCGCCCCGTCTGGGACCTGGCCGCCCTCGCCTTCTACCTGGGCCCCACCCTGCCCCCGGAGGCCCTCGCCCGCACGGAGTTCGCCGGGGCGCGCACCCCGCACCGCATCCGCCTGCTCGCCGACGCCTACGGCATGTCGGACGCCGACCGCAGGTCCCTTCCCGAGGCGGTCGAGCAGTACAACGAGGTCTCCCGGGACTTCGTCAAGGACATGTTCGACCAGGGCAATCCCCTGTTCGTGCGCACCGTGGAACGGGTGGGCGGCTGGGCCTCGTGGGAGCGGCTCAGGGTCCGCCGCTCCGGTTGGCTGCGCGACCAGCGCCCCGTCCTCCTCGCCGCTCTGACCGACCCGGTCACCTAGCCCCGGCGGGTCACCGCCACCAGGTAGCGGCAGGGACGCCCCGTCGGATTGCGGTACTCGCAGGGGGCGGGCGCTCCGAGTTGGAGGCAGTCCCCCCGTTCCAACAGGTGTTCGGTCGCGCCCTCACGGAAGGCGAGCGCCCCCTCCAGCACCCAGATCTGGTGGTGGGTGAAGGCGAACACTTCCTCGGGGTAGGGCACCCGGGCACCCGGAGGGAGTTCCACCTCGACCAGTTCGAGCGACCCCCCTGAGGTGGGCGAGACCGCGCGCCGACGGTACCCGGTCTCGGGGTCGGTCCACAGGGGCTGCTCGTCCCGGCGCGCGAGACGGCGGTCACCCTGTTCGGCCTGGGCGATGAGTTCGGACAGGGTCAGGCCGAGGGCACCGGACAGGCGGCCCAGCAGAGCGGCGGTGGGCTGGGCGTCGCCGTTCTCGATCCGGCTGATCATGGCCCGGGACACCCCGGACAGGTCGGCCAGGGCGGCACCGCTGAGTCCGCGGTCGCGGCGCAGGGCCTGGAGGGTCGTGGCGAGGGCGGGTCCGAGTGGGTCGCTCATGCGTTCACCATAGTGGACACCTTCGCCTATCATCTTCAACTATGGACGCCCTGCTCACGCACGACAGCATCCGCGACGCCACCGTCACCGACGCGGCGGCGTGCGCGGCCATCTACGCCCCCTACGTCACCGACACCTCCATCACCTTCGAACTCGACCCTCCCTCGGAGGAGGAGATGGCCCGACGCATCACCGAGGCCCAGCGCCACCACGCGTGGATCGTCATGGAGGACGAGGAGGGCGTGCTCGGCTACGCCTACGGCGGCACCTTCCGCACCCGCGCCGCCTACCGACGGACCTGCGAGGTCAGCGTCTACCTCGAACACGGACGCCGTCGCCGAGGAGCGGGACGGGCCCTGTACTCCGCGCTGATGCCACGCCTGGCCGCACGCGGGATGCACACGGCCATCGCCTGCATGACCCTGCCCAACGACGCCAGTCTGGGTCTGCACCGGACCATGGGCTTCGAGGACGTGGGGATCATGCGCCGGGTGGGCCACAAGCACGACGCCTGGCACGACGTGGCCTGGGCCCAACTGGATCTCACCCCGGCCCCCTAGCCACGCTGCGGACCGGACGCGCGATCGCCCCGGAAGGGACTCCACCCAGGTCGCAGGGACCGTCCCGGAGCCGGACACCTATGCTCGACGAGATCCCATCTCCCCACCATCCCCTGGAGCGTCCCCGTGTCCGCCCACACCACCCGCCACCGCCCCTCGGGGCTCGCCTTCGCGCTCGCCTCCGCACTGGCCTTCGGTGGTTCGGGGGTCTTCGCACGACCCCTGCTGGACGCGGGCATGGACCCGCTGCACGTCACCTGGCTTCGGGTGGCCGGGGCGGCGCTCATCCTGCTGCCCGTCGCCCTGCGGCACTGGCGCGTCGCCCAGCGCAGGCCGCTGCTCGTCCTGGCCTACGGCGTCTTCCCCATGGCCGGGGTCCAGGCCCTGTACTTCGCTGCCGTCGCCCGCATCCCGGTGGGGATCGCGCTGCTGCTGGAGTTCCTCGGCCCGGTGCTGGTGCTGCTGTGGGTGCGGGTGGTGCGCCGCAACCGGGTCTCCCCCGCCGCCGTGGTGGGGGTCGTCCTCGCCGTGACCGGGCTCGGACTGCTACTGGAGATCTGGGCGGGGATGCGCCTCGACGCCATCGGCGTGGGCCTGGCCCTGGGCGCGGCCGCCGCGCAGGCCGCCTTCTTCCTGCTCGGGGACGCCATGGGAGAGGACACCGACCCCCTGGCGGTGATCGCCTTCGGCGCGCTGATCGCCACCGCCCTGCTGGGGGTGCTCGCCCAGCCCTGGACCCTGCCGTGGGGCCTGCTCGCCGACCCGGTCCCGCTGGGCTCCCTCTCCCTGCCGGGCTGGGCCCTGGTTCTGTGGCTGGGCCTGGTGTGCACCGCCATCGCCTACTTCGCCGGGGTGTCGGCGATCCGACGCCTGTCCCCGCAGGTCGCTGGGGGTGTGGCCTACCTGGAGGTGGTCACCGCGATCGTGCTCGCCTGGGTACTCCTGGGCGAGGCGCTCACCCTCGTACAGGTCATCGGCGCCGTGGTCATCGTGACCGGCGCCTTCATCGCCCAGACGGCCGTGCCGAGCGCACCGACCCCCGACACCGAAGGAGGTCCGGTCGCTCCCGAACAGGAACGCGCCCTGGACCAGCGCTGAGAACCGCCGACCATGCCGCGGGCGGAGCGCGGCTCCGCCCGCTCCGGCGGGGCCGCCGCTTCCTCGTCTCGCCCGACGGACCAACCGCCCACGCGGATCAGCGCCGGGCGGGCATGCCGATACGGTCCAGATCGGCGGCCAGCACCACCCGCCCGTCGAACTCCTCACCCGCCTGGGCCGTGAAGAGAGCCTCGTCGGCCTCCTCGTAGCGCTCCGACAGGTGGGTCAACACCAGCAGACGCACCCCCGACCGAGCCGCGATCCGGCCAGCCTGACGCGCCGTCAGGTGTCCGTACGCCTCGGCCAGGTGCTCCTCGGAGTCCAGGTACGTCGACTCGATGACCAGCATGTCCGCGCCCTGGGCCAACTCCACCGCCTGCTCGCACACACCGGTGTCCATCACGAACGCGAACACCTGGCCGGGGCGGGGCACCGCACAGTCCGACAGCTGCACCACACGGCCGCCCTCCAGCTCCAACGAACCCTCCCGCAGGAGCCGCGACACGGCCGGGCCGCTCACCCCGAAGTGCCGCAGTCGCTCGGGCAGCATCCGCCACCCGTCGGGCTCGGTCAGCCGGTACCCGTAGGCGGGCATCGAGTGCCGCAGCGGCAGGGCCGTGACCGTGAACGGCTCGTCCGGGCCCACCACACAGGAACCGGAACCGCCCACCGGCTGGGGGACGACCACCTCGGTGTCACGGAAGGACGTGGCGTGCCGCAGCCGCCGCCAGTACTCCTCACCGGCGCCCGGGTAGGCCACCCGCACCGTGTGCGGAACCTGGTCCCGGGCGATGCGCTGGATGACACCGGGCAGCCCCAGGCTGTGGTCCCCGTGGAAGTGCGTCACGCAGACCCGGGTGATGTCGCTGGCGGCCAACCCGGCCAGACGCATCTGCCGCTGGGTGCCCTCCCCCGGGTCGAACAGCACCCCCTGGTCGCCCCAGCGCAGGAAGTAGCCGTTGTGGTTGCGCCGACGGGTGGGCACCGCGCTGGAGGTCCCCAGGACCACGAGTTCACGTACGGACATGGGCCGTATTGTCCCACCGCCCAGGGGAACCGGACACGCACTCCCACCAGGCCCTCGTCAACCGGAAGCGGGTCGCCTCCGGCTCAACGCACCCCCGTGGCACGGGCGCGGATCATCGCCACACGGGGACCCTCGGTGAAGGGGGCACCGTGCCCCGGCAACAACAGGCTCCCCTCCGGCAACGTGGCCAGACCCTCCAACGACTCCAGCGCCCGGGCGCTGTCGTGCGTGGACATCCGGCTCACCACCCGGGGGCCCTCACTCCCCGTGCTGGGGTCGATGGTGACCAGCGCGTCACCGGTGAACGCGACCCCCCGATCCTCGAAGACCACCAGGACACTGCCCGGGGTGTGCCCCGGAGCGGGCACCACCCTGGGGCGGCCCGGCACCTCCTCCAGGACCTCGTGGTCGCCGAACACCGAGAACTCGCTCACCCGGTCCGCCGTGAAGGCCCCGCCGTGCCCCAACCGCAGGAGTGCCTGAACGGCGGCGGGGTGCCTGGCCAGGTAGGGCAGCAACGGCCGTTCGGGACGGGCGTGGACCACCGAACTGGTGGGGCCGTCCACCAGGATCGGCGCGTCAGCCTCGTGCACCCACACCCGGGCGCCCGCCTTGTCGCGGGCCCGCTCGGCCAACCCCGTGTGGTCCGGATGGGCGTGGGTGAGCACCACCGCCCGCAGCCGTCCCCCCACCCAGGCGACCGCGTCCAGGAACCGGCCGCTGTGCGCGGGCAGCCCGGCGTCCACCATCACCAACCCCTCCCCGGTCTCCACCAGGTAGAAGTTCACGAGCGCGTCACCGACCCGGTGGACACCGGGAGCGACCTCGTCGGGAACATGGGTCATGATTCCTCCCGGAAGGACACGCGTGAGAACCCGAGAACGGACCCCGTCCCCCACCCATACCCGCGAACTGGCCGTCTAGCTCCCTCAAGACCCACACACCTCCCACGCCACACCCCCGCCCACGTGCGCGCACGCCCCCGGCTGGACTAGCGTCAACCGCGTGAGCAACGTCGAACCCCACCCCACCGAACAACGCGTCTGCGAGGCCGACCGCACCGGCCCCGAACCCGACACCGAACTCCTCGAACCCCGCGAGGTCCCCCTCGGCGGACCCCGCGCCATGCTCGTCCACCGCGCCCTGCCGGGCAGGAACCGCCGCATGGTCGGCGCCTGGTGCTTCGCCGACGTCTACGGACCCGCCGACGTCAGCACCGGCCCCGGCATGCAGGTGCCACCCCACCCCCACATCGGGTTGCAGACCGTGAGCTGGCTGGTCCAGGGCACCGTCCACCACCTCGACGGCCTCGGCTCGGACCAGCTCGTCCGCCCCGGACAGCTCAACCTCATGACCGCCGGGAACGGCATCGCCCACTCCGAACGCACCCCCGAGCAGGCCCCCGACCTGCTCCAGGGAGCACAGCTGTGGGTGGCCCTGCCCGAACACGACCGCGAGGGCCCCGCACACTTCGAACACCACGCCGACCTGCCCGGATTCTCCCTGCCCGGCGCCGGGGTCACCGTGATCATGGGCGAACTCCACGGCCACCGCTCACCCGCGCGCACCCACACACCCCTGGTCGGCGCCGAGATCGTCATCGAGGCGGGCCGAACCGTCACCCTCCCCGTCCAGGCCGCGTTCGAACACGGCCTGCTGCCCCTGGACGCCCCCGTCCACGCCCACGGCCACCGCGTGGTCCCCGGCTCCCTGCTCTACCTGGGCACCGGACGCGACACCGTCGAGTTCCACGCCGAAGAACGCACCCACCTGCTCCTCATCGGCGGCCAACCCTTCACCGAGGACCTCGTCATGTGGTGGAACTTCGTCGGCCGCGACCACGACGACATCGTGCGCGCCCGCACCGACTGGGAGGACCAGCGCGAAGGCGACGACCGGGACGAGGGCTTCCGGTTCGAGCCGGTGCGCGCCGACCACGGCACCGCCCTCCCGGCCCCGGACCTGCCCAACGCACGGCTGCGCCCGCGTCCCCGGCACCGCGACGCCTGAACCTGAGCCCCCCACCCCCGAGGTGAGGGGCTCTGAACGTGGCGGGTAAGCGGGGCTTGCCCGGGAGCGCCTCGCCAACCCTGGACGATCCGGCACCAAACACGGAGCCGATCACGACATCCAGCGCTCGGACCTGCCCCAACAATGCCCAAAGACCCAAATCCTGCTACCGTGCGGGTCGCGAACTACGGGATGATTTAGGAGACCTGAACATGGGGCAACAGCCTCGCGAGCAGTGGGGGACGCGCGCGGGATTCCTGATGGCCGCGATCGGATCGGCCATCGGACTCGGCAACATCTGGCGATTCCCCTACGTCGCCTACGAGAACGGGGGCGGGGCGTTCCTCCTGCCCTACCTGATCGCGATGCTGACGGCGGGTATCCCGCTGCTCATCCTCGAGTACGGCATCGGACACCGGTACCGTTCCTCGGCCCCGCTGTCCTACCGGCGCATCTACCGCCCGGCCGAGGTCATCGGCTGGTGGCAGGTGGCCATCTGCTTCGTGGTCGCCGTCTACTACGCCGTGATCATCGCCTGGGCCATCCGCTTCACGTGGTTCTCCGTCAACCAGGCCTGGGGGGACGACCCCGACAGCTTCTTCTTCAACGACTTCCTCCAGATGAGCCCCGAACCCGGTGTGGTCTCCGGGTTCGTCTCCGGGGTGGCCTGGCCTCTGGTCGCCGTCTGGTTCGTGACCCTGGCGGTCCTGATCATCGGGGTCCGGCGCGGCATCGAGATCCTCAACAAGATCACCATCCCGCTACTGGTGGTCCTGTTCTGCCTCCTGGTCGTCCAGGCGCTCACCCTCGACGGCGCGGTCACCGGCCTCAACGCCTTCTTCACGCCCGACTGGGACGCGATGCTCACCGGCAAGGTGTGGATCGCCGCCTACGGACACGTGTTCTTCTCGCTGTCCATCGGCTTCGGCATCATGGTCACCTACGCCTCCTACCTGCGACGCAAGTCCGACCTGACCGGCTCGGCCATGGTCGCGGGCTTCGCCAACAGCTCCTTCGAGCTCCTGGCCGGTATCGGCGTGTTCGCCGCCCTCGGCTTCATGGCCACCGCGGCCGGAACGGCCGTGGACGAGGTCGCCACCTCCGGCATCGGACTGGCCTTCATCGCCTTCCCGCAGATCATCTCCAGCCTGCCCTTCGGCGGTTCGCTCTTCGGCGTGCTGTTCTTCGGATGCCTGGTCATCGCCGGACTCACCTCGCTGATCAGCATCGTCCAGGTGATCGTCTCGGCCGTGCAGGACCGTACCGGACTGGGCCGCACCCAGACCGTGCTGCTGGTCGGCGGCGCGACCGCGCTCGCCTCGATCCTGCTCTTCCCGACCCCGGAGGGCCTGCACTTCCTGGACGTCTTCGACCACTTCATCAACCAGTACGGCATCGCGCTGGCCGGTCTGGTGCTGGTCATCTTCGTCGCGTGGGGCGTGCGCAAGCTGCCCCTGTTCCAGGCACACGTCAACTCGGTCTCCAGCATCCACCTGGGCCTGTGGTGGCGCGTGACCCTGGGCGGCATCACCCCGGTCCTGCTCGGCATCATGATGTGGGACAGCCTGCGCACCGAGCTGACCACCAACTACGGTGGCTACCCCACCGGGTACCTGCTCGCCGCCGGTTGGGGCGTGGCCATCGGCGCCATCGTCTTCGGCGTCGTCATGTCCTGCTTCCCGTGGAAGCGCGCCGACGTCATCGCCCGACAGGACGCTGAGCGCATCGCGGACGACGAGGACGCCGCCGCGGGCCAGCTGGAGGCGCCCAACGAGGCCGCGCCCAACGAAGCGACCATCCCGCCCTTCGACAAGGAAGAGGACCGCTGATGTCCACCAGCGCCATCGTCATGATGGTCATCTCCATCACCGTGCTCTGGGGTGGCCTCATCGCGGCCGTCATCCACCTGCGACGCCACCCGGACGAGCCCGAGTCGGAGTGACCCCACCACCCGCAGTCCCCGAGGGGCCGCGAACCGCGTGTGCGGTTCGCGGCCCCTCGGCCGTGTACGGATCCGGCCGGGCCCAAGCCGGGTCCGGGGACGGCTCAGGCGGCGAACTCCCGAACGATCCGCTCGCAGAACGCAGGCAGGTCGTCCGGGTTGCGGCTGGTGGTGACGCCGTGGTCGGTGACCACTTCCTCCTCCACCACATTGCCTCCGGCGTTGCGGATGTCGGTGCGGATGCTGGGGAACGAGGTCAGGGTGCGCCCGCGCACCACGTCGGCCTCCACCAACAGCCACGGCCCGTGGCAGATGGCGGCGATCGGCTTGCCCCGGGCGACGAAGTCGCGGACGAGCCGCACCGCGTCGGCGTCCGACCTCAGGTTGTCCGGATTGATGGTGCCGCCCGGAACCACGAGCGCGTCGTAGTCGTCGACTCCGACCGCGGAGACCACCCGGTCCACCGTGAACCGGTCCGCCGGTTCGATGTCCCCGTTCATGGCCTGGATCCGACCCTCGTTCAACGAGACCAGATCCACCTGGGCGCCTGCCTCCGCCAACGCCTGGCGTGGTTGGACCAGCTCCACCTGCTCGACCCCGTCGGCAGCAAGAATCGCCACGCGCCGTCCGGTGAGTGGGTCAGCCATCGTGTCCCCCTGTACTCCTCGGAAGCGCGGACCCGGACGGGCCCGCTCACACGTGCGGCCCTACCCGCCCAGCCCCCTCCGCTCACGTGCCCGCGCCGGATCGGTCCGCCTCCACGGGAGCGACCACTCTCCCCGGCCCCGTCCACGGGCGGGACGCGGGTGGTGGCACGGACAGCCACGAACCACGCGCCACCACGGTGAGGGGTCGACCGGTGGAATCGCTGAGTTCGTGGACGTCGTCCGTACGCACCACCACGTGGCGGCCACCGACATCGCGCACCGCGCGGACCAGGTCGGTCTCGTCCACGTGCGGGGGCACGCTCACGTAGAACTCGTCCGGGGCCCCGCTGCCGTCGGGGTGGACCTGTCTGAGACGGATGTCGACCCCCAGCGCCGCGAACCCGCCAGCGAGAGCGGCCAGACCGCCCGGCCCATCGGCGACGCTGACCCGCACGCTCCAGAGCCGGTCCTCGGCGGGGGACGCGGAACGGGCCGGTTCGGGATCGGGGGCGGTGCCCGTGTGAGCGGATGGTCGGCGGCGCGTCCGACAGTGCCTGCGCCAACGGTGCAGGGCGGAGAAGGCGAGGAGCAGGACCCCCAGCACGATCAGGGCCCGCACCCCGCTGTCACTGTGTCCCAGGGAGACCACCAGCAGGTGCGCCGACCCGGCGGCGAACAGCAGGGTCCCCATCTCCAGCACCTCGCGGCCGAAGAATCCGTGACGGTCGTCGTTTGCATGGCTGCCACTGAAAGCGTCCATGCCCTCAAGGTGCCAAGCCCAGGTTGCGCCCGTTCGCTGTTTCGTGTCACCACGGTAACGACGGAGAGTGATGTCGCTCACGGCTTTGCGCAGACTTGGTGACTCCGGGTGAACTCCACAGAGGGGGTGAACGTATTCACGTGGGTCCGCGAAGGTCTCGCGGTCGATGACAGGGGATGGCCAAGCATGAGGCCAGCGACGAGGCGGATCACGACCGGAGCGTTCGCAACGACGGTCACCGGAGTACTGGCGGCTGCACCGGGCACAGCCGCGCACGCCGGTGAGGGGGTCCCCGAGCCGAACGTGTCCACCACGAACCACGCGCCACGACGGCGGATCGTAGGGAGGACCCACCCCCCGTAACCAGAAAGGGCCGCCCATGGCCGCGACCCGTCACCTGTACCTTGCCCGCCACGCCCAGGCCGACCCCGACACCGGAGAACTCACCGAGACCGGACACCTCCAGGCCGACCTGCTCGGGGCCCGCCTGAGCGAGTTCGCGCCCCACACCCTCTGGCACGGCCCCCTGCCCCGCGCCGCGCAGACCGCCCACCTGGTGGCCTCCCACCTGGAGGACGTGACCCCGGTGGAACTCCCCGAGGCCGGGGACTACGCCCCCCACCTGCCCCGACGCCACGAGCTACCCACCGCCCACGCCGACGGCGTCCTCGACTTCCTCAGCCGGGTCCCGGCAGCCGAACGCTCCCCCGAACTCGGGCAGCGGGCACTGGAACTCCTGACCGGCCCCGTGGAGGGCGGAACGGACCGGCGCGAGGTGGTCATCACCCACGCCTACCTCGTGGCCTGGCTCGTCACGGCCGCACTGGACGCCCCGCCCTGGCGGTGGGTGAGCGTGGGCGCCGCCAACGCCGGACTCACCGTCATCCGCTACGCCCCCGACACCCCGGCCTCAGTGGTCACCCTCAACGAACTCACCCACCTGCCCGACGACCTGCGGTGGACGGGCTTCCCGCCGCACCTGCGCCCCTGACCTCAGCCCCGGGTCCCCTCCCACACCTGGGCGGGGACCCGCTCCATCAGGTCGATGAGGGTGTCGGCGGTGGCCACGGCCTTCTCGGGCTCCAACGCGCCCGTGTACCAGGTCAGGAGGTGGTCACCCGTGAAGCGGAACGGAATGCGCTCCTCGGCGCGCTCCAGCAACCACGCCCGCAGCTCCGGTCCCAGCACCGCCAGGGCGAACGCGTCGTCCTCGGCCGCGATCCGGAAGGTCTCGTCGAAGGTCGACTCCCCCACCTGGAGGTCGTGCACCCCCAACAGTCCGAGGAGGGTGTGACCGAAGTGCTCGTTCCCGACCTCCAGCGTGGGGGTGCGCGGCGTGCTCACGGCGACGATTCCGAAGCAGTGCTTCGTGGTCGTCGTGTTCTGACCGTTGTGGCTGCTCGTCGTGTAGCTGTACTCGAAGGCCAGGACGCCGTGCCCCCGGCGCTCGGCGGTCAGTACGTGCCTGGCCTTGGCGTTGGAACGCCCCCGTCGGAAGGGCGTTCCCCTGAACCGGGCGACGAGTTCGGGGCGCTCCCTGTCGTAGGTCCAGCCCCGTTCACCCGCCCAGGCCTCCAGGGCCTCCGATCGCCGCCGCTCAGCGGCCGAGGACATCATCGCGATCGCGACGATGATGACTACGGCGATCGCCATGATCGCCAGGGTGCCACCGGACATAGGGAAACTTCCTCTCAGCGCGGCTCTCCACCCACTGAGACGCCCTTCACTCCTCGCCTGGTTCCCCCCTTTTCCCGGAGTCCTGTCTGGGGCGCACCCGCACGTGCGCGCGCTCACCCTGGGGGCCGAACAGGCCCAGGTACTCGACCGGCCCCGGCCCGGGGTTGGCCAGCGCGTGCGGGATACGGGTGTCGAACTCGGCGACCTCCCCCGGCTCCAACACCATGTCGTGATCGCCCAGGACCAGCCGCAACCGCCCCTCCAGGACGTACAGCCAGTCGTGCCCCTCGTGGGTGCGCTGTTCGATCTCCTCCGCCGGAACAGTGAGCGGGGCGTTCACCGTCGGGTTGGTGATCCGGTAGGCCTGGAGTCCGCCCGGCCTGCGGTTGAGCGGAACGTAGGTGACTCCGTGGCGGACGAACGACCCGCGCCGAACCCGGGGGTCCCGCACCGGGGGCTGCCCCACGAGCCGGTCCAGGGGCACCTCGTACACACGGGACAGCGGCAACAGGAGTTCCAGGGTGGGGCGCCGCTGCCCCGACTCCAACCGGGACAGGGTGCTCACCGAGATCCCCGTCTGCTCCGACAACCCTGCCAGCGTGGTGCCCCGTTCCCTGCGCAGGGACCGCAACCGCGGCCCCACCGCCTCCAGCACCGGGGTGAGTTCGTCGTCCATACCCCGAATCTGCCACAGCCCGCCCTCCCCCTCGCACCCCGGCGGGGACGACGTGCCGTCCTCACCGGCCGCGACCCGGTACCAGCGCCAGCACGCGGCGAGGGTCTCCTCGGGCGAGTCGCCCGCCGAGTCCCACACCGGGCGCGGTTCCTCCCATGGCTCCCTTCGCTCCTCCATGCGCTGGACGTGTTCCCACGAGACCGTCGCAGGGGTTCGACGGACTGGTCCAGGGGAGTCCGGTCGCGGTCACGGGTCCGCACGAGCCCATTCGAGACCGCTTCCCGATCCTCCGGGCCGCGTCGCCCCCTCCAGTCCGGGCGGGCGGCCGCCACACCCCGCCGAAGGGACGCCCCGCGCCCTATCCTGATCACCCACACCCAGGGAGGACCACACCGTGGACGCGCCCACCGACCGGCTACGCCCCATCGACCTGGCCCGGGCCGCCGGCATCTCCACCCAGCAGGTACGCAACCACGCGGACGAGGGCGTCCTGCCCCCGACATCCCGCACCGACTCCGGCTACCGGATCCTCACCGACCTCCACCGGCGGGCCCTGCTCACCTTCCGCGCCCTGAGCGCGGGTTTCGGCGGCGCCACCGCCCGCGGTGTCATGGCCGCCGTGCACGAACACGACCTCCCCGCGGCCCTGGCGCTGATCGACGCCGCCCACCACACCCTGCACGAACAGCGCACCGCCCTGCATGCCACCGGACGGGCCCTGGCGGCGGTCGCCGAACACGCCCCCGACGCACCGGCCGCGCCCGGAGGTGAGCTGCGCATCGGCGAACTCGCCGCCCACCTGGGCGTCCGCACCTCCACCCTGCGCGTGTGGGAGGACGCCGGACTGCTCGAACCCCGGCGCGAGCACCCCACCGGGTACCGCCTCTACTCCCCCGCCGACGTCCGCGAGGCCCGCATGGTGCACCTGCTGCGCCAGGTCCGCTACCCGCTCTCGGACATCCCGCCGGTCATCCTGGAACTGCGCCGCAGCGGCGACAGCCGCGCGCTGCACACCGCCCTGGGCCAACGCGCGGACGAGCTCACCCAGCGCTCACGGGCCATGCTCACCGCCTCCGCCCTCCTCGACGACTACGCGCGCACGGTGTGACCCCCGCGCCCCGCCGCCCGGCCTCGTCCCCACACGGACGCGGGCCGCCCGGGACCCGCCCGGACGACCCGCACCCCCTTCTCCTCAGGCGCCCCCACCGGGTCGCCGACGCTCAGTCCCGCTCCTCCTCCAGAGCGAAGACCTTGCCCGGATTGAAGATCCCCGCGGGGTCCAGCGCTCCCTTGACCGCCCGGTGCATCGCCAGCACGTGCGGGCCCAGCTCGTCGGCGGCGCCGCGCATCTTCAGCAGACCCACGCCGTGCTCGCCGGTGACCGTCCCGCCCACAGCCAGGGCCTCGTCCACGATCACCTCGAACGCCTGCTTGGCCCGACGCTTGGCCTCCTCGTCACCGGCCGGGACGATGAACAGCGGATGCAGGTTCCCGTCACCGGCGTGCGCGATGTTGCCGATCCTGGTGTCGAACCGCTTCCCGGCCGCCTCGATCGCCTCCAGCATGTGCGGGACCCGCGCCTTGGGCACGCACACGTCCTCGGTCAGCAACGGCCCCAGCCGCTCCAGTGCCGGGTAGGCGAGCCGCCGCGCCTGGAAGAGCGCCTCGGCCTCCTCCTCGTCGGTGGAGCGCACCGCGTACACGGCCTTCTCCTGTTCGAAGCACCCCAGGATGCGGTCGGCCTCCTCCTGACCGGCGGCCCCGGGCAGGTCGCTGCGGGCCAGCAACAGGACCTCCCCCTCGGCGGACAGGCCCATGTTCTTCCACTCGTCCACGGCCTGGAGGCAGAACCGGTCTATGAGTTCCAGGGCCGAGGGCACGATGCCCGCCGCCGACACCGCGGCCACCGCCCGCCCGGCGTCGGTCAGGGAGTCGAAGTAGCCCACCACGGTGTGCTCCACGCCCCGGCGCAACGGCACCAGACGCAACGTCACCTCGGTGACCAGCCCCAGAGTGCCCTCCGAACCCACCATGAGCCCGGCCAGGTCGTACCCGGTCACCCCCTTGGCGGTGGTCCTGCCCAGCCGCACCACCTCACCGGAGCCCACGACGGCCTCCATGCCCAGCACGTAGTCCCGGGTGACCCCGTACTTCACGCAGCACAGCCCACCGGCGTTGGTGGCCACGTTCCCGCCGAGTGTCGACCACGGCGACGAGGCGGGGTCCGGCGGGTACCACAGGCCGTCCTGGGCGACCCTCGCCCGCAGCTCGTCGTTGACCACGCCCGGCTGGACCGTGGCGGTCTGCTGGACGGTGTCCACCTCCAGCACCCGGTTCATCCGCTCGAAGGAGACCACCACCCAGCCCCGTCCGGCGTTGGCCGCCCCCGACAGCCCGGTACCGGCGCCGCGTCCGACCACCGCGACCCCCCGGCCCGCGCAGATCCGCACCACCTCGGCGACGTCGGCAGTGTCGCGGGGCCGTACCACCGCCGCCGGCGCGTCGTAGGGCGCCCACTCGGCCTCGTCATGCGAGTAGCCCTCCATCACGGCGGGATCGGTGACCACCTGTTCGGCCCCGATCGCGGCCACCAGCTCCTCGACGACCCCCGGCATGGACCCCTCCTTCACCCTGTGTGGCGGCGCTCACTGCGCCGACGCTGCCAGCACTCTAACGGGACGCCTCACCCCACGAGTCACCCACGTACCAGGACGAACGCCCACAATCCCCCACACCACGCCTCGGCAAAGCACGACGAAAACCCACCAAACATCCACAAAAGCGGACCAGTGCGGTGTTAGCTTGTCCCCGACGGCCCAGACACACCACCCACGGCCGCGGAGGTGGGCACATGAGCACGATCCTGGTCACCGGCGCCACCGGAACCCTCGGCGCCCCGGTCGTGGAACGACTACGCCAAACCGACCACCAGGTCCACACCCTCAGCCGCCACCCCCACCCGCAGGACCCGAACGCCCACGCCGTCGACCTGCGCACCGGCGAGGGACTCGACACCGCCCTGACCGGAGTCGACACCGTCGTGCACTGCGCCAGCAGTCCCACCGGCGGCGACCTCCAGGCCGCCACCCACCTCCTGCGCTCCGCCAGGGCCAACGGCGTCACCCACCTGGTCTACGTCTCCATCGTCGGCTGCGACAGCGTTCCCCTGGGCTACTACCGCACCAAGCACACCGTCGAGGAGGCCCTGCTCGCCTCCGGGCTGGGCGTGACCGTCCTACGCGCCACCCAGTTCCACCAACTCGTCGCCGCGGTCTGCGCCCGCGCCGCCCGCCTGCCCGTGATGCCCTACCCCGACGTCGACGTCCAGCCCGTCGACCCCGGCGAGGTCGCCCTGCGCCTGGCCCGTCTGTCCCAGCAGGAACCCTCCGGACGCGTCCCCGACCTGGGCGGACCCCGAGTCGAGTCCTTCCACGACCTGGCCCGCGCGTACCTGGACGCCACCGGCACCTCGCGCCGCCTTCTACCGGTACGCCTGCCCGGAGCGACCTTCGCCGCCTACCGTGCCGGAGCCCACCTGGCCCCCGAGCACGCCGTGGGCCGCACCACCTTCGCCGAGTACCTCGCCCACACCTGAGACTCACCCTCGACGAAGCGGCGGTACTCACGGGGACCGGGGCCCACAGCCGAGTCGGCGAGCCCGCCGCGCGTGCCCGCGCCTCCTTTCTGGGCCTACTACCCGTGGAAGACACGTGTTCCGGGACGGCACCGGCACCAGATCCAGCAGGGGTACGGCACCCACGCCGCCACCGAGGAGGAGGACCAGCTCGCCCGGTGGCTGGCCGATCAGGTGTGCCCGGTGGAGGTCGACCGCGCCGAACTCGCCCAGGCCGTGGTCATCGGTGCCACACCCTCAAGATGGAACCCCGCGCCCGGGGCAGATCGAGCGGATCGTGGCCTCGGCTGGGCGCCAGTTCGAGGAGTTTTTCACTACCCAGGTCACAGCCATCTGGGCCCGGGGGTGTGCGAGCGGCTCCAGAGCGGGGTGTTGGGTACCGAGGGCGTACTGCTGGCGGTCAAGTCCGACCCCGGTCCGCTGGGGCTGGAGACCCTGCTGAGTGAGATCGACAAGCTCAAGACCGTGCAGGCCCTGGGGTTGCCGGACGAGCCCTTCAGCGGGGTCTCGGACAAGATCGTGGCTGCCTGGCGCTCCCGGGCGGACCGGATGTACCCCTCCGAGTGCGCCGAACCGGTGCGCTACACCCTGTTGCCCGCCCTGTGCTGGACCCGCCAGGCCGAGCTGATCGACTCCCTGGTGGAGCTACTGATCCGGCTCATCCACCGGATCAACACCCGCGCCGAGACTGGGGTGGAAAAAGGGGGGGCGAACCAAGTAAGCCCGCAAGGGGCAACGCCACCCCTGAGCCCGTCGCGAACCACTGAGAGGCGACTGATCCCTCCCGGCCGGTTGCGGTTGGGTGAACCCGCTGCGGCCCGCTCTCGCCGCCCCTGTGCTGTGAGGAAACCGATGTTCCGCCCACTTTTGCTTCTACCCGACCACGCTGCGCGCGACCACCACGTCGGCCCGGGCTCGCCACCCCAGAGAGGCGTACAGGCCGCGCCCCTGCGGGGTGGAGATCAGCAGCCCCTCCTTGGCACCGTGTTCACGAGCCCGCGCGGCCAGCACACCCATCACCACCGAGCCCAACCCGCGGCGGCGGTGCCCTGGCTCGGTCCGAATGGCGTGGGCGACCATGTCGGTATCCGCCACAGCGCCGATCCCGCCGCACGCACGCGCGGTCCCCGGCGCCGACAGGTGGGCTCTGAGTACTCTTTCACGCCCCGGGGGCACGTCCTCCTCGGCCAGGTGGGCGGAGTAGGGGGTGCACGGAGCTGGTCCCGGGTGCCCGGTGAGGTCGACGCTCATCAGCGTCTCCCGTGCGGGATCGGCCTCCAGCCCCGCACGGCTCAGCAGCCCGACGATGTGATCGGGGTCGTTGGTCGGCACCGTCAACCAGTCCGGTTCGGAGGATGCGGCGACCCTGCGAGCCATATCGAGCACCCGTTGCGGATAGCGGTCGGCATCGAGCACGATGCGCTCCACCCGGCGATCAGGGAGACCTAGGCAGACGTGCAGGGCCCCGTCGGCCTCCTCCGCGGGAGGGAGTGTGGAGGCCAGCGCCCATCCGCGCTGCCATCGGCGGACCAGGGAAACCAGGGGTTCGGAGAGGGTATTGCTCATACGAGAGATCCCATCATCCACTACCGACTTTCCGGTGCCCGGACCCGCTGTGCCCCCAACCGGTGAGTAGCTCCGGGGGGCTACCTGGGGCCCCGACGAGATACGTCGGAAAACGGAGATCGTTGCCCCTTGCCGGCTTACCTTGTTCGCCACCTGACCTGCGTGGTCACCTACCCCCGCCCGCGCGCCCAGGGCCTGGGAGGGGGACTTGAGCGCCCTCGAAGTCACTCCGGGTTACTTGTCCTGTTGCCGGGCTTCGGGAGAACTAGGCCTACTCGCCGCTGCTGGTCGCGCCCTCCGAAGGCGTGACATCCCGAACGAACACCAGACCGTCACTGTTCGCCAGGTGCGCCGGGTCCAACGGCGCGTAGCCGAACCACGGCGACTCCCGGGCCTCGGCGGATCCCTCACCCAGCACCCGCGCCAACTCAGGGGCGTCCACCACACACCGCTCCCGACCCAGCGCGTACAACACCCCCTCCACACTCCCCTGGGGTGGCTCCTCCACCCCGTGGTGACGCAGTGTGCCCAACGCGGTGGGCAGGAACGCGTACCCGCGGCCCAGCCGCTCCGCCACCAGCGCCCCCGCACTCCACCACTCCATCAACCCCTGCCACATCCGCATCGAACTCCGCTCCCGTTGCAGGTGGGAGTTGTGCGCGTGCACCAACACCGGTCCACGATCGGCCAGGGCCAGGAGGTTGTGCGCCATCATCTGATCCCGCACCCCCAACAACCGGGTGATACGCGCGGGCGAGGTGTCCGCCAACCAGTGGTGGTAGCGCAACAGCCCCACGGCCGTGCGCCCGTACAGCTCGGCCTGGGCCAGTTCCGCGCGCGAGGTCGCCCCCACCAGGTACGGAGCCTGCGCGTCCAGCAGCGAAATCAGGTCGTCGGCGATCAACCGCAACTCCCCGGCCTCAGCGGACTGCCCCACCGACCGGGCCGGGTCCATCATCGCCTCCGGGGCGGTCCAGGGCCCGTCCGACCCGAGCAACCGGTCCAGGTTCCCGGCGGTACAGGGCAGCAGGTCCGCCTCAACCTGTTCGGCCAGGTGGTCGTACAGGGCGCTCAGGGCCTGCCGGGGGCTCTCGGCGCCCGAGATCTCCAACGGACCGTCGAACCCGGCGAACCGCACCCGCTCACCCACCGGGCGCCCCTCGTTGTGGGTACGCATCCACCGCACCAGTTCACGGTTGGCGGCGTAGCTCCCGAAACCGTGACTGAACCCGCGCTCCATCACCTCGTCGAGCGTTCCGTGGCCGAAGGTGACGTACTCGTCCACGACCAACCCCCTCAGACAGTCGCTCTCCAGCGCGATCGTCCGGTACCCCTCCTCCTCCACGAGCCCCCGGAACAGGTCGTTGCGCACCCACAGCAGCGTGCCGTCGTCGTGCGTGGGTTCCCCCAGAGCCAGCACGCGCGGCCGGTCGGAGAGCAACCCCATCACCGAGGCAGCCCCGAGCACATGCGCCGTGTCCTTCGTCCGCGTATCCATACCTTCGACGGTATCGCTGAATCCTCGGTGGAGACTTTCACGCACTAGCATCGAAACCATGGCAGAAAAGCTTCAAAGCGGGGTTCGCCTGAGACCGATCGACCTGGCCCGTCGGCACGGGCTGTCCACCCAGGCGATCAGGAACTACGAGGCCGACGGCATCCTCCCGCCCGCCGAACGCAGCCCCCACGGATACCGCTCCTACACCCCACGGCACGCCTCGGCCCTGCGCGCGTTCCTGGCCCTGTCCCCCGGCCACGGCCACCAGCGGGCGGCGGCGATCATGCGGGCCGTCAACCACGGACACGTGGAGGAGGCCCTGCACGAGATCGACCTGAGCCACGCCCAGCTCCTCGACGACCGCCGCACCCTCACCGCCGTCCGGAACGCGCTCCGCGACCTGGACTCCACGCCGACCACGGCCACACCACCGACCACCAGGGTGCTCTCCGGGCTCACCACCACGAACCCCACACCCGGAACCGTCTTCATCGGACAGCTCGCGGACCGCCTCGGCGTCCGACCGGCCACCCTGCGCAAATGGGAGAACGCCGGACTGGTGTTCCCGGTCCGCGACCCGCGCACCGGCTACCGCGTCTACGACGACGCCGCGGTACGCGACGCCCAACTGGTCCACCAGCTCCGGCGCGGCGGCTACCTGCTGGAACAGATCGCCCCGCTCATCACCCAGGTGCGCTCGGCCGGCGGCCTCCAACCGTTGGAGGAAACCCTGGACGGCTGGCACCAGCGACTCGACGCCCGAGGCCGAGCCCTCCTGAACGGCGCCGCCCAACTGGAGGCCCACCTGTCCACACACGCGTGAACCCAGACCCCCTTCACCAACACCCCCGGAGTGTGCGCGCCCTCGTGCGCCCCCGAACACGGGACCCTCCCCACCAGCCGCCTTCCGACGGACGAAGGTGGGTACGAACGCGAACGGTTCGAGGACGAGACCCTCCCGAGGCCGGCCGACCGGCCTCCTCAGCCGCCAGTGCCCCAGGCGTCCGAGCCAGGCCAGCACCAGGGACAGCATGCGGCGCAGCCGAAGGAGCGGTGAAGACAACAAGAGAGTGACCGCTACGCCCGACGCGAAGTCAGCGACCCAGCTTCCGGTAACGCCGCATCGCCAACGGAACGAACACCGCCATCAGCACCAGCGGCCACACCACCGCCATCAACACCGCGTTCTGCGCCACCCACGACTCACCCACCACCGTGGTGTTGCCGAACAACGCACGGCAGGCCAGCACCGTCGCCGACAACGGATTCCACTCGGCCACCGGCGCCAACCACGCCGGGATCACCTCCGTGGGCACGAACGTCTCGGCCACCATCGCCAGCGGGAACACCAGCGAGAAGAACTTCATGGCCGCCTCGGGACTGCGCACCAGCAACCCCAGGTAGATCCCGATCCACGTGAACGCCAGGCGCAGCAGCAACAACAACCCCAACGCGGCCAACGCCGGCACCGGTCCGTTGTGCCACTGCCACCCCACCAGCAACCCCATCCCCACCAGAACCAACAGGTCCACCAGGGCCGAGACCACGTCGGCCATACTGCGCCCCACCAACAACGCGGACGGTGCCATCGGCAACGTCCGGAACCGGTCCACCACACCCCGGCCCACATCCGTGACCACCGCGATCGTCGTGTTCCCGATCCCGAACGCCATGGTCAACGCGAACAGCCCCGGCATCAGGAAGTCGCGGTAGTCCTCACCGCCCACCCCCATCGCCGCGCCCATCGCCTCACCGAACACGAAACCGAACAGCAGCACCGCCAGCACCGGGATCATCAGCGTCCCGACCACCTCGTCGGGCTTGTACAGCAGGTGCGCCAGGTAGCGGCGGGCGACCACGGCGGAATCAGCCACCGCCCACCCAGCCCTTCCCCACAAGGCTCGCGGCCCCCGCCGCTCACGCTCCACGTCCGGGATCACGACCGCTCCTCCGCCACCGCGCCACCGTGCTGCCCGGTCAACCCCAGGAACACGTCATCCAACGTCGGACGCCGCAACGCGATGTCCTCCACGTCCAACCCGGCCTCGTCCAGCGCCCGCACCACCTTGGACAATCCCGCACCGCGCCCACACACCGGCGCGCTCACCCGCAACGCGTCCCGGTCCACCTCCGGCGGCGCCCCGGCCATCCGGCCCAGCACCTCCACCGCCACCGGCAACTCCTCGACACCGGCCACCACCACCTCCACCCGGCCACCACCCACCCGCGACTTCAACTCCTCCGGGCTTCCCTCGGCGATCACCCCGCCCCGGTCCAACACCGACACCCGGTCCGCCAACCGATCGGCCTCCTCCAGGTACTGGGTGGTCAGCAGCACCGTCGTACCCCCCGCCACCAACTCCCGGACCGCCCGCCACACCTCGGCCCGGCTGCGCGGATCCAACCCGGTCGTGGGCTCGTCCAGGAACAGCACCCGAGGATCCAGCACCAGCCCCGCCGCCAGATCCAACCGGCGGCGCATCCCACCCGAGTACGTGCGCACCGAACGGTCAGCCGCCCCCGTCAGGTCGAAACGCTCCAACAACTCCACGGCCCGCTCCCGAGAACGCCGCCGCCCCAGGTGGTACAGGCGACCGAACATCTCCAGGTTGCGGCGCCCGCTGAGGATCTCGTCCACCGCCGCGTACTGCCCCACGAACCCGATCCGCGAACGCACCAGCCGAGCCTGCGAGGCGACATCGGCCCCGGCCACCCTCGCCCGGCCCCCGTCGAACCCCAACAGGGTCGCCAACACCCGCACCGACGTGGTCTTACCCGCACCGTTGGGCCCCAGCAGTCCGTGCACGGTCCCCGGCGCCACCGCCAGGTCCACCCCGTCCAAAGCCACCCCACCCCCCGGGTAGAGCTTGCGCACCCCCTCCGCCAGGATCACCGGTTCGCCACTCACGAGACCACCTCCGCCACCCGCACCCGACCCGCACGACGGGGACGCGGCACCGCCACCGGCGTCACCTCCTCGTACCGGCCCACCGCGATCCGAGCGATGTTGCGCACCGACTCACTGCCCGGCCGGTAGTACGAGCAGTGCCCCGGGATGTCCCCGGTCCCGAACACCCGCGCCCCGTACCCGCGCCGCAGCGGCGAGGGCCCGTGCCCCACCTCCCCCACGTGCCCCCGGGGAAAGAACCGGATCCAGTCACCGGGCCCCCGTGCCGCCCACAGGTTCCCCGAGAACCCCAACTCCTCCCGCGAACGCGTCCCCATGCCGGGGCTGCCCAGCGCCACACAGTCACTGACCCGCCCCCGCCCCAGGGCCAGACCGCACACCACCGTGCCGTAGCTGTGTCCCACCAGCGTCACCCGCGCGGCACCGGGCAGGAAACGGGTCAACCGCACCAGGTCCTGCGCCCCCTCCATCGCCGGACGGCGCGAGACGGCCTCCCCGAACCCGCGCGGCGTGCGGTACCCCACCCACACCACCACCGCCACACGCTCCCCCGGCGCCACCTCACGCATCGTGCGCAACAACGTCTCCCCGTTGGCGCGCGGCCGCGTGGCCCTCTTCTGGTTGAAGTAGTTGCCCAGGTAGTTGTCGTTGCCCGGTACCAGGACCGCGACATGGTCCGCGGTGGCCGCGTCCCCCAACTCCTCCACGATCCGACCGTCCTCGGTCCCGTCACAGGCGAGCAGACGAACCCCGTACCCCTGGGCGCGTTCATAGCGCAACGGCTCAGGGGCCGGAATGGTGGATGGGCCCGCCGCGATCATGACTCTCCCCGGGGTTCCTCGTACAACAGGCTTCTCTGACACCCTCAACGCTAGAACCGCCGGTACGACCGGCACGATGACGCAGACACCCACTTACAGGTCCACTCCCACCCACCTCCCGCAGTGGTGCCAGCACTACCGGAACCCGACCCGCTCGCCTGACCGGCAACAATCCGCTTGCCCACCACCAGGAGCCCTGCCACGATGCACCCATGCCGATCGTGACCCTGGCCCAGCGCCCCGACCTCGCCGAGGTCCTGGAACGCCCCGAGCTCAACCCCGGCCCCGAGCTGATGTTCCACGACACCGTCGCCCACGGGTACTGGAACCGTCTGGCGCGGGAGTTCCCTGAGTACCAACTCGCCCTGGTACGCGGCGACGAGGTCATCGCCCGCGCCAACAGCGCCCCGCTGGCCTGGCACGGAACTCCCGACGAGCTCCCCGACGAGGGCTTCGCCTGGGCCCTGGAACAGGCCTTCCACGACAGGGACGCCGGACGCGCGCCCACCATCGCCTCCGCCCTGTACATCGCCGTCTCCACCAGCCACCAGGGAGCCGGAGTCAGCGCCCTCATGGGACAGGCCCTGCGCGACAACGCCACCGAGCACGGACTGACCGCGCTGGCCGCACCCCTGCGCCCCACCCTCAAACACCGCTACCCGCTGATCCCCATGGCCGAGTACGCCAGCTGGACCCGCGAGAACGACGGCCTGTCCACCGACCCCTGGCTCCGCACCCACCAACGCCTGGGCGCGCGCCTGCTCCACCCCTGCGAGAGGTCCATGACCGTGGAGGGCACCGTCGCCCAGTGGCGCCAGTGGACCGCCATGGACTTCCCCGGCAGCGGACGCCACATCGTCGAGGGCGCCCTGGCACCCGTCACCATCGACCTGGCCGCCGACCGCGGCACCTACGTCGAACCCAACATGTGGGCCTGGCACCCCCTCGCCTGACCCACCGGAGCGGACATGACACCACCCCCCGCCCAGGGACTGCGCCCCGACGGCACCATCGCCCGCGAAGGATCACCGGACCGCGTCCCCGCCGCCTTCACCCCCGTGGTCAAAGCCCTGCGCACCCGCCTCCACCAGGTCTTCGGGCCCCGCATGCACAGCGCCTACCTGTACGGCAGCATCCCCCGGGGCACCGCCGTCCCCGGCGTCTCGGACCTGGACGCCCTGGTGGCCCTGCACACCGACCCCGACCCCACGGACCGGGACCGCGCCCGAGCACTCCTGGAGGAGATCGACGCCGACTTCCCCCAGATCGACGGCGGCGGGATTCTCCTGGACGGGGTGCCCGCCCTGACCAGCGAGCTCGAACGGCACGACTCCGGGTTCTTCGTCGCCTGCCTGTGCACCCCACTGACCGGCCCCGACCTGGCCCGGCAACTGCCCCGGTACCGACCCACCAGCCTCCTGGCCCGCGAGACCAACGGCGACCTGCACCTGACCCAGCCCCGCTGGCGCACCCGCCTGGCCGAAGCGACCACCGACGACCAGCTCCGCTCGCTGAGCCGGGGCGTGGCCCGCCGACTCACCCGCACCGGCCTCACCCTGGTCATGCCCGCCTGGGGCGGCTGGACCAGCGACCTGACCCTGGCGGCGGAGGTCTTCGGCCACTACCACCCGGACCGCCACGAACAGATGCGCGCCGCCGCCCGCACCGCCCAGCGCCCCAGCGCCGACCGCGACCACCTGGTCGACCTCCTCGAGGACCTCGCCCCCTGGCTGGCCAGGGAGTACACGGCCACCCACGGCCGTAAGGCCCCCAGGCCCACGGCCACCCACACCTGAGAAACCCGCCGCGCCCGGTCCGAGGGCGGCGCGTTTCCGATCTCCGCAGGGAAGGCGGATTCCAGCGCCACGAGCCGGACCAGGGAGGTCTCCCTGCTCAACGCGCCCCTTCTGCCCGTCAGCGATCAGCGTCGACCGCACGGTGGTTCACGACTGATCGAGGGTGTGCGGTGTCGTCCAGTTGGCGAGAAGGGTGAGGGCTTCGTGAGAGGCCGTGCCCGGTTCGGTGCTGTAGAGGTAGAGGATCTGATGGTCGTCGCCCGGGAACGTCAGGGTTTCGAACTGTACGTCCAGTGTGCCGACGACGGGGTGATTCAAGCGTTTCGTGCCGTGGGTGCGCTGGTGCACGCGGTGTCCTGACCACCACTGACGGAACTCAGGGCTGGACAGCGAGAGCTCCCCGATGAGCTGTTGCGTTCCTGGGTCGTTGGGCGTTGCGGCGGAGTCGAGGCGGAGTGCTTCGACCGCGTTCCTGGCCTGTTTCTCCCAATCGCGAAACAAGTCGTGGGCGTGCTCGTCGAGCAGTATCCAACGAGCGTAGTTGCGGTGCTTCGCGGGAAGCGCGTCGAAATCGGCGAACAGTGCCCTGGCGAGCGGGTTCGAGGCGAGGATGTCGGTGCGGCGCCCGAGGATGAGTGCGGCCTGCCCGGCGAAGGAGTTGAGGAGCTGGTGGAGCGCGGGGCGGACCCGCTGCACGACGGGGCGGGTGCGGGTGGCGGAACTGCCCACCACGCCGATGAGGGTACGCAGGTAGGTTTCGCCCGCGTCGTCGAGGTCGAGTGCCTTGGTGAGTGCTTCGATGACCTGCGTGGAGGGGACGATGTGCCGGCCTTGTTCGAGGCGGGTGTAGTAGTCGGTGGACACTCCGGCCAGGAGGGCGACCTCTTCGCGGCGCAGCCCGGGGACGCGGCGGATACGGCCGTCGGGGAGCAGCCCGGCGCGTTCCGGGTCGCGGCTCGCTCGCGCGCGGCGAAGGAACTCCCCGAGATCGCGGTGTGGATCGCTCATGCAACCATCCTCCCAAACCTGACGGGGTTGCGGCCGGGACCTGACCGTGACGGACAAGCCCCGGTCGCGACCGGAGTGCTTGGTGCGCTCAGCGCACGTAGTCGGTGCTGTGTGCGAGTTCGCGTCCGGCGAGGATCTCCGCCTTCAACGAGTCAGCCTTGGTTTCGGCCATGCCCGAGGAGTCGGAACCGAACTGCTGACGCAGCGGCCCGTTCTCGGACTGCGCGAGGGTCACCAGGGCCGTGGCCGCCTTGCCGGGGTCGCCGGGCTGGCTACCGGGCATCGCCTGGTGCGCCTTGATCATCTCGCGAATGCCCGGGTAGGCGTCGGAGACCTCGACTGCGAGGGCGAGGGAGCTTCCGGTGAGGAAGTCGGTGTTGAAGTAGCCGGGCTCAACGATCGACACGCGGATGCCGAAGTCAGCGACCTCCGCTGCGAGCGACTCCGACAGACCCTCGACCGCGAACTTCGCGGCGCAGTACAGGCCCCAGCCGGGGAAGGAGAGCACGCCCAGGATCGAGGAGACGTTGATGATGTGGCCGCCACGGGCTGCGCGCATCTGGGGCAGGACGGCGCGGATGACGTTCCATGTGCCGCCGATCTGCACGTCGAACATCGTGGCCACGTCGGTACCGCTGGTCTCTTCGACCGCGCCGAGGTAACCGTAGCCAGCGTTGTTCACGACGACGTCGATGTGCCCGAACAGCTCGGTGGTCGCGTTGACGGCACTGGTGACCTGCTCCTCGTCGGTGAGCGAAACCTCCAGGGCGAGCAGGTTCGCAGTGTCGACTCCGTCGAGCGCCGACAGCAGGCGGTCGGTGGAACGGGTGGTCGCTGCGACCCGGTCGCCGCGACCCAGCAGGTTCTTCACCAGAGCCAGGCCGAGGCCTCGGGACGTTCCGGTCACGAACCAGACGGCGGGACGGTCAGTGGGGTAGGACATGGGTTCCCTTTCTTCGTGGACCCTTCCAGCCTCTCGACCAGACGACCCCTGCGAAGTGGGATATCAGGCCCCGTTGTGACTAGGTTTCGCAGTCCCACCCAAGCCGTACGCGCACGCGGGATCCGAGCCCCCAACGCCGCACGGAGCCCACTGTAAGGCCCGTATCCAGTTCGGGTGGCCCCCCGCATGCCCTCAGCTCCTCGACCCGGGAGTGGTTCAACGGCACCCACCCCGCCGCCGCCCCGGTGAGCGAACACCCCTACGGATAGTGACCCAGAGTGATAGCGGCGCCAGCTGACCCAACGACAGAATCCGCCGCCGAGGCATCCCCCAAGGGCGGCCTGAAAGAGCCATAACCAGGGGAAACCTGCACGGACACGCCTCCGCTCCGACCCGCGTACGTCATGTTTGGATCGACTCCCACACGAGCAGGGTACTAACGCACAGTAGTCAATTGATGCGGAGAGAGATGAAGCGCGTACTCGCCATCGTGGCCCTGACCGGCACCGCCTGGGCTCTGAGCGCGGGCCCTGCTGCCGCCAACGAACCGTTCGACCTCCAGCAGGCCTGCGCCCCGTTCGACTCAGCGCTCGCCATCGCCGGAATGGGCCCCATCTGTGGGGCGGACGACACCGCCTCGAACGGGGCCGAATGAGCTCGGTCCTCATCGGATCCGCGCGGACCTGATTCACGCGGTCCCATCGCAGACCAGGCCGTTCGCCGAGCCCCCGCACAACGCCGATCCGTGCGGGGGCTTTCCACGCACGGGGTAGCTCCGGCCTCGTCGCACGGTCGTCCCTCGTCGAGCGCGGTCCGCTCGGCAGGCCCAGTTCGGCCGAGCGAAGGAAGTCGGTGACCCTGCGCGGCATGTCGAGGGGTGACCAGTGACTCCGGGGCGGGGATGTCCTCCTCGACGCCGGTGTGATCGGGCGGAAGGTCGGCGACGGCCTTGCTGCCCTTGGCCGTAACAGCGCGCAGTCCGTCGTAGGTCAGTTCCCGATGGAGTCGCGCTGGAGTTCGCCAGCGGCGGGCGGTGAGGTCCAGCGCGGAGAACGCGCCGTCATGGATGCGCAGTGCCACCTGCTTGCGGTGGTCCCGGGTCTCCTGCCATCAAACCCTGTCAGCAATCACCATCGGATCTGAGGGGATGCGACCCGCCGCGCCCCCGGATGCACGGGGCATGGGACAGGCAGCGACGGCCCCGACTCCCTCCCATCCGGTCTCGTCCTCGTCCAGCTCCGGCGCATCAGGTCCAGAGCACGATGGCGTTGAGGACCAGACCGAGCGCCGAGCTGGTCCTCCATGCCGTCGCGGTACGCCTGGTGGATGGTGCCGCGCTTGCCGGGGCGCACATCGCGGGCGAACTTGTGGCGGGACTCCTGCACGGTGAGCTGACGGTTCATTTGCCAGCGATCGGTGTCGTCGACCGGGTCGACCACGCGGAGCAGGTCGTTGTCGAACAGCGCCTTCGGGCCCTCGACTTCCCCGCCCGCCTCCCGTCTGCCCCTTAGGTTCCGTGTCCGCCCCCAGGGGGCGGACACGGGGTTGCTCACTGGGGTGCGCTGGCGGCGTCGCGCAGAGGGGCGCAGACCCTCGTAGGCGTCGGGGTGGGGAAGGCGTAGGAGCCCAGCAAGTAGAGCACGGCCCGGTCGAACAACGCCTCGGGGCCTTCAGGGCGCGGAAGGCCCCTCGCGGACCTCCTTAATATCGTTTCGTTGGTAACGTTATTTAGTAAACGTTACGCCGATTTCGTGACGAAACAGAACCCCAAACCCCGGAAATCCTGACTTCCGATAAGTCAACCTTCTAGGAAGTCAGCCCTTCAGGGACGCTCCAACCCCCTCCAGCGCCCCGATTCGGCCCACCAACGTTATTGAGGCGCCTCCACGACCCGCACAAACGAGATGGATACACCCCGGGCTGTACTGTCCGGGGTGTATCCGCTACGTCATCGAACGACTACCGAACGCCTGCCGTGCCCTGGGCCGACCCGTGCACGGGCCCTCACGCCCTACCGGCCGGTCAGGGCGTGACGACGATCTTGCCCCGCACCCCGCCGCGTTCGAGCCTGTGGTGGGCCCGGGCAATCTCGTCCATCCCCAACACGGCACTGACCACCGGCGTGATCGTGCCCTGGTCCACCAGGGCGGCGAGCTCCTCCAGCTCCCCCACCGACGGGTCGTTGCTGAACGCGCTCAGTCGGGTGCGCCGGTCCAGGCTGCCCACGGCCACCCACACAGCCGCCCGGATCGGTCGGCTCGGGTCCAACGCGAGCGGGAACAGCGTCCCTCCCCGGTTCAGCCGACCACGCACCTGATCCATGTGCGTGCCGACCAGGTCGACGATCACATCGAAACGCCCCAGGTCCTCCACCCGGGTCTGACGGTGGTCGAAGGTCTCCGAGGCACCCAGCTCACCCAACCAGGAAAGATGGTCGGCTCCCGCCAGCGCGGTGACATGCGCACCAAGGGAGGCACCGAGCTGCACGGCGACCACCCCCACACCCCCGGCCGCTCCGCGCACCAACAGCCGCTGCCCCGCACTCAACCGCACCCGGCGGGTCAGGGCGTGCAACGCCGTCGTGCCCGAGGCAGGCAACGCGGCGGCCTCCTGAGCCGAGACCGAACGCGGGGCCGCGGCGACACGCTCCTGCGGCACGACGACCGACTCGGCGATGGACCCGAAGGTGCCGTGCGGCATCACTCCCCACACCACATCGCCGACCTTCACGCGGGTGACGGCCCCGCCCACCTGGGCGACCCTCCCCACGAAATCGACACCCGTCCCAGCGGGAAGGCTCTGGCGCAACACACGGCGCAACCGCCCCGCCCGAATGGGGACCTCACCACCGCCGACAGCGGCGGCGGACACCTCCACCCGCACATCGGTGGCGCCCACCGGGGGTGTGGTGAGCCCGTCGACGACGGCCAGAACCTCCGGCCCCCCGTAGCGGTCGTAGCGGACTGCGCGCATGATTCCTCCTCGTGCGGGGAAGTCCCCGCCGTGCCTGTGGGTTGCCACCGGTGGCGACCGGTGACAGAAGTGGGCAACCAGCCCCCGCCGACCACCCATCCCGACGACGGTGAAGTGAGACAACCCATGGCCCAGGACACGCAGATCCACCCCGAAGCCGACCTCCGGGAACTGCGGCAGGACGCCCGACGCAACCGACTCAACGTGCTCAGGGCCGCCCGGACGGTCTTTCGCGATCGTGGCCTGGAGGCCACCCTCCAGACCGTCGCCCACCACGCCGGGGTCTCGGCCGCCACCGTCCACCGACGCTTCCCCGGACGCGACGCACTCGTCGAGGACCTGGCCGTACAGGCCGAACAGGAACTGGTGGAGCGCTTCGGGGAGCTGACCCGAACCGTCCCGGCCGACCTGGCGTTGGAGCGCGCCCTACGGATCGTCGCCGCCGAGACGGTCGCCACCCGCGCGTGCACTCCTGACCACCGGGAACGCTTCGCCGATCGTGCGCACGCCCTCGACGAGCGCCTCCACCAGGAACTGCACCGGCTCCTGGTGTGCGCGCGGGAAGGCGGCCGGATCGCGGCGACGGTCACCGACCAGGACCTGCGACTGGTCACGGGCGCCGTCACCGCGGCCGTGACCGCCGAACCGGACGCGCAGCGGGCCAACTGGGCGGCCCAGCGGGTGGTGACGCACTTCGTGCGGTCCTTCCGCACCACCGACTGACCCGGTCTCGCGCACGGGGCACTTCGGTGAGGCGCGGGGCCGGGCTCCCCACCCGTGTCATGCCTTCAGGTGTCCTGGTTGGATGCCGGGGGTTCGGGGGAGTCGGAAACGTTCCGCGTGGCCTCGGTGCCGGTCCCGGAGGCGGTTTCGTTGGTCAGGCGCTCGGTCTCGGCGTCGTAGGCCTGGCCGCCGTCACGGGTCCGGGATAGCGGGAGCAGCCACCAGACGGAGGTCACCATCCCCGGCACGGACCTCATCGTGCGCCCGGAGCTCCTTGAGGAAGTGGAACCAGGTGGAGGCTCATCAGCAGGAGTGCGCCCAGGGTGGAGGACGCACACTGATGCACTCCGGCCCCCGCGCGACCTGCACGGGGGGTGTGTCGGGGTAGCGGGGCGGCACCAAGGCAGCGATGGTCATCGGGCAGCCATGGCTCAGGTGGTTTTCACTCGCCGCGCATTGCTTCCTGGGTGGTCTTGAGCATGCGGCCCCAGGGTCCGACGTGCGCGGGCCAGTTCGTCCGCTTGGGCGTCGATGCGCTCGAGTTCGGTGACGAGCTGGCGCAGGACCTGGGGCGGGCAGCGCTCCCCGTTGTTCTTGATGTGCGGCAGCAGCGCGGCGATGGTCCTGCTGTTCATGCCGGCGGCGAAGAACTGCCGGATCAACACCACGCGGCTCACGGCGTCCTCGCCGTAGTGGCGCTGCCCGTTGGCGCTGCGTTCGCTGGAGAGCATGCCCTGCTTCTCGTAGTAGCGCAGAGAGCGCACGCTGGCCCCGGTCCGCTCGGCCGGGTCTGCGATCCGCACAGGACCTCCGATCCGATTTGCCTCTGACACCAGTGTCAGGTCCTAGTCTGGCGGCGCGGCCACCGCGCACCACCGGGACGTGGTCGTGGGGCTACAGGTGAGCTGACCCTGCCCAGAAGGAACCCGTGGTGCCTGAGAGTCCCCGTGCCTTCGCCGACATCGTGTGCTCTCGGCGCTCGGTGCGGGCCCCCGGGCCGGGTGCCCGCGCGTCCGACATCCGTGCAGTGCTGGAGGGCGCACAGGGGGTGCCGTCCAACTGCGACACCCAGCCCTGGCAGGTGCACGTCGTCCTGCGCATACATCACTACGAAGGAGATCCACCGTGAAGATCGGCATTGTGGGAGTCGGACACATCGGCAAGACCCTCGCCCAACGGTTGAGCGCTGCCGGACACGACGTGAAGGTCGCCAACTCACGCGGCCCGCACACCATCGAGGCCAACGTGCTGGTCTCGGGAGGGCGCGCGGTCCCAGCGGCCGAAGCCGTGGTGGACGTGGACGTGGTGGTCCTGTCGATCCCCATGAACCGTCTGCCGCAGATCGCACCGCTGATCGCTGGGGTGCCTGCTGAGACGGTCGTCATCGACACGTCGAACTACTATCCGATGCGCGACGACAGGATCACGGCCATCGAGGCGGGCCAGGTCGAAAGCCTGTGGGTGGCCGAACAACTGGGCCGCCCCGTGGCCAAAGCATGGAACGCGATCGGTTCCGACTCCTTGAGTAGGAAGGACAAGCCCGCAGGAAGCCCGGAGCGTATCGCCATCCCGGTTGCGGCCGACAGCGCCAGGGAGCGCAGCGTGGGGATGGCTCTCGTCGAGGACACCGGGTTCGACGCATTCGACGCCGGAACGCTCGCTCGGTCATGGCGGCAGCAGCCGGGTGCGCCCTGCTACGGCACCGACCTCACCCACCGCGAGATGTCGGCCGCGCTGGAGGCCGCCGATGCGGCGCGCCTGCCGAAACGGCGGGACCTGGCGGTCGCGGCGATCCAGGAGAGAGTCGGGGACGCCGCGACCAACCCCGACGCAGAATACGGTGTCCGCCTGAGCCGGGCCCTGTACATGTGAGCCCCACCGGCGTCACCGGGGACTCGGGGTGTGGGCCGTTGCAGGACCGAGCGGATCAACCACAGCCACTCGCCGGTCGGTGGTGAGCTCCTCCGGGCGGTGAAGGTGGCGCCGGGAGAAATCGAGCCTTCCCGCACGACCGCCACCGACGCCCTTGCCGGAGCGCCCTGGGCACACATGAGGGCCTCCGCCGGTTCTGCGGCGGAGGCCTTCCGTCATACGTGGTCAGAAGGTGCGCTCGATCCGGCCTCTTCCTCTTCCTCACGGGTTCAACAACACGGTTCGGGACGTGGACTCACCACCGACCGGTGAACAGGCCGGGGCGCCCTGGCGCGGATTCCTGTTCCGGTGTTCCTCAACCCCGTGCCCGCCGGAGCGTCCCGCTGCGCACGAGCCGATGGCCAGCGCGCCGCTACGCCTCCGAATGGTGTCCAGAACCGGTTAGTACACGCAAAGCTGCGCGAGATCGCGGAGGTCACCGCAGGCCACGGACGGAGATGGACAAGGATGTTGACGAGCACGGGGACGTCAGTGCTCCTCCTCCATGCCCGAGTCGGCTCCGGAGATGTGGGTGAAGTCGGCGGGCAACCCGGTGCGCTCGAAGACCTCCAGGAGCAGTTCGGGGAAGTCCAGGCCAGGAGTGCTCATAAGCGGTTCTGGGGCGGGTCAGGTACGCGGGTGCGCAGGCGGGATCGACGTTGAGCTGTTCGACTGCGAACCCGATCACCTTGCTCGGGACCTTCAGCGGGGTGCCGGGCAGGAACGTGCCCGGCATCTACATCGACGCCGCTGTTGCCCAACGCCCGGCCAGGCTGGGAAGGCAACGGTCCTCCTTTGCCACGGCGGCGACGTAGCCCTCAGCCGCACGACCAGCTCGTCGCCGAGCTGGAACGTCCGGTTGTCCCAGCCCTGGCGGGTTCCGGGGCGTACAGGGAGGTGGCGCCACTCGGGGAACTGCTCGGCGACCAAGGCGCGCACGAGTTCAGGGGTGATATCGGCCATGGCCGTCAGTCTGGAGGATCCCCACCTCAGCCGCAGCCCCAATTTCTCGCTTGGGTGCAGGACCTGGCCGCTCACCCACAGGTGCGCCCTCAGCGACAACTGTCGGCTGCAGGACTCCAGGACGATGGCGGCCGCGCTCAACAGCGCTCGGCCAGAGCGGAGCGGCCGCCGGACAGCTCCGGCACGTGCTTGTACAGGGTCGACCTGCTGACGCAGAGCAGGCGGGCGATGGAGGCGACGGAATGTCGGGGCGCTCCAGAAGGTCGCGGGCGTGGCGGATCTGCTCCGGCGTCATCGCCGGGGGCGGCCCAGGCGTTTGCCCGCGGCGCGGGCGGCGTCCAGGCCCTCGCGGGTGCCCTCCACGATGAGTTCGCGAATGAACTCGGCCAGGGCGGGCCAAGCAGGCCTTGAGCTCCGGGCGCTGGGCGTTCTTGCCGGACTTCTTGTCGGCGAAGACCTTGGCGCACCCCGCGGTTTCGAGGGCGCGGAGCTGGCGGTCGGGTTTCTGCTCTCGGGTGGAGACGCGGGCGTAGCCGATCAGCCCCCCGCCGCCGGACCCCGGCGCGGGGGTGAGGGGTCGTCGGGGAGTGCGAGGGTGGTGTCCATCCCCCGAGTGCACGAAAGACGATGCTCTCGGAGTAGATGAACACCAGAGGTTTCCAACGCGTTTTTCCGACACTCTCGGGTGCGGTTCAGTGCCCTCCGGAGCCGCTCGGGGGGCCTGTCGCAGAAATGAACGTTTGTTGGACACTGAAGGCCGGGTTTTCCGGGGCCGGACTGAACGTGTTGACCGGAAATCAGGGGCCTGCTCACTGTGGTTCGGCCAGGCGGGTGACACGGTCGGTGTGGACGTCGAACCCCAGGACCGGATGACCGCAGTCGCCTTCGGGATCCATCAGGACGGGTTTGCCCAGGCGTTGGCCGATCGCTGCGAGAAAGCCGCACAGGGTGTCCAGTCGTTCCTGCCCCTGGAGTTCGCGCAGGTCCACGTCGAAGTCGATCTCGTCCGTAGCGTAGAAGCGGAAGATCGCGAGCACCCCGCCACTGGGCCGCACCCGCAGCTCGGGGCACTCGGCGTCGGCAGGGCGGGACAGCACGGTCCGTGCCCGGGGCAGGGGGGCCGCGGCGCCGCCTTCGGAGTACTGGTACTCCCACCCGCGCTCGACGACCAGGTCGAGGAGAGTCTGCCAGTCGTTCACCGCGGTGTTGGGGACCCGCAGGTCTGGCAATGAGCCCATGGTGTGGGGGTCGAACAGGTCCTTAACGTCATCCCAGAGCAGATCGGCCATCTGACCATGCTGGCACCCTGCGCTGAGTGTGGAGAAACGGATGGTTTCCCAGAGCCCCGGCCCGTGTCACCCCGGCTCGAGTCGGCTGGTCCGCCACCCGCCCTGCCCATGCCCTCGGACCTGCGCGAGTTCTTCACCCGGATCGGTCACAACGCTGTGGAGGTGGACAATCGGTCCTGCTTCGGCATCAACCAAGGGCTCCTGAAGTACTCCGCAGGACGCCGCGAGGACCTCAGACAGGTGTACAAGGCTGACGTCATCGCGACCCGGGGCGGCCACGAACAGCGCTGGATCCCCTCAGCGCCTCTCGGAGGTTCTCGCCACCGCGAGCTGGATCCGCGAGGAACACAGGGGTCGGCCGACCTCAAGGGCCTCCGCGCTCAGGGCGCTCGTCCGTCGTGGTCAAGAGTCGCCCAAGCCGCCGTGATCACCTGGGGATTCGGGCCCGACGCGTCAACGGCGGCCGACGCCCCGCGCTGATTCGGAGGGCGTACGAGATCGCACCGGGGACCTCTGTGCAGGAGTGAGGAGCGCGTCGAGGCGTGTCCGGGTGGGTCGTGGGGTGACCGCCTCATGTGGTCGCCCCGTCCCGCACCGTTCGGGAGCAGCGAGCGGCCCCCGCCTCCCGGGCGTGATCCGGGCGGCGGGGGCGGGTGCTCGACTTCAGGGGGCCTCGTCGGTGGTGGTCGACCCCAGCTCGTTCAGCCAGGCCAGGTGGCTCGCCAGGGCCGTGCGCCCCTGGGGGGTCAGGCGGAACCAGGTCTTGGGGCGGCGACCGACCGCTCCCTTGCGGACCTCCAGGTAGCCGGCATCCTCCAGGGTGCGGCTGTGTTTGGAGACCATCGGGTCGCTGATGCCGATCAGGTCGCGCACGGTGGCGAAGTCGATCCACTTGGCGCCCTGGAGGAGCGCGCACATCGCCAGGCGGGGGCCGGTCTCCAGTTCCGTGTGGCGCTGAGCGTTCACGCCCGTACCCGGCCGTCCTCGATGTCACGGCGCATGGAGGCGTGCACCCACAGGTAGCCGCCCAGCGAGGCCAGCGCCACGGGTCCCAGCACGGCCAGGGCCAGGCCCTCCTGTCCCCGTCCGACCAGGGTGTGGATGGCGATCAGTCCGAGGACCGTGACGATCATGACGACCACGCGCGGGCGCCGGGCGCTGGGGTAGGCGCTGGCCCAGCGCGGCAGGGTGACACCGGTGCGCCGTCGACGAACCCAGCTCAGGCCAGCCGCCGCCAGGGCCACCACGACCAGGATCCACTGGAGGTAGCGGGCGTCGACGGAGAGCAGGGACATCCAGATCGGCAGCCCGGCGACCAACGTGCAGCCGACCGCCTGGACAACCCAGAAGGAGGCGGGCGGTGCGGTGTGGGCGGCGAGCCTGCGGCGGGCCTCGGCGGCCTGGTCGAGCGGGGGTGTGGGGTCGGCGTCCATGACCATCTCCTGTCCGTTCATCAATTACTTTCTAAAAGGAAAGTAGATTCCATGGAGGGGTGCTGTCAACCCCGGGAACCGCGCGACCCAGCGGCGTCGAGGTCCGCCCCCGCGACGGACACCGACCCTCGCTCTTCTTCACCCAGGTGGACGAGACGAGACCGGGCCCCCACCGCCCGCGCCTCGATCCGCGTGCGGAGGATCAGGCGGCGGTCGCCGACGCCCTCGTGGCCAGGGGCGCCACGCGCGCCGCCGTGGGCCAGCCCGCGGACGCCCCCTGGGTGGTGCTACGCGATCCCGAGGGCGACGAGTTCTGCCTCCTCCAGCCACGGGACGAGGAAAACAGGCGAACGCGCGGCCCCGCCCGCGTCGGCGAGCGGCCGTCGCGGCGCGGGACCACCCGACCCGAAACCGAGCGGCCCCACCCCCACCGCCCAGGGTCACAGGGCGTGGCCGCCCGCGACCTGCACCACCTGCCCCGTCACCCAACGGGCCTGGTGGGAGGCCAGGAACACCACCGCGTCAGCGATGTCGCCCGGCTCACCCACCCGACCCATCGGAATCACCTCCCGGGCCCGCTCCAGCAGCTCCGCGTCCATCCACCCCGTCTGGACCGGCCCCGGAGCGACCGCGTTCACACGCACACCGCTCCCGGCCAGGTCCAACGCCATCGACCGGGTCAACGCCTCCAACGCCGCCTTCGACGTCCCGTAACCGGTCTGGCCGGCAAAGGCCCGCGCCGCGTCGGTGGAGATGTTCACGACGCACAGGGGCTCCCCCTCCCGGCGCCGACCCACGACCTCGGAGGTCAGCACGGCCGGAGCGACGGCGTTGACCCGGTAGTGGCGCTCCAACGAGGCGTGCGTGAACGACCCGACACCGTCGGGGCTCTCACAGTGCGCGGCGTTGTTGACCAGCACGTGGACCGCCCCGGCCCGCTCGGCCACCTCACCCGCAAGAAGGGACGGCCCCTCGGGGTCGGACAGGTCGGCGCTCACAGCGAAGGAACCGTGGCCCAGCTCGCTCGACAACCGGTGGGCCTCCTCCTCGTCGGGGGTCACGTGCGCCCACACGGTGCCCTTCGGCGCGGGCCGCTCCTGTGCCAGACAGTGGACGGCCACGCGCGCCCCCTGCGCGGCGAAGGCGCGGCTGATCGCCGCGCCGATGTTGCCGGAACCGCCCGTGACCAGGACGGTGCGTCCCGCGAGGCCGGTGTCGATCATCAGTTCCCCTCCATGGGTGTTGGCTCGAACAGACACAAGAACACACCGGACGAGGAGGCCCACGGGGCCAACACGGGAACACGAAAGAAGGAGAATCGACAGGCACGGGCGACCTGGACCAGAGCGGGATCACCACTCGGCAGTGACGCTCACCCTCACTCCCGAGCCAGCGCCACCACCCGCCCCAGGTGGTACTCCACGATGCCCAACATCTCCGCCCGGTCCGGATAGTCCCCGTCCAACAACCGCAACGGACCGGCCACCAACGACAGGTGCTCGGCCCACGTGTACAACTCCGTGCGCGCCGGGTCCAACCCCGGCCGCTCCAGGTACCGGTACAGGTCACCGAACCGGAACCGCAGGAACACGTGCTCCCACTCGACGTCGAAGAACATCAACCCCTCGACGTCGATCAGCACCGGCTCCCCCGCCGGGTCCACCAACACGTGGTCGGGACCCAGTTCGCTGTGCACCAACCCGTGTTCGAACCTGGGCCCCACCCGTTCGAACAACTCGTCCAACCGCACCCGCACCCGGGAGGAGACCTCCGCCAACTCCGGCCTGCGCCGCGCCCCCTCGTCCAGATCCACCAACGCGTGCTCCACCACCAGCTCCGCACACGAACGATCCCGCACCAGCGGCCGCGACACCTTTCCCACCCCCGCCTCCGAACGGGTGCCCATCGCCGCCAACGCCTCACCCAACCGGCCCAGCACCCCCCGCACGAAGGCGGGATCCCCGTGGGCCATGTGCTCCTCCAGCGTGGGGCCACCCACGTCCTCCACCAGAGCCACGTCCGCGCCCAACTCCTGGTGGTCGCGCTCCACCCACAACACACGCGGGGTACGCACCCCCACCGACGCCAACGCCTCGGTGGCACCCACGAACAGGTCCAGGCCGTCAGCGTGCGCGAAGGGCCCCTCCCCGGTGTGCGGCTCCGGCCAGTAGTTCTCCGCGCCACTCCACACGTAGGCGACGACACTGGAGTCATCGGCCAGCACCAACCGGTACACGCCCTTCTTCGTGCCGCCGCGCAACCGCTCCACGCCCACGACACGGCCCCGACCTCCCAGGGCGCGACGGGCCAGTTCCTTCAAGGGGGCTGTGGGAGAGAAGGCACGCATCGAACACTCCAAAGGGGGGTGGGGGGCCACAACCACATCAGCCTAGACTCCCGCCCCTTCGTCGACCCCAGGCAGGCTCACCGTCCCCCCGCGTTCACACTCCGTTACACGCCCTTGGCTAGCCTCACCAGCGTCCCGCCCCCACACGAAGGCGACCCCCTGATGACCGCCTCCCCCCGCTCGGCCACACGCCGCCCGCTGCGCATCCGCCACGCCCTGGCCCTGCTCGGCGCCAGCGCCCTGACCCTGACCCCCGTCGTGGCCCTGCCCGCCACCGCCGCCGCCCAGCAGGCCCCCGAACGCCTCACCCTGTCCCCCACCGCCGACCCCGCCACCTCCCAGACCGTGACCTGGCGCGCCGACCACGGCCCCGACGCCGTCCTGGAGATCGCCCCCAGCACCGACCCCGACCAGGTCACCCCCGTCCCAGGGCACGTCAGCGGCCACGCGGGCGCCACCCACTACGCCGCCACCGCCACCGGCCTGACCCCCGACACCACCTACCGCTACCGGGTGGGCGACGGCGACCGCACCGTCGGCGACTGGCACACCTTCACCACCGCCTCCCAGGACGCCGACCCCTTCAGCTTCCTGTACTTCGGCGACATCCAGAACGACATCACCTCGGGCGCCGCCCCGGTGGTACGCGCCGCCCTGGCCGCCGCACCCGACGCCGAACTCGCCGTGCACGCCGGAGACCTGATCGACCACGCCAACAGCGACTCCCAGTGGGGAGAGTGGTACAACGCCTTCGGCACCCGGACCACCGGCGGCATCAACCACGTGACCGCACCCGGCAACCACGAGTACTCCGGCAGCAACCTCAGCGACCACTGGACCCCGCAGTTCCCCGGCGCGGGCAACGGCCCCACCCAGGGCGCCGACCTGAACGAGACCGTCTACCACACCGACTACCAGGGCGTCCGGTTCGTGGTGCTGAACTCCAACTACCGCAACACCACCCCGCTGCGCCCCGGCGCGTGGCTGGACACCCAGCAGGAGTGGCTCGACCAGGTCCTGGACGACAACCCCCACCCGTGGACCGTGGTCACCTTCCACCACCCGGTCTTCTCCAACAGCCCCGGCCGCGACAACGCCCCCCTGCGCCAGTCCTGGCTCCCGACCCTGGAGAAGCACGACGTGGACCTGGTCCTCCAGGGCCACGACCACTCCTACAGCCGCGGCAACCTGACCGCGAACCGCACCGAGGACCCCCGCACCCACACCGGCCCGGTGTACGCGGTCACGGTCACCGGACCCAAGATGTACGACGCCCGGGACGACAACTGGACCGCGAACGGCGCCGAGGCCCGCGTCCAGCTCACCGACACCCAGACCTTCCAGACCGTGGAGGTGGACGGCCCCACCCTGGAGTACGTCGCGCGCACCGCCGACGGCCGGGTCGTGGACTCCTTCACCATCGTCAAGGACGACCAGGGCAAACGCGTGACCACCACGTCCTGACCGGACCCTCCCCCTGGGGGCGCCCGAAGCCGCGTGCGGGCGGCTCGGGCGCCCCGCCCCGTGTTCGGGGTGCCTAGTGGGCCCGGTCCAGAGCCGACTGGGCCTCGGCCATGACCAGGTCGGCGTTGATCGCCGCCCCCGCCCGGTTACCCGCCGCGGCCGACCCGATCACCTGCTCACTCAGCGAGGTGACGTTGCCCGCCGCCCACACCCCCGGCACCGAGGTCGCACCCATCGCGTCCACCTCCACGTGGGTGCCCATGACGTGCTCACCCATCCGCTGCTCGCTCACCGCCACCCCCAGATCGGTCAGCAGCCCCGCACGCGCACGCATGAACGTGGGCACCACCACCGCACGCACCGCGACCACCGCGCCGTCGCGAGTGCGCACCCCGCTCACCCCCCGGTCGTCGGACTCCACCGCCCGGACCGGGGTGTCGACCACGGTCACCCCGCGTGCCAGCAGCTTCTCCCGCCCCTGCGGGCCCATGTCCCGGTCAGGGTCGGCGAACACCGTCACCCGATCGGTCCACTGCCGCCACAACAGTCCCGCGTGCACCGCCACCGGACCGTCGGCCACCACCGCCACCGGCTCATCACGCACCTCCCACCCGTGGCAGTACGGGCAGTGCAGCACCCCCGAACCCCAGTGCTCGGCCAACCCCGCGATGTCGGGCAGCTCGTCCACCAACCCCGTGGTCACCAGCAACCGCCGGGCCACAACCACCGAACCGTCCTCACACCCGACCCGAAACCCCGACCCGGCCCGCTCCACCGACACCACCCGCCCCGAGGCGACCACACCCCCGTAGGAAGCCACCTCCGCGCGGCCGCGCTCCAACAGCTCCCCCGGGGCGACCCCCTCCGACCCCAGCAGTCCGTGCACCCCCTCAGCAGGGGCGTTACGCGGACGCCCCTCGTCCACCACCAACACCGACCGGCGCGCCCGAGCCAGCACCAAAGCGCCCGCCAAACCAGCCACACCACCACCGACCACCACGACATCCACATCGCGCACGGGTGCGTTCATCACAGACCTCCCTGAGTTCGTGCCCCCATACTCACCCCCACCCCACCACCCGACAACAAACCTTGCCAGAACAGCAAAACACCAGGTGGAAACCGCCCCCACCACGCAACCCCACCCACCATGCCCTAGGCTCCCCACCCATGGACAGCCTGTGGAACACCGACACCGTCTGGCTCAACACCGCCCAGTACGGCATCCCACCCACCACCGCACACCAGGCCCTCACCCACGCCACCCACGCCTGGCACACCGCCACCGCCAACCCCCACCACTGGAACCAGGCCACCGAAACCACCCGCACCCGCTTCGCCCAACTCCTCAACGCCCCCACCGACGACATCACCCTGGGCGCCAGCACCGCCCAACTCGTCGGCACCATCGCCGCCTCCCTCCCCGACGGCGCCCACATCCTCCTCCCCGAAGGCGAATTCACCTCCACCACCTTCCCCTTCCACGCCCAGGCCGACCGAGGCATCACCGTGCACACCGCACCCCTGCACGCCCTGGCCGACCACATCACCCCCACCACACACCTCGTGGCCTACAGCCCCGTCCAATCCTCCAACGGCGCCCTCGCCCCCACCGACGACATCCTCACCGCCGCCCGCACCCACCACACCCTCGTCCTGGCCGACGCCACCCAAGCAGCAGGCTGGCTCCCCCTCGACGCCACCCGCTTCGACGCCCTCGTCTGCTCCGCCTACAAATGGCTCATGGCACCCCGAGGCCTGGCCATGGCCTACCTCTCCCCCCACCTACGCACCCGACTACGCCCCACCAACGCCGGACCCCTCGCCGACGCCGACCCCACCACCGCCTTCTACCGCGACCACTTCACCCCCGACCCCACCGCCCGCGCCTTCGACCTCTCCCCCAACTGGCTCGCCGCCGTCGCCGCCGTACCCGCCCTGGACACCCTCCTCCACCACGGCACCAACCACATCCACACCCACAACACCCGCCTCGCCGACCGCTTCCGCGCCCACCTCGACCAACCCCCCGCCCACTCCGCCATCACCACCGTCAACCACCCCGACGCCCTGACCACCCTGCGCCAAGCCGGCATCATGGCCACCGAACGCGACGGCCACACCCGCCTGGCCTTCCACCTGTACAACACCGAAGCCGACGCCGACCTCGCCGCCAAGACCCTCACCACCTGACCCCCACACACAAAAAAAGGGGGGCCGGCGCGCCCACCCAGCACACCAGCCCCCACGCCCACCCTCAGGGAACGATCCCCGAACGCTCGGGCCGCACGTTCCCCATCACCCGCGTCACCACGATCTCGATCACCGCCCGATCCGGATTCTCACGCGGCTCCCGATACCGCAACGCGTACCGGCGCACCGCCTCAGCCACCGCCTCCGGATCACGACTCACCCACGCCTCACCCTCCAACGTCGACCACAGGCGCCCCTCCACCTGACACACCGACACCCGCGCCCCCGGCCTCGCCTCAAGGTTGCGCACCTTGAAACTCGACCCCGCGGAGATCACCCGCGCCACGTGCCGCTCCGGGTCATAGGTCACCCCCACCGGCACCTGGTGCAGACTCCCGTCCGGACGCGGCGACGCCAACGTGCACAGACGCCGCTCACCCCAGAACACCAGGAACGGATCCGTCTCCTCCAGCACGGACTCCCCCTCCACCCCACGCACACCTGGCTCTCCCACCACAGGACCCCCTCCACGCTCGAACAACTCCCCCCACCCTCCCAGCCCCACCACCACCGCCCACACCAACCCACACGAAAGAGACCCCCCATGTACACCGCCACCACCCCCCACACCAGCGGCCACCTCACCCGACCCGACGGCCACCGCCTCTTCTGGCAGGAATGCGGCAACCCCCACGGCACACCCCTCCTCGCCGTCCACGGCGGCCCCGGCTCCGGCTCCCACCCCCACTGGTCCGCCCTCACCAACCCCGACCACTACCGCATGATCCTGCTCGACCAACGCGGCACCGGCCACAGCACCCCCGACATCGCCCACCCCACCGCCGACCTCACCACCAACACCACCCCCCACCTCATCGACGACTTCGACGCCCTACGCACCCACCTCGGCATCACCCGCTGGCACGTCCTGGGCGCCTCCTGGGGCTCCTGCCTCGGCCTGGCCTACGCCCAAGCCCACCCCGACCACGTCATCTCCCTCACCCTGTTCGCCGTCACCACCGGCACCCGCGCAGAGATCACCTGGATCACCCACGACATGCGCCGCGTCTTCCCCGAACAATGGGAACGCTTCCGCGCCGCCGCCGGACCCGACGCCGACCCCCGCGCCCTGCCCGCCGCCTACGCCCACCTCCTCGCCGACCCCGACCCCCAGGTCCGCCACGACGCCGCTCAGGCCTGGTGCGCATGGGAGGACACCCACGTGGCCACCGTCCCCGGATTCACCCCCAACCCCCGCTACGCCGACCCCGCCTTCCGGCTCACCTTCGCCCGCGCCGTCACCCACTACTGGGCCAACGACTGCTTCCTCGCCCCCAACCAACTCATGGACGACCTCGACCGCGTCACCCACATCCCCGCCACCCTCATCAACGGCCGCCTCGACATCAGCGGCCCCGCCGACACCGCCCACGACCTCGCCCAACGCTGGCCCGCCGCCGAACTCGTCATCGTCGACGACGCCGCCCACACCTCGGGCACACTGGGCATCGGCGCGGCCGTGGTCGCCGCCACCGACCGCTACGCCCACCTGGACTGACCCACAGGAAACAAAGGGGGGACCGGCCCCCACCGGTCCCCCCCCTCTCAGGCCCTACGCCAACTCCCGCACCAACCCCACCGTGCGCTCCAACTCCTCCTCCGAGTTGTAGTAGTGCACCGACGCCCGCACCACCGCGTGCCCCGGGCCCGGAGACCACCGCTGATCAAAGGGCCGCGCCACATTCGCGCGCACCCCCCGCCCCCGCAACGCCCCCACCACCCACTCGGCCTCACGCCCGGCCACCGAGAACGTCACGATCCCCGACAACTCCCGCCCCCGGTCATGCACCACCACCCCCGGCACCCCCACCAACGCCGACCGCAACCACCCCGCCAACCCACCGATGCGCTCCCGCGCCCACCCCATCCCCACCCGCCGCGCGTAGGAGGCGGCCACCCCCAACCCGACCTGCGCCGCCACCGCGTGTTCGAACACCTCGAACCCCGCCGCGCCGGGCAACACCCGGTACTCCTCCGGACCACTCCACCGCCCACCGACGTGGTTCACCGCCAACGGCTCCCCCAGCCGCGTCCCCGCACGCACGTACAAGAACCCCGTCCCCCGAGGCGCCCGCAGGAACTTACGGCCGGTCCCCGAGAGCAGGTCACACCCGATCCGCTCCACGTCCACCTCCCACTGCCCCACCGACTGGCAGGCGTCCAACAGATAGGTCACCCCGAACCGCCCGCACAACGCCCCCACCACCTCAGCCGGATTCACCAACCCGCTGTGCGTGGGCATGTGGTTGATCGCCACCAACCCCACATCCCCGCGCCCCAACTCCTCCTCCAACACCGCCACATCCACCACCCCGTCGGCGTCATCGGGCACCACCTCCACCCGCACCCCACGCAACGCCGCCAACCGCAACAACCCCACCCCGTTACCGGAGTACTCACTGGTCGTGGTCAGCACCCGCTGCCCCGGCTCCAACACCACCGCCCCCACCGCCATCGACCACGCCTGCGACGCCCCCTCGAAGAACACCACCTCCTCCGGCGACGCCCCGATCAACGCCGCCACCTCCCGCGTGGAACCCTCCACCGACTCACCGGCCACATCCCGCGCCTCGTACCCGCCCACCCGAGCCTCCAACTCCAGATGAGCCACCACCGCCTCGTGCACCGGGGACGGCACCAACGCCGACCCCGCGTTGTCCAGGAACACCAACCCCGCACCCCCCGGCGTCTGCGCCCGCAGCTCCGCGACGTCCACCACGCACCCACTCCTCACGTCAGCCAACACCCACCCCCGAACCCTGCCCCACCCGCACCGCACCCACCACCCCCGCACCTGACCAGATGTGGCCCACACCGCCCCCGCCGCCCACCCACCACAGACCAACCCACCCCCCGCCATCAGCCACAATGGCCAACAACCCACACCACCCCGAAGAAAGGGCCCCCGGCTGCCATGGCCATCCCCAAAGCCGAACTCCACCTCCACATCGAAGGCACCCTGGAGCCCGAACTCGCCTTCCACCTCGCCGACCGCAACGGCATCACCCTGCCCCACACCGACATCCAGGCACTGCGCGACGCCTACTCCTTCACCGACCTCCAGTCCTTCCTGAACCTCTACTACGCACTCATGGACGTCCTGCGCACCGAAGCCGACTTCCGCGACCTCGCCGAGGCCTACCTCACCCGCGCCGCCACCCAGGGCGTCCGCCACGCCGAGATCTTCTTCGACCCCCAGGCCCACACCAACCGCGGCATCCCCCTGGACACCGTCATCAACGGCCTGGCCGCCGCCCTGGACACCAGCCTCGAACGCCACAACATCTCCACCAGCCTCATCCTGTGCTTCCTACGCGACCGCCCCGCCAGCGAAGCCATGGACACCCTCAACGCCGCCCGCCCCCACCTGCACCACATCAGCGCCGTCGGCCTGGACTCCGCCGAGATCGGCAACCCACCCGAGAAGTTCACCGACGTCTTCCAAGCCGCCGCCGACCTCGGACTGCGCCGCGTCGCCCACGCCGGAGAGGAAGGCCCCGCCGACTACATCTGGCAGGCCCTCAACCTCCTGGGCGCCGAACGCATCGACCACGGCATCCGCTGCCTGGACGACCCCGACCTGGTCACCCACCTGGCCACCACCCAGACCCCCCTCACCGTCTGCCCCTTCTCCAACGTGCGCCTGCGCGCCGTCGACACCCTCGCCGACCACCCCCTGCCCGCCCTCATGGACGCCGGCCTGCTCGTCACCGTCAACTCCGACGACCCCTCCTACTTCGGCGGCTACGTCCACGACAACTACCTCGGCCTCCAAGAACACCTGGGCCTGGACCACGACCACCTGCGCACCCTGGCCCGCAACTCCTTCACCGCCTCCTTCCTGCCCGAGGAACGCCGCCAGGCCCTGCTCGCCGAAGTCGACGCCTACACCTTCTGACCCACACAACGTCGAAGGGGCCTCGCGCACACGCGAGGCCCCTTCGACGTTCGACCGATCACCGCCAGGCCAACGACTGACCGTGCTCCCCCGTGTAGGCCACCACCCGACCATCCACCGCCAACGTGAAGTCGTTCCCCACCGGCGGCCGCGCCCCCTCCCACTCCGGGAAGACCCGCCACCCCTCGTTGGACACCCAGTGCCCCGCCAACCCGCCCATCAGCCGCTCCAGATCCGCGCGCCCACCCTCGGACAGGTAGGCCGCCACCGCACTGTGCAACACCACCAACGTCGCCCCCTCGGGCGCCCGCGCCACCAGCTCCGGCAGGGCCTCCACCAGGTCCCCCGCCACCATCACCGGCGGATCGGCCGCCACCACCGACGCCGCCGCACGCAACCGCTCCACCCGCTCGCGCCGGTGCTCCCCGGGCCAGACCAGCGACTCCAGCCAGCGCACGTCGCCCTCGTCACCGGCGTCCAACGGGTTCAGGTCCAGCCCCGCCCGCCACACCACGTCCGGCACCCGCCTGGGCAGGGGCACGCCACCACTGGTGCGGCACTCGAGCAGGACCGGACTCTCCCCCGGGCCCAGGGGCGTACCCCCGTCGTAGGAGTACCGGTACCGGTCCGGGTACAGACACAACCCCGCCGAGGCCCCCACCTCCACCAGTGCCAGCGGACCCTCCAGCCGCGCCAGGACCGGCAACAGCGTCGCGCACCGGCGCACCTCGTTGGTCTGGGTCATGCGCGCCATCACCACGCCGCGCACCCGGTCCCAGTGTTCGGCCACCCAGTCCCGGAACCCCTCCCAGGTCCCGGTCGGCCCACCCAGGTAGCGCACCGCCCCCAGCAGCAGGTTGGGTTGGCGTTTGTTCCCCTCCGGCAGGGTCAGCACCAGGTCCTGCGTCCGCGCGTCCCCGGCCACCCCCAGGGCGATGCGCTCGTAGTCGGGCGAACCCCCACGCGCGTAGCTGGTCGCCATCCACCGGTACCGGTCGGCGACCCGTGCGCGCTCGCGCTCGGCCGCCGTGTCAGCACTCACCGTCGCACCCTCCTCCACGAAGACACCAGGTGCGCGGCAACCTACCGCCTCCGGTGCGGACCCCCGTGGACCGCCCCCTCCCCACGGTCCCCCACCCTCCCGGAGACCCCGTCACACGACCACACACCCCACCACACCAACCGAAGGACGCCCCAAGTCCCACAAAACCCCACCAAGCTGATGTCCCCCTCACCCACCCGCCCCTACGCTGAACAACGAGACCAAGGACACGAACACATAACGAGAACTCTCACACGCCCGGGACGATCCCAGGCAGGAGACACCCACCCACAGGAACGGACACCCGTGAGGCTCCCCACCCGCCACCACCTACGGCACACCACCCACCACACCCCCACCGCAACACCCCTGCTCACCCTCCACGACGTGTCCCTCACCCACCCCACCGAACCCCACCCCCTCCTCCACCACCTCGACCTCACCATCACCCCCGGCCAACACATCGCCCTCATCGGACTCACCCCCACCGCCACCCGCGCCCTCACCCACCTCCTCCATCACCACACCACCCCCACCACCGGCCACATCACCACCCACACACCCCTACACACCACCCACCCCAACGCCACCCTCGCCCAAACCATCACCGGCCACACCCCCCCCAACCCCCACGACCCCCACCTCACCCACGCCCTCACCACCACCCACCTCGACCCCCGCCACCTCAACACCCCCACCGCCGACCTCGACCCCACCCTCACCACCCACATCCACCACGCCCGCACCCTCTACGCCCACCACACCGGCGCCCGCCTCCTCCTCATCAACCAACCCACCACCCCCACCCCCCGCCCCACACCCACCACCGCCCACCTCCCCCTCACCACCCACCCCTCCCTCGCCCGCACCGCCGACCGCATCCACCTCCTCCACCCCGGACACACCACAGAAACCGGCACCCACCACCAACTCCTCCTCCGCGGCAGCACCTACGCACGCCTGTACGCACTCCAGAGCACCCCCACCTAAACTGACCCCGTGCCACCCATCACCAAGGAACTCACCGTCGGCCAGGTAGCCGAACGCGCCGGAGTCGCCGTCTCCGCCCTGCACTTCTACGAACGCCAGGGCCTCATCCACAGCCGCCGCACCACCGGCAACCAACGCCGCTACCGCCGCGACACCCTCCGCCGCGTCTCCTTCATCCGCATCTCCCAACGCGTGGGCATCCCCCTGGCACGCATCCGCGACGCCCTGGACCAACTCCCCGAGAACCGCACCCCCACCCGCTCCGACTGGGCCGCGGTCTCCGCACAGTGGCGCGACGAACTCGACGCACGCATCACCCAGCTCATCCGCCTGCGCGACGACCTCACCGGATGCATCGGCTGCGGCTGCCTGTCCCTGGACACCTGCGTGCTCTCCAACCCCGACGACGAACTCGCCTCCACCGGCCCCGGCCCCCGCCGCCTCATGGTCGACTCCTTCAAGGACGAGGACTAGAGCACCCCAGCACCGACCGGGACACGACGTCGCACTCCGCGACACCCACCAACGGGCCCGCCCAACTCCCCTCCACGGAGCCCCCGGTCACGCGCAGGAGCGGCGCCCCACCCCACACACGACGAAGCGGCGGCACCCCAGGGGCACCGCCGCCACACACACCCGCTACAGACCAGCGGCCTCGTCACGCCCGCGCCGGGCCAGCTCGTCGGCGCGTTCGTTTCCCTCGTCGCCGCTGTGCCCGCGCACCCACTTCCACTCCACCTCGTAGCGCGAGGCCACCTCGTCCAGGCGCTGCCACAGGTCCACGTTCTTCACCGGCTTCTTGTCGGCCGTCTTCCAACCGCGCTTCTTCCACCCGTGCACCCACGAGGTGATGCCGTTGCTGACGTAGGAGGAGTCGGTGTGCAGCAGCACCGGCACGTCACGCTTGAGGCTCTCCAGTGCCTGGATCGCCGCCATGAGCTCCATGCGGTTGTTGGTGGTCTGCGCCTCGCTGCCGAAGAGCTCGCGTTCGTGTGCTCCGTAGCGCAGCCACACACCCCAGCCCCCCGGGCCGGGGTTGCCGCTGCACGCCCCGTCGGTGTAGATGACCACGCGTTCCGTCGACTCCTGGTCGACCTCGTCCCCGTTGTGCATGCGGGGCAATCTACCGCCCTCGCCGGTCACGAAAAGGCCACAACCCCCATGACAAGAGCCACTTACAGGGCCAATCAGCACCAATGGAGCCCACAAACCAACCATTGCGGACGACCACCCTGATCAAAGGCGCCCCCGACCCCACACAGGACCGGCCACCCGTGGACCCCCGCCCCCCGAACACGCCGATGGGGGCGCACCGGGACACACCCGGTACGCCCCCACACGAGGCTCAGGAAGGCTCTACTCCGCCAGTTCGCCCTCCAGCTCCCGGGCGCGCTCCTCCCGGCGGGCGAACACGTTGTCGGCCATCTCGTTCATCTTCTTCAGCACCCGCTTGCGCTCACGCGCGGAGAGCCGGTCGACGTAGAGCTTGCCGTAGGTGTGGTCGGTCTCGTGCTGAAGGCACCGCGCGAAGTAGCCGCTGCCACTGAGCACCACCTCACCGCCGTCCCTGTCCAGCCCGCGCACCGTGGCGTGCTCGGCCCGCCCCAGGTCCGCGTGCGGCCCGGGCACCGACAGGCACCCCTCGCTCTCCACCACCACGGCGTCGTCGAGGTCGCGCTCGTCCAGGACCGGGTTGACCACGTGCCCCACGTGCCGCACCCCGTCGTCGTCGTGGCAGTCGTAGACGAACAGGCGCAGGTCCACCCCCACCTGGTTCCCCGCCAACCCCACGCCCTCGGCGGCGTACATCGTGACGAACATGTCGTCGATCAGCCGAGCCAGCTCGGCACCGCCCAACATGGAGGCGGGGACGTCGGCGTTGGGCCGGTGCAGGACCTCCTCACCGGTGACCGTGATCCTCAGGACACGGCCCCGGGCAGCCTCGGGGGCCAGATCGGGATAGTCCGACACCTCCCGGCCCTGGACAACGGTTACGGGCACGGGCATGGACTGCTCCGACATGGTCCTTCTCTCAAGGCGGGCTCAAGGGGATGGGCGGCCACAACACCGCCAACCACGAAAAATAGCACGAACCGACAGGTCACGCCGGTGCGCGATGCCCCTGGGCGCCGACCCCTAACGGAACCACGCGTTGCCCTGAATGAAGCACCGCGCCAGGTAGTCGCGCAAGGACACCACCACCAGCCGCCTGCGGTCGCTCTCATGATCCCACACGACGATGCCCGGACCGTAGTCCGTGTGCACGTAGGCGAACTGGGGGCCCATGTCGGAGTCGCCGAAGAAGATCATCTCGTCGAAGGGGGCGTACAACTCCAGGTAGTCCGGTTCCTGGCGCATGGCCAGGTTGTCCTCCACCAGTCGGCGGGCACTCCACACCACCGCGTCCCCGTACTCGTTGGTCACCCCGTCGGTCTCCCTCAGCAGGGAGGCCAACTCGAACGGCAGGGGCAGCATCAGGTGCTTCTCGACCTCGGCCAGGGTCACCTCGTCGGCCGGATCGCTCAGATCGGCCTCGGGATACATCTCCAGGATCAGTTCACGCCACACACCCACGATCATCACAGGTCGTGGCAAGACACGGGAAATCGTGGTCGGCGAGTTGCGCCGAAAATCAACCGAATCCCCACCCACATCCACCACAAAACACCACCCAAACCCCATAGCCGCCCACCCGTGGACCAGCGGGTCAGCCCCTCGCACCCACCACACCGAAGATCTACGCACACGCCCTATGTCCCTAATGCCCATAAACGCCATGGATGTCACTCTGCGTGCGCACACCATCACCATTAGCACATAATGCAAGGCATGAAACACACCACACCACGGCTCCTCGCCGCCCTCGCCCTCACCGCGGCCGCCCTCCACGCGCCCACCCCCGCACACGCGGCCGAACACCCAGGCCAGGCCACCACCTACCCCGGCCACACCACCAGCCAGTACGTCCCCCTCACCAACGCCACCACCCACCACGCCCACCAGTCCGGCTGCACCCAGGCCAAGACCAAAACCCCCGGCGTCCGCGTCCTCTTCTTCGGCACCCAGGAGAAGAACAACCAACTCCGCGAACCCGGCACCAGCGCAGGCACCACCACACCCCGCACCCACACCGACAAAGCCATCGAATACGCCCACCACTGGGCCCGCGGCTACGCCGAGTGCGACACCACCAACACCCCCACCCACCTCGCCCTGGGCATCAACAACAAGGACGACGGCGGCATCAACGGCACCACCGCCGGACGCCAGTGGGCCACCCTCGTCGACAACGCCCGCAAAGCCACCACACCCCAGGTCACCCTCACCGCCGCCATCGACGCCGAACCCTCCTGGTCCACCCCCGCCTGGGCCCGCGACTGGATCAAGGCCTACACCGACGCCACCACAACCCCCCTCTACGCCGCCAACTCAGCCGACGGCTGCCCCTCCACCGGCAACGGCTCATGCAGCAACGGCTGGACCCTCAAGGACGTCCACCTCGCCTCAGGCGGCAACCAACCCACCGTCGCCACCATCCCCCAGATCTACCGCACCGACGGCATCCAAGCCCGCCAGTGGGCCAACATCAGCAACTGGGGCCACACCAACACCGGCGACCCCCTCCGCTTCGCCGCCGCCATGTCCCAGAACACCGCCTGCGAACAGCGCACCTGCAACAACACCGACAACACCCCCCAACAGGCCTGGACCCAACTCAAACAAGCCCTCGACACCCACGCCAACACCCGCATCACCCACCTCGGCCCCGCCACCGACATGCGCTGGCCCTAAACCACACCCACAACACGCCACCACACACGAACACACCCAAAACCACCCCACCCACCACCAAGGCCCGGGTTCACACGAACCCGGGCCTCACCCACTCCCAACAGGGGAGCCACCACCCCCGCGACCACCCACACCCACCCCCCAGAATAGAAACGGAAGGCGCCCACCACCCACCACCGGAGACACCACCATGGCCACCACCAGCCCCAGAACCGGGCCCCTCACCCACCTGGCCTACACACTCCTCCTCGTCTCCCACAACACCGCCGCCTTCCTCCTCACCCCACTCGTCCTCGCCTCCTCCCTCCTCACCCTCATCTGGATCGGCCTCCCCTTCACCATCCTCACCGCCACCACCCTGCGCACCATCGCCAACGCACAACGCACCACCCTCACCCACCTCAACCCCCACCAACCCGTCCCCGCCACCTACCGCCCCATGCCCCCCACCGGAGTCCACGCCCGCGTCCGCGTCATCCTCACCGACCCCGCCACCTGGCGCGACATCCTCTGGCTCGCCTCAGCCCCCCTCCTCACCCTCCTCGCCCTCCTCAGCTACACCCTCTACGCCCACGCCCTCTACCAAACCCTCTACGCCCTCATCCTCTGGCGCCACACCCCCGCCCTCTACGGATTCATCACCCCCCCCCCCCCCCCCCCACCCCCCCCCCCCCCCCTCCCCCCCCCCCCCCCCCCCCCCCCCCCCCCCCCCCCCCCCCCCCCCCCCCCCCCCCCCCGCCCCCCCCCCCCCCCCC